>JBGVPE010000054.1:0-10900 GCA_045126895.1 Acutalibacteraceae bacterium | reverse complement strand
AAATCCTCCAATCTTCTTGATAATTATAACCTAAGGTGATAAAATTGTAAAGAAGGCAGGTGACAATTATGAAGATAAGCATTCCTGATTTTATATCAAAAGCAATATCTGTGCTTGAAATTAACGGATATGAAGCTTATGTTGTAGGCGGTTGTGTGCGCGATGCTTATCTTTGTAAAATTCCAAATGATTGGGATGTTACCACATCAGCCACACCGGATGAAATGAAAAAAGTTTTTGAATCATTCAAGGTGATCGAAACAGGTATAAAACACGGCACATTAAGTGTGATTATTGATGAACAGATTGTTGAAATTACAACCATGAGAGTTGATGGTGAATACTCTGATAACCGTCACCCCGATTCTGTTGAATTCACAAGGAATATAGAGTCAGATTTAGCTCGCAGAGATTTTACGGTAAATGCAATGGCATATAACCTTTCAACAGGTCTCGTTGACCCTTTTAACGGCAGGGGAGATATTGATAAAAAAATCATTAAATGCGTTGGTGACCCGGATAAGCGTTTTAATGAAGATGCACTTCGTATTATCCGCGGATTAAGATTTTCTTCAGTTCTTGATTTTGATATTGATAAAGCAACCGCTGAGAGTATGCTTAAAAACAAAGCTTTACTTAATAATGTGGCAAAAGAAAGAGTCAGGGTTGAGCTGCTTAAGCTTCTGTGCGGCATTAGGGTGAAATCTGTTTTAATGGATTTTGCACCTGTTATTTTTGAGATTATACCCGAATTGTCTCCGATGTATAATTTTCCTCAGAATACACCGTATCATATCTTTGATGTGTGGGAGCATACTGCTGTTGCAGTTGATTCAATAAAACCTGATCCGATATTGAGAATGGCTATGCTTTTACACGATTCAGGTAAACCTGAGAAACATAAAACCGATAGAGACGGTACAGATCATTTTAAGTTTCATCAACAGCTTAGTTTTGAAAAAAGCAAGGCGATTTTAAAAAAACTCCGCTTTTCTAATTCGGAAATTGAAGAAATCAGTAATCTTGTTTTATATCATGATTGGCGGCCTGACGGTGATGAAAAAAAGATACTTGTTATGGCATCTGAATTGACACCGGAGTTTTTATTAAGACTTATGCCCGTTTTAAAGGCTGATATATTAGCAAAAAATCCTGACAATATCCCCAATGATTTAACAAATGTTGAAAAAACACAGTCTGTTGTTGCTGATATTATTAAAAACAAGCCGTGTATTAGTATAAAAGATTTATGCATCGATGGTAATGACCTGATAAAACTTGGCTTTAAAGGGAAAGAAATCGGTGAAATACTCAAAAGGATACTTTTCTTGATTATTGATGGTCAGCTTAAAAATAATCAAGAATCTGTTTTGACTTATATTAAGAAAAATATTAACTGTAATTGACACAGATATTATAGTTGTAGTATAATTATTCGGTAATTTTCAAAAGGAGTGTTTGAAATGAGAAGTGATAAAATAACTAAGGGTATTAACGCTGCTCCTCAGCGTGCTTTGTTACATGC
The DNA here is from genome assembly GCA_045126895.1 of Acutalibacteraceae bacterium. Taxonomy (GTDB): domain Bacteria; phylum Bacillota; class Clostridia; order Oscillospirales; family Acutalibacteraceae; genus CAG-488. The sequence continues at coordinate 9,375 of JBGVPE010000054.1, read as the reverse complement.
TCTTGGTCTTACAGATGAAGAAATAGGTAAACCTCTTATTGGTATTGTCAGCTCACAGAATGACATCGTACCCGGTCATATGAATATTGACAAAGTTGTTGAAGCTGTTAAACAGGGCGTTTCAATGGCAGGTGGTGTGCCGATAGTTTTCCCTGCGATTGCTGTTTGCGACGGTATTGCTATGGGTCACGAAGGTATGAAATATTCTCTTGTTACAAGAGAGCTTATTGCTGACTCAACAGAGGCTATGGCAACTGCACATCCGTTTGACGGTCTCGTTATGGTTCCTAACTGTGATAAAAACGTTCCGGGTCTTCTTATGGCAGCTGCAAGACTTAATGTTCCATCAATTTTTGTAAGTGGTGGCCCTATGCTTGCAGGTACTATGGACGGCAGAAAAATCAGCTATTCTGATGTTTCAGAAGCTGTAAGCCAGTTCAGAACAGGTAAAATCGATGACAAAAAGCTTTGCGAGTTTGAAAATAAAGCTTGTCCGACTTGCGGATCATGCTCAGGTATGTTCACTGCCAACTCAATGAACTGCCTTTGCGAAGTTCTCGGTATGGCTCTTCCCGGTAACGGAACAATCCCGGGTGTATATTCACAGCGTCTTCAGCTTGCTAAACGTGCAGGCATGCAGATTATTGAGCTTATCAAGAATGATATAAAACCAAGAGATATTATGACAGAGGATTCATTCCTTAATGCATTAACAATCGATATGGCACTTGGTTGCAGTACTAACAGTATGCTTCATCTTCCTGCGATTGCTCATGAATGCGGTATTAAGCTTGACCTTTCTGTTGCAAATGCAATATCAGATAAAACACCTAATCTTTGCCATCTTGCCCCTGCAGGTAACCATTATATTGAGCAGCTTAATGAAGCAGGCGGCATCAGTGCAGTAATGAACGAAATCAATAAGTTAGGTTTACTTAAAACAGAGCTTATGACTTGCACAGGCAAAACAATTAAAGAAAATATTGACGGTTGCGAAATCAAAGATACTGAGATTATCAGAACAGTTGAGGACCCATACAGCAAAACTGGTGGTATTGCAGTTCTTAAAGGTAACCTTGCTCCTGAAGGCAGCGTTGTTAAACGTTCAGCAGTTGCACCTGAAATGATGCAGCACAGCGGTAAAGCAAGAGTGTTTGACTGTGAGGAAGATGCCCTTAATGCAATCTACGGCGGCAAAATAAATCCTGGTGAAGTTGTGGTTATCCGTTATGAAGGTCCGAAAGGCGGTCCGGGTATGAGAGAAATGCTTAACCCCACATCTGCTATTATGGGCAGCGGTCTCGGTAACTGTGTTGCTTTGATTACTGACGGACGTTTCTCAGGCGCTACAAGAGGTGCAGCTATCGGCCACGTTTCACCTGAAGCTGCAGTCGGTGGTAATATCGCTCTTATAGAAGAAGGCGATATTATCGAAATTGACATCCCTGCAAATACAATCAACGTTTTAGTTTCTGATGAAGAGCTTGAAAAGAGAAGAGCTGAATGGAAACCAAGACAGCCAAGAATCACTCATGGCTATCTTGCAAGATACGCTAAACTTGTTACATCAGGTTGCACAGGCGCAGTCCTTGAATAATATTTCAACATAATAAAAACCCGATAGAAGATTTAATAATATTTCTATCGGGTTTATGTTTTATAAATCAAGTTTTAAATCGTTCTCTTTTATCCAACCAATTTTGCGAAGCGGTAAAGATATAATCCAGGTTAGAACAGCAGGGAGAACAAAGCATATAAGAATGAGTCCTGCCCAATCAAAAGCAGTAACAGCTTCTTTTGCGCCTGAAGCGATGTCGTTGAGCCAGCCTGTATAAACACCAATCTGACCAACAAGACCGCAGGTACCCATACCTGATGAAATTGCGGCACCGTTCATTTTCATCTTGAAAATGCATGTTGCAATAGGCCCGGTGATTGCTGATGCTAATGTAGGCGGTATCCAGATTTTTGGGTTTTTTACAATATTGCCCATCTGTAGCATACTTGTTCCGATACCTTGTGCAACAAGTCCGCCCCAACGGTTTTCTCTGAAACTCATAACAGCAAAGCCAACCATCTGAGCGCAACAGCCTGCAACTGCTGCACCGCCTGCAAGACCTGTTAAACTAAGCGCAGCGCAGATAGCGGCACTGCTGATCGGTAGTGTAAGGGCTATACCCACAACTACAGAAACGAGGATTCCCATAACAAACGGTTGTTGTTCTGTTGCCCACATAATAATATTGCCTACATAGCTTGCGGCTGTGCCGATAGCCGGTGCGCAGAAGTGAGCAAGCAAGCCGCCTGAAAAAATCACTGTAAGAGGTGTAACAAGAATATCAATCTTAGTCTCTTTACTGACAAGCTTACCTAATTCTGTTGCAATTATCGCAATAATCAAAACTGCAAGGGGTCCGCCGGCACCGCCAAGGCTGTTAGATGCCCATCCGACTGTTACTAATGAAAACAGTACAAGAGGAGGGGCTTTAAGTGCATAACCGATTGCGACTGCCATTGCAGGACCTGATACAGATTTTGCAAAATCACCGAACTCAGTAAAAATGGCAAGGTTAAACTGTGTGCCTATTGTTGAAAGTATTGTTCCTACAAGAAGTGAAGCAAAAAGACCTTGTGCCATCGCACCTAATGCATCAATACCATAACGCTTTGCAGAAAATTCAATATCCTTCTTTTTTAAAAATTCCTTGATTTTAGCCAATTTTTACACCTTACTTTGTTTTGAACTCAACAGTCAGATAATTGGAAGAGCAGTTATGGAAGAATCCTTTAGCAGTAATTTTTCCTACATACTCGGTGTTTGGTTCAAGATTATTAAATACAAATTCACGTGTTTCAGGCATATTGTAAAAATAATATTCTGACCAGATACTCTGCTGACTTTCAATAACGTTATCTGATTTTCTGCGAAGAATTATATCATAGCTGTTTACAAATGGCTGGTCATCGCAGGTTGCCTGAGGGAAGGTGATTTTAACACCTGATTCAGTAATATCACTGACTTGAGCTGCTGCACCGTCTTTGAAATATGGTGCAAGAGCTTCTTTATATCTCTTAGCATCTGTGTAAATAAATGTTTCAGGGTCTGACGGAACATCAATTTTCCATACATACTGGAAGAAATTACCTGTAAGAATATCATAAGGGTAAACTCGTACTCTGTTATCAGCGTCAGCCTCAACGATAAGCATCTGTGCAGCTTCTTTTGAATTTTCAGGGATTGTATTGCAGATTTTGTCAAACTCATCAAGTTCAAAGTAACTTAATGTACCTGTGCCGAGGCATGTATAATGCTGCTGATGAATTGAACGAGGGTCATTGATAGGAGCGTGTGAATGACCTGAAAATACCAGAATCTGAGGGAAATCGTTGTATACAACATTAAGCTCATCTTCACCCCAGTTGATTGAGCCGTAAACTGTGCCTGAAACATGAGGATGCTGGAACATAAACACAGGCTTTTTAGGATCATCTTTGTGAGCAAGAGTAAGCTTTTCTCTTGTCCAAGCAATTTTTGCATCATCAACGCAAACACCTTTAGCCGGGGAAACAGCAACAAAATGGAAGCCTTTTATAACCTCATGAGTATCACCGTCACTGCCTAAAATTCTCTTAAGTTTTTCATAACCGGCTTCAACACCATTACCGTGGAACTCATGACTTGCAATTGCATAAATTCCTTTTGTTTCTTCTTTTAAGTTTTCATCAAGAATCTGCTTAGCTCTCTGCATCTGAGCCTCAGAGCCGCTGTTTGCAAAATCACCATCAAGAATGAGAGCATCAAGTGATTTATAATCAGGATGAGCTTCAGCAATTTTGTAAGCATCATTGATAGCCTTTACAAGTCTGTCGTGCTCAACAGTATGCTCATCTTTTAAATGAACGTCACTCATAACTACAAATCTGATAATGGGTTTAAAATTTTCTGTTGACATGAAAATACACTCCGATCTATAAATATAAAGATTTAATAAATAATAAACAAACACCATTTACATATTAAATAAACAGTATTATCATTGAGGTAAATTATACTCTTGCTGAGCATAACTGTCAATCATATTTTTAATTTAAGTAAGTATAATTATATGAGGTGATTAGTATTAAAATATCGTGGAACAAGCAACTGATTATATCTTTTGTAATAGTTCTTTTGAGTTTGCTTATAGCTATAAAAGCTCTTTCTTCAATAACTACCGTTATCTTTGATAGTGAGTATATTGTATGTATAGATGCGGGTCACGGCGGATCGGATTCCGGTGCAACATACAGCTCAAAATCCCGCCTTGAAAAAGATGACAATTTAAAACTTGCTTTGAAGATTTGTAAAGAACTTGAAAAAAATGATATTAAAGTCATAATGACAAGAGAAAATGATGTTAATGTTTCGTTAAAAGAAAGGTGTAAAAAGGCTAATAAAGGCAGAGCAGATCTTTTTGTCTCGTTACACAGAAACAGCTCATCTGACGGTACAGGCCACGAAGTATGGATTAAAGATAATCCATCACAAGTTGAAGAAACTCTTGCACAAGATATATTAAATGCTCTTTCAGATAATTCTGAGCTTTTAAACAGAGGTGTAAAAAGCGGTTACCGCAACTCAACAGGTAACAACTACTATGTGAATGCAAATACCAATATGCCTTCCTGCTTGGTTGAAGTTGGCTTTATAAGTAACGAGAAAGATAATGATGAGTTTGATAAAAATATAGATAAATACGCTCAGGCAATCGCGCAGTCTATAATCGCCAACTTAAAATAACAATTGTAAGAGTACATATTCAGTGCCAAAAAAATTAAAATAGGTATTGATTTTTGATTTTAAATGGGGTATAATATCCAAGATATGTGCCGGTGTGATGGAATTGGCAGACGTGCTGGACTCAAAATCCAGTGGTAGCGATACCGTACCGGTTCGACCCCGGTCACCGGCACCAAGCGCACCCTTGTTTTATTCTTCAAGGGTGCTTTTTTTCGGAGAAAATCATATTTCAATTTTAGCATTATTTATGCAATTGAGGGATTATATGAAAAAACAAACTAAAAGAGTGTATATTCTGCTTACCCGTTTACATGACCGTGGTTCAAGAGCTGCAGGTTTTTTTGCACGATGCTACTATACTCATTGTTCGCTTGGCCTTGAAGAAGATATGAATATATATTACAGCTTCATGGTTAACGGTTTTATTGAAGAAGATATTTCCCGTTTCTTGCGTTCTAAACATCCTCTGTTCCCATGTCAGCTTTATGAGATAGAAGTTCAGCAGGATGTCTATGATAAAATCAAATCTATTATCACTGAGTTTCAGGCAAACAGAAAATTATACAAATACACAAAATTAGGTGTTCTTTCAGGTCTTTTTATGATTCCTCGTCAGAAAAGGCATGAGTATTTCTGCTCTCATTTTGTTGCCCATGTTCTTGAAAAAGGACAGGCACTCAAACTCAAAAAGAACAGTGCTCTTTATTTTCCCAGAGATTTTAAAAAAATTTCTGAATTATCATTAAGGTTTCAGGGCAATCTGGAAGAATATGCAAATCATTTTTCAATAGCAACTGAAAATTAATTTTAAGCTCGGCATCAGCCGGGCTTTTTTTATGTCATTTTTATTTCTTACTTGCATATTATTTAACGGACAAGTAGGAGGGATAAAATGAAAAGATTTATATTTTTATCTATTATTTTAATTGTAATGATGATAATTACACCATTGATTTCTGTAAAATATGTCAGGATTGATGAGTCGAAACCTCCTGTGTCGGAAGATATTGATAATTCTGTTATAAAGGTGATGTCCGGTGAAAACGGATTTATAAAATCTATGAACGTACGTGAATATCTTATCGGTTGTGTATCCGGTGAAATGTCTGTATCTTACCATGAAGAAGCGTTGAAGGCTCAGGCTGTTGCAAGCTACACTTATGCAAAATATATCTCATCAAGAGATTCTCAGAAACTTGGCGGTGCCGATATTTCTGATGATAGCTCAGTATATCAATCTTATATTGATAAAAAAGCCCGTCAGGAAAAATGGGGAGACCAATTTGCTCATAATGAGAAGATAATTGAATCTGCCGTTGATCAGGTTTTGTATGAATATATTTCATATAAAAGCAAACCGATTATGGCTGTTTATCATAATTTATGCTCGGGTAAAACAGAAAGTGCTGAAAATGTGTGGGGGAGTAAGGTGCCTTATCTTATCTCTGTTACGAGTTCAGGTGATAAATTGTCACCTGTGTTTGAATCAGAATCAATATTTAAAATTGATGATTTTAAAAATAAATTGAATGTTGATAAGGCTGAGGTTGGTGAAACTAAAAGTTTTGATTCAGGAATTGTAGATGAAATTGATGTTAACGGAAAAGTATTTTCCGGGCAGGAGATACGAAATATATTCGGTTTAAAAAGTTCATATTTTAAAATTAAGACAGATAAAGATAGTGTCGTTTTTACTTGCTTCGGTAATGGTCATTTTGTAGGTATGAGTCAGTATGGTGCAGATTATATGGCACGACAAGGAAGTACATATAAAGAGATTTTACAGCACTATTATCCGGGCACCGACATATTAACGTTAAAAAAATGAAAATAATTTGTTAAATTTCAAAAAAGGTATTGAAAAATTAAAACTATGTGTTAGAATTAAGATAATCTCACAGAAGGAGGAAATAACGATGGCATTTGTAATTTCTGATGATTGCATCGCTTGTGGTGCTTGTGCTGGCGAATGTCCTGTAGAAGCTATCTCTGAAGGCGACGGAAAGTATGTTATCGATGCAGACGCTTGCATTTCTTGCGGCGCTTGTGCAGATGCTTGCCCTGTTGAGGCTCCTCAAGAGGCATAATTTCAGCTTATTATAGCATGTTGCAGGGCGGTTTTCTGCCCTGCTTTTTCTTTGTACGGAGGTTTTTATGCGTCAGTTTAAAACAGAGGAATTAGGTTCGGGTTATATTGTTGCTGTCAGTTCTGAGCATACATTCGGGACTGATGCTGTGTTACTTGCTGATTTTGCTTCACCAAACAAAAAAGATATAGTGTGTGATATGGGTACAGGGTGCGGTATTATCCCTATGCTTCTTTGCCGAAACGGTATGGGCAAACATATTACAGGTATTGAAATTCAGCAAAATGGTTATGAGCAGGCTACTCAATCTGTTGAGTTAAGTAACGCCCGTGATAAAGTTGAAATCATCAACGGTGATATCCGTAACATCAAGCAGCTGCTTGAACACGGAACCTTTAATGTTGTTATAATGAATCCTCCGTATAAAGCGGCGAATGGCGGTATTGAAAGCAGAGAGGCTTCAGCAAGAATTGCAAGGCATGAGATTACTTGTAATATCGATGATGTAACTGCAGCTGCAGCACATCTTTTGAACTTCGGTGGCAGACTTTGCCTTTGTAACAGACCTGAACGATTGATTGATACAATAGTAAGTATGAGAAATGCAGGTATTGAACCTAAACGTCTTCGTTTTGTTTCAAAAAAGGCAGATACTGCACCATGGTTATTTATGATTGAGGGTAAAAAGGGAGCTAAACCCTTTATGAATGTTGAAGCGCCGCTTGTAATGTATAATTCTGACGGAGAATTATGCGATGAGGTTATTAAAATTTACGGAGAATATAAGGAGAATCACAAATGAGTAAGCTTTATGTAGTAGGTACGCCTATCGGCAACCTTGAAGATTTTTCTCCGCGAGCAATCCGTATGTTAAGTGAGTGTGATTTCATCGCTGCTGAAGATACCAGAGTTACTTTAAAATTACTTAATCATTTCGGGATTAAAAAGCCGATGGTGAGTTACTTTGAGCATAATATCAGAGAAAGCGGCGAAAAGATTATTGCTGAAATTTTAAGCGGTAAAACATGCGCTCTTGTTACAGATGCAGGTATGCCGGCTATTTCAGACCCGGGTGAAGATCTTGTTAAATGCTGCCACGAGAAGGGTATTGCAGTTGAGTCTGTTCCCGGACCGTGTGCTTTTGCAACTGCACTTGCGATATCAGGTATGCCTTCGGGAAGATTTACTTTTGAAGGCTTTTTAAGTGTAAATAAACCGGGCAGAGCAGAGCACCTTGATTCTTTAAGAAATGAAAAAAGAACAATGATTTTTTATGAAGCGCCTCATAAACTTGCGTCTACATTAAAAGATATGTATAAAGTCTTTGGCGACAGAGAAATAGCTATTGTCAGGGAACTTACAAAAATTTATGAGCAGGTTATCAAAACAACCCTGGGTAAAGCTGTTGAGCTGTATGGTGACGGCAATTTAAAGGGTGAAATGGTGCTTATCTTAAAAGGCAAAGAAGAAACTTCTTCTGATGAAGAAATTACTATTGAGTATGCAATTGAACTTGCTAAAAAAAGCGTTGAAAGCGGTATGAGTACCAGCGAGGCTGCCAAAAATGCAGCAAAGCTCACCGGATTTAAAAAAGGTGAGATTTACAAAGCTTTATTGTAAGGAGTATTTATATGTCATATGTTTTAGAAAACTGGTATATAATTCCCATTTTTATTGTCCTTATTGCTGCAACAGTTTTTGCCTGGATTAAAGCAATTGCATCAGGCCAGAGAAGAAAAGAAGAGCGTGAAAGAATAATTGCAGCTATCGAAAAAGAAAAAGCACTGCGAAAAGAATTTGCAACACTTGATGACAGCATTTTTTCTGATAATTCAATTGATAGTGAAAAACTCCTTTTCGGTGTTGCGATGAATATTCAGATGTCTGTTGAAACGCTTAATGATATGGTGTCAGAATTCAATAAGCTCAATGAAGTGAAGCGCAATATTTATGCTTTAAGCTTTATTTTTGAAGACAGCAAATATACAGCTCTTTCTGAATTTTTTAATATTAACGGTGAGCCTTTGCTCTCTCAGGCTAAAAACGCAGTCGATACTGTTATCGGCGGTAAGTTTGCTGAGATTTTTAATAAGCAGTATGTTATGTATGATGATAATAACGAAGAGGTTTCTTTTGATGCGGATATTATTGCTCAGGTTGATAACGAGTATGCATCTTTTTTGGCAGATAATAAAGAGACCGTTTTGAATACTGTTTCCCGGTATATTGTTGCGAATAAAAGCTTGATCTTATAATACAAAGCCGATGCATTTAATTTGCATCGGCTTTTATCATAATTACATTAAAAAAAATCAGTAATTTTGTCAGTTTTATCTTGTTTTTCTATTCCATTCAAATTTATTTTGTGGTATTATTATACGGAAACATAATATGTTTTCAAATTTACTTCCAAGGGAGAGTTTATAATGGCACATTTTATTTTTTCGGCATTCAGTGATGAATCAGGTGAAATTACTATCGGCGGTCAGATGGCTGCTTGTATAGCTA
>JBGVPE010000053.1:0-19140 GCA_045126895.1 Acutalibacteraceae bacterium | reverse complement strand
GGTCAGTTCGCTTGCGAAGAGAGAGTTCAGGTTATCGGCCCTAAGGGTTCATTCCCTAAGGTTTCAATCCTCGGACCTGTCCGCCCGGAAACACAGGTTGAGCTTTCAGCATCAGATGCTCGCTCAATCGGCGTTGACGCTCCTTGCCGTGAAAGCGGTGACACAGCAGCTTCAGGCGGCTGTAAGCTTGTTGGCCCTGCAGGTGAGGTTGAGTTGAAAGAGGCCGTTATCGTTGCAAAACGCCACATCCATGCAACCCCTGCTGATGCTGAAAAATACGGCGTTGAAGATAAGCAGATTGTAAGCGTTAAGGTTGAATCAGACGGCAGAAGCCTTGTTTTTGGTGATGTAGTTGTAAGAGTTAACCCTTCTTATGCACTTGCTATGCATATCGACACAGACGAAGCTAATGCAGCATTTGCAAAACCGGGTATGATGGGCGAAATCATCGCTGACTAATCACATAACATAATAACAAAGAGGCAGTCAATGACTGCCTCTTTTACTTTTTATATCACATAAAAAACAGCGGCTCTGCAAAAATCAGAAGAGCCGCTGCTGCTATTTAAAAGTTTATGATACCTAAATGCTCAAGGAGAATTTTTGTGCCCATAAGTATAAGTATAATTCCGCCTGCAAGTTCTGCAACAGATTTGAATTTTGTGCCGAATATACTGCCGATTTTAACACCGATACAAGACAAAACAAAGGTAATTACACCGATAAAGCTTACTGAATAAACAATATTTACTTTAAGGAAAGCGAAAGTAATACCGACTGCAAGGGCGTCAATGCTTGTTGCAACTGCTAACGGAAGCATTGTTTTAGGTGCGAGGGAATCATTAAGATTATCAGCTTCACCGCGGGATTCTCTTATCATATTGATACCGATGATACCCAGCAGACCGAAGGCAATCCAATGATCAACGCTTGTGATTAGAGATTCAAACTGTTTGCCGAGTATGTAACCTATAAGAGGCATAAGACCCTGAAAACCGCCAAAATAAATACCGGTAATAATCGCGTGTTTAGGCTTCATTTTGTACAGGGATAAGCCCTTGCATATTGCAACTGCGAAAGCGTCCATAGAAAGACCGAGAGCTATAACAAAAATTTCACTTGTTGACATAGTGCACACTCCATTTTTTTATCGGCTTATAAATTATCATAAATTAACCCCCTGTCAATATTTCTATATAAAAATAAAATATACCAAATCCTTATAAAAAGCTGAAATTCAATCAAATCACTATACATATTATGTGCCAATAACATTGATTTTTTTGATTATATGTAGTATAATTGCTATAACTGTAAGAATGTCTAATTTGGGCTTTTGTGCCTATCTGGCGTTGGAGGTGTAAGCTTGATTGATATACATTGTCACATATATCCCGGCATTGATGACGGCTCAGGTAACATAAGTGATTCAATTGAGATGGCAAGGCTTGCAGCTTCTTCGGGTACAAGAGGTATTGTTGTTACACCTCATTGCAACATACCGGGTGCGAACCCTAATTATTGGAATGCCGGGTTACAGGCAGGTCTTGATAATCTGCAAAACGAGCTGAATAACCGTATGATACCCATAACCCTGTTTTCAGGTCAGGAGATTTTTATGGGCTCAGGCATTATAGAGCTTCTTAACGAAAATAAGCTTGTAACAATTAACCATTCAAGGTATCTGCTGGTTGAATTCAGTATGCAAGAAAGTTCGCAGGCTGCCTACCATAAAATAAGGCAGATCACTGCTTCGGGTTATGTACCTGTAATCGCTCACCCTGAGCGTTACGGCTTTGTTATTGAAAACAGTGATTCTATATATAAAATCAAAGATATAGGCGGCTTGATTCAGGTCAATAAAGGCAGCCTTAAAGGCTTTTTCGGCTCAAGGGCAAAAAAAGCGGCTATGGAAATAATCAGCAATTATCAGGCAGATTTTGTTGCAAGTGATGCTCACAGCCAATACAGCAGAACGCCGTATCTTGCTGATGCACATGAAATTATAAGTGAAAGATTTTCACCTGACTATGCAGATTTTCTTTTAAAAGATAATCCGTATAAAGCGGTTAATGATGAAACAATTTACAGTTTTTAGCAAAGGAGGAAGGTTATGTCTGCAATAAAAGTGCTTCGCGTGTTAGTGGCAATAGTGTTTGTTGTTGTAACATGTGTTTTTACTCTTTTTTATATTGATGCCAAAAGAAATATTGACAGAACTTATCCTTCAATTGAAATTGAGCAAGAGATGCTTGAGGTCAATATAGGTGTAACCGATGAAGAGCTTTTACAGGGCGTAACAGCTTATGACGGTAAAGACGGCGACCTTACATCAAAGGTAATAGTTGAATCTGTTTCCCAGTTTGTCAGGGACGGTGAATGTATCGTAACATACGCTGTGGCAGACAGTAACAACCGTGTAGCTAAAAACACCAGAATGATAAAGTACAAAAACTATGTCCCTCCTAAATTCACTATGGAGCGTTCACTGGTTTTTTATAAAGATGAGTCAGTTGATGTGCGCTCAATCGTTGGTGCGCAGGATATGCTTGACGGTGACATCAGCCATAAGATTGTAGTCAATTCTACTGACTATACAGATAATGCAGTGGGTGTTTTCAATATGTCACTCCAGGCAACCAACAGCTTTGGTGACATTATCTATATTGATTTGCCTGTTTATGTTGAAGAGAGTATGCAGTTCTCACCTGTTATAAAGCTCAGTGAATACATTATCTATATCAAAAAAGGTACAGAGCCTGACTTTAAATCATACATTTCTGCCGTTACTGAGAGTCACGGTGCAATTATGGATGAAGAAGTGAAAATAACAACAGATTTTAACCCGCATGTTCCGGGAACCTACAGTGTTCACTATTATGTTTCAAACAAATCCGGTTATCAGGGTCACAGCATCCTGACCGTTGTTGTAGAGGAGTAATCAGCTTGAAAAATCGTGGCCCTTTATTGTCGCTTACATTTGAATGGCATAGTATGCTGCGTGATATTATACGCAATTTTTGGGTAATAATTCTAACAGCTATTATAGTTGTGTTCGGCGTATATATTGCAGAGCACAGCGTCTATAAACCTGTCTACACAAGCAGCGCAACATTGGTTGTGCGCTCCAAGGCAGGTACTTCAGGCGCATACACAAACCTTTCTGCATCATCTGAAATGGCAAATATTTTTGCAGAAGTTTTTACTCAGAATACCTTAAAACAGCTTGCTGCCGAAAATATCGGTCTTGAAAAATTTGACGGTTCAATCTCCACACAGGTAAACGGGGATACAAACCTTATGACTGTTTCTGTTACAGCTTCAGGCCCTCAGCAAGCTTATGAATTGCTAAGGTCTGTTCTTCAGGTTTATCCTGATGTTTCGGAGGCTATTTTTTCAGACGCGGTAATTGATGTTTTGTTAGCGCCGCAGATGCCTACAGGTCAGTCAAACTTTATATCCTCTACACGAAGAATTCAGTTTGCAGGTCTTGCTGCTGCTGCGATGCTTGCGGTGATTGCGGTTTTGTCTCTTTTCAGAGATACCGTTAAAACAGAAGAGTCTTTTGACAAAAAAATAGATTCAAAGCTTATAGGCTCAATCATTCATGAGAATGTTCATTTATCTTTAAAAGAAAGATTGACCCGTAAAAAAAGAGCCCTGCTTCTGACGGATGCTTTTGCAAGCCTGAGGTTTGCAGAGGATTATCAGAAAATAGTAACAAAGCTTGAATATATGCAAAAAAATAATAACAGCAAGATTTTTACAGTCACAAGTGTTGCTGAGAATGAAGGTAAATCCACTATTGCTGCCAACATTTCTCTTTCGTTAGCGGCAAGAGGGTATAAAGTGATGCTTATCGATATGGATATGAAAAAGCCGTCTCTTTATAAAATTTTTGATTACAGAAATAAGAATGCAGTTGAATTCAGTGATGTTTTATCAAGAAAGGTTTCACCGAAAGAGTATAAATTTGTAAGATACAAAAAAGGCAATCTTTTTATTGCTATGAATCAGAAACCCCGCAAGGATTCATCTGAATGGATAGGTTCAAAGCTTGTAAGTGATTACCTCGCATCTATGAAAGAAAAGGTGGATTTTATAATCATCGATACACCGCCTGTTTCAGTATCGGCAGATGCGATGAGTATGATAACCGTCTCTGATAAAGCACTGCTCGTTGTCAGGGTGGATACAGTTGCAACAGCTGACATCAATGATGCAATCATGACAATATCTGATTTGGGCGGCAGTCTTGCAGGCTGTATACTTAATAGCGTCAACCGACCTTTCACATTGTTCGGGCAGCTTGGTACAGACTCTGCAAACGGATATAACCGTGCAGGTAAAAAACACAAGCGATACGGTTATTCAAAGTATGACGGCAGTGCGCCACGCAGCTATTGAATAAAGCTTTAACTTTTTGAATGGAGTATGAGTATATGAGTTCAGAAGAAACAAAAAAGAATACCGGCTCCGGCGAGATAGATATCAAGCTCTACCTCAGTGATTTATGGCGTGGGTTTGTAAAATTCTGGTGGGTTGGAGTTTCACTTGCTGTTTTGTTCGGCGGTACAATGTTTTACAGAAGTTATGTGAATTTTGTTCCCAGCTATACAGCATCTGCAACTTTTACCGTTTACACAGAAAATTCTTCTCTTGCAGGTCAGAATAATTACTCTGCTTATTCGTTTTATTATGACAGAGGTACTGCTGACCAGCTTGCAAGTATTTTCCCGTATGTTTTAGAAAGTAATATTCTTCAGCAAAGAGTATGTGAAGACCTTAATGTATCTAAAATGCCGGCGACTGTTTCAGCATCATGTGTAGGCGGAACTAACATGGTCACTATCACCACAAAAGGCAGTGACCCGCAGCTCACATATGATACCCTTATGTCTGTTATGGAAAATTATCCGCAGATTACGGAATATATTATCGGCAGAACTGAAATCGCTATGATTTCTGTTCCTGAGGTACCTTCTTACCCGTCAAACAGTATGCATTGGAAGTCCCAGACTTTTAAAGGCGTACTTGCAGGCGTTGCAATCTGTGCAGTGTGGATATTTATATATGCAGCTTTGCGCCGTACAATCCGTACAAAAGAAGATATCAGGGGTGAACTTAATCAGCAGTGTATCGGTGTTCTGCCTCAGGTTTATTTTAAAAAATATAAAAATAAAATAAATTCGGATATTCTTTTGACCAATCCGCTTATCGGTAACGGCTTCCTTGAGTCCTTACGATTACTCAGAGGGTCAATACAAAACGGTCTTTCAGATGAAGAGAGAGTTGTTATGGTTACAAGCACTGCGCCGGGTGAGGGTAAATCTATGGTTACTCTTAACCTTGCGTCTATGTTTGCAAAAAGTAACAGTAAGGTGCTCGTTATTGACTGTGATATCAGGGATTCGGGCATTCAGCGAGTGCTTGGCGGCAACAGTGACGATGAACGGATAATCACAAACAATTCCGAATATAAAATCAGTCAGATTACAGAGCTTAATGTTGATTTGTTAAGCTTCAACTTATCAAACAATCAATTCTGGAAGGTTATGAGAACATCGACTCTTAAGAGAATTATAGTTTCTCTCAGGCAAGAGTATGACTACATCTTTATTGATACACCACCTTGCGGACTTATATCTGACGCTGCTATTGTTGCAGGTGCTGCAGATGCTGCTGTTTATGTTATCAAGCAGGATACGGTTATGAATTCCTCAATCCGTAAAGGTATTGACAATCTGTTTTCAACAGATATCAAATTCCTGGGATGTGTTCTTAACGGTGCAGTTGGCGGACTTGGCGGTTACGGAGGCAACTACGGCTATGGTTATGGCTATGGCTACGGTTACGGTTATGGCTACCAAAAAGGCCGTTACGGTTACGGATACGGTTATAACAACACTAAAGGTTACGGATATACCAATGTTTATGGTGACGATTAAAGCTTATTAAGAAGGAAGGATACAGATGAAAAAGCCGAATGAATACAGAGCTTTACTGCGCAGCCTCGGTAAAGAGTGGCGCTGGCTGTTTCGTTATGTGTCAAAATATCGGTTTGAAGTATTTTTATATATAATAATCGGCATTGTGGGTACAGCTATGGGTCTCGGCTCAAGCGTAGCTTCAAAGCATCTTATTGATGCAGTTGTTACTCATAATAATGATACTATCGGACTTGCTGTTTCTTTGACAATCGGTCTTGCTCTGATGCAGATTTTTCTCAATGCAGCAACTTCAAGAATAACATCTGTTGTAGGCACGAGAATAAAAACTGAAATCAGAGCAGATATTTATAAGCACATTGTTCTTTCCCGTTGGGAAGATATAAACAAATTCCATTCAGGCGACCTTATCAACAGGCTTGAGGGTGATGTTGCTACAGTTTCAAACAGTATCATATCATTCGTACCAAGTGTGTTCACAAAGCTGACTCAGTTTTTTGGCTGCCTTGCGATTGTGATTTATTATGATGTGTCAATGGTTTTCTTTGCATTACTCAGTGCTCCGTTTTTATTCTTTGCATCAAGATTCACCACAAAAATGATGCGTAAATATAACGAAGAAAGCCGTGAAATGAACGGTCACATTCTCTCTTTCAGTGAAGAGTCAATGCAGAATATTCAGACAATCAAGGCTTTTGATTTAACAAGAAGATATATTGATGATTTTAAAAAGCTTCTTAATGAATACAGAAAAATGAGGATGGCACACGATAAATTCTCTATCGTGCTTAATATGATAATGTCTGTTATCGGTCTTGCAGTTTCTTATCTATGCTACGGTTGGGGAGTCTGGCGCTTGTGGCAGGGTGTAATCACCTACGGCACAATGACTTTGTTCCTTCAAATTTCAGGTAAGCTTTCTGCGTCATTCTCAGCCCTTGTTTCATTAGTGCCGGGTGCAATAGCAATCGGTACTGCTGCAGGCAGAATTATGAAAATCACAGACTTATCCCTTGAAGAAGATACAGATAAAGCTGTTGCTCAGGATATTATGCCGTCTGCAATTAAAAACGGTATAACAGTAAGAGCAACAGACCTTACATATACTTATGATGACAGCACTCAGGCAGTGCTTAACAATATTGATTTTGTTGCGCACCCCGGTGAAACTATTGCCCTTGTAGGCCCGTCAGGTGAAGGTAAAACTACAATACTCCGTCTTATTCTCGGCCTTGTTGAGCCTGACTCGGGTAAGATTGAAATGGCAGTGAACGGTACATCACTCAACATTTCTGACAGCACAAGAAGATTTTGCTCATACGTGCCTCAGGGCAGTGCAATTTTTTCGGGTACGGTTGCCGATAACCTTCGTATCGTCAAGCCTGAAGCTACAGATGAGGAGCTTGAAGCTGTGCTGAAGATTGCTGATGCCTGGAGCTTTGTAAGTGAATTGCCCGAAGTGTTAAATACAAACATCGGTGAAAGAGGTGTTAATTTCTCCGAAGGGCAGATTCAGCGTATTTCGATTGCACGTGCAATTTTAAGAGATGCCCCTGTGTTAATTATGGATGAGGCAACATCTGCTCTTGATGCTGATACAGAAGCACGGGTGCTTAAAAATATTATGGAGTGTGACAAAAATCGCACTTGCATTATCACCACTCACAGACCGAGTATGCTTCAATATTGTCAGCGTATTTACAGATTAAACGAAAAAGGAAATCTGATTTCAGATAAATAAAGAAAGGACAATCACTATGGTTTATAAAATCAAAGAGGGTTTTATTGTGCGGAAGTTGGGTGAGCAGGTTATGGCTGTGCCGGTTGGTCAACAGACTTCTCATATCCACGGTATGATTGCCCTGAGTGAAAGCGGAGAGCTTTTGTGGCGTGCTCTTGAAAACGGTGCAGATGAAGATGCACTCACAGATATAATCACAGATAATTACGAAATCGGCAGAGAAATTGCTTTTGCTGATGTTAAAAAATTTATTGACGGCTTAAAAGAGCAGGGTGTTCTGGAATGATAAAATGTAACGATTTGTCTGACGATTATCTGTCGCAGATGAGCCAATGGGCAAAGGCTAACGGAGTGCCGTTAAACCTTACATTTGAGCTTACTCCTTTTTGTAATTTCAGCTGTGTTATGTGCTATGTCCGTCTTACAAAAGAACAGGCTGCAGAACAAGGCAGAATGATGAATGCAGAGCAGTGGCTGGGTATTGCCCGTCAGGCTAAAGAAATGGGAGCTCTTAATATCTGCCTTACAGGCGGTGAGCCGATGACTCACCCTCAATTCTGGGAGATATATTCTCAGCTGAATAAAATGGGATTTATAATATCGCTTTTATCAAACGGTTATCTTATTGACGAAGATGCAATTTCAAAATTCAGGCTGTACGGTGCACCGGGTTCAATCAAGCTTACTCTTTACGGCGCAAGTGACGAAACATATAGGCGCACCTGCAATTCACCTGACGGCTTCACAAAAATAAGCAAAGCTGTTGAGCTGATAAAAGCAGAGGGAATCCCCTTAAAAATGACATCTACAATCGTTCGCGAAAATGCTGATGATTTGCAGGATATATATAAATTTGCACGGGAGCATTCCGTTCCCATGCAACATACTATTTCGGTTGTGCGCTCGTCAAGAGGGTCAACGGCTGATATTGAAAAATCCCGTTTTGCTCTGGATGATTTCCCTGATGAGCTGACAATTGACGCACTTGAAAAAAATAAGTTCCCCCCATTAAAATCACCTTTTGCCTGGTGCGCAAGTAAAGGGGATTCATTGTGGATGACGTGGAACGGCCATTTGCAGATGTGCTCTTTTATGACACAGCCGTATGCAGAATATTCGGGTAATTTATCAGAAGATTGGATTGAATTACTTGAAAAGGTTGAAATGGTAAAAAGCCCTCCTGAATGTGCTGATTGCGAATGGAGTGAATTTTGCCAAAGGTGTCCCGGTGCCCTTTGTGCCGAAAGCGGACACCCTGAAAAGATTGATGCAGGGCTTTGCGATGTTGCAAAGCGGCTCACTGAATTATATAAACTTAAATTAAAGCAGGAGGAAAAACTATGAAAAAACAGTATGTAGCTCCGGAAAGTAAATTTTTCGCACTGAATATCAGCGAAAATATCGCGGGTTCAGACCGTGTTAACAGTGGTGACGATGCAATTTCATCAGAGGTTGTTATCAAGTTCACTCATGAGCAGACAGTTTGCCGTGAATATTATACAGGTGATACAACAGCCAAGGTTACCGTTGTAGGTGAAGCTTTTTCACCATATTATGAAGAGCTTATGATCTTCGGTGAAAAGAATCCGTTAACATACTTTAAGTGCTTCCGTAGAATAGGATGGTAATCAGGTTAGCAGATTCATTTATCCGTTGGATGCCTGAATATAAAGATTTTGTGTCAGGCTTTGAGGCGGAAAATGAACAGGAGGATTGTATTCTGACCTTGTCGGCAAAGCAGAGCGGTGAAGAATATCACGGTGTTCAGTTTATTGAAACAACACAAGGTCACGTTATAAGACGAATGGAGTCTGCTTACGAACTGCTTTGTGCAAACGATGATTGGTCGCAGGCAGCTTTGTATTGCAAAAATTATTCTGATGCAAATTTCACATTACCGTTGACGGCTATTTGTTCAAGACTCTCATTTTTTAACACGTTGCTTATACACGGTTCTTTTGTTAAACATAACAACAGCGGAATTATTTTTACAGGCTATTCGGGTGTGGGCAAAACAACTCAGGCGAAATTGTGGAATAAGTATCTTGATGCAGAGATTATAAACGGTGACAAGGTTCTTATAAGAAGTGATGACAACGGTGCCGTGGCATACGGCTTGCCCTGGCAAGGTTCATCACCATACCGACTTAATAAAAAAGCACCTGTTAAAGCAATTATTGCTCTTCGTCAGGCGAAAGAAAATAAAATCAGCAGACTTAACAGTATAGAGTGTGCCCAATATTTTATGCCTCACATTTTTTTACCTCATTGGGATAAAAGCTGCCTTCAGTCAGCCCTTGATACATTTGATTCAATTATCAAAGATGTTCCGGTGTATCTGCTTGAATGCAGGGCAGATGAAGAAGCTGTTATTCTCACTGAAAATACGGTGTTTTAATGTATGGAAAAAATAGTTTTTTCAACCCGTGAAATTGACGGGCCTTTACAGGATATTTTAAAAAACGGCGGTGTAGTGTCTGTTTGTGTTTCGGGCTACAGTATGAAGCCTTTTCTCAGGCACAATCAGGATACGGTCCGCCTTAAGCAGTGCAGCGACAGAGATATAAAAAAAGGGCAGATAGTTCTTTTTAAGCGGTATGACGGGAAGATTTTTCTTCACAGAATAAGAAAGCTTGTCGGTAACAGAATTGTTGTAAACGGTGACGCTCAGCAATGGTGTGAGACCATTGAAAAAGAGCAGGTTATTGCCTTTGTATGTGAAATTGAGCGCAACGGTAAGGTTATAACAAATAACTCATCTGTATTTAAAATGTGGAATTTGTTATGGTATCCTACCAGACCGTTCAGAGATAAAATTTTTAAAGCAGGTTCAGCAGTCAAAAAATTATTTTAAGCAGGAGCAGTGAAATGGAGCAATTGACAAAACTGATGATGCAGCTTATTGCAAGTGAAGCGTCAGGCGAAGTTTTAAAAAAATCAGATTCGCTTAAGTTGTCAGGCGATTGCGCTCAGAAGCTTTACTCACTTTCAGATGCCCATGATGTTGCTCATCTTGTGGGCTCTGCTCTTGAAAAAAACGGACTTCTGAATGACGGCATATTCAGTGAGTTATTCAGAGAAAAGGTATATTCAGCTTTTTTCAGATACGAAAGATTAAATTATGAATTTAATCAGATATGTGAATTGCTTGAAAAAGCACAGATTAAATTTATACCCTTAAAGGGTGCGGTTATGCGCAGTTTTTATTCTCAGGGATGGATGAGAACGAGCTGTGACATTGACATTCTTGTTGAAAAAGAAGAGTTGCCGTCGGCACAGAGCCTTATAATTGAAAATCTCGGTTATTCAAAGCAGGGTGAAAGCGCTCACGATGTATCTCTGATATCAGCTAACAGCATTTTAGTTGAGCTTCATTATGACCTTGTAGAATCAGGCAGAGCAAATTCAGCCTCTGATATCTTAAAAAATGTGTGGGATTATTCTTATCCGAGAAAAAATTACAGATATTTATATGATATGGATAACAGTATGTTTTATTTATATCATATTGCTCATATAGCTAAACATTTTGAAGGCGGAGGTTGCGGTGTAAGACCTTTGCTGGATTTATGGATGATGGAAAAAAAGGCGGATTTTTGGAATCAGAAAACCGCAGAGCTTTTAAAGCAAAGCAACCTGTATGCTTTTGCAGGTGCTGTCCGTTGCCTTTCTCAGGTGTGGTTTGGCGGTAAAGCTCACGATGAAATTACTAAAAAAATGGAATCATATATAATCACCGGCGGAGTTTACGGTGATAAAAAAACAGAAATATCTATCCGTCAGCACAAAGCGGGCGGCAGATACAGATATATTTTGTCAAGAATTTTTTTGCCTTATGAAAAGTTGAAATATCAGTATCCGATACTTCATAGCAAAAAGTGGCTTACACCATTTTATGAAGTGATAAGATGGATAAATTTAATATCCGGCAAAAAAACAGATAAACAAAAATCAAATCTTCAGGCAACAAAAAGCGTTCCTGACGGTCAGGCTGAATATATAGCTGAGCTGTTGAATGAAATTGGTTTATAAATTAAAAACCGGGTGAAAGGGTGTGTAATGATGAGCAAAGAACCGATAAGAGTTCTTCATATTGTGGGTCGAATGGACCATGGCGGAATTGAAACAATGATAATGAATCTTTATCGCAATATAGACAGAGAAAAGGTACAGTTTGATTTTTTGTCCCACTATGGTAGGGAAGCTGCTTTTAATGACGAAATTCGTAAGTTGGGTGGCAGAATTTATGAAATGCCCGCTTTAAGAGACGAAACTCATATATATTATTGGCGCTATTTTGATTACATCAATGCACTCCATAGTTTCTTTAAAAAACACAAAGAGTACAAGGTTATTCATTGTCATATGACTAACACTGCCTCAATTTATATGCCTATTGCAAAAAAATACGGTATAACCTGCTGTATTTCTCATAGCCATAACACAAAGGCTAAAGCAGGTATGCTTGGTGTTGTGACCGATTATCTTCAAAAATCAATATATAAGCACGCAACAGATATGTTTGCTTGTTCAGAATCTGCGATGAATTGGTTTTATCCTAAAGATGTGGTTGAATCCGGTAAGGTTAAGGTTATAGCGAATGCGGTTGACGCTCAGAGCTTTCGATTCAATCCTGAAAAAAGAGCCGAGATGCGCAAAAAACTTGATGTAGAAGACAAGCTTGTAATTGCTTGTATTGCACGATTCAGACCTGAAAAAAACCAGACATTTCTTATAGATGTTCTTGCAGAAATACTTAAAACACGCGATGACGTGGTGTTTGTTTTTGCAGGTGACGGACCTTGTGAAGAAGAGGTCAAAGCAAAGGCAAAGGCGTTGAATGTTGATAAATATACAAGGTTTTTAGGTATGCGATCGGATGTACCTGATATTTTACAAGCAGCCGATGTATTCACTCTTACTTCATTATGGGAAGGATTGCCGGTTACAGGTATTGAGGCTCAGGCAAGCGGACTTAACTGCGTTGTTGCAGACGGCGTAACAAGAGAAATGAATGCTTGTAATATGGTTGAGTATTTATCCCTTGATGCTCCTGTTTCAAAATGGGCAGAGAGTTTTATTGAAGCTGCAAAAAAACCGCGTGAAGATACTTATGAAAAGCTCAAAGCAACAGGCTATGATATTCATACAACTGCTCCGTGGCTTCAGAAATTTTATCTTACAAAGCACGAAGAGGGCATAAATAAGAACAAAGAGGAGAAAACGGTATGAAAATAGGAATACTTACCCACTATCAGGTAGAAAGCCATGGCGCGTGCCTGCAGCATTATGCCATGACCCGGTATCTGAAAAACAAGGGTCATGAGGTTCACACTTTGTCATATTCAAAGAATCTTGATTTTGCAAACCGTTATGACCAAAAGAAGTTTTCTGTGGGTATCAAATCTATACCGTTTTATATAAAAGAATATTTATTTAAGCAGGGCCCGTTGTTTATCAGCACAATGGCAAAAAAGCATTCTCTTTTACAGAGCTTCAATAAAGCAAATTTTTCTTTTTTGCCATACAGTGACTGCGGTGTTGATGTTGCTCTTATCGGCTCTGACGAGGTGTGGAGTCTTCAGCTTGGCGCAAATATGATGATGTACGGCCATGGCGTAGATGCACAAAGATGTATATCTTATGCACCCAGCTTCGGTCAGACAGGCATGGCTGATATTGAAAATTATCACTGCAAAAGGCTCATTGAAAGCGGATTGAGTAACTTCTCATTCCTTTCTGCCCGTGATCTGACGAGTCAGGCAATTGCCGGTGAGCTTACAGGCAGAGATGTTGAGCTTGTGTGTGACCCTGTGCTTCTTTACGGTTTTGAAAAAGAAATTGCAGATTACCGTAAAATGACCGATAAAAAATACGTTGCTGTTTATGGTTATAACAGTAACCTTAATGAGCCTGAAAGGATTCAGGCAATCAGAGAATATGCTGACTCAATCGGTGCAAAGGTTTATTCAATCGGCGCATTCCATAAATGGTGCGACAAGCAGATAGCCTGTGACCCTATAGAAATGCTTTATTGGTTCAAAGGTGCACAAGCTGTATTTACCGACACGTTCCACGGCACAATATCAGCATACCTTACCAAAACACCGATGGCTGTTTATGTTCGTTCAACAAACAATGTTAAGCTTGACCATTTGCTGAATGTTCTCAGCCTTGAAAGTGTAAAGGTAACCGAAGAAAGAACGATTTTTGATATTTTAAAAGAGCCTGTTGACTTTGACGGTATCAGGCAGAATTTTGAGCCTTTCAGGCAAAAGAGTGCAGAGTATCTTGATAAGGCACTCAGCGAATAAAACAAAGGAGTTGTAATTGTGAATCAACGATTATTATACATAGCATTCAAAGACTTTTCTAATCTGCATTTTGGCGCAAATGCCAAGGTGCTGTCGCAGTGCAGGGCTTTTGAGGCTTATGGCTATGATGTTGATATGATAGGCCGTCAGGGTGCTGATACAATTGTTATCACAAATTCGGGTGAACCCGAGATAATTGCAACTCATAAAATACTTGTTGATGATAAACGAGTCAGAGGTGTTACTGATAAGCACAATCAGATGAATGATATCAAAGCTTTTATCAAAGGCAAAAAATATGACGCGTGTTATATCCGCTATGATTTCTCTGACCCGGACTTTATAAGTGTACTCAGAGAGATTAAAAAGGTTTGCCCCGGGATTGTCCTTGAACTGCCCACATATCCTTATGAAGATGAAAATAAATACGGCATTTTATCAAAAATAAAAATGTCTGTTGATATTAAATACCGCAAAAAGCTCAGCAAATACATTGATTTTATTGTAACATTCTATGATGGTTACAAAGAGCTTTTCGGCATTCCTGTTATGGTTATCCCCAACGGATTTGATTTCAGCACAATGTCACTTGTTAAAAATGAGTTGGAAGATGATGATATTCATATTGTGGCAGTGTCTTCTATGCGTGAGTGGCACGGCTACGAAAGAATAATTGAAGGTATGCACAATTACTATAAAAACGGAGAAGAGGGTAAAGAAAATTTTATTCTTCATCTTGTAGGTAACGGCAGGGAATACGGCAAATATGAATCTCTTGTTAAAAAATATTCCCTTGAAAATCATATTATCATGGAGGGCGCGATGCACGGTGAAAAGCTTGATGCCCTTTATGAAAAATGCGCATTGGGTGTGGATTCTCTTGCCCGTCATCGCAGCGGAATTGATGTGCTCAGCTCACTTAAGAGCCGTGAATACGGTGCAAAAGGTATACCTATGATAAACTCCTGTAAAATCGACATAATTGATGATGATTTTAAATATTTACTCAGGGTTCCTGCAAACGAAGAGCCTGTTGATATGGACTCTGTTGCATTATTTTATAAAGACTGCCTGAAAAGCGGTAAATCAAGACTTGATGTGGGTGAAGAAATCCGTGATTATATCAAGCAACGAAGCGGTATGAAAGAAACTTTTGAAGGCGTTGTTGAAAGGATTCGCAAATGATTACAAAAGAAAAAATCTCTTTCCTGGCTGTGGATATGATTTTTTTGGCAATATATCCTTTTTTGTCTGAATCAAACACAGCCGTATTCTGTATTGCTATGGCTGATATAATGGTTTTTCTTGTGATAGCTTTGCAGATAAAAAAAGGCTTCTCTGATGTTTTGCTGTTTTTCTTTAATGTGACTTACTTCTTGTTTGTTCTCGGCGGAGGCACAGCAACAATGATGTCGGGGATTGTAATACAGGAATATGCAGGCGGAACATTACAGGATACGAACACCGCATGCCTTATCAGTTTTGTAGGTATTGCGGTTACAAACACCTTTTATGCGTTGATTAACGGTGTCAATGTCAGGCTTGTAATTGACGGCAGAGAGGGTCACAGTAAGGTTTCTAAACAGCCGACAAATTTACAGCTGCTTGCCGTTTGTGTTGCGTTTTTCGGCACGGCAGGGTGTAAGCTGCTTATGGCACTTGAAACCTTTATGTATTCTCAGGATTACGGCTATGTAGCTCTTTACACTAAAGAAACTTCATCGTTGCCCTCTGCTTTAAGATATGCAGGTGCATTGTTTTACCTTTCTTTAATGCTCTTTCTTGCCTGTGATTTCAGCAAAAAGGTTACATTTTTCGGTTACGGTGTAGTTCTCGGTATAGAAGCCCTTATTTTGAGCGCGGGTGACAGAGGTGAAGCCGTTTGCGGCTTCCTGATTCTTGTTGTTCATACAATCAACAAGGTAAAAGAGGATGAATCCTTTTTTAAACATTGGAAAAAAGCGTTGGCAGGTCTGGTTGCACTGATTCCTTTCGGCATTTATTTTTTACAAAGGCTCAAATATACCAGAGTTGATAAAGAAATGGCACTCGGTTTCGGTGATGCAATTACAGAGTTCTTTTCATCACAGGGTGTTTCTCTTCAGGTTGTAACCATGACCATAAATCTTCAGGAAAAAATAGAAAAGTTAGTATCCGGCAAAGGCTATGTCTTTGGCCATGTTATAGAGTATTTACAGCAGAATGTTATTTCAAGAACGATTTTTGGATTTGAAAAAATAAACGGTAACACAGTTGAAGCTGCTATGAGTGCAGGTTCTCTCGGTTCAACTTTGTCATTTTTGCGATTCAGAGAAAGCTACCTGAGCGGTATCGGTTGCGGCTCTTGTTATCTTGCAGAGCTTTTTAATGACTATTCATGGGTGGGTTTAGTAATCGGTTCAATGTTTATATCGGTTTTATTGATGAAGCTCAATAAAGTTAAAATCAGCAGTTGGATCGGTTATGCCCTTGTGCTTAATTTTACCCGAGTAATTTTTCTTACGCCACGAGGCTCATACTTCAGATGGCTGACAGATGTTTTTTCGTTCCCCAACGTACTGTTGCTGTCAGCAATTCTGTTTGTAGGTATAATATCAAGACCGTATAAAAGAAAAAGTGAGGAGATTGTGTGATGAAAAAGCTGCTGATTCTTTTTGCTAACAGTTTCCCTTACAATATAAGTGAGCCTTTTTTAAAGAATGAAATCTCTGTATATCACGAATTTTATGATAAAACATTGATTGTCACAAACAGCAAAAAAAATGAAAAGCCTACCCGTGAAATCAATGACCCTACGATTGAATTGATTTCTGACCATACATTGTCAAAAGACAAACGCTCAATTATTGAAGCAATACCATTTATGCTCACTGATAAAATGTTTTATAAAGAGCTGAAAAATCTTATTTTTTCAAAAGGCTTTTCGTTAAAAAAACTTTATGATATGGTGGTTGTTTCTCTTTGCGGCAATCACAGAGCATGGCAAGCGTACAGGTGGCTGAAAAAACACCCCGAGTATGAAGTGAATGTGATTTACAGCACATGGCTTTATATTTCAGCTTACGGAGCAGTGCGTCTTAATAAAAAGCTTAAAAACAAGCATTATACAATATCAAGAGCCCATGGCTTTGATGTTTATTCAGAAAGGCATAAATCCGGCTACATTCCCTTTCATCAACAGCTTTATAATGAGATTGATGAGGTTTCAACAATTTCTTCTGACGGTAAAAAATATCTTGAAAATAAATACGGCTTAAAAACCAAGGTGAATGTCCGCCGTTTAGGAGCTCTTGACAGAGGATGCCATAATCCTTGCGCTGACAGAGATGTTTTCAGGATTGTATCGTGCTCAAGAGTAATTCCTTTAAAAAGATTACACAGAATAGCAGATGCTTTAAGTAAGATTTCAGATAAAAAAATTCACTGGGTTCATCTGGGCGGCGGTGAGGAGCTTGAAGCATTAAAAGACTATGCCAAAAAAACAATCAATGAAAATATAAGTGTAGATTTTAAAGGTGCAGTGCCTAATACAGAGGTTTATGATATTTACGGCAAAGAGCCTTTTCACGCTTTTGTCAACATAAGTGAGAGTGAAGGTATACCCGTTTCTGTTATGGAAGCGATGAGCTTTGATATCCCTGTGATTGCCACATCTGTAGGCGGTGTACCTGAATTGGTTGATGAGGGCAAAAACGGATTTTTATTGGATGCCGATTATACCGATGATGAATTAGTAAAATGCATATATAAAATGGCAGATATGCCGGAAGAAGAATATGCTTCATTCAGAAAATCTGCCCGGGAAAAGTTCGAAAAAGAGTATAATGCGTTGCCTAATTACCGTGAGTTTTTAGGATATCTTTATAACAAAAGAAAATGATTTGACAGAGGTGAAAAAATGAAGATTACGGCAGGAAGCTGTGTTGCATGCGGCGCTTGTGTAAGTGCTTGCCCCCAAAAATGCATCAGCATTAAAAAAGATGATAATGGCTTTTATAAGCCATATGTTGATACACAGATGTGTTTAGAGTGTGAAAGCTGCCGTGATGTATGCCCTGTCAATAATCGCCCTGAGGGTAAAGATTGGCAAGAAGGTACATATTATGCCCTTTGGGCAAACGATAAAGCTCAACGTATGGAAGGTTCATCAGGCGGAGCTTTCGGACTGATTGCCGATATGGTTCTGGAGGGTAACGGTGAAGTTTTCGGCGCTGCATACAGTGATGATATGAAATCTGTGTATCAGACAAGCAGTGATTGTGTTGAGCTTAAAAAGCTTAAAAAATCAAAATATGTTGAAAGCTATACAGGTGATATTTTTATCAAAGTGAAAGACTCACTCGAAAAGGGAAGAAAAGTTTTTTACTGCGGAACATCCTGCCAGATTGACGGATTGAAAAATTATCTCGGCAAAGATTATGAAAATCTGCTGACATGCGACTTTTTGTGCCATGGTGTACCGTCAGCGGGGATTTACCAAAAATATATCACCAATCTTGAAAGCCGATACGGTAAAGTCAGTGATGTTGACTTCCGTTCAAAAGCATACGGATGGAAAGCATATTGCTCAAAGGTTACTTTTGAATCAGGTAATGTTTACCTTAAAACAAAATTTCAGGACCCGTATCTCCGTCTGTTTTTTGAAAACAATGTTTTGCGTGATGCTTGTTATCAATGCCGAAGAACAGAAAAAAGTAATGCCGATATAACTATCGGTGATTTCTGGAAAGCCTCGGAATCATCAGAGGTTAAAGACACCAATGAGGGAATTTCATTAGTGGGTGTTCACACACAAAAAGGAAGTGCCGTTATAGCTCAGCTTATTCAAAGCAATCTTTGCACTTCAAAAAAACTACCTGAGTCCGACTATGCTTATGCATATAAAGGGCCAACTGCCAAACCTGAAAACAGAGACAAAAATCTTTCAGGAATTATCAATCAGGATGATTTGTTCAGATTACCTTTATCGTTTAAATCGAAGTTAAAGGGTTATGTTTATCTTGCAAGAGCAATTTTGCAGAAGTAAGTCAGATTATCTTTTATCTGCCTGTTGAAATGTCTGAACAGTTGATGGCAGATGTAGAATATTTGTACACTAAAGGAACAGTCAGAGAACAGACAATGGTGTTGACTTTGA
>JBGVPE010000052.1:0-23828 GCA_045126895.1 Acutalibacteraceae bacterium | reverse complement strand
ATCAATACAAGATGGTAAATTAATTAGACGTGCTGCAATTGATAATAACGTACCAGTATTTACTTGTTTAGATACAGTTAAAGTATTATTAGACGTTCTTGAAGAAATTACAATGAAAGTATCATTAATTGATGAGGAATAGTTATGAAGAATGTATTTTTAAAAATAACTAAAAACGAACAGTTATCAAAAGATATTTACTTAATGCGTTTAGAAGGAGATTTAAGTGATATTAAAAATCCTGGTGAATTCGTAGAAGTAAAATTAAAAGATTATTATTTACGTCGTCCAATCTCAGTTCATGACTTTAGTGAAAATCATTTAGATTTATTATATAAAGTATTAGGTCATGGTACAAAAGATATGACAAATTTAAAAGTGAATGAAGAATTAGAAGTATTAATCGGCTTAGGAAATGGCTTTGATATTAGTTTATCTAAAAAGCCACTTCTTATAGCAGGTGGTATTGGAATTGCACCAATGTATGCTTTAGCTAAAAAATTTAATGAATTAGGTGTTAGACCTACATTAATTTATGGTGTAAGTAGAGAAAGTGACTTAGTATTATTAGATGAATTTAGTGCATTATGTGACTTAATCATTACAAGTGATGATGGCTGTAAAGGTTATAAAGGAAATGTAGTAAGTTATCTAAAAGAACATAAAGTTGATTTTGATTATTACTATGCATGTGGTCCTCAAGTAATGTTAAAGTATTTAGCATTATATAATTCAAATGGATGCGTTTCATTAGAAGCAAGAATGGGATGTGGATTTGGAGCATGTATGGGATGTTCAATTGAAACTACAAAAGGTCCAAAAAGAGTTTGTAAAGAAGGACCAGTATTTAACGCTAGCGAGGTGATTTTCTAATGAGTTTAAAAATTAATTTCTTAGGAAGAGAATTCATCAATCCAATTATTCCTGCTAGTGGAACATTTGGCTTTGGATACGAATTTAAAGATTTATATGATTTAAATATTTTAGGTGGTATTGCTTTAAAAGGAACTACATTAGAACCTCGATATGGTAATCCATTACCAAGAATCGCGGAATGTCCATCTGGATTAATTAACGCAATTGGTTTACAAAATCCAGGTGTCGATAAAGTTGTTAATGAAGAAATTAAAGAATTAAGAAAAGTTTATAAAGAACAAATAATTGCAAATGTTGGTGGACATAGCATTTATGAATATGTAGAAACTGTAAGAAAATTTAATGAATGCGATGATGTATTCGCTATTGAATTAAATATCTCTTGTCCAAACGTAAAGGGTGGAGGTATGGCCTTTGGAACTGATAGTGAAGTAGCACATTCTTTAGTTAAAGAAGTTCGTAAAGTTTGTACTAAACCATTAATTGTTAAATTATCACCAAATGTAACTGATATTGTTAAAATGGCAAAAGCTGTTGAAAGTGCAGGAGCAGATGCAATTAGTTTAATTAATACCCTTGTTGGTATGAGAATTAACTTAAGAACTGGTGAACCAATTATCTCTATTAAAAAAGGTGGATATAGTGGACCAGGTATTTATCCAGTAGCATTAAGAATGATTTATGAAGTAAGTCATGCAGTAAATATTCCTATTATCGGAATGGGCGGAGTTACTAATGCTTATGAAGTATTAGAAATGATGTATGCAGGAGCTTCTTTAATCATGGTTGGAGCTCAAAATCTAGTAGATCCATATGTATGCGAAAAAATTATTAATGATTTACCTAATGTTATGAAAGAATATAACATTGAAAATTTACAAGATATTATAGGGAGGGCAAAATAATGGGTAAAGATGTAATTATTGCTTGTGATTTCAGCAACAAGCAGGAGGTTTTTAATTTTCTTGATAAATTCACAGAAGAAAAACCTTATGTAAAAATCGGTATGGAGCTGTTTTACGGTGCAGGTCCTGAAATAGTTAAAGGTATCAAAGAAAGAGGACATAAAATTTTCCTCGATCTTAAACTTCACGATATCCCTAATACGGTTATGAAAGCTATGAGTGTTCTTTCTGCTATGGATGTTGATATGTGTAACCTTCATGCAGCAGGTACAATCGCAATGATGGAAGCTGCAATCAAAGGCCTTACAAGAGAAGACGGCACAAGACCGCTCCTTATTGCTGTTACTCAGCTCACATCAACCAGTCAGGAAAGAATGGAAGACGATCTTCTTATCAAAGAGCCTATTGATAAGGTTGTTATGCACTACGCTCATAATGCAAAGGTTGCAGGTCTTGACGGTGTAGTTTGTTCACCGCTTGAAGCAGGTAAAGTTAAAGAAACCTGCGGCAAAGAGTTTATTACAGTAACACCGGGTGTTCGTTTTGCAGACGGTGAGGTTGGTGACCAGG
Source organism: Acutalibacteraceae bacterium (assembly GCA_045126895.1). Classification (GTDB taxonomy): domain Bacteria; phylum Bacillota; class Clostridia; order Oscillospirales; family Acutalibacteraceae; genus CAG-488. The sequence goes on along the minus strand of JBGVPE010000052.1, from coordinate 21,477 downwards.
TAAGAGTTACAACACCTGCAAAAGCAAAAGAAATCGGTTCAGACTATATCGTAGTCGGCAGACCGATTACACAGGCAGATGACCCTGTTGCAGCTTACCGCCGTTGTGTAGCAGAATTTTGTGATTGATAATTTTTAATATAAGAGAGGTAATTAAAATGGAAAAAATCGTAGCAGAAGCATTACTTAAAATTAAGGCAGTTTTCTTCCGTCCGGACGAGCCGTTCACATGGGCAAGTGGTATCAAAAGCCCTGTATATTGCGATAACAGACTTATCCTTACAGCTCCTGAACAGAGAAAAATCGTTGAACAGGCTATTGCTGATAAAGTAAAAGCAGAGTACCCTGAATGTGAAGTTCTTATGGGAACAAGCACTGCCGGTATTGCTCACGCAGCTATCGCAGCATCAATTCTTGATATGCCTATGGGTTATGTTCGCTCAGGCGCAAAAGACCACGGCAGACAGAATCAGATTGAAGGTAAGCTTGAAAAAGGTCAGAAGGTTGTTGTTGTTGAAGACCTCATTTCAACAGGCGGCAGTGTTATTGAAGTTGTTAACGTTCTTCGTGAAGCAGGTGCAGAGGTTCTCGGTATCGTAAGTATCTTCACATACGGTATGCAGAAAGGTATTGACCGTCTTGCAGCTGCAGATGTTAAAAACGTAAGCCTTACAAACTTTGACACAATCGCAGAGGTTGCTTCACAGACAGGTTATATCAAGCCTGAAGATGTAAGCCGTCTTATCAAATTCAGAAACAATCCGTCAGACGAAAGCTGGATTTCAGCATAAGTTTTAATATTATAATTTATTCGGAGAGGATTGTTTTCTTTGAAAAACCTTATCAGTATTCTTGACTTATCTGTAGAAGAGATTGATGAACTTATCTCAACTGCAAATGATATTATTGCTGACCCTGTTAAATACAGTGAAAAATGCCACGGTAAAAAAATGGCAACACTTTTCTTTGAGCCGTCAACAAGAACACGTCTGAGCTTTGAGGCAGCTATGTATGAGCTGGGCGGTAATGTTCTGGGCTTTTCAGAAGCTAACAGCAGCTCAGCAAGTAAAGGTGAAAGCGTATCTGACACAGTAAAGGTTGTGTCATATTATGCTGATATTATCACGATGCGCCATCCTAAAGAGGGTGCCCCTCTCGTTGCGTCAATGAAGGCTACAGTACCTATCATCAACGCAGGTGACGGTGGTCATAATCATCCGACCCAGACCCTTACAGATCTGCTTACAATCAAGCGTGAAATGGGCAGATTTGATAACCTTACTGTCGGTCTTTGCGGTGACCTTAAATTCGGCAGAACAGTGCATTCACTTATTTCAGCTATGGTGCGTTATGACAATGTTAAGTTTGTTATGATATCACCTGATGAGCTTAAAATACCTGATTATTTAAGGCAGGAGCTTATTGATAAAAACATAGAGTTTGTTGAAAAAACTGATCTTGATTCAGCTATGCCTGAGCTTGATATTTTGTATATGACACGTGTTCAGCGTGAAAGATTTTTCAATGAAGCAGATTATATCCGTCTTAAAGACAGTTATATTCTCACAAGTGAAAAGCTTGCTAATGCCAAACCTGAAATGAGGGTTCTTCATCCTCTGCCGAGAGTTAATGAAATAGCTCTCAATGTTGACGATGATGAAAGAGCAGCATATTTCCGTCAGGCATGTAACGGCAAATATATCAGAATGGCTCTTATATTAAAGCTTCTGGGGGTAGAATAATGCATATTGATGAAATTAAAAACGGCCTTGTGCTTGACCACATCAAAGCCGGCAAAAGTATGAAAATTTATAACTACCTTGAGTTAGATAAGCTTGATTGTGTTGTTGCTATAATTAAAAATGTAAGCAGCAAAAAAATGGGTAAAAAAGATATTATTAAAATTGATGCAGAGATTGAAGTCGATGTTGATATTTTAGGATATATTGACCCGGGCATTACTGTTGATGTTATTAAAAACGGTAAGCTTGTTGAGAAAAAACATCTTGAATTACCTGAAAAAGTGAGTAATGTAATTCATTGTAAAAATCCGAGATGCATAACCTCAACAGAGCAAGGACTTCAACAAACATTCAAACTCACTGATAAAGAAAATGGAATATACCGTTGCATTTATTGTGAATCCAAAGCTAAAAACGGAAGTCTGCTTTAAGCATAAGATGCATATAATATTCCAAGTTATCTGAATTGGTGATTTCATGAAAAAAGCAAAGAAACTGCATATAGGAACTTTATTTATGGTTTTGTTATTGCTCCTTTTTATGTGGTGGATAAACAACTACACTTTAAGTGTAAATGAGTGGACAATCAAAAGTGCTTTTGTAAATGATGAAATAAAGATAGTTCAGATTTCTGATTTACATGATGAAACCTTTGGCAAAAATAATAAAACCCTGATTAAAAGAATTACTTCGCAATCACCTGATATAATAACCGTTACAGGCGATATGTTTATTCGTGACAGCCTGACAGGTAAAGAAAACGCTTTGATTTTATTAGAAGATTTAGCGCAGAAGTACCCTGTCTTTTATGTCAACGGTGAGCATGACGATGATGAAGGCTTTTTTGAAGCTCTTGAATCAAAGGGTGTTGATGTTATAAATTATGAAGAGAAATTTGTAAAAATTAAAAATACAAATCTCCATATTTATGGTATTGATAATGTATATTTCACACCTACTTTTGATTTGAATAATGCTTTTGCTCAGGATAATGAGAATTTTTCAATTCTGTTATCTCACAGAGCCGATAAATTTGACAATTTCAAAGATTTCGGCATAGACCTGACATTATCAGGGGATACCCATGGCGGGATTTTTCGTTTGCCTGTCATAGGAGCGCTTTGCGATGGGGAAAGGCTTTTTCCTGATAAAAAGGGTAGTCTTGTAAAAGGTATGTATGAAAAAGACGGTCATTATATTCATATTTCAGGTGGTTTAGGTAATTATCCTGTACCGTTAAGGTGCTATAACAGACCTGAAATTGCAGTTATAAAGCTTTGCCCACAAAAATAATTAAAGCCGTAACAGTTGCTTAAAAAGTCAGCTGTTACGGCTTCTTTACTTTTATATAAGTGTATGATACAATGATTTTATTCCACAAAAGGAGATTGAAAAATGACTTTTGAAATTTGCGGTAATAATTTTGTTAAAGACGGCAAACCTATAAAAATCATTTCAGGTGCAGTTCATTATTTCAGAAATATGCCTGACACATGGGATGATATATTTAAAAAAATGCGTGCTGTGGGCTGTAACTGCGTTGAAACTTATTGCGCCTGGAATATGCACGAAAAGCAGCCGGGCAACTATGACTTCAGTAATAATCTCGATATTGCAAAATTTATTGAAACAGCAGGAAAAAACGGACTTATGGTTATTGTAAGACCGGGCCCGTATATATGTGCTGAATGGGAATTCGGCGGTCTGCCATGGTGGATTCAGACAGATGAGGATATTGAAATCCGTTGTATGAATGAGGCTTATATAAAGCATTTTGACCGTTATCTTGATCGTATGTGTGATGAAATCAGACCGCTTCTCTGCACCAACGGAGGACCCGTTATTATGGTTCAGTGTGAGAATGAATACGGTTATTACGGTGATGACAAAGCTTATCTTTCTTATCTTAAAGACGGTTTTGTCAGAAGAGGAATTGATGTTGAGCTATTTACATCAGACGGCACAAGCAAAGAAGATTTACTTGACGGTGCAATAGACGGCTGCCTTGCTACGCTTAATTTCGGCAGCAGGGTAGAGGAGAATTTTAAAGCTCATGATGAACTTTATCCTGATACCCCTAAAATGTGTATGGAAATGTGGAACGGCTGGTTTGATGCATGGGGTGATGACAAGCATCACACTACTTCTGCTCAGGACTATGCAAAAACAGTTGATGATATGCTCAAAAGAGGCAGCCTTAATATGTAGATGTTTATCGGCGGCACGAATTTTGGCTTTTCATCAGGTGCCAATCATTATGAAAAGTTTTTGCCCGATGTTACAAGTTATGATTACGATGCCATTCTTTCAGAGTGCGGTGATGTAACAGAGAAGTACTTTGCTGTCAGAGAAGTTTTAAAAAAGTATGCAGACGGACCGTTGCCTGAAGTGCCTGCAAACAGAGAGAAAAAAGCCTACGGCAAAATTAAACTTACACAGCAGGCGGGTTTCTTTAATTCACTTGATAAGCTTTCAACTCCTGCTTTTTCAAATGTGCCGAGACCTATGGAAAATTACGGTATAGGTTACGGTTACATTGCTTATCAGACTGTGCTTAACCGTGATTATAATGATGTTGAGCTTGTTTTTGAAAGCCTTGGTGACCGTGCGCAGATATATATTAACCATGATTTAATCGGCATTGTCTATGTAAATGATGATGAACTCAGTGTTAAGTTCAGCGCTAAGTCAGGGGATAAGCTTACTATACTTTGTGAAAATATGGGCAGAGCCAATTTTGGTGCTAAAATGATGCGCAAAAAAGGTATAGCAGGCAGATGCCTTATTGATGACAGAATTCATTTTAATTGGGATGTTTATCCTCTTACAATGGATAATCTTGATAAAATTACTTTCACTTCAGACGCTCCTGAAGAAAAGTCTGTTTTTTATAAAGGCTATCTTAATGTTGATGATGCAAAAGATACCTTTATGAAGCTTGACAACTTCACAAAAGGTTTTGTTACTGTTAATGGTTTCAATATCGGAAGATATTGGGAAATCGGACCGCAAAAAACACTTTATATACCTGCCTCACTTTTAAAACAGGGTGAGAATGAGATTATTATTTTTGAGTCAGACGGAATAAAGGGTGAATCTGAAGTGGAATTTTGTGATAAACCAATACTTGAATAAAAAAGGTTGCAGTCATTAAGTTGACTGCAACCTTTTATTTCATATTATCGGGTATCAGTTTGTATAATTCCTCAATGCCTTCCTGAGACATCTCAGGAGTATTTTTTAAAGCAAACTCAATACCAAGATTTTCGTATTTAGGGATACACAATTTTCTGAAAGGCAGAAGCTCGATTTTTTTGGTGTTTTTATAATTATCAATAAAATCAAGCAGTTTACAGATGTCTTTTTTTGTATCGTTGATACCCGGTACAATAACTTGTCTTATCCATAATGGTTTGTTCATCTTTTTGGTAAGGTCAAGAAAGTCTTTCACTTTATCAAATGTTGTACCGATATATTTTTCATAATTTTCATTACTTAAAAATTTAACATCAGCTAACACAAGGTCGGTCACTTCAAGAACCTTTTTAGCTGATTTAAGATCACCTATGCATGAAGTGTCCAGTGCTGTATGAATACCGTTATCTTTTAAAAGCTTAAAAAGCTCAGCTACAAATTCAGGCTGCATCAAGGGCTCACCGCCCGATACGGTAACACCTCCGTTTTTGATATAGCTTTTAAATCTGAGTATTTTCTGACACATCTCTTGGGCAGTGTATTCTTCACCTGCGTCAAATTTGTGTGTGTCAGGGTTGTGGCAATAAATACAGCGAAGTGGGCAACCCTGCATAAAAACTACGCATCTTATACCGGGTCCGTCAACTGCACCCATTGATTGGAATGAATGTATTTTGCCTTTGATATTCATAAAAACACCTGACTTTAAAAATAAGGGCAGATTAAATCTGCCCTTGTAGTTTAGATTGCTTCATGGAATGTTCTTGAAATAACTTCTCTTTGCTGTTCTCTTGAAAGTTTGCAGAAGTTAACAGCATAACCGGAAACTCTGATTGTAAGGTTAGGATATTCTTCAGGGTGCTCATAAGCGTCCATAAGAACCTCACGGTTAAGAACGTTAACATTAAGATGATGAGCTTTCTGACCAAAGTAACCGTCAAGAAGATTAACGAGATTGTCAATTCTTGAATCCTCATCTTTACCTAAAGCCTGAGGAACGATAGAGAATGTGTTTGAAATACCGTCACGGCAAACATCATAAGAGAGCTTTGCAACAGAGTTGAGTGATGCGAGGGCACCGTTTTTCTCTCTGCCGTGCATAGGGTTGGCGCCCGGAGCAAACGGCTCACCTTTTTTACGGCCGTCAGGTGTTGAACCTGTTTTTTTGCCGTAAACAACGTTTGAAGTGATTGTAAGAATTGAAAGAGTTGCTTCAGCGTTTCTGTAAAGCTTCTGCTTCTTGAGTTCCTGATAGAATTTTTCTACCTGTTCGCATGCGATTGAGTCAACACGGTCGTCATCATTACCGAATTTAGGAAAGTCACCAACTGTTTCAAAGTCAGTGATAAGACCTGTTTCTTCATCTTTAATGCAACGGACTTTAGCATATTTAATAGCTGAAAGTGAGTCTGCAATTACGCTCATACCTGCAATACCAAATGCCATAAAACGATGAACCTCAGTATCATGAAGAGCCATCTGGGTCTTTTCATAAGCGTATTTATCGTGCATATAATGAATCTGATTCATTGTGTTTGCATACATTTTGGCAAGCCAAGGACGGTAGATATCAAGATATTCACAAACCTTGTCATAGTCAAGATATTCATCGGGGTATTGCTCGTTAACAGGACCGACCTGGATGTTTTTATTTTCATCCTTACCACCGTTAAGAGCCATAAGCAAAAGCTTTGCAAGGTTAGCTCTTGCACCGAAGAACTGCATCTGTTTGCCAACCTTCATAGCTGATACACAGCATGCAATAGCATAATCATCGCCGTAAATCGGGCGCATAATGTCATCATTTTCGTACTGAACAGCGTCAGTGTCGCATGAAACCTTAGCGCAGAATTTTTTGAAGTTTTCAGGTAAATTCTTTGACCACAAAACTGTAAGGTTTGGTTCTGCTGAAGGTTTAAGATTGTAGAGTGTGTGCATAAAGCGGAAGGTGTTTTTGGTAACAAGAGGGCGTCCGTCTTCACCCACACCGCCGAGAGCTTCGGTAATCCACATCGGGTCTCCGCCAAAAAGCTCGTTATATTCAGGTGTACGAAGATGACGTGCCATACGAAGCTTCAGAACGAAGTCATCGATAATTTCCTGAGCTTCTGCTTCTGTAAGAGTACCTTCTTTAATATCACGCTCAAAATAAATATCAAGGAATGTTGATGTGCGGCCAAGGCTCATTGCAGCACCGTTTTGCTCTTTGATAGCACCAAGGTATGCAAAATAAAGCCACTGAACAGCTTCTTTGGCGTTGGTGGCAGGTTTTGAAATATCAAAACCATACATTGCTGCCATCTCTTTAAGCATTCCGAGGAAATTTATCTGCTGATAAAGCTCTTCAAGCTGACGGATAGTATCAGCGTCCATAACATTATCGCTGGTACTCATAGCCTCTTTGTCTTTGCTTTTTTCTTCAATAAGTCTGTCTATACCATAAAGGGCAACACGGCGGTAGTCACCGATAATGCGTCCGCGGCCATAAGCATCAGGCAAACCTGTAATAAGACCGCAAGAACGTGCGGCTCTTGTCTCTTTGCCGTAAACACGGAAAACACCGTCATTATGAGTTGTTCTGTATTGGAATTCTGACTCTATTTTTTCAGAAAGTCTGTAACCGTAAGCTTCACAGGCAGCTCTTGTCATTCTGATACCGCCGAATGGGTTTACGCCTCTTTTAAGCGGTCTGTCAGTCTGGAAGCCAACGATAATCTCATTTTTCTTATCAAGATAACCGGGCTTATAATTAAGGAGTGATGTTACTGTGTGTGTATCAATATCAAGCACACCGCCATACTGTCTTTCAAGAGACATCAGGTCTTCAGCTTTTTTTAACAAATCCTTGGTTCTCTGGGTTGAGTCTTCAAGGAATGTATAATCACCCTCGTAAAGAGTGTAGTTTTTCTGAATGAAATCTCTGACATCAATGTTTTCCTTCCAGTTACCCGGGACAAAGCCTCTCCACTGTTCCATAGTAATACCTCCTATAAATGTATAAAAAATCAAAAAAGGGCAACATCATACAGATGCTGCCCAGACGGTCGGCTAAAAGTCAGCAATCATTCCCTTGTGGTAATCCACTTAATCCGTCAGTAATGACTGCCCTTTGGAACATTATTATAACAAAAAAGTATTGTTAAGTCAACCTTAAAACAGAAATAAATCAGCTGAAAATTATCTTTTTTAATTGCTGAATATCATCGACAATATAGTCTGCGTTATATTGACGGAACTCATCATAACTGCCGTATCCGAAAAGAACACAGATACATGGTATACCGGCATTATGAGCTCCGATAATGTCAAACATACGGTCACCGATCATAATGATTTCAGCATCTTCTTTTAAATTCATTTTTTTAATGCATTCTTTGACAATGGTGGTTTTATCAGATTCGGCATGACGGGGGTCAGAGCCTGACACAAAATCAAAAAGGCTGCCGATACCTGTGTTATCAAGAATGATTTTTATAAAGTCTTCAGGCTTTGAACTTGCAATACCGGTAACTCCGCCGTTTTTTCTTATTTCATCAAGTAAATCTGTGATACCATCATATAAATCAAAATCGTAAATACCTTTTTCGGCATAGATATCACGGTAATCGGCAACAAGTACATTAGCTGTTTCTTCATCAATCTTACATTCTCTCATAAAGCTTTCATGAAGAGGCGGACCGATAAATGTACGAAGACTTTCATAACTTAATTCAGGTAAATTATTCTTTTTAAGAACATATCTTATGCAGTCAAAAACGCCTCTGCCTGTGTCTGCAACAGTGCCGTCAAAATCAAAAATTATCGCATCAAAATTTAATTTCATAATAATCACTTCCTAGTTTTTATTATAACATGAAAAGTAAATATTTACAATCTTAATTTTATATGTTATAATTTAACGATTGTAAAATAAAGTGAGGTAATTTTATGGAATACAAATTTTCTGATAAAATTTCATCGTTGCAGCCATCTGCAATCCGTGAAATACTCAAGGCATCATCAGTGCCGGGTATGATCGCACTTGCTGCAGGTAATCCTGCTCCCGATGCATTCCCTGTTGATGCAATTAAAGAAATTTCACAGGATATTTTTGAGAATCATCCTATTGAGGCTTTGCAGTACGGCGTAACAGAAGGTTATCCTCCGTTGATTAAGCGTGTAACCGAGTGGTTGCGTTCAAGCAAAAAGATCGGTAAAGATACAGATTCTCTTATAATTACAAGCGGTGCTCAGCAGGTTATGGATTTAACAACTAAGGTTCTTTGTAATGAGGGTGATGTTGTTATTGCAGAAACACCTTCATTTATCGGCTCACTTAATTGCTTCAGAGCATATAATGTAAAGCTTCGCGGTGTAAGCATTGAAGATGACGGTATCAACATAGCTGAGCTTGAAAAAGCTCTTAAGGAAGAGGCAAAAGCAAAGTTTATTTATGTTATACCTAATTTTCAGAATCCGTCAGGTGTTACTATGTCTCTTGCAAAGCGTAAGGCTGTTTATGACCTTGCTTGTAAGTATGACAAAATAATTCTTGAAGATAATCCTTACGGTGATACAAGAGTTGCAGGTGAAGACCTCCCTTCGATCAAGAGCTTTGATGAAGAGGGCAGAGTTATTTATGCAGGTACTTTCTCTAAGGTTATGGCACCCGGTATCCGTGTAGGTTATGTTTTAGGTCCTGCACCGGTTGTTGGCAAAATGACTGTAGGTAAGCAGACAAGTGACGTTCATACACCGATGTTTAATCAGATGCTTGTTGAAAAATGGATGAGCAATTATGATATGGATGAGCATATTCAGAATATCAAAAACTGCTACCGCGAAAGACTTAACTTCCTTTGTGACAGAATTGATGAAGAGCTGGGCGATGTTGTTAAATATGTACGCCCTGAAGGCGGTCTTTTTGTATGGTGTGATTTACCTGAAAGTATTGATATGATTGAATTCTGCAACAAAGCTATCGAAAGAAAGGTCGCTGTTGTACCCGGTACCGCTTTTGTTGTAAACGATTATGATAAATTCAATGCAATCCGCCTTAACTTTACAACCCCAACTATTGAAGCTATGGATAAGGGACTTAAAATTTTAGGTGAAATTGCACGAGAAATGAAATAAGAGGTGTATTATGGAAGATAAAAAATCAATAGTTTTAAGCTGTATTCAGCCAACAGCTGTTCCGACTCTCGGTAACTATCTTGGTGCACTTAAAAATTGGAAGTATATGAGTGAAGATTATGATTGCTTCTATGCTATTGCAGATCTTCACGCTATCACTGTCCGTCAGGAACCGGCAAAGCTTCGTAAGCAGAGTATGGAAATGTATGCTTTGCTCATAGCTTTAGGTCTTGACCCTGAAAAGAATGTGGTTTTTGTTCAGAGTCATGTTCCTGAGCATTCACAGCTTGGCTGGATTCTTAACTGCTATACCCAGTTTGGCGAAGCATCAAGAATGACACAGTTTAAAGATAAATCACAAAAGCATGCCGACAATATAAATGTAGGCCTTTTTGATTATCCTGTTCTTATGGCTGCAGATATTCTTTTATATCAGGCAGACTATGTGCCGATCGGTGCAGACCAGAAACAGCATCTTGAATTAGCAAGAGATATTGCTGACAGATTCAATCAGGTTTATTCACCTACATTTGTTGTTCCTGAGCCTTTTATGGGCAAGGTTGGCGCAAGAGTTATGTCTCTTCAGGACCCGACTAAAAAAATGTCAAAGTCAGATCCAAATCCCAAGGCAAGTATCGGTATGCTTGACACTCCTGACCAGATTGTGAAAAAATTCAAATCAGCTGTTACTGACAGTGAGGCACGTGTTTATTACGGTGACGGTAAAGACGGTATAAACAATCTTATGTCAATTTATTCAGCCTGCACAGGTCTTGATTATTCTGCGATTGAAAAAGAGTTTGAAGGCAAAGGCTACGGTGATTTTAAATCAGCAGTTGCTCAGGCTGTTATCGAAAGTCTTACTCCTATTCAGCAAGAGTATAACAGACTCATAAACGATAAGGCTTATCTTGAGCAGTGCGCAAAGCTTGGCAGTGAAAAAGCTTCTTACGCTGCAAGAAAGACGCTTCGCAAGGTTATGAAAAAAGTAGGATTTTGGCAGGTTTAACAAAAAAATCTTTGGTCAATGATTACATTTGGCATTTTAGCTGAAAAAACAAAAATGATGTATAAATATACAAAATATACTTGAATTTTCTGTATATTAGTGTATAATCGATGCATAAAGTTAAATTAACTATTTGGAGGAAATTAAAATGAAAGAAATTAAAAAAGTAGTTCTCGCTTATTCAGGCGGACTTGATACATCAATTATTATTCCATGGCTTAAAGAAAACTATAACAACTGTGAAGTTGTTGCTGTTTCAGGTGACGTTGGTCAGGGTACAGAGCTTGACGGACTTGAGGAGAAAGCAATTGCAACAGGCGCTTCAAAGCTTTACATCGAAGACCTTAAAGATGTTTTTGTAAACGACTTTGTTTTCCCATCAATCAAAGCAGGTGCAGTTTATGAAAAAGAGTATCTTCTCGGTACTGCATTCGCACGTCCTATTATTGCTAAGAGACTTGTTGAAATTGCAAAGGCTGAAGGCGCTGACGCTATCTGCCACGGCTGCACAGGTAAAGGTAATGACCAGGTTCGTTTTGAACTTGCTATCAAAGCATTTGCACCTGAAATGCAGATTATTGCTCCTTGGAGAATCTGGGATATCAAATCACGTGAAGAAGAGATTGAATACGCTGAAGCAAGAAATATTCCGCTTAAAATAAACCGTGAAACAAACTACTCAAAAGATAAGAACCTCTGGCATCTTTCACACGAAGGCCTTGATCTCGAAGACCCTGCAAACGAGCCACAGTATAACAAACCTGGCTTCCTTGAAATGGGTGTTTCACCTGAGCAGGCTCCTGATAAAGCAACTTATGTTACAATTTCATTTGAAAAAGGTGTCCCTGTTGCTGTTGACGGCAAAAAAATGGGCGGCGTTGAGATGATTGAGCTTCTTAATGACATCGGTGGTAAAAACGGCGTAGGCCTTGCAGATATCGTTGAAAACCGTCTTGTAGGTATGAAATCAAGAGGTGTTTACGAAAATCCGGCAGGTTCAATCCTTTACAAAGCACATGATGTTCTTGAAACACTTTGCCTTGACAGAGAAACACATCACTACAAAATGCTTGTAGCTCAGAAATTTGCAGAGGTTGTATACTACGGTCAGTGGTTCACTCCTTTGAGAGAAGCTCTCTCAGCATTTGTTGATAAAACTCAGGAAACTGTTACAGGTGATGTTAAGCTTAAGCTTTACAAAGGTAACATCATCAACGCAGGCGTTACATCACCATACTCACTTTACAGTGAAGAGTTTGCAACATTTGACGCTGACGAGGTTTATGACCAGAAGGATTCAGCAGGATTCATCAATCTCTTCGGTCTTCCTCTTAAAGTTAAAGCAATCCTTGACGCTGAAAGAGAAGCAAAGAATAAATAATCAATTAAAACTCCCTCTGCTGAGGGAGTTTTTTGTTGCTTATTGTAAAAAAATCAGGCACCGTCAATTGACGGTGCCTTTGTTGTATTTATTTATTTTTCTTCAACGACTTCTAATTCTTCAATAAGTGCAAGGTATTCACCAACAAGTAATGAACCCATGTGTTTGCCTGCTGAGAATGTTTCGTCAGCAATACCGTCACCGATGATGTGACCCATGAATGCGAAGTTGTTATCAGTAAGAACATAACCGAGAGCGTCATTAGCAAGGCTTACAGCATAAACGTCAACGCCGTCAACAGAGTTTGCCAAGCTTTCGTATGGCCATTCGCTGCCGTCCCAGTTAGTACCGCCTGTGATTTCGTTACCCCAGAATACTTCAGGATAAAGCTCACCGGGGAAGAGAGCAAGGCCGACTTTGTTACCGAATTCAATATAACCTAATTCAGATGCCATTACAACCATCTCTTTATCACCGTTTGTGTAATAAGCTTTGTTGTTTACAAGCTTAACTTCACAAGCAAGAACAAGAATACTGTTGCCCGGCTCAATCCAGATTTCTCTGTGCTTTGCGTTAAGAACAGGGTCAAGCTTCTGTGAATGATCAGCTTCGAGAATGAGCTGACCAAAAGCTTTACCGAGGGCTTTTGCTGTTGCGCCGATTTCTTCATATTCTTCCATGCCGGTAGTGTCTACTTCAATATCTCTTGAAACCTGACCCACTGCACCCTGAATCATAACAAAGTTACCGCCTGTCTGCTCTTTGATATATTTATCAAGATAGTAGATGTAGTCTGAACCTACATATCCGTTATTTGCGCTGAATGATGTAGGGTGGCAAGTTATATCAGCAAGGTATGTTACTTCACTGCCACTGTCAGGAACAAAGCAGAAGCTTGCAATCTCAGGTAAATCTTCTTTTGAAATAAGTTCGCGCTTATCTCTTACAATATCACCGCAATCAATTGATGTGAAATACATTTCACCTTTTTCAGCGTCTTCAAAAGCTTCTTCAACAGCGATGATTGACTGCTCAATGAAGTAGTTCTTAAAGTATGTAGGTGCAGTAAGGAGCGGTAATTCTTCAAAAAGGCCAAGCTCATTATTGATAAGGTTAGCAGCTAATTTATAGAAGAACTCTGTGCTTACACCCTGAGTGTCAAGGGCGGAATGAGCGTGAGTTGATGTTATGTTGATACTTGCAACCTCAATGTTGTTGCTTTCGCAGTATTCAATAACACCTTTTCTGATTGAGCGCACATCAGTTGATGTAACACCGAGAGCGTCAATAGCACCTATAACAACAGCACCTTCACCGCTGTTATCATCCATAACTGCTACACGGATTCTCTGATCATCATAAACACCTTTAGCCTTTCTGTTTGTAAGGTCGCGGCCCAGGTGATAAGAGCCGTTGTCAACATCTTCAGGGAGAAGGCTTCTGCTTGAATAACCGAGAGTCCAGTAATTATCAGCGCCTGCTTGAGTCTGATAATTTTCACGGCCGGGCATAAAGCCAACAGCTGCGCTGTCATACTGATCCATAATTTCCCAGTTGTTTGGGTCAGGGTAAAATTTGCATACTACCTGAACGAGCTTCTCAACAATGACGTTAATAATGTTGTAAAGCACTTTCATAATATTATCAAGTATGTCTGCTGATGAATCAAGTCCGTCAAATGTACCTTCAAAAAGTGCCAGGCTTTCAATCCACATCTGAGGGTCTGCAACATACTCAACGAATCCTTTGAGAGTAGGTTCTTTTTCTTCTATTTCCGGTAAGCTTTCAATAATAGGTGTTTCTTCTGTAGCGTCAGTTGCATAAACGCCTGTGCAGCTGACAGAAAAAACAAGTGAAAGGCAAAGGAAAACAGAAACAATTTTCAGTAATGTCTTTTTCATAAGATTACCTCCTATATTTATACAAATACATTATATACAAATATAATGTATAAATCAATAAAATTTTATTTTTGTGTGTTACAAAAAAACTGCATAATAATTGTTTATTTTTATCATTAAAAGTGTTATAATCAATTGACGAAGATAATATTTTAAAAAGGATTGATATAAATGGCAAAGGTAGATATATTTTCAGGCTTTTTAGGTGCAGGTAAAACTACACTTATCAAAAAGCTTATAAGTGAAGCTTACCCGGGGGAGAAGCTTGTTTTAATTGAAAACGAGTTTGGCGAAATTGGTGTCGACGGCAAATTCCTTGAAGAAGCAGGTGTTGAGATTACCGAAATGAATTCCGGATGCATATGCTGCAGCCTTGTAGGTGATTTTGGTCAGGCGCTGAATAAAGTTGTTGAGGAGTATGCACCTGAGCGTATTCTTATTGAGCCGTCAGGTGTAGGTAAACTCAGTGATGTTATCAAAGCTGTTAAAAATGCAGGTTCTGATAAACTTGAGCTCAACTCTTTCACAACTGTTGTGGATGCAGGTAAATGCAAAATGTATATGAAGAATTTTGGTGAATTTTTTAATGACCAGGTTGAACACGCTCAGACCATTATTCTTTCACACACATCCAATATCAGTGAAGAGAAAATCAAAAAAGCTGTTGAGCTTGTGCGTGAGCATAATGAAGGTGCCGTTGTTGTTACAACAGATTGGGATAAACTGACAGGCAAGCAAATTCGTGAAGCTATGGAGAAAAAAGTTATTTCTCTTAAAGAAGAGCTTGAAAAAGAGCATCATCATGAGCATCATCACCATGACCATGATTGCGATTGCCACGAGCATCATCATGAGCATCATCACGGCCATGATTGCGATTGCGGATGTCATGGACATCACCATCATCACGCTGAGGATGTATTTATCAGTTGGGGTAAAGAAACTGCAGTAAAATATTCACTTGATGAAATGAAATCCATTCTTTCTGCTTTTGGTGATGAAGAAAAATACGGTGTTGTTCTTCGTGCCAAAGGTATCGTAGCAGGAAATAATGATGAGTGGATTCACTTTGACTATGTTCCCGGTGAGCCTGATGTAAGAACAGGCGGTGCCGATATCATAGGAAAAATCTGTGTTATCGGTTCAGGCCTCAAAGAAGACGAACTTGCAACACTTTTTAAAATCTGATGAGGTGATATAATGGAAATACCTGTATATATGTTTATAGGTTTTCTTGAAAGCGGTAAAACTACCTTTATTCAGGATACCCTTTGTGATAAAAGATTTAATTCAGGCGAAAGAACATTACTTCTTCTTTGTGAAGAGGGTGAGGTTGAATATGACTCGTCAAAATGGCCGGGTAAAAACGTTGTTGTTGAAACTGTTGATGATAAAAACGAGTTAAACCCTCAGAACCTTGAAGCTCTGCAGAAAAAAGCAAATGCAGAAAGAGTTGTTGTTGAGTATAACGGTATGTGGCCTATTCAGGATTTTGTAGAGGCGGTGCCGTCAGATTGGGTGCTTTATCAGAGTATGATGTTTGCTGATTCAACAACATTTATGACATATAACGCAAATATGCGAAGTCTTGTTGTTGATAAAATTAACTTCAGTGAGCTTGTTGCATTTAACCGTTTTGACGATAGTATGGATAAAATGGAGTTCCATAAAATCGTCAGAGGCATTACAAAAAGATGCGATATAGTTTATGAGTATAAAGACGGACACGCTGATTTTGACGATATTCAGGACCCGTTGCCTTATGATATAAATGCACCGGTTATAACCATAGATGATAATGACTATGCTTGGTTTTACCGTGATTTAACAGAAAATATCAAAGCATATGTAGGCAAAACCGTTGAATTTAAAGCCATTGTTTCAACAAACGGTAAAATGCCTAAGGGTACTTTTGTGGGTGGCAGACACATTATGATGTGCTGCGAAGACGATATCAGTTACTACGGTTTTGCTTGTCTTTATCCGTTGTCTTCTACACTTAACTCAGGTGATTGGGTAATACTCACTGCAGATATAAGCTATAAACACAATAAACTTTATTCAGGCAAGGGACCGGTCTTTAATGTTAAATCAATTAAAAAGGCTGAACCACCTGAGAAAAAAGTTGCAACCTTCTTTTAAAATATGGATATTGAAATTTTGTATGAAGACAAGCATCTGATTTTTGCCGTAAAGCCTGTAGGCGTGTTATCTCAGAAGGGTGACGGTGAAAATATGGTTGACTTGCTCAGTCAGGGCAGGGGGCAGGTATATCCCGTTCACCGTCTTGACCGTGCAGTAGGCGGTGTAATGGTTTTTGCCAAAACATCAGATTGTGCAGCAAGGCTTTCAGCAACAGTCAGCCGAAATGAGATGGTTAAGGAATATGTTGCCGTTTTATGCGGTATTCCTGAAGATGAAAGCGGAATTTTAAAAGACCTGCTTTTTAAAGATTCTTCAAAAAACAAGTCCTTTGTTGTCAAACGTCAACGAAAGGGTGTTAAAGAAGCGTCTCTTGAATACAGGCTTTTATCAACGGCAGACAATTTGTCGTTAGTTAAAATTAAGCTTCACACAGGCAGAACTCATCAGATCAGAGTTCAGTTTTCGTCAAGAAAAATGCCGTTGCTCGGTGACGGAAAATACGGCGGGAAAAGCAATAAGTGTACGGTGGCACTATGGGCGCACACATTATCCTTTGTTCATCCATATACAAAAGAAACATTGAGCTTTTCACAGCAGCCGCCAAATCAGTACCCGTGGAATCTGTTTAATTAAAATACGGAGCGTTGTCATCTGACAATGCCCCGTATTTTTAATATATCACTTAATCTATCAACACAGTAATCAGCGTTTTGATTATAACCCTTGTGAACTAAAATTGTTGTCATACCGGCATTTTTACCGCCGATGATGTCAGCGCTTATACTGTCGCCAATCATAAAATACTTTTCATCAGGATAAAGTCTTTTTGCTTTTTCAAAAATCTCACTGCGAGGCTTATCGTATCCTTCAAGAGCAGAGATAATAAAATTTTCAAAATAGCTTTTGATACCCAGCTTTTCAATCACATCTTCAAGCTCGGGAAAATTATTTGATAAAATTATATTTTTATGACCGAGATTTTTTGTTGCTTTTAAAGTTTCAACAGTTGTTTTGTATAAAATGAAATTTTGGGTGTCGGTTAAAATGCTACGAACCTTTTTACTTGCTTTTTTAGCCTGGTTTTCAGTAAGACCTAAACTGATATAGCTTTTACAGATATGGTTTTCCATAAAGGCCCACCAATCCTCACCAAGCATATTGCTGTAATCTTCAAAAGGAGTGTGCCAGGTAAAGCCTGTTGCCATACATTTTCGTATGTCAGTGAATCTGATTTTATTGTCAGGTACGGTTTCGTCAAGTGCTTTCCTGACGCTGTTACTCCATAAATGATGAGATAACACAAGTGTTCCGTCAAAATCCCAACAAAGAACTGCCATAATATAAATCCTTTCATATAAAAAGCTGTATCACGAGGATACAGCTTTATTTTTATGCTTTATGCCATTTAACGCCCTGAGCTGTATCTTCAAGCACAATGCCCATGGCTTTAAGCTCATCACGGATTCTGTCTGCTTCTGCCCAGTTTTTATCTTTTCTAGCCTGTGTACGCTGAGCAATAAGAGCTTCAACCTCGTCATCAAGGCTTTCTGCTTTTCTGTTATAGACAAGGCCGAGAACCTGACAAAGCTCATCAAACATTTTTGCAGCAGCTTCGCAGTCAGCTTTGTTTGCACCGTCTGCAATAACCTTTGTGTTGATATCTCTTACCAATTCGAAGATTGCTGCAAGAGCATCAGCTGTGTTAAGGTCATCGTCCATAGCTTCAATAAACTGTGCCTGACGTGCATCAAGCATAGCTTTGATTTCACTTGTAGCTTCACCGTCAACAGCATTTGAGATTGCAAAATCAAGGTTATCACGGCAAGTGTAAAGTCGAGCCAATGAAGCCTTACACTGCTCAATGATATCTGTGCTGTAGTTGATAGGGCTTCTGTATTGTGAAGAAATAAGAAGGTAACGGATAGGCTCATATCCGTAAACATTTGCAACATCTCTTACTGTGAAGAAGTTGTTAAGTGATTTTGACATCTTAACATTATCAACTGTAATGTAGCCGTTATGCATCCAATAGTTTGCAAAAGGTACACCGTTGCAACATTCACTCTGAGCGATTTCATTTTCGTGGTGAGGGAAAATAAGGTCCTGACCGCCGCAATGAATATCGATTGTTTCGCCAAGGTAACGGCGGTTCATTGCAGAGCATTCGATATGCCAACCCGGTCTGCCGTTGCCCCATGGTGATTCCCAATATGGTTCGCCCGGTTTTGCGTTTTTCCAAAGAGCAAAATCCATCGGCTCTTTTTTTACTTCACCAACCATAATTCTTGCACCTGCTTCAAGGTCTTCAAGAGGCTGATGTGAAAGCTTACCGTATTCTTTGAACTTTTTAGGGCTGAAATATACGTCTCCGTCAGCTTCATATGCAAAGCCTTTTTCAACCAGAGTGCTGATAATGTTGATGATTTCATCAATGTTTTCTGTAGCTTTAGGGTGCATTGTAGCTTCGCGTACATTAAGACCTTTAGCATCAGTCCAGAATTCTTCAATATATTTCTCGGAAATTTCTTTGTAAGAAACGCCTTCTTCATTTGCTCGTCTGATAATTTTGTCGTCAATATCAGTGAAATTCTGAACGAAGTTTACTTCATATCCTCTGTATTCAAGGTATCTTCTTAAAATATCAAATACACAAAGAGGACGGGCGTTACCGATATGAATGAAGTTATAAACAGTCGGTCCGCAAGCGTATATTTTCACCTTGTTTTCTTCGATTGTTTTAAGCTCTTCTTTGCTTCTTGTGAGAGTGTTGAATACTTTCATTTATTTCTCCTCCAATTGTTTTTTTAATTTATCAATCTGATTCTGTAATTTACAAAGTTCTTGTGAAATAGGGTCGGGGATGTGAATCTGGTCAAGGTCGGCAACCTTTTTACCGTTTCTTTTCACCACTCTCGCCGGTACACCTACAGCTGTAGAGTTTTCGGGTATATTATCAAGCACAACTGCACCTGCGGCAACATTAACGTTATCACCTATTGTGAGAGGTCCTAAAACCTTTGCACCTGCACCGATTAAAACATTGTTGCCGATTGTCGGATGTCTTTTGCCGGTATCTTTACCTGTACCGCCAAGGGTAACACCCTGATAAAGTGTGACATCATCACCTATAATGGTAGTTTCACCAATAACAATACCTGTGCCGTGGTCGATAAAAAACCTTCTGCCAATCTGAGCACCGGGATGAATCTCAATACCGGTCTTTTTAGATGCAGCTTGTGAAATTGCCCTTGCTATAAAAAACATTTTATGGTTAAAAAACCAATGAGCTTTACGGTATTTTCTGATAGCTTTATAGCCGGGGTACAGCAGCATAACCTCTAATGCAGAATGGCAGGCAGGGTCACGCTCACGCACACATGCGATATCCTCTTTAAATTTTTTAAACATAAAATCACCTGAAAACAAAAAATCCGCCTCTGTCACAAAAAAGTGACGGAGGCGGTAATCCGCGGTTCCACTCCGGTTTATAACTCGTCTGCCTGTAACGGGGCAATCCGCACAACGATACTCGCGACCTTTCCCGCTGTGTGCTGATGGGTGCATTTCACTGCCTGCCTGTAAAGAACTTTTCAGCTGCCGTTCTCTCTCTGGGTACATTTAAAACAGTTACTTCTCCCACTGATAGCGCATTTGTTTAATATATTATACTATAAAACATCAGAAATTGCATCTGTTATTTTATAAATAATAAAGAAAAACTTTGTGTTTAATTTGTTCAAAATGTTAGAAATTGCCGCCGTTCCAACCCCATTGGTCAATTTCTTCATACTTAATATAAGTCATATCCTGTGGTATTGAAAGCTCATCTTCAAAGATTCTGCAGATTTCAGCAGATAATTCACTGCTTTCTGAAGGGTTGATTTTACCAAGCACCTGAACCTCAACAAAAGCCATAGGTTTTGAATTATCTCCCTTGAACCACATTCTGCAATTATCCTCAAAGCTGAGCATAAGCCATGCTTCACTTTTACCTTTAAGCATTGATATTGCGTTGCCAAGCTTCTCTTTAAGAATAAGCTCTTTTTCTTCTGAAATTTCAACATTTACTTTAGTTGCAATATTAGGCATAACAAGTCCTCCGTATTATGAAAGTTTATGAATAAACAATCCGCTTAAAAGCTTAGGCTCAAACCAGGTTGATTTTGGCGGCATAATTTTGTCAGCATCCGCAATTGCCATCAAATCATCAAGGGTAGTCGGATACATTGAAAATGCAATCTTCATGTCGGTATTCACTCTGCGCTCCAATTCACCTAAGCCTCTTATACCGCCGATAAAATCAATTCTTTTATCAGTTCTCGGGTCATCAATGCCGAGAATAGGGGATATCACATTATTCTGAAGTATAGACACATCAAGTCTTGAAACAGGGTCACTGTTGTCATAAGCATTATCCTTTGCTGTGAGCTTATACCATGTGCCGTCAAGCAACATGCCGAAGGTATGCTTATCTTCAGGCTTGTAAGGTGTGTTGCCTACAGCAGAAACTGTGAATTTATCATTGAGCTTTGCTAAAAATTCATCACTTGTGTTACCGTTAAGGTCTTTGATAACACGGTTATAGTCCATAATTTCAAGCTCGTTTTCAGGAAAGAGAACAGCAAGAAAGAAGTTGAATTCTTCTTCGCCTGTGTAATCAGGGTATTGCTCACGTCTTTTAAGGCCTACCTTAACGGCAGATGCAGCTCTGTGATGACCGTCAGCAATATAAAGATAATCAATACCGCCGAATTTATCTGCTATTGCGTTAAGTGTGTCAGCGTCATCAATAACCCACACAGTATTTCTGATACCGTCATCTGTTGTGAAATCATAAACAGGGGAGTGATTACTTTTCCAATTTTCAACAGTTGTGTTGATAAAATCATCAGCTCTGTATGTCAGGAATATAGGGCCTGTATTGGCATCGCAATAATCAACATGGTTGATTCTGTCAGCCTCTTTATCAGCTCTTGTTAATTCGTGCTTT
>JBGVPE010000051.1:0-44126 GCA_045126895.1 Acutalibacteraceae bacterium | reverse complement strand
CAACTTTACCCTTATTCATAACAAGAACCTTATTTGCAACTTTTGCAATATCTTCCATAGAATGAGATACAAGGATAACTGTACATCCTGTTTCTTGCTGATATTTTTTAACAAGTGATAAAATCACATCTCTGCCTTTAGGGTCAAGACCTGCAGTTGGCTCATCAAGAATAAGCACTTCAGGTTCCATAGCCATAACACCGGCTATGGCTGCCCTTCGTTTTTCACCGCCTGAAAGGTCAAAGGGAGATTTTTCCATATATTCTTTACGAAGTCCTACATAAGCAGCTGCTTTTGCAACTCTTGCAATAACTTCTTTTTCACTCAATTTCATATTGCGTGGACCAAAGGCAATATCCTTAGCCACAGTTTCTTCAAAAAGCTGATACTCAGGGTACTGAAAGCACAAACCAACTTTAAACCTTGCTTCTCTTGTAGCTTTTTTATCGGAGTGAATATCTTTGCCGTCAATATAAACAGTACCTTGTGTAGGTTTTAAAAGTCCGTTAAGATGCTGAACCAAAGTACTTTTACCTGAGCCGGTGTGACCGATAAGGCCGATAAAGTCACCTTTTTCGATATCAAGGCTCACATCATCAAGAGCAACTGAGCATGAAGGTGTACCGATATTATATTTATACGTAAGATTTTTAACAGAAATAACGGCTGACATCACTTCACCTCCAGACAGCTGAGGATAGCATCAGCACATTCAAATTCATCAAGAACATTATAATCAACCGGAAAACCTGCTTTGTTAAGACGGTATGCAAGCTCCGTTGCCTGAGGCACATCAAGACCCAATGATTTTATAAGTTCAACGTTAGAAAAAACTTCCCGTGGCTTACCGTCAAGCTGAATTTTACCGTCATTCATAACAACAACTCTGTCTGCCTGAACAGCTTCATCCATATAGTGTGTAATAAGAACAACAGTAATACCTAATTCTTCTTTAAGCATTTTTATAGTCTGCATAACTTCTTTTCTGCCGCGTGGGTCAAGCATCGCTGTGGGCTCATCCATAACGATACAATCCGTCTGCATAGCTATAATACCTGCAATTGCAACTCTTTGCTTCTGACCTCCTGAAAGCTTGTGAGGTTCACGGTCTTTAAACTCATACATACCCACAGCTTTTAAGGCATTATCAACTCTTTTTCTTATTTCTGAAGAAGGAACACCTAAATTTTCAGGGCCGAAAGCAACATCATCCTCAACAATTGTAGCAACAAGCTGATTGTCAGGGTTTTGAAATACCATACCGACCTTTCGGCGTATATCAATTATTCTGTTTTCATCATCAGTGGGTATACCGTCAACAGTAACTGAACCTGATTGAGGCACAAGAAGAGAGTTCATCATTTTAGCAGCTGTTGACTTTCCGCTGCCGTTATGACCGAGTATAGCGATAAACTGACCTCGTGGTATCTCTAATGAAAAGTCAATTAACACAGGCTCTTTTACAACCTGTGTTTCATCGTCTTCAGCCTGAGTATAGGCAAAAGTTACATTATTAAATTTTATAAGAATATCTTTATCCATAAAATAATGCCCTTTAAAATCAATCTTTTAACCACATAGCTGATGCACCGCACGGGAGCACCATCCCTGTCTGTGTAACAGGAAGACCTATTTCATCACAAGTAAGCCTGCCACCGAACTTATTGCTTACAAGTGAACCTAAAATATATTCCATAACGGATGGAGAAAGACCTGTTGTATAAGAATTTATAAGCACCATAAGCGGATCGTCCGAAAGAACCTGAGAGCAAATTTCGGCAAAATTATAAATCTCATCTTCAAGTTTCCACACTTCACCACCGGGACCTCTGCCATATGAAGGAGGGTCCATAATAATTATATCGTATTTATTGCCTCTTCTTATTTCCCTGTTGACAAACTTGATACAGTCATCAACAATCCATCTTACAGGATTACCTTCTACACCTGAAGCAACTGCGTTTTCTTTTGCCCATGCGACCATACCTTTTGATGCATCAACATGAACAACCTGAGCACCTGCTTTTAAAGCGGCTATAGTTGCACCGCCTGTATAAGCAAACAAATTGAGAACCTTGACAGGTCTGCCTGCTTTTTTAATCATATCCATCATAAAATCCCAGTTCACAGCCTGTTCAGGGAAAAGACCTGTATGCTTAAAGCCCATCGGCTTGACATTAAATGACAGGTCTTTGTAGTTAATTCTCCATGAATCTGGAATTTTTTTGTACTGCTCCCACTTACCTCCGCCTGACTGTGAACGATGGTACCTTGCGTGAGCATTTTTCCATAAAGGGTTGGTTTTGGGAGTTTTCCAAATAACCTGAGGGTCAGGTCTGATAAGGATAACATTACCCCATCTTTCAAGACGCTCGCCGCTTGAGCAATCTATAAGTTCATAATCAGACCAATCTGCAGTGTTTCTCATAAAACCAACCTTCCTGAATTAAATAAGTCTTTCTCTTACAACATCAGCAATATCTTCGGCAAGAACTGTAATCTGCTCTTTGTTTTCACCTTCGAGCATAACTCTGACAAGTGGTTCTGTACCTGATACACGAACAAGAACTCTGCCTGTATCACCAAGCTCTTTTTCAGCGCTTTCAATTGCTTTTTTAATTTCAATATCTTTTTCGTAGCGTTTTTTACCCATCTGTGAAACTTTTACATTTATAAGCACCTGTGGATAAACTTCCATTTCATCAGCAAGTTCAGAAAGCTTTTTGCCCGTTCTTTTCATAACAGCCAAAAGCTGAATTGCTGTTAACTGACCGTCACCGGTAGTTGCATAATCATAAAAAATAACGTGACCTGACTGTTCGCCGCCGATTTTGTAATCGTTAGCTTTCATATTTTCGAGAACATATCTGTCACCGACTTTTGTTTTTTCGCATTTAATACCGTTCTTTTCACAGAATTTGAAAAAACCCATATTACTCATAACAGTAACAACAGCTGTATCGTCTTTTAAAATGCCTCGTTTTTTCATATCAAGGGCACATATGGCAATAATCTTATCACCGTCAACAACTCTGCCCTTTTCGTCAACAGCAAGCATTCTGTCAGCATCGCCGTCAAAAGCAAAGCCTACATCACATCCGTTTTCAACAACAAGCTGCTGAAGGCCGTCCATATGTGTAGAACCGCATTTTCTGTTAATATTTACACCGTTAGGGATAGATGAACGGACATACATATCCGCACCTAAATCAGTGAATAATTCGTGAGCTGTAACACTTGATGCACCGTTAGCGCAGTCAAGAGCAACTTTATAATCTTCAAAAGTACAGTCAACAGTACTTTCAAGGTAACGTACATAGTCAAAAATAGGCATTTCTGAAGTACGTATTCTGCCCACATCTGCACCTACTTTAACAGGCGGAACATGAGCACCGTCAAGAATAATTGCTTCTATTTTTTCTTCAAGCTCGTCAGGGAGTTTGAAGCCGTCTTTCTGAAAAATTTTAATTCCGTTATATTCACAAGGGTTATGTGAAGCTGTAATCATAACAGCGGCATCGTATTTATATTTTTTAACAAGATATGCTACTGCTGGAGTAGGAAGAACGCCTAAATTCATAACATCTGCACCAACTGAGCAAAGACCTGCTGTGATTGCGGAACAAAGCATATTAGATGATATTCTTGTATCCATACCAATCATAACTTTTGGTCGCTTTTTATTGCCGTCAATAAGCACCATAGCTGCTGCACGGCCAATCTGAAGTGCGAGTTCGCAAGTAAGCTCTGTATTAGCAACGCCTCTTGCACCGTCTGTTCCGAATAATCTACCCATAATTACCTCCAAAATTAAAATAATTGTTGTTGACCCGGCATCTCAAAGCCGAGATGTCTGTAGCCTGCAGGAGTAACGCATCTGCCTCTCGGAGTTCTTGAAAGAAAACCGATCTGCATAAGATAAGGTTCATAAACGTCTTCTATTGTAACGGCTTCTTCACCTATGGCTGCTGCAATAGTTTCAAGGCCAACAGGTCCGCCGTTATAATTTTTAATCATACAAGTAAGGAGCATTCTGTCAATTGAATCAAGACCTAATTCATCAATCTCCATTTTTTCAAGTGCCATATTGGCTGTTGCATCTGTGATAACACCGTTACCTAACACCTGAGCAAAATCTCTTGCTCTTTTTAAAAGTCTGTTGGCAATTCGAGGTGTTCCTCTTGAACGCGAAGCTATCTGCATAGCACCGTAATCATCCATATCAACACCCAGAATACCTGCACTTCTTTTAACAATGCCGGCAAGCTCTTCATCAGAATAAAGTTCAAGTCGAAGTACAACACCGAATCTGTCGCGTAAAGGTGCGCTGAGCTGACCTGCTCTTGTGGTAGCACCGACTAATGTAAAATGAGGAAGGTCGATTCGTATGCTACGTGCAGAAGGTCCCTGACCGATAATAATATCAAGAGCATTATCTTCCATAGCAGGGTATAATATCTCTTCAACAATTCTGTTCATACGATGAATTTCATCAATAAAAAGAACATCACCTTCATTAAGGTTAGTAAGAAGAGCTGCAAGGTCCTTAGGTTTTTCAATTGCAGGGCCTGATGTCAACCTGAAATTAACACCCATCTCATTAGCAATAATACCTGCAAGTGTAGTTTTGCCAAGACCCGGAGGGCCGTAAAGCAAAACATGGTCTAATGATTCACCACGATTTTTTGCAGCTTCAATAAAAATCGAAAGATTTTCTTTAACCTTTTCCTGACCGATATAATCACTTAAAGAATGTGGTCGGAGCTGATATTCAATTTCTGAATCGTTACCTGAAGAATATTCGGGTGCAACAATTCGGTTTTCATAATCCATATCCATTATATTGCTCCTTTCTGTCGATTATATCAATGATTTAAGGGCTAATCTGATAAGCTCCTCAACAGGTAAAGTACCGTCAAGCTTACCTATAGCAGAAGCGGCCTCTGACCTGCTGTAACCAAGCATAATAAGGGCTTCAACAGCTTCGGCTCTGTTACCTGCAGACTGCACCTGCGGTGAATCTGAAACAATATCAATACCGCTTTGAGAAAGACCTGCAGAGAATTTATCTTTAAGCTCAAGGACTACTCTTTGTGCAAGTTTCGGACCTACGCCCTGAGCTTTTGTTATTGATTTAACATCACCTGATGCTATACATAATGCAAGTTTGTCAGGTGAAAGCTGTGAAAGAATTGCCAATGCAGCTTTCGGCCCTACACCTGAAACTGAGATAAGCTGCTTAAAACAGGATAATTCCTGCTGAGTGTAAAAGCCAAATAAATCCATAGCATCTTCGCGCACATTAAGGTAAGTGTAAAGAGTTACTTCCTCCCCTGTTTTGCCGATTTTGGTAATAGTATTTAAGGTAGTCATACATCTGAAAGCTATACCTGAGCACTGAATTGCAGCACAGGATTCTTCAAGAGCTATAACTTTACCTGTAAGGGAGTAAAACATCTCATCATTCCTTTATTTATATTTTGCCAATTTACCCATAAGAGAGCCACTTGAATGGCCGTGGCATATGGCTAAAGCCAATGCATCGGCAGTATCGTCAGGCTTCGGCACTTTAGAAAGCTTTAAAATAAGCCTTGTCATTTCCTGAACCTGTTTTTTCTCAGCTCTGCCGTAACCAACAACACTTTGTTTAACCTGAAGAGGTGTATATTCAAAAGCCTCTATACCGTTTTTCTGAGCTGCAAGCATTATTACACCCCTTGCCTGTGCAACATCTATAACTGTTTTGGCATTGGTATTGTAAAACAGCTTTTCAATAGACAAATAGTCAGGCTTACAACGGGAAATAATAACGTCTATTTCATCATATATCAGTTCAAGACGGCGGTTAAAATCCATCCCTGCAGGGGTTGTAACCGCACCGTATTCTACAACAGTGAAATGATTATTGTTGTAATCAACTACACCGTAACCCACAATAGCATAACCCGGGTCAATACCGAGAATTCTCATTTCTTATCTTTCTCTCTTTCTCTGATAACCATTTTAGTCGGTGTACCTTCAAGGCCAAACACCTCACGAATCTGATTATCAAGATAACGCTGATAGCTATAGTGGAACAAATCTTTTCTGTTTACAAAACAAACGAATGTTGGCGGTCTTGTTGACGCCTGAGTCATATAGTAAATCTTAAGGCGTCTGCCTCTGTCTGTAGGAGGCTGAACCCTTGCAGTAGCATCTGCCAGAACATCGTTAAGCTTACCGGTTGAAATTCTCATAGCATTCTG
This sequence comes from Acutalibacteraceae bacterium, assembly GCA_045126895.1. GTDB lineage: Bacteria > Bacillota > Clostridia > Oscillospirales > Acutalibacteraceae > CAG-488. The sequence continues at coordinate 37,881 of JBGVPE010000051.1, read as the reverse complement.
TGAGTCAACAAACTTAATGAGCTCAAAAAGTCTGTCAAGACGCTGACCGGTTTTTGCTGAAATGAAGATTATTGGCGCATAAGACATAAACGAAAAATCATTCATAAGCTTACGGCGGTATGAATCCATAGTTTTACCGTCTTTTTCAACAGCATCCCATTTATTAACAGCAATAATACAAGCCTTGCCTAAATCATGAGCAATACCTGCAACTTTTGAATCCTGCTCAGTAAAGCCCTCCTGAGCGTCAATCATAATAACGCAAACAGTTGCACGTTCAACAGCCATACGAGCTCTGATAACACTGTATTTTTCGATAGCGTCATCAACTTTACTTTTGCGGCGCATACCTGCAGTGTCTATAAATACAAATTTACCGAACTTATTTTCTATTAAGGTATCTGTTGCATCTCTTGTAGTACCTGCAATATCAGAAACAATAGCACGCTCTTCACCTGAGATTGCATTGATAAGCGAAGACTTACCAACATTAGGTTTGCCTATAACGGCAACCTTTACACAATCTTCATCTTCTGTTTCTTCCTCTTCTTCAGGGAAATATGAAATAACTTCATCAAGCAAATCACCTGTGCCGTGGCCGTGAACTGCAGAAACCTGAATAGGATCACCTAAACCTAAATTGTAAAATTCATAATATTCAAGCGGAGTTTCACCGACTTTATCGCATTTGTTTACACAAAGGACAATCGGTTTACCGCTTTTCTGAAGCATAGCTGCTACATCAGCATCAGTTGCTACAACACCTGATTTAAGCTCGGTAACAAGAATAATAACATCAGCGCTGTCAATAGCTAACTGAGCCTGACGGCGCATCTGAGCCAGAATAACATCATCAGAATGAGGCTCAATACCGCCGGTATCTACAAGAAGAAATGTTTTTCCCAACCATTCACAGTCGCCGTAAATTCTGTCTCTTGTTACACCGGGAGTATCATCTACAATTGAAAGTCGTTTGCCGATAAGTTTATTAAAAAGTGTAGATTTACCTACATTTGGTCTGCCAACAACGGCAACTATCGGTTTTGACATAAAATCATTCCTTTCCTGAAATTTTATCTAAAAGCTCGTATCCGTCATTTTTAACAGGAGTTATTTTAACATTAAGCTTTTGAGAAAGCTCATCAACTGTCATATCGTCAAGGAACATATCACCTTCGCGTCGGAGTGAAACTGCCGGAATAAGCAATTCATCACCTAAGTCAATATCTTTGAGCTTATCGTAAAAATCTGCACCGCAGATAAGACCTGCAACATTTATTTTGTCACCAAAGAGTCTGTTCGGCACCTCAACAACATTTGTTTTAAGGTTTTTACAAACCGATTCAGCTTTAATCGCAAGTTCAGAAATCAAAGGGTATGCTGCAACGCCTGTGGCAAGTGTAACTTTTCTGTTTTGTGAATCGTAGCTGTACCCTTCGCAAGCTTCATAAAACTCATCACGAAGCGAAGTCCACAGTCCTACACCGTCTTCAAGCTGGTCAAATTCGCCGTATCTTTCAGCGCCCGGCATACTCAGACCTGCTTTGATGTAAAACTCATCAGAAGCATAAGCAATATTCATTTTATTATAACATAAAAAAGTGTCGTTGTAAATGTTAATTCGCGATATTACATCCAAAGCTTCTTCTTTTGTGTAATCAGTCAGATGGGTTAGACCTTCACGGTGGCAGGAAATGCCTACAGGTACACACGCAATACTTTTAAGTGAGGGGTAAAGCTTACCTAAATCTTCAAGAGTTCTTGATAATTCTTCACCATCGTTATAACCGGGGCAAAGAACAAGCTGTGTATGGATTTCGATACCTGCATCAGCTAACTGCTTAATATAATCAAGAACCTTGCCTGCACGTTTATTACCCATCATTTTAACACGAAGTTCCGGGTTAGTTGTGTGAACAGAAATATTTATAGGGCTGATATGCATAGCAATAATGCGGTCAATATCCTTCTGACTAAGGTTAGTTAAAGTTATATAGTTACCGAAAAAGAAAGAAAGTCTCGAATCATCATCTTTAAAATAAAGGCTTTCACGAAGACCTTTCGGTAACTGATCGATAAAGCAAAAAATACATTTATTTGCACACGAACGCTGTTTATCCATAAGATAAGTTGAAAAAGTCAATCCTATCTCTTGACCTTTTTTATTGTGGATTTTAACAGTTCTTTTTTTGCCCGACGGCTTTTCAAGCTGAAGCTCAAGGCGCTCATCTGTTATATAAAAACGATAATCAAGAACATCGTTAATAGTATTTGAGTTGATTTTTAAAAGTTTATCCCCTGCTTTTATCCTGTACCACCAGGCAAGTGAACGAGGAAGAACCGAATCAATTGTTACAGACATATTATTCCTACTCTCTAAAAAGTCAAAAAGGTAGAGAAGACTCGAGTACTTCTCTACCTTTTGTTGTTCAAAAGACTTATGCCTCTTTGCTAACTACCAATCTGCCGTTGTAGTAGCCACATTCAGGACATACTCTGTGAGTTCTTTTGAGACTGCCGCACTGTGAGCACTTTACGAGTGCAGGTGCTTCCATCTTCCAAACGTTTGAGCGTCTCTTATCTCTTCTTGCCTTTGAAACTCTTCTCTTAGGTACTGCCATTTTGAGCTGCCTCCTTATTAAAATTGAATAATGTTAACTGTCTTCTTCCGATGTGAATAATGAAAGAGCATCCCATCTCGGGTCAGTTTCTTTCTTGCATTCACACGGACCTTCGTTGAGGTTTTTGCCGCATCGCGAGCAGATTCCGGCACAATCGTCCCTGCATATTATTTTGGTTGGCAGGTACAAAATAACATCCTCTTCTATAAGAGGTGCTACATCGTAGCGGAAAGTATCCGTTACAATAAGTTCATCGTTTGTTTCGTCATTAACTTCTGTAACCAGAGTATGGTCAACAGGGATACAAAACGAACGAGTGAGCGCCTTAGCGCATCTGTCGCAAGTCAAGCTCAAGGTGAATTCTGCCTTAGCTGTAAGAGTAACGATACCCGTTGAATTTTTAACCTGACCGCTTACACGTACAGGCTCTGTAAATGGGTAACCGCCATTAAAATAGTAGTCACTCAAATCATGAAAAAATTCAAATTCGTAAGTAGCGCCCTCATTATTATAGATAGGCTCAAGCTCAATATAGAACATAAATCACACTTCACCTCAAATGTCATGCACCGAACATTATATAGTGTCTGACTCGATTTGTCAACACAATTTTTTAAAAATTTTAATTATTTTGCTGTTAATTCAGCAAGTTTATCGATATCTGAAAGTTTAAATCGTTTAGAGGCAATGTAAGTCTTATATTTGCTGCCGTCTGCAGTAAATTCCTCTGCACTGAAGCAACCATAAGTTGAAATTACAACAGTATCATCATCAAGCACAACATTGCCGCAATAACCTGTATCACCATTAGCAGCCAAGTCAGGATTACGCTGATTGACAAGATATGTATGTGCAAGTTTTATGAAATACTGCCCTTCTGCACCATTTTTTAAGTCATCATAAGTGCCGACCCATGCACACGGACCATAGCTTCTGAAAAGCTTAGGTGTATCAATTTTTTTATATTTTCTGATAATATTTTTATCTCTGATTATTGAACGGAAAGAAATTACCAATCGTCCGTCCGCAGTATACTCTGCTTTATGGCGTTCACCGTTAAGGTTAGCATTCACCTCTTTAGGTTCGCTCCATGTTTCACCCTCGTCAGTAGAAAATGATATAAGAGAATTACAGCGCTTTGTATTTGAGCGTGTAATCAGGCAGATTTCATCCCCCTGCCCTTTATCAGAACGAATCAATTCAACCTCACACATCTGGGTAGCGTACTGAATATCTTTATACTTTTCAAAATACTTAACAGGTACTGACCAATCAGGCTTACCGTTTTTGTCAAATGTGAGAACAGTTTTATAGTTATTAAAACTGTTATCATGAAAAAGACCCATCCACTTATTGACAAATCTGCCGTTCTCTTTAAGCTGAATTAACGCAGACATAGCCACAACTGAACTCTTTATACCGTTTTCTTTATCGGTTTTAGGGTAAAAGAGCTGAAACTCACTCCAGCTTTTTCCCTCATCCTCAGAAATTGAGCAATTGAAGCCGCCAACAGTAAGTTCATTAGGCCATTTAGGATTTGCCGAAATAAGCACAAGCTTATCTTTTACATCGTCCTCAACAAATCGAAGTCGGTAAACTGTTGGGGTTTCTCTTGATTTAAGCCAGGAATCAGGAGTTTTATATGGTGACGGCTGATAAGTAACACCGCCGTCAAAGCTGATTGCAGAGCGGATTGAGCCTTTGCCGTGACCTTCAGGGTAATAATTCATAATACTTCCGTCAGCTAAAACAACTGCATCAGGATGTGCAAAATAATCAGCAGCTTTATCAACTGTGGAAAGTTCATATAAATACTCAAGCTCTTCAGGGATACCGTCAGGTTTCACTGATAAATCTATCAAAGGCAAAGAGATATCTTCACCTTTGCTTTTATATTTTAAAAATTTACCAAAAAAGCTATTTAACAAAACAATACACCACCAAGCAAAAATAAACGGACTTACTCCTATAAACGAAATAAGTCCGTCAAAAGTTAATTAAAGAGTATTGCAGAATTCAAAAATTTCAGCAGGAAGCTCTTCTTTATCAGCAGAAACAGTGAAAACAAAGTTTTTCTCTGTAACGTGATTTTTAGCTAAATCGTCAACTTTCTTAAGGAAAGATGCAAGCTCGTTATAATCACGAGAGCCGATGCGGAGAGTTGCGTCAACAAGGATATCTGTTATATCATGGTCGCCTGCGCATACACCGCAAAGGAAACCGTAGAAAGCATCGAAACCGCTTACACCGTAATGGTCTGTATCCATAAGACGTGCACGATAATTTACATCATAAGTAAGTTTTGGCTGCTTTTCGATGCAAATAACGTTGCCGTTTGAAGTCTCAATAGCTTCATTAACTTTTTCAATAAGTTTTTTTGTTTTGCCTGAGCCTTTATGGCCTAAAATAAGAGTAATCATATATTAGTCCTCCTTAATATATATTAAATCCGTGTTTTACACGAAATTTAAACAAATTAATTATTTAAACGTTTTTCGAGAGCATCTTTCTCTGATTCGTAACCCGGTTTACCTAAAAGAGCAAACATATTCTTTTTATAGCTCTCAACACCCGGCTGATCAAACGGGTTAACATCAAGAACATAACCGCTGATTGCACAAGCTTTTTCAAAGAAGTAGATTAACTCGCCTAAATCCTGCTCGTTCATATCATCAGCTTCAATCAGGATGTTAGGTACATCACCGTCAGTATGAGCAAGAACGGTGCCTTCAAAAGCTTTTTGATTAACGAAAGAAAGCGGCCGGCCTGCAAGGAAGTTAAGACCGTCAACGTTATCTTTATCTTCTTCAATGATAACCTCATCCAATGAGTTTTTAAAGAAAACAACAGTTTCAAACAATGAACGTTCACCCTGCTGAATATACTGACCTAAGGAATGAAGGTCTGTAGAGAAAACTGCAGATGTAGGAAAAATGCCCTTGCCGTCCTTACCTTCGCTTTCGCCGTAAAGCTGCTTAAACCATTCGTTCATCATTGTGTATGACGGTTCATAGCTTACCATCATTTCAATTTTACGTCCCTGACGGTAGAGAATGTTACGGATAGCGGCATATTTATAACAATCGTTATTCATAACATCATCTGTAGAATACTTTGCCATAGCATCGTGAGCGCCCTTCATAAGAGCATCGATATCGATACCTGCAACAGCAATAGGCAAAAGACCTACTGCAGTTAAAACAGAGAATCTGCCGCCTACATCATCAGGAACAACAAATGTCTGCCAGCCTTCAGAATCAGCAAACTTTTTAAGAGTGCCTTTAGCTTTGTCAGTAGTTGCAAAGATTCGCTCTTTTGCGCCGTCTTTGCCGTATTTTTTCTCAAGCTTATCGCGAAGAATACGGAAAGCAACAGCAGGTTCGGTAGTAGTACCTGATTTTGAAATAACATTAACAGAGAAATCTCTGTCACCGATCATTTTATCAAGCTCAGCTAATGAACGTGAACTGATTGTATTACCTGCAAAATATATATCAGGTGTGTCTTTAGGCATAAGGTTATAGTTCTGTGACTTAATAAACTCGATAGCTGCTCTTGCGCCGAGGTAAGAACCGCCGATACCTATAACGACGAGAACCTGTGAATTGTTTTTTATTTTATCAGCTGCTTCTTTAATAGCTTCAAATTCGCTTTTATCGTAATCTTCAGGTAATGTAAGCCACCCTAAAAAGTCGTTACCTTTACCTGAACCTGATGCAAGTGCATCATGTGCAGCTTTGATTTCGGGTATAATTGATTCCATAGCGCCGTCTGCAAGGAAGGAATCAACATATTTTGTGTTAAGCCTGATTGGCATAGATTTGTGCCTCCAATGAAATTGATACTATATTTTGTATATTATAACCTAAGTTTTTATGTTTTGCAAGTAAAATTTAGATAATTCTTGTTAAAATTATCAATTTTTTGTTAACACAGCCAGTAAACGCCTGTAAACTTCTGAAAAAGTAAGTCTCTCTACATAATGAGGCGCGGTTAAAGAGTATGAACCGATAGTTTCACCATCAAGAGTTACATTTACGGTTCCTAAAACCTGATTGGATTCAACCGGTGCCTGAACACTTGCTGCAAGCTTTATATCCTGAACAACATCCTTTTCTCTCCCCTTTGGTATAAGCACACTTGCCGCAGAAGGAATCTGCGGTGTCAAAATACGTTCTTCACCCATTAAAACATTCACATCAGTAATCAGAGAACGGTCAATTTCAGGTGTAAGAGTTACCCAATTTGAAAAGCCGTAATTAAGCATTGCTTTTGCGCTTTCAAACCTGTCAGAACTGTTTTCACTGCCTAACACAACAGCAATCAGTGAAGTTTTATCTCTTGTTGCAGTTGCGCAAACACAGCAGCCTGCTTTAGAAGTTGTACCAGTTTTAAGACCTGTGCATCCCGAATAAAATCTGACTAATTTATTTGTATTTACAAGTTCAGTTTTCCCGTTCCTGAGTGAATCCATCCATATTGTTGTATATTTCTTAACAAAATCATGGGTCATCAGTTCTCTTGCCATCAAAGCAATATCATAAGCCGTTGTAAGATGATTTTCCGTTGTGTCATCAAGACCTGTACAATTTTCAAAATGTGTATTTTTCATACCAAGCTCTGCTGCACGTTCATTCATCATTACAATAAACGCATCTTCACTGCCTGCAACAAGCTCAGCCAATGCTGCACACGCGTCATTTGCAGAGTAAACTGCCATTGCTTTATAAAGCTCATCAACAGTCATTGTTTCGCCCTCTTTGAGCCATATCTGTGAACCGCCCTTACTCACGGCATCTGCACTTGCCGTTACTGTATCAGAAAAGGAAATTTTCCCACCCTCAAGGGCTTCGGCAACCAAGAGCATTGTCATAATCTTTGTAACGGATGCGGGGTACAGTTTTTCATGAGCATTATTTTCAAAAAGCACCTTACCGCTTGTTGCATCCATTAAAACAGCACCTTTTGCTTTGACCTCAACAGCTGTTTTATTCTCAGCAGATACATATAAAACACCTGAACTAAAAATAACACAAAGGCAAACGATTATACTTAATATCTTTTTCATATATACACCTCCGCATAATAAATATGCTTCTAAGTGTTTAAATATATTAAAGAAATGACATTTCCCTTGAAATTTATCAGTACATATAATATAATAATTCAAGTTTAGCGGAGGTGCAGTATGAAAATTGCTTTTTACACTTTAGGTTGCAAAGTTAATCAATATGAAACAAACTGGCTTAGTGAAAAAGCTCATGAGCGCGGTTTTCAAGTAGTTAATCACAATGAAGACGCTGATGTTTATGTTGTAAATTCCTGCACCGTTACAGGTGAAAGTGACAGAAAAACCAGGCAGATTGTCAGACGTTTCAAACGAACTCACCCTGAAAGTGTTGTAGTGCTCACGGGATGTATGCCTCAGGCTTTCCCTGAAGATGCCCGAAAGCTCATTGAAGCAGATATTGTTATCGGCAACAAAAACAACGCCGTATTATTCGACTGCCTTGATGAATATTTCAAATCATGCAACAGAATCGTAAAAATTGAAACCCACTTAAAAGGCGACCCGTTTGCACCATGTAAAATAAAAGATTTTGAAGGAAGAACAAGAGCAATTGTTAAAATTGAAGACGGTTGCGACAGATTTTGTTCTTACTGCATCATACCTTATTCAAGAGGCAGAGTGCGTTCAAAAGACCTTATCGATTTAAAGGAAGAATTCACTGCTTTATATATCAAAGGCTTTTCAGAGGTTGTACTTGTAGGCATCAATCTTTCATCATACGGTAAAGATACAGGAAACAGTCTTTGCGATGTGGTTGAATTAGCTGATAAAATCGGTTTTAAACGAATAAGATTAGGTTCACTTGAGCCCGACCATATTACAGATGAAATGATAGACCGTCTTGCAAAAGTTAAATCATTCTGCCCACAGTTTCACATTTCTCTTCAGAGCGGATGCAACAAAACTCTTAAAACTATGAACAGGCACTATACAGCTGAAGAATATTATGACCTTTGTGTAAAACTTCGAAAAAGCTTCACAGATACTTCACTGACAACTGATATTATGGTTGGTTTCCCTGATGAAAACGAAGATGATTTTGAAGAATCGGTACGCTTTGCTGAAAAAGTAGGGTTTGAAAAAGTTCACGTTTTCCCCTATTCCCCTCGCCAAGGTACGCGCGCGGCTAAAATGAAGCAGATTGAAAAAAGTGTTAAAGAAAAAAGAAGCCACGAAATGATACAGCGCACAAATATTGTGAGGGCTGAATATCTTAAAAATCAGATTAACAAAGAAGTCAATGTTCTTTTTGAAACCCGTAACTCTGACGGATATACCGAAGGCTATACAGAAAACTACACACCTGTTAAGGTTAAAGGCAATATAACCTGCGGTAAAATTATAAAAGTAAAAATTACCGATGTTAATGGTGATTTCTGCATAGGTGAAATAAAATAAAAGCACCCTGAGGGGTGCTTTTTTATTTTGAAAGATAGTTTCTGATAATTTCACGCTCGTCATAATAATATTTTTGGTTGCCGATAATCTGATATGTTTCATGACCTTTGCCGCACAGAACAATCACATCTTTGGGCTTTGCATTTTTCAATGCATACTCGATTGCATAAGTTCTGTCAGGTATAATCGCGCATGATGTCTTGCTGCCTTTTATGCCTGGAATTATATCTTCAATTATATCATTAGGGTTTTCAGAGCGTGGATTATCAGATGTAATGATAACATAATCGGCATTTTCTGTAGCCGCCTTTGCCATAAGAGGCCGTTTGGTTTTGTCTCTATCCCCTCCGCAGCCAAAAAGTGCAACCACCCTGCCGTCAGATATATCTCTGACGGCAACGAGTATATTCGCTAAAGCGTCAGGAGAATGAGCATAATCAATAATTATTGTGTAGGGTAAATCAGCTTCAATCACCTCTGCCCTGCCCGGAATACCTGAAAAGCCCGACAAAGCCAATACTGATTTTTCAAGAGGAATACCTAACGACTCACAACATGCTATTGCACCTAATGAATTGTAAACTGAAAATTTACCGGGAATTGAAATATCAACTGTTGTATCGCCTATGGTATACCGACATCCAACTTTAGTAAGGTTTATATTGTCTGCATAATAGTCTGCATTTTGGTTTTTTGTTGAAAACTGAACTATTTTACCATTTGAAGCTGATGCCATATATTTTGAATAATTATCGTCACAGTTTATAACACTGACTTTGCTTTGTTTAAATAAAATACTTTTGGCAAAAAGATAGTTTTCCATTGTTTTGTGATAATCTAAATGGTCAACAGTAAGATTTGTAAACACTGCACATTCAAACTCTATACCGTAACAACGCTGTTGACTCAGAGCTTGTGACGAAACCTCCATAACACAATACTGACAGCCGTTATCAACCATTGATTTAAACATTTTATGAAGCAACAAAGGCTCAGGTGTAGTCAGACCGGCTTCTGTTTTGCCACTGCCTGACATATAACTGACAGTACCTAAAAGACCTGTTTTTTTGCCCGCTGATTCAAGAATCTCTTTTATCATAAATGTTGTTGATGTTTTGCCGTTAGTGCCCGTAACGCCAATCAATTTAAGTTTCTTTGACGGATTGCCGTAAAACTCACTGCACATAAGAGCAAGTGCTTTTTTTGTATCATCAACTATAACCTGATTATATGCACCTGTTTCTTTCTCTGCAATCACAGCTGACGCGCCTTTATTTATCATTTCACAAGCAATTGAATGAGAATCAAATGAATCACCCTCAATACAAATAAATATGCAGTTTTCTGTAACCTTTGACGAATCAGAAACAATTGATGTTATGTTTACATCCCTTAAAATTTCACTGTGTTCAACATTTTGCAAGAGATGTGAAAGTAACATAACGCACCCCTTAAAGAATGATGCAGATAAGACCGCTGCAACCTTCGTTGATTACTTTTTCAAGAGTTTCCTGCAGTTTTATTCTTGCATTACCCGGCATTCTGTAAAGCTTATTATGAAGACCTTCGTTAACAAGCTCGTGAAGACTTTTGCCGAAAATATTTGACTCCCAGATTTTTGACGGATTCTCTTCAAACTCTTTGAGAAGATACATAACAAGCTCCTCAGATTGTGATTCAGAGCCGACAATAGGTGCAACCTCAGTATTTATATTTGCCTTCATCATATGAATTGACGGTGCAGAAGCCTTAAGACGAACACCGTATCTTCCGCCCTGACGCATTATTTCCGGCTCTTCAAGACTCAGCTCATCTATTGTAGGCATAACGATTCCGTAGCCTGTAGCCTCCACCTCATCGATAGCATCTTTCAAACGGAGATATTGCTTTTTCATCAGTGCCATTTCTTTAATGTTCTGCATCAACTGCTCTTCGTTGCTGATATCAAGACCTGTGTTTTCAGAAAGAATTTTATAAAATATATCATTAACCACACTTGCATCAAGCTGAGCTGAACCCGAGGATAAGTCGATCTCTTTTATATCTGCTCTGCTTATATTTTCACAACGGGAAATTTCTGTTGAAAAATCAGTAATATCCCTTACCTTTTTAAGCTTCAGAGAAAGTTCTCTTATACTTTCACAAATACCTTTTCTGAGCCAATGCTCACTTTCAAGGTTCATTACCCAACCGGGCAGATTAACCCTGACCTCTTTAACAGGAAACTCAAAAAGAATCTCACTTATGATATCTTTAATTGCATCATTGGTAAGCTCTTTGCAGTTAACTGCTTTAACAGCTACACCGTATTTATCAGAAAGATAGCTGACTAAATCAGCAGTCTGAGGTGCATCGGGGTAAGCACTGTTTAATAAAACGAGAAAAGGCTTATCAATAGCTTTCAGTTCATTGATCACCCTTTCTTCCGCCTCTTCGTACTCATTCCTCGGAATATCAGTAACAGAACCGTCAGTTGTGATAACAAGGCCTATAGTTGAATGCTCACTGATGACTTTCTGTGTGCCGATTTCTGCAGCCATATTAAAAGGAATCTCTTTTTCAAACCACGGTGTTTTGACCATTCTTGGTGTTTCACCCTCAAAATATCCTAATGAGCTCGGCACTATGTAACCGACACAGTCAATCATTCTGACCTTAAAACAGGCATTATCAGGCAAACTGACTTCAACTGCATCTTCAGGGATAAACTTAGGCTCTGTTGTCATAATAGTTCTGCCTGACGCCGACTGAGGCAACTCGTCAACAGCTCTGTCTTTTTTTGAAGCATCGGTTATATTCGGGATAACAAGAGTATCCATAAATTGTTTGATAAAGGTTGATTTGCCTGTCCTTACAGGCCCTACTACACCGATATAAATATCACCTTTAGTACGGGTTGCTATATCACTGTAAATTCCGGTTGATGCCATAAACATTCCTCCATGTTCACTTATTACTTTGTATAATGTTATGATTGTAAGAACTTGTTTATGACAACAAAAAAGAGCCCTAAGGCTCTTTTAGTTTTTTATATATTTGAAGTTGAATAATCAAAGCAGTATGCTGTACCTGCTTTCTCCCATATATGACCGTATTTTGCTCTTACATAATATTCATTTGGTGAAATAGCATTAGTAAAGGTCCAGATTTCATAAGATAATTCTCTTGAAAGGTCGCCGACAGTCTCATCATTTTCATTAAAGCTTTTGATTTCGCCTGCCATTTTTCTTGTTACAGTCATTGTATTTGTTAAATCATCTGTTTGCACAAGCTGAATTTTTGACGCTCTGCCACTGACTTTAACAACGAAAACATTATTTCCGGCATCATATTCAACTGATAAAACCTTACTTTCAACCTGAGTTTTGTGAACGCTCACATCTGATGTGATTTCATTTTCATGAATATTATACTGGATTAAGAATCCGTTTTCATCATATAAATAATACTCAGGGTCAAAAACATCCATTAAATAGATAGGATTATCTTTTGATAATGAATTATCAATATAAATGCCGCCGGTAATGTTACCGCCTGAAATTTTTGCACTTGAACCGCTGAAGTTACTTCTGTCATTAGCAATTTCAATTGCTCTGCCATCACCGTGAATATTACCACCGTTGATGACAAGATCACCTGCAGCAAGGATCGCTTTTGTTTCTGAGCTGATATCACCGCCGTTGATTGTAACATCGCCGTCAACACAAACAATTGCAAATTTTGAGGATGAAATAATTCCGCTTTCAACAGTGAGCTTACCGTAAGCAAGCACAGCAGAGCTGCCTGAATTGATAATTCTGCCACCGCCGTTACTGTCAACAATCGTCAGCTCAGCCGTTGAATTGACACCAACAACAGAGTAGTTACCGCTACCCTTGATTGTTTTACCGTTCAAGTCAAAAACAATCTGACCTCTTTCAAGTGCTAAAGTATCTTTTCCTATATCAACATCTTTAAGCAAGGTAACGGTTGTAACAATTGAGTCATCATCGCGCATTGCTGCTGCTAAAAAAGCATCCTGCACAGTTACATATTGCACACAATAACCGTCTGATGTCGAAACCGTAGCCTCTGCTTCTGTAGCAAAAGATGACACCGGCATAGCTGATACAACTAAAATAACAGCAAAAATCAAAGATAAAATTCGTTTCAAGTTTTTTCTTTTATTCATAAAAACACCTCGAATTTATACTTCTGATATAAGACTAACATACTTTTTAATTCAATGCAAGAAAAAAGGGAGGCAAACGCCTCCCTTAATTGTAGAAATTAATACATTCCGCCGCCCTGGCCTGCCATTGCTGCAGCTGCAGCAGCGTCTGCCTGTGGGTCAGGTTTATCTGTAACAAGGCTTTCAGTTGTAAGCACCATTGCTGCAACTGAAGAAGCGTTCTGAAGTGCTGAACGGGTAACCTTTGTAGGGTCAAGGATACCTGCTTCAAACATATCAACATAACCTTCTGAACCGAAGTCATAACCGTAGCCTGCTTTGCCTGATTCAACAATATTATTAACAATAACTGAACCTTCAAGACCTGCGTTTGCAGCGATCTGGCGAACAGGCTCTTCAAGAGCTTTAAGAACGATTCTTACACCTGTTTTGAAATCTGCATCATCTGTATCAAGAAGAGCTTTAACTGCAGGGATTGCATTGATAAGTGCAACACCGCCGCCTGCTACAATACCTTCTTCAACAGCTGCTTTTGTTGCTGCAAGAGCGTCTTCAATACGAAGCTTTTTCTCTTTCATTTCAGTTTCTGTAGCTGCACCAACTCTGATAACTGCTACACCGCCTGCAAGCTTTGCAAGTCTTTCCTGAAGCTTTTCACGGTCAAAGTCAGATGTTGTTGTTTCGATAAGTGAACGAATCTGAGCAACCCTTGCTTTGATAGCTTCTTTATCACCTGCACCGTCAACGATGATTGTGTTTTCTTTAGAAATCTTAATCTGACGAGCGCGGCCAAGCTGAGGAATCTGAGTATCTTTAAGCTCAAGACCAAGATCAGATGTGATAACCTCACCGCCAGTGAGAACTGCAATATCCTGAAGCATTTCTTTACGTCTGTCGCCAAAGCCCGGAGCTTTTACGCATACGCAAGTGAATGTACCTCTGAGTTTATTAACAAGGATTGTTGAAAGAGCTTCACCCTCAACATCTTCAGCAACGATAACAAGCTTTTTACCTGCCTGAAGAATCTGCTCAAGAAGAGGAAGAATTTCCTGAATATTTGAAATCTTTTTATCTGTGATAAGAACATAAGCATCATCAATGATAGCTTCCATCTTATCTGTATCAGTTACCATGTAAGGTGAAATGTAGCCTCTGTCAAACTGCATACCTTCAACAATATCACTGTCAGTAACAGCTGTTTTGCTTTCTTCAACTGTGATAACACCGTCTGCAGTAACCTTTTCCATAGCTTCGGCAATAATATCACCGATTGTTTTATCAGCTGATGAAATTGTAGCAACTCTTGCAATATCCATTGAGCTTGTAACAGGCTTTGAGTTAGCTTTAACTGTTTCTACAGCTGTTTCAACTGCTGCTGCAATACCTCTTTTAACTTCCATAGGATTTGCACCTGCAGCAACGTTTTTCATACCTTCGCGAACAAGTGCCTGAGCAAGAAGTGTAGCTGTTGTTGTACCGTCACCTGCAACATCGTTTGTTTTTGTTGCAACCTCTTTTACAAGCTGAGCACCCATATTTTCAAACGGGTCTTCAAGCTCAACATCTTTAGCGATTGTAACACCGTCATTTGTGATGAGCGGTGCACCGTATTTTTTATCAAGCACTACATTACGGCCTTTTGGACCGAGTGTGATTTTAACTGTGTTTGCAAGTTTATCAATACCTGCCTGAAGAGCCTTTCTGGCTTCTTCACCATAAATAATCTGTTTAGCCATAATATCCTCCTTAAAAATTATTCTACTACTGCGAGAATGTCATTCTGACGAACGATGATATACTCTTCGTTATCAAGTTTAACTTCTGTACCTGAGTATTTGCTTGTGATAACCTTATCACCGACTTTAACAAACATCTCAACTTCTTTACCGTCAACAAGACCGCCGGGGCCTACTGCAAGAACCTCTGCAATCTGTGGTTTTTCCTGAGCTGATGCTGCAAGGATGATGCCGCTTGATGTTGTTTCTTCAACCTGAGTGAGTTTAACTACAACTCTGTCAGCAAGTGGTCTGAGTGTCATATATATTCCTCCTTAAAAGATAAATTTTATGATTTAGCACTCTTTATGCGCGAGTGCTAAATCTATTTTAGCCACTTTTTGGAAAATGTCAATACCTATATTAAAAATTAACAAATTTATAACATTTTATTCCTTATTTGCTTTTTCAAAAAAATATGATAAAATTTAAACGAGGTGCTTATAATGGATATCGGAATTTCATCATCATGCTTTTACCCATCATTAACTGAAGATTCTTTTAAGAAGGCTTGTGCCATAGGGTCGCAGACAACCGAGATTTTTTTCAACTGCGCTGATGAGCTAAAAAAGCCCATAATAAGTGATATTAAAAGAATCAAAGAAGAATATAAGGTTCCTGTAAGAACTATTCATCCTTATACATCTTTTGCTGAGCCGTTTATGCTTTTTGGCGGATACGAAAGACGCTGTAATGAGGGCATTGAATTTTACAAAAGATACTTTGAAGCTGCAGCATATCTTGATGCCGAAGCAGTTGTCATTCATGGCGGCAGCCCTGTTGATTCATCTGATGAAGAAGCTTATTTTGAGGTTTTTGCAAAGCTATGTGAAGAAGGAAAAAAATTCGGTGTACTCCCTGCTCACGAAAATGTATATAAAAGAGCAGGCAGCAATCTGTTATTTTTAAAAAATCTGAAAAGCTTTTTAGGTAATGATTTCAGAGTTGTGCTTGATATTAAACAATGCAGACGAAGCGAGGTTGATGAATTTGAATTCATCCGACTTTTCTCAAAGGATATAATTCAGCTTCATATAAGTGACTATGATAGCGAAAAAGACTGCATCCCTCCCGGTGAAGGAAAGTATGACTTCGAAAAGCTGTTTGATGCTCTTAAATCGTCAGGATATGACAAAAGTGCCATTATTGAGCTGTACCAATGGAGTTATTCTGATGAAAAACAGATAGAAGAAGCCCTTGGTTTTTTAAAAAATATAAGTTGTGTATATTGAAATTCATACTCAATATATGGTATAATATTCAGGAATATATTACAAAAAGGAGAATTCATTTATGAAATTCAAAAAATTTGTGTGTATTATTATATCCTTAATAATTATTCTAGGTTGTATTTCTGTGGGTGCCAGCGCAACCAACGGATTGAAATCTGATTTGATTACAACAGACAAAAACAGCGGAGATGTAACCTTTGACTCCCCGTACGCTGAAATTGGTAAAGAAATAAGCGTTTTGGTTGACGGTGAAAAAAAGGGAAACATGATCTATGAATGGTATATAAATAACGAACGAATCGAAAATACAACCAATTCATATACTCCTCAGTGGTGCGACATTGAAATGATGCTGAGTGTTAAAGTTTACAGCAAACTGGGCGGCTCTTTTGTAGGTAATGTAAGTATGCTAATCAGTGAATTACCTGTTATATACATTGAAACCGAAGAGCGTGAGCCTGTTGTTATAAAAGAAAAAGAGCTTGATGCTCACATAAAGATTCAAGGCAATAAAGAATTCAACAACGAAGATATCCTTTACGAAGGTGAAACCATCATTAAAGGCAGAGGCAACACTACATGGCTTGATTCAAAAAAACCTTACAGATTAAAGCTTGATTCAAAAGCTGATTTATTTGGTATGGGTAAAAATAAGCATTGGGTATTACTTTCAAACCCATATGACAACACTTATGTCAGAAATAAAATTTCTTACAACTTAGCCGGTGAAATGGGACTTGCCCATCAAAAATCAGTTTCTATTGATTTGGTTCTCAATGGTGAACACATCGGTAACTACCTGATAAGTGAGCACGTCAGAGTCGGTGATAACCGAGTTGAAATCACCAGCTGGGACGATATTGCAGAAGATGCAGCCAAAGAAATTTACAAAGCAAACAAAGACATTATAACAAAAGATGAGCGTGATGAGCTTATCGACATAATGACTGACGAAAGCAAAGAGTGGGTTGACACTGATAAGATTACATTCAAGGGTGTAACATACACCGTTTCTGATTATTACACTATACCCGATATTAACGGCGGATATTTGCTGAGCATAGACAGAGAAACAGCTTACCTTTCTAAAAATAATGTTTCAATTGTTGTAGAAAGACCTGAAGTATACAGTGAAAAAATGCTAAATTCTATCAGTTCATATTATCAGGCTTTCGAGGATGCACTGTTTTCTGACAATTATTATACAGAATACAACGGCCAAACAATGAGATATACCGAATTTATCGATGTTGAATCATTTGCCAAAGGTCTTTTACTCAATGAATTATTTATGAATAAAGATTTTGGCGGAAAAAGTACATTCTTCAGCAAAGATGTTGACGGTAAACTGGTTTACGGACCGGTCTGGGACTTAGATTTATCATCGGGCTGTGATACAATAACTTCATACTATAATACCTGGCTCACCTTGAAAGTTCCTATTATCCAAAGACTTTGGTCTGACCCCTATATGCTTAATGAGATATACAAATATTATTGGGAATACAGACACACTGCCATTGCTGACTGCGTAAAAGAAGGCGGATTCATAGAAACTACTTATGATGCAATCTCTGATTCTGCTTACAAAGATGAAGAAATCTGGAAATATGACAACAGCTTTGACTATGAATATGCATTTTTTACCCAATGGATGAATAAACGCATTGAATGGTTAGATAAGCAATTTGCATCATTAGAAAATCTGCATATTTCTATGACTTCCACTTTTTCTAACAAATTTGTTCATAATACTCAGCAGCTTCCGCTTTCAGTAAGTGACGACATTCTTACAATAACTCTTAACAACGAAGCTGTTACAGATATTAAAATCTACGCTGACGGTGAACTGTACGGCACAACAACTTCCAGAAGAAAGGTTATAAATTACAGTCTTTCAAGATGTGCCGATGACGCTTTGATTAGTGTTATCTGCTATGATGCAGACGGAAACATTGTATGCGGCAACTTCATCAGCAAAGCTAAACAAGTTAATTCACTTAGCGTCAAATCTTTACCTGATAAACTTGACTATAATGTTGGTGATAAGCTTGACCTGACAGGTCTTGTACTTGAGGCTACTTATGATGATTCATCAAAAGAAACAGTAGCTCCCGATGCTGCAATAACCTACGCCAAAGATGCAGTAGGCACACAATATTTTAACAATTACGATATTGTTACTGATGCCATCGGCAACGAAATTTATGTTTCTCTGAGATACAAAAATGCTACTGCTGAATTTAAAATCAATGTTGCTGACAGAGAAAATTATGAGTATGTTGAAAAGCTTATAAGCAAGTTACCTGAAGGTAGTTTTAACGAGGATTATTTAGAAAATGTTATAACTGCAAAACTTGCTTTTGATGCTCTTAGTGACGAAGCAAAAGAGAAAGTATCTAACAAAGAGCAATTAGAAGACCTGATGAATTACCTTGATACAATTGCAACGGCACCTGAAACCGGAGCAATCGGTATTTATTTGCCTGAAATATATCAAGGCGGTTCTTTTAAGCATAATTATGTTATTCTCTTTAAAGGAAATCCATCAAAAGTCAGATTAAGTTATAACGAAAATAATACTACTACACTTTACAATGAACAGCATTTGCGTTCAGCATCAATTCTCTCTATAAAAGAATTCGGGGACTATACACTCTGGACTTGTAACCTTACACCGAGAAACTATGATATTTTTATAATTAACGGTTATAGCAACAGTGAGCCCAAATCATTTGATTTTACCAAATACGCTGACCCTGTTGACATAATCAGTTCTGTCAAGCATCCGAAAGCAATATTTGAAAACAATACTTTAATATTTGATATTGAAACAGATAAGCAACTCGACGAACTGAGAATTACCGAAAACGGTAACGTAATAAAAGCCGTAACTGCTGATTTAGGAAAAAACACAATTGTGATTACTCCTGATTCCGTAGGTACTCACACATATTCAATTGAATATAAAACAAACGGCATTTGGATCAAGTATGATGATTATTACACATTTGTAAGAGAAAAGGCAGTCAATCTGATTCTCGGTGACGTTGACATGAGCAGAGCTATCAACTCATCTGATGCTTTATTGATACTCCAATACTCTACAGGTATTGCGCAGTTGAATGAATATAAGTTCAAGGCAGCTGACACAAATCACGACAACGCTGTCAACTCATCAGATGCCCTCAGGGTGCTGATGTTCACCACAGGTAATATTCAGGAATTATAAATTTAACAAAAATTAAGGATGTGATTTCATGAAATGTCCGTTTTGCGGAATTGAAGAAAGCAAGGTTATCGACTCCCGTCCAACAGATGAAGGCGAAAGAATCCGCCGCCGCAGAGAATGCACAAGCTGCGGTAAAAGATTCACAACATATGAAATTATTGAAAATGTTCCTATCGTTGTAGTCAAGAAAGATAAATCAAGAGAAACTTTTGACCGCAACAAACTGTTTAACGGTATTCTCCGCGCATGTGAAAAGAGGCCTGTTTCACTTGAAACAGTTGATAAAATGGTTGATGATATTGAAGCTTCACTTCAGAATTCACTTGACCGTGAGGTTACATCTGTTCATATCGGTGAAATGGTTATGGATAAGCTTAAAGGTGTTGATGAGGTAGCTTATGTTCGTTTTGCATCTGTATACCGTCAGTTTAAAGATATAAATACCTTTATGGACGAACTCGCAAAGCTTTTAAGCGAGAAATAATATCACCTACTTATTTTATCACGATAGGAGTTACCTGAATGATTAAATATGTTCTTATATTTCTGTCAATTCTTGCAATTCTTGCATTAGTGATTTATACGGTTGCATCATTCTATTGCCTCGGCATGGTTGTTAACAGAAAGAAAAAACAAAAACCGCCGACAAAAGAAGTTCATGTTATAAGAGCCGAAATGCGCAGACAGAACAATCAGAAATTATACGAAAGAAATCCTGAAGATATCACCATAAAAAGCTTTGACAATCTTGATATGAAGGCGTGGTTTTTGCCCGTTGAAAGCTCTAAAAGATTCGTCATCTGTGTTCACGGTTACGGCGGTAACGGACCTGATGAATTCAGTCAGATGGTGCCTTTTTATCACGATGATTTAGGATATAACTATCTCCTGCCTGACCTTACAGCCCACGGCAGAAGCCGGGGTAAATATATCGGTTTCGGCACTTTTGACAGCAAGAATGTTATTTTGTGGGCAAAATATCTTGTTGAGCGTTTTGGTGAGGATATTGAAATTATTCTTCACGGAATGTCAATGGGTGCGGCAACTGTTATGATTGTAAATGAATCAGACCCGCCTCCTCAGGTCAAGCTTATTATTGAGGACTGCGGTTTCACCTGTGCACATGATCAGATCTATGATACTGCAGTGCATACCCTTGGCTTTGATTGTAGACATCTTGTTGCATCAGCAAGTTTTTTATGCAACCTTTTTGTCGGATATAAATTCAAAGACTCTGACCCATTAGGTAATATGGATAAAGCTAAAAAACCTATCTTATTTATTCATGGTGAAGGTGATACTTTTGTCCCCTTTAATTTTGGTCAGCAGCTTTATGAAGCCTGCACAGCTGTACCTAAAGATTATTTATGGGTACCGGGTGCAATACACACATTCAGTTACATAGACGCTAAAGAACAGTATGAAAAAAAGGTGAAAGATTTTATAGCTGCTCACCTTGATAAAGATACTGTTACAGCTTAATAAATAAATTATTCAGGGGCAGGATACTTTGTACTCTTGCCCTGATTTTCGGAGGAAAATATGACACAATTCAAAGATTTATCAAAAGAAGAGCTTATTAAAATTCAGGCTGAGCTTACAGAAGCATACAACAAATTCAAAGCTCAGGGACTCAAGCTTGATATGTCAAGAGGTAAACCCGGCAAGGACCAGCTTGACCTTACAAACGGAATGAATGATATTCTCGTTTCTGACAGTGATTATAAATGTGAGAACGGATTTGACGTAAGAAACTACGGTATTCTTGACGGCATCCCTGAAGCTAAAAGAATGTTTGCAGAATTACTTCAGGTTGAAGATAAGAACGTTATTGTTTTCGGTTCATCAAGCCTGAATATCATGTATGACTATATTGCTCAGTGCATGATTTTTGGTGCAGGTGATAAACCCTGGGCAACACAGCAAAATATCACATTCCTCTGCCCTGCTCCCGGTTACGACAGACATTTCGGCATTCTTGAGCATTTCGGAATCAAGATGATTACAGTACCTATGCTTGATGACGGCCCTGATATGGATAAAATTGATGAGCTTGTAAAAGATGAAAATGTTAAAGGTGTATTCTGTGTGCCTAAATACACTAACCCTGAAGGCATCACATTCTCAGATAAAGTTGTCCGCCGTTTTGCAGCATTAAAACCTGCTGCAAAAGATTTCAGAGTTATCTGGGATAATGCTTATATTATTCACGATATTAACGACACACCTGATTCACTTCTTAACATTTTTGACGCTTGTAAGGAATACGGCAGTGAAGATATGTTTATTGAAGTTACTTCTACTTCAAAAATTTCTTTCCCGGGTGCAGGTATTTCTGCCCTTGCTGCATCAGATAATAATATTGCAGATATCAAAAAGCGTATGACTATTCAGGTTATCGGCCATGATAAAATCAACCAGCTCCGCCATGTAAGATTTTTCAAAAATATTGACGGCATTCGTGAGCATATGAAAAAACACGCTGATATCGTAAGACCTAAGTTTGAAGCTGTACTTAATGCTTTTGATAAAGAATTAAACGGCCTCGGTATCGCAAATTGGAAAAAGCCTAACGGCGGTTATTTTATAAGCCTTTATGTTATGCCCGGTACAGCTAAGGCTGTAGGTCAGCTTTGCAAAGAAGCAGGTGTTACATTAACATCTGTTGGCGCAACATACCCTTATGGCGTTGACCCTGATGACAGCAATATCAGAATTGCACCTACATTCCCTGATGTTGCAGAGCTTAACTCTGCTGTTGAAATTCTTTGTGTATGTATTAAGCTCGCAGCAGTAAATCAGCTTCTTAAATAATTTTTTAGGAGAATTCATTTGTCACTTTATAAAGTAAGACAATTCAATAATTTCCCTCAGCTAATTGAATTGAGCGTTTCACTGTTTGGTGAGTCTGTTGCTTTTTCACAAAAAAGACAAGATGGTGAAATCACCACACTTACCTACTCTCAATTCAGAAATAAAGTTGTTTCATTCGGCACTGCTTTATGTCAGATGGGATATAAAAGTGAAAATATTGCTATTTGTGCAGGTAACTGCATCAATTGGTGCATAGCTTATATGGCTGTTTCAATATATTGTAACTGTGTTGTACCTATTGATAAAGAATTACCGTCAGACGATATTATTTCAACAGTAATCACTTCAGGCACAAAGCTTATTATTACTGACAAAAAAACCTATGAAAAGTTATCTGACCTTAGCGGTGTTAATGTAATTGGTCTTGATTTTGAAAATGATAACATCAAACACATTGACACCTTTTTTAACAATATTTCAGTTGATGCCATACCTGAAAAAGCTCTCGGCAGCCCTTCGGTTATGCTTTTCACTTCAGGCACAACAGGCAAATCAAAGGCAGTTATTTTAAGTCAGGAAAATATCTGCTTTGATATATCATCTGTTATGAAAATTGTTAAAATCAATCATGGTGAAAAAATCTTGTCTCTCCTGCCCCTTCATCACACATATGAATGTTCAATAACATTTTTATGTTGCTTTTATGCAGGACTAAATATCTGCTTTGGTAACGGAATCAGAGATATTTATAAGGATTTAAAATTATTTTCACCCGATATATTGGTTTTAGTTCCGCTAATTTTAAAAGGTGTTTATTCTAAACTAAAAAAAGCTTCTGAAATTCCGCTTGAAATTTTAAAAGAAAAAGTAAAAGAGTTTTTGGGCGGCCGATTAAGACTGATTGTTTGCGGTGCAGCACCAATCGAGCCCGAAATACTAAAAGGTATTTCACAGTTTGTGCCTACTGTAATTCAAGGCTACGGCCTGACAGAATGTTCACCTATTGCCATTTGCAACTCAGATTATAATGCAGAAATCTGCTCTGTAGGTAAGCCTTTACCCGGTACACAAGCTAAGATTATCAATTCTGATGAAAACGGAAACGGTGAAATCTGCGTTAAAGGTCCTATGGTAATGCTTGGCTACTTTGATGGTAAAGAAATTACCAGCCCTCTTGATAATGACGGTTGGTTTCACACAGGTGATTTAGGTAAATGTGATAAACAAGGGAATTACTATATAACGGGCAGACTTAAAAATGTTATTATCACACCTAACGGTAAAAACATTTATCCTGAAGAATTAGAGGCTCAGCTCAACAGATATGAAGAAATAACAGAATCTTTGGTTTTTGAAGGCACCGACAACAGAGGTTCATCTGCTGTTTGTGTTAAAATAGTTTCAGATGCAGATTTTGAAACTGTCAAAAAAATCGTTTATGAGGTTAATTCAAAAAATGCACCGTACAAAGCTATTAAAAAAATTGAGCTTTTAAATGAATTGCCTAAAAACACTTCGTTTAAAATTCTTCGTAATAAATAAAACAACCTCCTCATATTTTTTTATGGGGAGGTTAATTTTATGGCAAAAACTAAAAAACATTCAGACAATAATATAAATAAAACCGCAGTGATACCGTTGATATTCGGCTCAGTTGCAGGCTCTGTTTTATACTTTTCTTTAATGGCATTATTTGCTGCAGTTGCATTGAAGCAGGATTTAGCCGATGAATACTATTGGATTTTAACCCTTGCAGCAGGTTGCATAAGCGGATTTTTATCAGGCTATATTGCAGTGATACCTACAAGAAAAAACGGTCTTATTTCGGGTATACTAAGCGTTTTCCCTGTAATCATAATTGCATTTTTAGCTGCATCGATAGTAACCCGTACCGGAATAGGATTTTATGGTTGGGTATCTGTTGCAACTATGCTTTTATCAGGCGGAATATCAGGTATTATTGCAGCAAACAAAAAGAAAAAAACCAAGCTTAAATAACAGTTGATTAAATCTTAAAATAGTGTTAAAATTATAGAAGTTAATTTAAAGAGGTTTTTAAATGAAAAGTTCAGATTTAATTAAAAAAGCAAATTCAATAGTGCCCAGTAAGCAGCAGCTCAATTTTGCTGATATGGAATTTATCGGTTTAATTCATTTTGGTATGAATACCTACACCAACAGTGAGGAAGGTACAGGCCGTGAACCTGCAAAATACTTTAACCCTCCTGAAATTGATGTTGCACAATGGGTACGTACTGTTAAAAACGCAGGTATGAAAGGTCTTATTCTCACTTGTAAACATTCTGACGGATTCTGTATCTGGCCCAGTAAATACACCGACCACACTGTAAAAAACAGCCCTTGGCTTGACGGTGAGGGCGATTTAGTTAAAATGGTGAGTGATGAATGCAGACTTCAGGGCTTGAAATTCGGCATTTATATAACCCCTCAGGATAAGCATGAAAAAACTTTCGGCACAGAAGAATACAATACTTTTTTTAACAATCAGCTTACCGAGCTTCTTACAAATTACGGAGATGTTTTTTGCGTTTGGTTCCCAAGAGATACAAAAACAGATTTTCACTATAATTGGGAGCTTTATTACACAACTATCAGAAAATTGCAGCCTGAGGCAGTGATTTGCAGCTGCGGCCCCGACTTCAGATGGGTCGGTAATAAAGGTAACATTTCAAGAAGTGAAGAATGGAGCGTTGTACCTTATGATTTGCTCAACAACGCACCGCTTCAGAAGCTTGTTCAGCCTGACTTAGGCAGCAGAAAAAAAATCAAAAAGGCTAAAGAGTTAGTGTGGCTCCCCCCTGTCACCATGACATCTATCAGACCAAGATGGTTTTATCACAAAGAAGAAGAAACAGATTTGAAAATGTTATCAAAAATACTTGATATTTATTTTCGTTCTGTGGGAAATAACGGTACAATGATTCTCAGTATTCCGCCTTCACATCTTGGTTTTATTGAGAAAAAGGATGTTGATTCACTCAGAACTCTCGGCGCTCAGCTTGCTATTGAGTTTAAAACAAATCACGCTGAAAACGGTGAGTTTTCATCAGATAATCAACGTGATGAGCTTCACAGCGCCAATATGATAAAAACAGAAAAAGGCTATTGGCACAGTGGTGAAATCAAGAAAAAAGCAATCCTTGATGTTGATATGGGTGAAGTGAAATTCATCAATAAGGTTGTACTTGGTGAAAATACTGCAACAGGTCAGCAGATTGAAAAATTCAACATATATTACTACTTCAACGGTAAATGGAAAAAGGTTTATTCAGGTAACACTATCGGCAGAAAAAAAATCTGCAATCTGCCCGAAATGAACGCCAGAAGATTAAGACTCGAAATAGTCAAAGCAAGAGAATTTGCAACGATTAAAACTTTTGAGGTATATTAAAAAACAGCAGGATTGATGCAATCCTGCTGTTTTATTTTAACGGTCGTTTTATATTGGTTACACCTGCAATATAATCAATAGAAACATTGTAAAACTTTGCAAGTTCAATAATCAACTCAAACGGTGGTTCCCTCTTGCCTTGTTCGTAATTAGTATATGTAGTTTTATGCATTTTAAGAATGGTAACGAGTTCATCTTGTGTTAAATCCATATCTTCTCTCAAATCTCGCAATCGAGGATAATATCGCATTAAAATCACCCGTACATATTATGCCACGCTTAAACATATATCATTGACAAAAAACAACGTTTGTTGTATATTAAATACAACAGACGTTGTTTTCAATATAAAGGAGGTATAATTATGTCTGTTCTTTTTAAAGAAAAAGCAAATGAAATGGAAAGTTTTTTATTCGAAGGTTTTACTCAAAGGCTTCGCAATTTTACAGTACGAGCGATGCATATTGCTAAAATTTTATACCTTATCGGTGGTATAATAGGTACTATAGTTTTGTTCTATTATGCTTTTGATGAGGGTGATATTGGTTTGTTATTATTAAGCCCTGTGCTTGGTATTCTTACATACATTATTGGTTTTGGAGTTTCATATCTGGCAATATTACCTTTAGTTTTTTTCGCAAACTTATTAGATAAAGTTGAAATAATAAAAAACAAT
Source organism: Acutalibacteraceae bacterium (assembly GCA_045126895.1). Taxonomy (GTDB): domain Bacteria; phylum Bacillota; class Clostridia; order Oscillospirales; family Acutalibacteraceae; genus CAG-488. The sequence goes on along the minus strand of JBGVPE010000051.1, from coordinate 11,479 downwards.
GTATGTTATATGGCCAATTCCAACGACATATCTTACGAAGAAAAGAATGATGCTGTTTTAAATTACAATGCAAAAAACAATCAAACTTACACCAAGGATAATGTTTATTCAAAATTGAAACAAATTAATAATTCAGGAACCATATTCCCTACATACAGTAAAAAGTATTACGATAAATGGCTTGAAAATGGTTTTATTTCTCAAGAAGATTATGAAAAACTCATGAAAGGAGAATAAGGCTATGACCCAAAGAAAGAATTCAATGATAAAAAAAGCAGGTATTGTAATGACTTTATATCTTATAATATCAGCAATATCTACTACAATAAATCAATTCCTTATATATTTTTATAATAACTATTATTATTCTGATTTAGATTACGTCGAACTTGACGATATTTTTACATCATCATATTTTTCAATATTATTTAATTCTTTAATTTTCTATATACCCATCGTTTTATATTGCTTTAAATTTTATAAAAATCCAAAATATAAAATTTTGTGCGTTATTACTTTTGCAGTTGAAGCAATAGGAAATTTTATTTCAATATTCAATTATATCAATTATAGCTATAACTTAAATTTTTCAGAATTTATGCTACCAATATTAAGAATTGTTTTCTTTACAATTCTTATAATCTGCTTATTTATAAAAAACAAAAAACTTAATATTGCAGGCACTGTTATTTTATCAGCAGTAAGCTTAATCATAATTATCAATATCTTTTCAACTATTTCTTACATATCCACACAAGCAAATAATTTAGGTGAAAACATAAGCGATAAAGTTTTGCTGGAAATTATATCATCAATTATTAGCATTCCCAGTACATTATTGTTTATTGTTTTCTTGATTTTATTTTGGATATATACCACAAAGCATTTAGTGATAACCAAAAATCATACAAAAACAGAGTTAGAAATAACAGAAGTCAAGTTGTTTGATTTAAAATATAAGTTTGAAAACAATGAAATTTCCGAAGAAGAATACATCACACAAAAAGCAGAAATACTGCAAAGATTAAAATAAATATTCTTTTAAAACAATACCCCCGGTTAAGTGATAAACTCTCAACCGGGGGTTAACTTTTTTATTTCTTTTCATCATAGGTATAAAGCTTACTGATAATATAAACAGGTCTGTTTTTAACCTGAACATAAATTTTTGCAAGGTATTCACCAAGGATACCAACGCAAAGAAGCTGGATACCGCCAAACATAAGAATCAAAGCAACAATACTATCATAACCTGCAACATCTGCGCCGAAAATAAAATGCTTTACAATAACTACAAGAATATAAATAATTGAAGCGAAGAACATAAGTGCACCGATGCCTGACGCAAATTTAAGAGGTGCTGTTGTGAAAGAAATAATGCCTTCAATAGCATATTTGAGAAGCTTTGTGAAATTCCAGTTTGAAACACCGCTTTCTCTTTCCTGAACTTCGTATGGAATAAACTTTGTATTAAAGCCTACCCATGAGAAAATGCCTTTTGAAAAACGATGGTACTCTGTCATTTGTAAAATCGCATCAACCATAGAGCGGCGGAATGTTCTGAAATCACTTGCACCTGATACAAAATCAACCTCTGTTACCTTGTTGATAACTTTATAGAAAGCGTTTTTCATAGCAATCATAAGCTTGTTTTCTTTACGCTCTTCCTGATAAGCTGCAACGCTGTCATACTCATCATTTTCGTCAAGAATTTTAACCATTTCAAGTACAACCTCAGGGCGCTGCTGTAAATCAGCGTCAATTATGCTCACATACTCACCTGTTGCATTTGAAAGACCTGCATACATAGCAGCTTCTTTACCGAAGTTTCTTGAAAAACCGATAACCTTAATATTAGATTCTTTATGTTCATCATAGAGCTTTTTAAGAGCTTTAAGAGTATTATCTTTACTGCCGTCATTAACAAAAACAAACTCATAAGAAAAATCAACATCAGCAAAAGCTCTTACAGTTTCCTGATAAAATTTTTCTACATTATCTTGCTCATTATAGCAAGGTACCACAAGAGATAAACGCATATTAACGCCTCCGATTTAATATTTAAACTAACCATCTTTTGTAGTATACACCTATTTGAAATTTTTATCAAGTATTATTTATCGTCAGTGACGTTACCGCTGCCTTTTATAGAAATTTTTTCACCTAAATATGTTGGTTCAGGCTTAATAATACAAAAAAGCCAATCCTTAACCCTTGCAGCAGATTCGCGCACGTTATTATAAAGAGACTTACCGTAATCACGCAGATCACTTTCAACACCGTAAGCTTCTATACCAAATCTTTCAGCGCAAAACAATGCTCTGGACAGATGATATCCCTGGGTAACAACAATCATCTTTTTTACACCAAAAATCTCTTTTGCACGGTATATACTTTCATAGGTTGAAAAACCTGCATGATCCATAAATACTGCATCAGGGCTTATCCCTTTTTCAAGAGCAAAATTTTTCATTACATTTACTTCATCATACTCTTCTCTGCCGTGATCACCTGACATTAAAAGCTTTGGAGATGCACCATTATTAAACAAATCAATTGCGGTAAGCAATCGATCTTCAAGCATATGACTTGGTGTTTTTTCATCCCATACAAGACAACCTAAAACAAGAATGCAATCAACATCCTTTAGCTGAGACGCTTCGTCAGGTGTAAGAATATTTTTCTTAGAAGAGAGTATAACATAGGCATTGATGCCCAAAAGCAAAGAACCTGCAGTAATAAAAATCACAAGTAATATAATCAAAAATTTCTTCATAAAAAATCCCCCTGTATTTGCCTTAATTTTAAAACTAAAATCAGGTCAATACAAGGGGCTTAATTAAATCTTTATAAAAACTTATTTATTCGTTCATTTTTTCACGGTAACGGATAAAATTCACAACATAGCCTATTACTAAAACAACAAAAATCACCGGTAAGAAAGGAATTAACACAAGTAATGCCAATATAAGAGAAATTAAAATACCTTTACCTTTGTTACTTTTTATCTCATTATGATTATCAATGCTGAATTTCTCCTCAAGCTCTTGTTGTGTAGGATGAAGCGTAAGCTCAGTAGCAAAAGACGGAATCCCTTTTTTGTATAAAAGAGGCTCAACCATATCTCTTATACTTTTTGTACCTTTAAGAAACTTACTTATCGGCATATTTATAGCTTCAAGGAATGAATCTATGATAGCCAAAAGACCCATTGTGATTTTATAATAGTTGGTATCAGGTGTGTACTCCCCGTCCCCTTTATAGAGATTCATCGGAAGATTAATAGCAAAGTCAAGAACTTTTTCATCTTTGATGTCTGCCCAATCTTCAGGTGAAAGTTCTGTTTCTTTTTTAGTCCATTTTGCAACAGTACCTATTGAAAGCTTTTTAAGAAGCTTCATTACAGGCTTGACAATCCATCCGATTTTATAAATAAGCGGTTTTTTAACACTGAATGCCATAGCTTTTTCTGCTAAATCATCAATATCGGTTGCAGCAGCGTCAATAACATTCCTTATCATACCAAAAAACTGATTTTCAAGGTGCTTCGGTAAAGATACACCGTTAAAATCAAGCTTATTATCCTGATCAACTTTCAGGGTTTCAATATTTATCGAATCAGCTTCAGGGTCAACAGTAACCCTACGGTAATACCCCGGATAGCCTACAGGTGATGTAGTGCTGACAGCGTAAAGAGGATTACCTCTTTGAGAAAAAATATATGAAATATCATGAATATGGCTATGGCCTGTAAATATAAAACTGATACCTAAATCAGCAAGCTGTTCACGGCGAAGCTTATGCTCACCCATCATATCATTTTTGCCGATAATGGAATAAAACTCAGACGGTGAAATCAATGGATGATGAGTCATAGGGATTATAATCTGACCATTTTCTCTTGCATCCTTAATCTGAAGAGCTATCCACCTGAAAAGGTCATCGGAAAATCCGCTTGCGCCCTTGTGATTTCTGTCATCATTCAAGGCAAAGAGACGGTAACCATCAGCTAACTGAACAACGTAAGACATACTGTCTTCATGAACGGCAATTGCTTCATCCATACCGAATTCACGGTACAAATCGTAAAGCTGTTCCCTTCTGACACAGTCAACCTTAACGCGTTCTTCACCATTGTAATCATAGCACTGACCGTCATCCTGATAATCATGAGTAGCGGTTATTATATACACTCTTTTGCCTGCCGCTTTCAAAGCTCTGCAAAGACTTATAAACTCCTCATGAGAAGCAAATTCACCGTTAGAAGTTGTATCACCGCCAATGAGAACAATATCATTGGTATCGTCTTTTGCAATCTGTGCAAAAAGCGAAACAAGAACCTCAGCACTGTCTTTCATAAGAAGCTGACTCTTTGCATTTGCCTGATTATAAGATTTTGTATCGTACCCATTAGTTTTTGAGTAGTAATGTAAATCAGTTGTAACAGTAAAAGTAAGTGGAGCTGTCGGCATAGAGACCTCCGTAATTTTAACTTATTATAATTATTTGTTAAGCTCGTGGAAAAGTTTTTTGTTTGTTTTATAAAGCTTTGTATAAACAGAATAATACTTGTTGTAAACTTCGTGTTTCTTCATATCAGGCTTAAAAGTCTTTTCAATAGCAATAAGAGATTTTGCCGACTGAATGTCTTTGACAACACCGAGACCGACTGCAGTAACTACAGCAGCGCCTGCAGCGCCAACATTATGAGGCTGATAAGGAACTTCAATCTGTCTGCCTAAAATATCTGATAAAATCTGGCATATAACATCACTTCGTGCGCCGCCACCTGCAAATCTTACTATATCTGAGGTTTCTACCTTTTTATCCTGAGTTTCAATAAACCAACGAAGATGATAAGAAACACCTTCCATTACAGCTCTTATAAGCTCAGCCTTAGTTGTTTCAAGATTAAGGTTAAAGAACATACCTCTGGAATTAGGGTCCTCAAAAGGACAACGGTTACCGTGAAGCCATGGTGCAAAAATCACACCGTCACTACCTACTGATGCATCATTTGCAGCTTTGCCCATACAATCAAAAATTTCTTCAGTAGTTTCGTGTGAAGAATAAAGACCTAAACGATCACTGACCACATTATTTTTAACCCATTCATAGCATTTGCCTGCAGTTTCAAGCTCAGCAAAATATAAGAATCTGCCTTTATCTGCACCGACAATAGCCGCAATCATAGCGTTAGCATCAACTACACTTTTGGTTGTGACAGTACCTGCCCAACCTGATGTGCCCCAATAAAGATGTGTTTCACCCGGCTGCACTGCACCTGAAGCAACACCGATAAGTGAAGCATCACCGCCTCCGCCGAAAACTGCAATACCGGGAACAAGACCAAGCTCTTTTGCGGATTTTTCAGTCAGCTCACCTACTTTGTCAGTGCACTCTTTAATAACAGGAAGATGAGCCATATTAACACCTAACATATCACAGATAGGCTTACTCCAACACTGCTTTTTAATATCATATAGTAAAGTTGCAAATGCAGAGTCAGGTGTCATAACAAACTCACCTGTCATTCTGCAAATCAGAAATTCTTTAACATCAAGCCACTTATGTACTCGTTTGAAATTATCAGGTTCATTTTCTTCAACCCATTTATACTTCCATACAGGGTCTTTTACGCTTGCGGCAACAGCACCTGTGATTGCGATAGATTTAAGAAGTTTGAATACGTTTGCACCTGCAATCTGCGGACCGTGAGCAATACCCTCTTTAAGCTGTTTTACAGCGCGCTGGTCCATATAGCTCATAGCACGGCGAACAGGCTGACAGTTTTTATCGGTAAGCACAAGCCCCTGCATCTGTGAGCAGAAAGAAATACCCTCAATTTTTTCAGGTGCGATACCTGAATCTGAAAGAACTTCGGCAGTTGTTCTGCACATCGCTGCCCACCATTCATCAGGGTCCTGCTCTGCTCCGCCACCGTCAAGCACATAGAGATTGTAACCGGCAGATGCGCCTGAAACAAGCTCAATAGTATCGCTTATAGCAAAAATACATGTTTTTACACCTGTTGTGCCAATGTCGTAGGATATAACGTACTTAATTTCTCCCATAAAAAAACCTTCTTTAATAAAAAATTAACAAATATCTCTTTATTTTTGTAAAAAAGTATTGTATAATGTTCTAAATACATTGTACACTGATTTTATCAAATCTTTTTTAATTTTTCAATATGCAAATGTAACGAAAAACAAATACATATTTACATTTTCTGAATAAAGGAGAGATTATTATGTCAGACTATGCAATCAAAGACTACCTTGATGCCAAGGATGTCACCCATCAGCTTGACGAGCTTATTAAAAAGCCGGTTTACTCAATCGCACCGGACGAGCTTGCTAAGTATGAAAAAGAATACTTTGAAGAGAAGTGTTCAAAAAGTAAAGCTATGATTGAAGAAGCTAAGCAGATCATCCCCGGCGGTGTTCAGCATAACCTTGCTTTCAATCATCCGTTCCCTCTCGTTTTCACCAAAGCTGAAGGTAACAAGCTTTATGATGCTGACGGTAACGAATACTACGATTTCCTTCAGGCAGGCGGCCCTACTGTTCTCGGCAGCAACCCTCCTGAAGTAAGAGAAAAGGTTATTGACCTTCTTAACACATGCGGTCCTTCAACAGGTCTCTTCCACGAGTATGAATACAAACTTGCTAAAAAGATTGCTGACAGCATTGAATCAGTTGATATGTTCCGTATGCTCGGTTCAGGTACTGAAGCATGTATGGCAGCTATCCGTGTTGCAAGACTTGCTACTAAGAAAAAGAACATCCTTAAAATGGGTGGCGCATATCACGGTTGGAGTGATCAGTTAGGTTACGGTATCCGTATCCCCGGCTCTAAATTCACACAGGCTCACGGTGTGCCTCTTTATATGTTCAGACATACACAGGAATTCTTCCCTAACGACCTTAATGACCTTGAGAAAAAGCTTAAGCTCAACCAGCTCACAGGCGGTACAGCTGCTGTATTCATCGAGCCTGTCGGCCCTGAAAGCGGCACACGTCCTGTTGACTTTGACTTTAACAAGGGTGTTGAACGCCTTTGCCGTAAATACGGTGCTCTCCTTATCTTTGATGAGGTTGTTACAGGTTTCCGTATCGGTATGGCAGGTGCTCAGGGCTTCTATGGTGTATCACCTGACCTTACAATCTTCGGTAAAGTTATCGCAGGCGGTTATCCGGGTGCAGGCGGTATCGGCGGTAAGAGAGAATATATGAAATACCTTGGTGCTGGTCTTGACGGTGCAGTTAAAGTTAAGAAAGCATTCATGGGCGGTACTCTTGCAGCTACACCTATTTCTTGTGTTGCAGGTTACTATACTCTTTGTGAAATCGAAAAGCAGAAGGCTTGTGAAAAAGCCGGCGAAATGGGCGATTATCTTACAAAGGGACTTCAGGACCTTATCAAAAAATACAATCTTCCTTTCGTTGCATTCAACCAGGGCTCAATTTGCCATCTTGATACTGTTGGTACAATGCACTTCTCAATCGACTGGTCAAAGATCTGGCAGATTCCGGGTGTTCTTGATGAAACAAACATCAGAAAGAAAGAGATGACACATATGGGCGCTGCTTATATGGCAGAAGGTCTTGTTACTCTTGCAGGCAGCCGTCTTTACACAAGTGCTGCTTACACTAAAGAAGATATTGATGATGCTCTTTCAAGATTTGACAGAGTATTCAGCAAGTGTGTTAAACTTTAATAATTAATCGGAGTAATAATTATTATGGATATTTTACAGGCTAAACAAACAGTTATTGATGCAGGTAAAGAGTTGCTTGAATGCGGTCTTATTGTAAGAACCTGGGGTAACATCAGCTGCCGTATCAGCGACACCCAGTTTGTTATCACACCAAGCGGTAAAGCTTATGAAGGCCTTACACCTGACGATATCGTTATTGTCAACATTGAAGACCTTAGCTACGAAGGTAATATCAAACCTTCAAGTGAAAAAGGTATTCATGCTGACTGTTATAAAGCAAGAGCTGATGTCAACTTTGTTATACATACCCATCAGTCAAATGCATCTGCACTTTCTGTTTTGCAGCAGGACATCGTATCAGGCATTGAGTCTGAGTTTTTAGGTGATGTTATCCCGTGTGCAGCTTACGGTCTGCCGGGTCAGCCTAAGCTTCGTCAGGGCGTAAACGATGTTCTTGCAAGAAGTGATTCAAAGGCAATTATGATGGCTCACCACGGTGCTGTTTGTATGGGCGCAAATTATGATGAAGCTTTTGCTGTTGCAAATGAGCTTGAAAGAGTCTGCGGTGAATATATTGAATCAAAATATAAGAGACCTCAGTTCAAGCACAATGTCGAAGCATCAAAAAGTGAATTCAAAAACGGTGTAATCCACTATACAGACAGCTATTGGGATGTTGACCTTGACCCTGAAGCTATGAATCTTTCACCTGAGCAGTGTATTCACAGAGATATTTACAAAGCTTATCCAAAGTTCAAGAATATTATTCACTGCGCAGATGACGATGTTGTTGAGGTATCATCAGCAGGTAAAAAGGTGAAACCATATCTTGATGACTTTGCTCAGTTGGTTGGTATCAACCTTAAATGTGCAAGTAACGAGAATCAGCTTATCAGAAAGCTTCGTTACAGAAACGGTGTTTTACTTAAAGATAAAGGCGGTTATTGCTGCGCTAATGATGAATACAATGCAAGTGCTGTTGAAATCGTTATGAAGAAAAACTGTAAAGCAATGCTTGACACTCAGAATCTTGGTAAAATCAAACCAATTAAGGCTTATGAATGTTTACTTATGAGAGTTGTTTATAAACTCAAATATTCAAAGCAGGCTGATAAATAAAAAATATGAGAGCATCCGAAAAGATGCTCTCACTTTTTTAACACGAAAGGAAAGTTTTATGAAATCCGTTCATCTTATATGCAACGCACACCTTGACCCTATATGGCAATGGGAATGGGAAGAAGGTGCCGCCTCTGCCCTGTCTACATTCAAATCTGCTGCTGACCTGGCAGATGAATACGATTATATATTCTGCCACAATGAAGTAACTTTATACAAATATATAGAAGAGTATTCACCGGAGCTTTTTAACAGAATAAAACAACTCATAAAAGACGGTAAGTGGCATATTATGGGCGGATGGTATCTGCAACCTGATTGCAATATGCCTTGCGGTGAAAGCATTGTAAGGCAGATTCAGATGGGTCAGCGGTATTTTAAAGAAAAATTCAACCGTACCCCTACAACAGCTATGGCAGTTGATGCATTCGGTCACTCTGTGGGACTTGTGCAGATAGTAAAAAAATGCGGTCAGGACAGTTATATATTCTGCCGCGAAGGAGACGACCCGTCACCTCAAGAGCATTTTTTATGGGAAGGTCTTGACGGAAGCCAAATTAAAGCCGAATCAACACGAGGATACAACAGCCCCTTAGGCGGTGCTGCCGATAAAGTAAAAAGGATTATAAATGACCCCGAGGAAACGGAAGATGTTATAAGCATTATGTGGGGTGTAGGCAATCACGGCGGCGGACCTTCAAGAAAAGACCTTGCCGACTTACAAAAGCTTATCGAAGAAGAAAGTATTGAAATAATTCATTCTACACCTGAAATGTTTTTTGCAAATATAAATCCTGAAATCATACACAAAAAATCTCTCAGGGTTTCTATGCCGGGTTGTTATACGTCTGTTTCTGAAATCAAGCTTCTTCATGCAAAGTTTGAAGACACTCTCTATATGACCGAAAAGCTTTGCTCTGTTGCTTGTATGAAAGGTTTGATAGAGTACCCTGAAAAAGAGCTTGATGAAGCTGTTGAAGATTTGCTTAATGCTCAGTTTCACGATGTTTTGCCAGGTTCATCAATTAAATCGGGTGAAGAAAACGGAATAATGCTGCTCAACCATGGATTACTCATTTTAAACAGATTTCGAGCCAAAGCATATTTTGCCTTGACTTCAACACAGAAAAAAGCAAAAGAGGGAGAATATCCGTTTCTTGTGTTCAATCCTCATCCATATGAATGGGACACTGAAGTTGAATGTGAATTCACTTTAGCTGACCAGAATTGGAAAACTGATATTGTATCAAGCCTTCGTGTAGTTGATGAAAACGGCGCTGAAGTACCTTTTCAATTTATTAAAGAAGAAAGCAATCTGAATCTTGACTGGCGAAAAAGAGTTATATTTAAAGCTAAATTAAAGCCTCTTGATGTTTCAAGATTTTCTGTTTATTGTGAATTTGTTGAGAACCGGGTAAAAGAAAAATTACCTTCAAGCAGCGATATTATTGTTGATACAGTCAATAAACATGTTGAAATAGACGGAAAAACAGGTCTTTTACGCTCATACAAATTAAACGGCAAAGAATACATAAAAGCAGGAGCATTCCTCCCCTATTCTTATGAAGACAATGCAGACCCTTGGGGAATGGGAGATTTTCAGTTAACAGCCATGGGCAGAAACCCTGTACCTTTTGAGCTTATGAAAAAGCCTGACGGAGTTTTCCAGGGTATGGAGCCTATTCAGGTTATTGAAGACGGTGATATTTATACGGGAATTGAGTGCTTCTTTAAAAAGGACAATACACGAATCCGTATTGAATATGATATTTATAAAATGAACTCTGCTATTGATATTAAAGTAGATGTTTTTGCAGGTGATATCAATAAGATGTTCAGACTCGCATTACCTTATAACATAAATGGTGAATATGTCGGTCAGACAATGTTCGGCACTGAGCCACTTTATATGAATGGTAAAGAGTGTGTCGCACAAAGATTTGTAGCAATTCGCGAAAATGACGGTAACTGCCTTGCCCTTTTTAACAAAGGCACATACGGTTCATGCTGTGAAAACGGTGTTATATCAATGTCTTTGATGCGCACTGCCACTTACTGCGCACACCCTATCGAAGACAGACCTCTGATACCTACAGACCGATATGTTAAAAAATTTGATATCAGTGAGCGCAATTTTGCATTCAGACTTGATGTTGCAAAAGAGTATGAATTAGAAAGACTTGCAAATGAATTCTGCTCAAAGCCCTATGCCTGCAACGTATTCCCTATTGAAACTGACAGCAAATCTGATAATTTCAGCTTTGACATAAGCGACAAAAACATAACTCTCGTAACTTTCAAAAAGAAATATAATAGTAATCAATACATTATAAGACTCCTTAACAATTCATCTGACTGTAAAAATTGCAGTCTTAAACTTAATTCAGCTGAAATTTCATTGAAATTTGGCAAATATGAAGTTAAGACAATAATTTATGACGGCGATAAACTTGAAGAGATATATGAATTGATGATATAAAAATAACTCCTAAAGGATTAACGCCGGCTGTTGGTAAGGAAGTATTTGTTTCTCGAACAAAATTCCCTGTATTTTTGCCAAAAGCCTCGCAAGGCGGCAGCCTTGCTGCATTTTTGGCTTCAATACAAGAAATTTTCTGTTCTTACGAAACTGCGAAG
>JBGVPE010000050.1:0-83687 GCA_045126895.1 Acutalibacteraceae bacterium | reverse complement strand
GAAACTGCGAAGCACCTTAAAATATAAATTTTGGATACAAGAAAAGGCAAAACTCCCCGATAATGCTGACGCATATCGGGGAGTTTTAACGCATTATTGTGCCAAAAGGTCATATTTTAAGGAAATGCTTCCTTATCAACAACCGGCGAAACTGATTGGTGATTTTTTATTTAATAAATTCTTCAATTGTTTTAAGCAAAACAGCTTTTGCTGATTCCAGAGGACCGTCAAGCTGTGCACCTGCCGCCCTTGCATGTCCGCCGCCATTCATCTTTGCACACACTGCCGAAGCGTCAACAGGTGCATGGGTACGAAGAGAAACCTTAAAGCTGCCGTCAGCACGTTCACGCAGAGTTGCACCTACGGTTACACCCTCAACCTGCCTTGACAATGATGCAATTGCATCACATTCGCTTTCATCTGAGCCGCTCTGACGGAACATATCCTGTGTTACCGTAATGAGAGCGCATTTATCGTCAAAGTGCATTTCAAGACCGTCAAGACAAAGCTTCTGCAAAGAAAGGTATGTTTTGGTTTTGGTGTCAAACATCACAGTATTGATATCTGCATGACTTGCACCTTTTTCAATCATTTCAGCACCCATTCGCATAGTGCGCGGGGTAACATTTGAGTAACGGAAGCAGCCTGTATCAGTTGAAAGACCTGTATAAATACAATCGGCTGTTTCTTTTGTGATTTCAGTACCTAACGCAACAATGACCTGAAGCATAATTTCACAAGCTGCAGCTGCTGTTGAGTCAAGGTATGTCTGCTTTGCAAAAAGTCTGTTTGAGCCGTGATGATCTATACATAAATCGATTTTATCCTGATATAATCCTTCATTAAGTGAGCCTAAAAGTTTTGTATCTGCAACATCAACAGCAACTATAAACTCAGGCTCAAACTGCTTGACTTCGATATCTTTATAAAGATATCCGTACTTCTCAGGGATTTCATCTGAGCACGAAACACGGGCATTTTTGCCAAGTGAAATCAGACTGCGGCACAAAGAATATCCGCACCCTAACGTATCACCGTCAGGGTGAGCGTGAACTAAAATCAGGATATTGTCGTGCTGCTTTAAAATCCCGGCAACCTCTTCTGGGGTGTTAATCATCATTTTCCTCAGTCCTCAAATCGTCCATCATTTTAACAATATTCATACCGTGTTCGATAGAATCGTCTGCGATGAACTTAATTTCGGGGGTTTTTCTTAAATGAAGTCGCTGACCGACCTCTCTGCGAACATAGCCTGTTGCATTTGTAAGACCTTTGACAGCCTCCTTAGCAACATCGTAGCCTTCTATTGCGCTGATATAAACCTTTGCAAATGAAGCATCAGAGCTGACTTCAACGCGGACAACCGTAAGCATTTTATCTCTTACTCTCGGGTCTTTAAGCTCTCTGATAATAGCTATTGTTTCTCTTTTAATATCCTCTGATACTCTGTTTATTCTGTAACCGGCCATAATATACCTCTATAATCAGTCACGATATTCTTCTATGATATATGCTTCAAAAACGTCGCCCTCTTTAATATCAGAGAACTTGTTGAGAGCAATACCGCATTCGTAGTTAGAAGCAACTTCTTTTACGTCATCTTTGAAACGGCGGAGTGATGAAATCTCATCCTCTGCAACAACAATACCGTCACGTACAACACGGATTTTGCTGTTTCTTGTAACCTTACCGTCAGTAACATAACAACCTGCAATTTTACCTACTGATGAAATTGAAATAACATTACGTACTTCGATTCTGCCCTGCTCAACATCACGGTATTTCGGAGCAAGCATACCCTTGATAGCTGCCTGAACATCTTCAAGGCAGTCATAAATTACGCGATACATACGCATCTCGATACCGTCACGCTCTGCAAGAGTTTTAGCAACAGCGTCAGGTCTGATGTTAAAGCCGACAACAATTGCATTTGATGCAGCTGCAAGCATAATATCAGATTCATTAACAGCACCTACACCGTTATGGATAACGCGCACTCGAACTTCTTCGTTTGAAAGCTTTTCAAGGTTTTGTTTAACTGCCTCTGCAGAACCCTGAACGTCAGCCTTAACGATAATGTTAAGCTCTTTAAGCTCACCTTCCTGAAGAGATGAGAAGAGGTTATCAAGAGTAACCTTCTGAACAGCTTTGAACTGCTCTTCTTTAGCTTCCTGCTTTCTCTGCTCAACAAGCTCACGTGCAAGTTTTTCATCAGAAACTGAGTCGAACACGTCACCTGCCTGCGGAACATCTGCAAGACCCATAATCTCAACAGGAACAGAAGGACCTGCCTCTTTAACATTCTCGCCCTTGTCGTTTTTCATAACTCTTACACGGCCTACTGACATACCTGCAACGATTGTGTCACCTGCATGGAGAGTACCTTTCTGAACAAGAAGTGTTGCGATAGGGCCTTTACCTTTATCAAGTCTTGCTTCAATAACAATACCTTTAGCAGCTCTGTTAGGGTTAGCTTTAAGCTCCTGCATTTCTGCAACAAGAAGGATTGATTCAAGAAGCTTGTCAATATTCATATGCATTTTTGCAGAAACAGGTACACAGATAATATCACCGCCCCATTCTTCAGGAACAAGTGAATGCTCTGTGAGCTGCTGCATAATTCTGTCAGGGTTTGCACCCTCTCTGTCCATTTTGTTAATAGCAACAATAATGCTTACACCTGCAGCTTTTGCATGGTTGATAGCTTCAATTGTCTGCGGCATAATACCGTCATCAGCTGCAACAACAAGAACAGCTATATCTGTAGCCTGAGCACCTCTTGCACGCATTGATGTAAATGCTGCGTGACCCGGTGTATCAAGGAATGTGATTTTCTGGCCGTTAAGATCAACTCTGTAAGCACCGATATGCTGAGTGATACCGCCTGCCTCTGTTGATGTAACAGAAGTGTTACGGATAGCGTCAAGAAGTGAAGTTTTACCGTGGTCAACGTGACCCATTACAACTACAACAGGGTCGCGTGGCTGAAGGTCTGTTTCTTCGTCAACGCTGTCGTCAATGATACGGTCTTCGATTGTAACAACAACCTCTTTTTCGCATTTTGCACCAAGCTCTGTCGCAACGATTTCTGCAGTATCATAGTCGATAACATCGTTGATAGCTGCCATCTGACCTAATGCAAAAAGCTTTTTGATAACTTCAGCAGCTGTCATATGAAGGAGCTCTGCAAGGCCGCCGACTGTAATCTCTTCAGGTACAGTGATAACCATTTGAGGTTTCTTTGCTCTTTCAGCTGCAATTCTCTTAAGTCTTTCTGCTTCTGTTTCTTTTCTTGAAGTGCGCATACCCTGTTTGCGATACTGCTGTGAGCGCTGCTTTAACTTCTGCTTATTGACTGTACGGTCATTCTGCATATTATTGTGGTGAGACATATTTTCATAACGCTCATTGTATTTATCAAGCTCAACATTACTTGCTCTTGTATCAACAATTCTTGTTTCACCTTTTGTTCTGCGCTGAAGCTGTGCATCAGGGTCTTTTTCTTTTTTCTTTTTAGGCTGCTGATTCTGCGGCTGAGCAGGTTTCTGAGCCTCTGATTTTTTGTTGTCAGCTTTGTCAGCCTTTTTGGGCTCTTCTTTTTTCTCTTTAGGTGCGTCTGCCTTCTTAGCAGGAGCCGGTTTTTCTTCTTTCTTTTCTTCTGCAGTTGCAAAGTAAGCGTCAAAATTTTCAACTTCGCGCTCTTTTGTAAATGTTTCAAAAATAACATCAAGCTCGATTTCTTCAAGAGCTGTCATATGCTTTTTGACATCGTCAAAATATTTACCTAATAACTCCACAACTTTTTTGCTTGGTAAATCGAAGTCTTTTGCAACTTCATGAACTCTGTATTTATTTATCATATACGGTTTTCCTCCCCGTGACTGTATTCTGTTTTAAAATTTTTCAAAAATGATTTAGCGAATCCGCTGTCATCTATTGTGATTATCCCTGCTTTGTAGCCGATAAGATGATGAATTTCATCAATTGTAGGAGTAATTTTGAAAACAGGAATTTTCTTTTTATCGCAAAGATTTAAAAATTCATCATAAACTCTTTGTGACGAATCGGAACTGATAAGGCAAACCTGAGCTTTACCCGAAGTAACTGCCCCTTTGCACATATCGTGCCCCATACTCAGTTTATTTGCACGCCTGCATAAACCAAGTAAGCTTAACGCGTTACTGTTCACTTTTAATCAGCTCCTGTCCCATTTCCTCATACAATTCATCGGGAATGGCGCAAGCAAACGAGCGTTCAATTCTTTTAGCCTTCTGGGCTTTTTTTAAGCATTCAGCGTTTTTACAGATATAAGCGCCTCTGCCGTTTTTCTTGCCTGTAAGGTCCAGTGAAATCTCGCCTTCAGGTGACCTCACTACGCGAACAAGCTCTTTTTTAGGTTTCATTTCACCGCATCCGGTGCATTTTCTCATAGGAACTTTTTTGGTTTGCATACTTTCGCCTCCCTTTGCAGGAATATGTTTTGATTTATTCTAATACGATTGCCGGAGATTCTTTACCGCTTTCAGGTTTGATGTCAATTTTCCATCCTGTAAGCTTTGCTGCAAGACGGGCGTTCTGACCGCGGTTACCGATAGCCAATGAAAGCTGCATATCAGGAACGATTACTCTGCATGCTTTTTCGCCTGATTCATCAACTGTAACTGAAACAACATCAGCAGGAGCAAGAGCAGCTGCGATAAATTCAGCAGGGTTTTCACTGTATCTTACGATATCAATTTTTTCACCGCAAAGAAGGTCAACAACTTTACCAACACGGGCACCTCTCGGTCCGATACAAGCACCTACTGCATCAACATTGTCATCAGCTGAATAAACAGCAATTTTTGTTCTTGAACCTGCCTCACGTGAAACTGATTTGATTTCAACTGTGCCGTCATAAATTTCAGGAACTTCTGTTTCAAACAATCTTCTTACAAGACCGGGATGTGTTCTTGAAATTGTTGCTCTCGGGAATCTGCGTGTAGAATCCTTAACATCAGCAACGAATACTTTGATAAGATCGCCGGGTTTAAGAACCTCGCCCGGAATCTGTTCACTCTTTGAAAGGAATTCCTGAGCTTTACCGATTTCGATGAATGCGTCACCTGTTTCAGGGTCAACTCTTGAAACCTTAGCTGTAACGATTTCCTGATTTTTGCTCTGAATTTCTTCTCTCATTTTGCCGTGCTCAGCTTCACGGATGCCCTGACGGATAACGTGCTTACCTTTGTCGGCAGCAATACGGCTTACCTCTTTTGTTTCAAGCTCAATTTCGATAATATCACCCGGCATAGCTGTCGGCTTATATTTCTGAGCCTGTTCAACAAGGATATCTTCATCAGGGTCTGAAATTTCAGATACAACATTTTTTCTTACAAAAACACGCATTGTTTCATCCTCAGCATTGAGCTCACAAAAAACAACGTCTTTGTTATTGTAGTCGCGTTTGATTGCTGTTACGAGTGCTCTCTGAATACCGTCACAAAGTACATCCATTGATATACCCTTTTCTTTCTGAAGCATTTTAAGAGCTGCAAATAATTCTTTGTTTACCATTATATTTCTCCTCCAAAATCGTCAAGCTTGATGTATGACGCTTCTTTTTTATTTATCATAAGCCCTGAGCCGTCTTCAAATTTAATCTGAAGATTGCCGTTGTCATAGCTTTCAAGAATACCTGAAAACTCACGCTTACCCTCTAACGGGCGGATGAGTTTGATTTTAACATCCATACCTAAACACTGCTCAAAATGAGAATCTCTTTTAAGGTTTCTTTCTATTCCCGGTGAAGAAACCTCAAGGCAGTAGCTCTGATCAATAGGGTCTACATCATCAAGTGGTTTATCAAGCGCGTGGCTCATATCAACACAATCGTCAATAGAAACTCCGCCGTCTTTATCAATAAACACTCTGAGATACCAGTTTGCACCCTCTTTTTCAAAGCGTACATCCCACAGCTTTAAGCCAAGGCTCTGAGCAATAGGCTCTGCAATGCCCCATACTGTTGTGACGGTGTTACCGCCTTTACCTTTTGCTGCCATTTGCATACCTCCTGAACAAACACAAAAGAGCGGGTCGCCCCACTCTTTTGAACCATCAAATCTTACATTGTCAATAGTTTATCACACTATTTCAAAAATATCAAGACTTTTTTAAATTATTTTATTAAAGCTTGTTTGCTTTGTTAAGAATAAGAACTCCGATAACAGCAGCAACAATTGTAATAAACATAAGTGTGCCTGCGCCCATTGTAGGGTCAACAAAATAAAGGAAGAGAACACCCACGATAAAAGGTGCAATCATAATCTTCCAATGCTTGAGGATGTAGCCTGCAGCAAGTGAACCGAAAAGAGCAGGGAGAACATACTCAAAAGCAGGAGCAAGTGTGCCCTCTGTAATAATATCAAGTGAGCCTGTTGCACCGAAAGCAATAACGCCTACAGCTATAATGCCTGTTGTAACAATCGCAGAGATTGAAATCGCGATAGTTGAGATAACCTCGCCTTCCTCTGTGTTAGCTCTAACCTTTGCCTGCTCCATAGCTTTAAGACCGCAAGGGAGCTTAAGGTTTGAAATGTTACCTGTAACGAAGCTGAGGTATGCGCCGCCCGGTCCGAGAAGAGGAACATAAGTAATAACCTCTACAATAGCTGTAACCCAATAAAGACCCATAAGCTTCGGCATAATGCTCAAAAGAGAGTCAAGCTCAGGCCAGACACCAAGGTATGTGCATATAGCAACAGGGATACAGAAAAGTGTAATTAAAGCGCCGATATTCCAGAGGATACCCCATCTGTGAACTCTGTCAAAATAATCTTTTTGCATATCTGTCACCCTCCTTATTCAAATAACTGACCAAGCTCGGAACCTATTTCAAACCATGAATGATTAACAATATTTTCCGGGAGGACATTTGTGAATACCACTGCCATTCCCATCGCAGCAAACATCGCGATAGGCATTGCAAAAGGCTCAAGCTTTGTGAGCTTGAATTTTTTGCAGACAATGTCAAGTATAAGCATAAACACAATAGCACAGATAAGAACAAGAATTGACATAAGACCTGCTGAGCCTGTGATTGTTTTAACCTTTAAAATCTGACCTGCTTCGTTGACAATACTCTTGCCTGCTTCGTCAAGCACGTTTGACTTCTGAACAGTATAAGAATAAATCTCTCTTGAAACAAAAGCCATAACAATACCGATAAATGCAGCAGCAGAAATAGCGTCACCGAATTTCTGTGATTTTTCACTTTTATTAACAGTAGAGCCGATTTTTTTCTGAAGCTTTTTGCAAAGGAAAGGAAGAAGAAGCAACGGAGCAATACTGCCAAGAGTCATAGCCCATGCGATTGTAGCAAACTGCTGACGGTCTTCAACAGAATGCTTTAAAGATTCGCCCCAGAAGTCAAGAGCAGTCTGAGCTGCTGTTGTTTCATAAGCAAGGTTGCCGATAACGGTAAGTCTTATCCACGGGAGAACTATACCGAGAGCGTTTGCAAGAACAATTACTGTTGCAAGAATTGAAATAGCAGGTGCAATAGTAAACACTGCACTTGACACCATTGTTGTTTTAAGAGTTTCTTTTGCGATACCCAGTTCCTTACCTCTTTTTAAAGATTTCACAAGGAAGAATACGGACTGAGCCATTACGAACACAACTACAAATAATGCGATGCCGTACATCAAAGGACTTTCTTTAAAATCCACTTTTACCACTCCTTAAAGAATTTGATAGAATATTAACATACTTTTTTTGAAACTTCAATATTTAATCAGAGATTATTTATTATTTGAAGCAAAATATCAGCAAGTGCTGTTTCGGCAAGTGCATTCATCTTTTTATAATCTTCTGCGCCTGAATCCTCACTGTCATCAGAAATCTTACGTACGCTCAGCATAGGAACATCGCAGCTTTTACACACTGATGCTATGGCACCTGTTTCCATATCAAATGTGTTGATACCGAAACGGTTATAATACGCCTCTCTTTGCGCGTCTTTTGTTAAGAAGAAATCCCCTGTACCGCATTTAAGACGGCGGATACCCAACTCGGCAGGGATTGCATCAAGCAGATTTCCGTCAGCAATATATTCATATTCCTGACCCGGCTTAACGCCGAGCTCATAGCCCAATGCACCTAAATCAAAATCACATTCCACAAAGCTTGTTCCTGCAAAAACAGTGCCCCTGTTTACGCCTTTCACTCCTCCTGAAAGACCGATATTCATAATACAATCAGGTTTGATTCTCTCTATGAGCATAGCGGTTGCAGCGGCAGCGTTAACCTTACCCGTTCTGCACTTGATTGCAGTGACTTCTTTGCCGTTTACTGAAAAAGAAATTGTTTCATAAGAGTTGATTTCACCTTTTTCACTGCCCAATGATTTTACACTTTCAACAAGAGGTAAAAACTCCATATCATCTGCGATTACTATGCCGATTCTTTTATAATCCATGTTTTTTACTCCTTTTTTATAATAAATGAATTATACATCATACTCTTAAAGAATGTCAAACACTTATGATATAATATACATATTTATATATAATTATTTATGCAATATTATTGTTTGACTTTTACATACCCTTTTGATACAATATAATGGATAATATGTACTTGACATTAAGGAGGAATTATTTTGACAGATGCAAGAACATTAGCTTATATAAATATGTATGCTATATTGGGCACACTTGAAAATCTTTGTGATTTAAGTGAAGAGGCAAGAAATCTTGTTATGACCAAAAAGCCTGTTTCAATCGGCTTTGAGGTTAAAGACGGCCCGAGCGCTACAATCACTTTCAAAAACGGCAGATGCCGTATGGAGCAGGGTTGTGAAAGCTGTGATGTTAAGCTCCCTTTCAGCTCATGTGAAAAATTCAACGGCCTTATTGACGGAACAACTACACCTATACCGTCAAAAGGATTCAGCAAAATCGGATTTTTGCTCAAACAATTTACTCCTTTGACTGATATGCTTGCAAAGTATCTCCGTCCGACAGAAGATGATTTAAAAGACGAAGCATTTTTTGAATTAAGCACAAAGCTTCTTTTCTACACAATCTCTGTTGCAATTTCACAAATCGGTAATAATGACGAAATCGGTAAATTCAGCGCAGATCATATCCCTGACGGTAATGTAAAGATTTCAATCGCAGGCGGTCCGGCTGCTACAATTTCTGTTCAGAATCACCGACTTGTAACAATCAAGCAGAATCCTGACACTTACCGTGCTCTTATGGAATTCGGCAGCATGAAGTTAGCTCATGACCTTTTTGACGGCAAAGTCAACGCTATTGCTCAGGTAGGCGAAGGCAATATCGTCATGAAAGGCATGATAAACATGATTGATAATATCAACAGAATCCTTGACAGAGTTGCACTCTATCTCGCATAAGGAGGACAATACAATGGCTTTTAAAATCAATAAATATCCAAAAAGCAACGAGCTTTTTAAAAGAGCAACAAAAGTAATCCCGTCAGGTGTTTACGGTCACCTCGGCCCTGCTGAAGGTAACTTTATCCCTGTAAGCGCATGGCCTTTCTTTTCACAGAAGGCTGAAGGCGCATATTTCTGGGACGTTGACGGCAATAAATTTATCGACTATATGTGTGCATACGGCCCTAACATTTTAGGTTATAATGACCCTGATGTTGACGCTGCTGCCATGTTACAGGCAAAGTTAGGTAACTGCACAACTTCACCGTCATACAAAATGGTTGAGTTGGCAGAGCTTCTTGTTGACACTGTAAACTGTGCTGACTGGGCATTCTTTGCTAAAAACGGTAATGACACAACATCCTGCGCCGTTCTCACCGCGCGTAACGCAACTCACCGTAAAAAGATTATCTTTGTTAACGGGTTCTATCACGGCGTTTCTGCATGGACTCAGAAAATCGACTACCCCGGCATCATCCCTGAGGATGTAGCCAACAACCTTTATGTTGATTGGAATGATATCCCTGCACTTGAAAAGTTAATTGAAGAAAACAAAGGTGAAATCGCTGCATTTATCTCAACTCCTTATATGCACGGTAACTACCTTGACAACCAGCTTCCTGCTGAAGGATACTGGCAGAAGGTCCGCGAAATCTGCACAAGAGAGGGTATCGTTCTTATCATAGATGACGTTCGTGCAGGCTGGCGCCTTGACCTTGCAGGTTCTGACCATCATTACGGCATTGAGGCTGACCTTATCTGCTTCTGTAAAGCACTCGCAAACGGTTGGAACATTTCTGCCCTTTGCGGTAAAGAATGGCTCAAAGATGCAGTCAGCGGTCTTTCATACACCGGTTCATACTGGATGAGCGCTGTACCTTTTGCAGCTGCTATTGCAAATATCAATAAGCTTAAAGAAATCAATGCACCTGCACTTCTCAGAGAGAAATCAGTCAAATTGCTTGACGGCCTTAAAGCTGCAGCTGATGACCAGGGCTTTGACCTTGTTGTTTCAGGTGAACCTTCACTTTTCTATCTCAGAATTGCAAATGACGATTCTATGATGATTCATCAGGATTGGGTTGCTGAAATGGTTAAACGCGGCATCTTCATCTCAAGCCATCATAATCACTTTATGAACGCTGCTGTTTCTGACGAAGATATCAAGCATACAATTGACGTAGCTAACGAAGCTTTTAAAGTAACCAAAAAAATGCATCCTGAAGCATTCTAAACAGTATTTCAGCCTGTAGGCTTTAATAAAATTTATGTAGGGAGGAACTACAATGCCATTATCAAAATCAGAATGGTTAGCTCTCGAAAAGAAAGCACACGAACTCCGTAACCTCTGCCTCGATACTACATACTGGGCAGGCAGCGCTCACATCGGCGGCGGTATGAGCGTTATGGATATGATGACCGTTCTTTATCACAAATATCTTAACATTAAGGTTGATGACCCGGATTGGGAAGACAGAGACCGTTTCATTTTAAGTAAAGGTCATTCAGGTGTTGCTTATGCAGCAGTTCTTGTTGACAAAGGCTTCAACGACCCTGAACAGCTTAAAACATTCAACCTTTCAAACTCAAAGATGGGTATTCACCTTGACTCTAACAAGGTTGTAGGTGTTGATGCATCAACAGGTTCATTGGGTCACGGACTTTCAATCGCTTTAGGTACAGGTCTTGCAGCAAGAGTGCTGGGCAAAGATTATAAAACTTACTGTATTCTCGGCGACGGTGAATGTGACGAAGGCTCAAACTGGGAAGCAGCTATGGCAATCGCTCACTTCAAAGCAACAAACGTTATCTCATTTGTTGACCGTAACAAATGTATGATTGACGGCCGTACAGAAGACGTTATGGCTCTTGAACCGTTTGCTGACAAATGGCGTTCATTCGGCTTCATTGTTAAAGAAGTTGACGGTCATAACATCAGTGAACTCTGCGATGCTATTGACTTTGCTCTTTCACAGAACGAAGCACCTGTTATGATTATTGCTAACACAATCAAAGGTGAAGGCATCGACTTTATGGCTGACGATTATCATTGGCACTACGGCGCTATTGACGAAGCTAAATACAACCAGGCTAAAGAAAGCCTTGAAAAATATTATAAACAGCGTGTAGCTCGTGCAGAAAAGGAGGGCGTATAATATGGCAGGCGGAATTTCATATACAGCTCTTGAATCAACCGAACTTTCAACAGCTGAAATTTATGGCCAGACTCTCGTAGAATTAGGTAAAGAACATCCTGAAATCGTTGGCCTTACAGCTGACCTTGGCGGTTCAACAAAAATCGGTACATTCGGTAAAGCTTTCCCTGACCGTTTCTTTAACGTAGGTATTGCTGAGCAGAATATGTTTGGCGTTGCTGCAGGTATGGCAAAGGCAGGTCTTGTACCTTTCCTTTCAACCTTCTCAGTTTTCGCTTCATTAAGAAGTGCTGACCAGCTTCACACTGACATCTGCTATCAGAATGTAAATGCAAAAATTATTGCTACCCATTCAGGTACATCTTTCGGTCAGGCAGGTTCAACTCACCACGCTATCTGTGACCTTGCAGTTGTACGCTCAATGCCTAACGTTACACTTATCTGCCCTGCTGACGGTGTTGAAACCGCAGAGGCTGTTATCGCAGCTTACGAGAACCCGGGCCCTTACTACATCAGAATCAACCGCGGTTTTGACCGTGTTCTTTACGGCAAAGATTATCCTCGTGAATACAAATTCGAAGTAGGCAAGGCTGTTGAAGTTAATCCGGGTACAGATATCACAATCATCGCTTGCGGTTCTTGTGTATTCCAGGCATATCAGGCAGCTAAATTCCTCGAAAACGCTGACGGTCTGAAAGTACGCGTTCTCGATATGCATACAATTAAACCTCTTGATAAAGAAGCTGTTCTTAAAGCTGTTCAGGATACACGCCGTATCATCACAGTTGAGGACCACAACATTATCGGCGGTCTTGGTTCAGCAGTTGCTGAAGTTATGGCAGAAGCAGGTAAAGGCTGCGCATTCACACGCCTCGGTATCAAAGACGAGTTTGCACCTATCGGTCTTCACGAAGATATTATGTCAACCCTCGGCATTGACTGCAACGGCATTATCAACGCTGTTCGCGAAACAATGAATAAAGACTTTGAAGAGGATGACAACTGGGATGACGAAGTTTAATCCCGTCAAACACAGAAAGGAATGATTTATAATGGCAAACGAAGTTGTATTGACTAATAAAATATTTCTTTGTGCTGTTTTGCCTCTTTTGAAGGTTATTGCAACAGATGTACCTTCACTTGCTAAAAAGTTTGAGAATATGCACGCTGTTTTTCAGGTAAGCGCTATTGACCCTGAAAGCCCTGACGGCAAGGTTGCTACTCATTTTACAGTAAATGACGGTGAATGGGTTGTTTGTGCCGACAAAGTTGCAACAAATGCATATGTTGACCTTGAGTTTAAAAATCTTCAGTCTATGAACGATTTCTTCAAGGGCAAAATCGGACCGGCTACATTACCCAAAATGAAAGGTGCTATCAAATACCCTAAAGTATTCGCTGCCTTGTTAATGACTCTTCTTAAAATGTCATCACTCTTAACAGCAAAAGCTGCACCTGAAAAAGAAGAAGATAAACAGCTTATGGTTAAATGCTTCTTCTATCTTCTTTCATCAGGTATCAGTCAGCTTAACAAGCAGGGTCACGAGGCTATCCACAACTGGACCAGCAAAAGCCCTGACAGAGTTTATGCGTGGGCTGTTGACGGCCACCCTGAAGTTTCTGCTTACCTTCGTGTCAAAGCAGGTAAATCACGCTCAGGCAGAGGCACTTATAAAAGAGCTATGCCGTTCTTCACAATGCGTTTTGACTCCCTTGACAGTGCATTAGGTATTCTTCTTTCAACTGACGATATGCTTGAATCCACCAAGAGAGGTAAGCTCATTATGGACGGTGCACCTGAATTCGGTGCTCAGATTGGTGAATATATGCTCACAGTTGCAGCATATGCACAAGGTTAATTAAAAATATAAGAGTTGCCTTTCGACAGCTATCGATGGGCAGCTCTTCTATTTATGGGGATTTTATGAAAAAATTTAATTTACATAAATTGACACATTGGGCTTTGATAGCAGCGCCCATACTTATTGCACTGTTTTACGCTATCATTGCACCTTATATGTCAGATGACTGGGCATGGGCAACCTCAACAGGTGAACACAGATTCCATACTTTTTTTGAAAACTATAACGGCAGATATCTGGGTAATTTATATATACTTGCCCTGTCACGCTGTGAACCTTTATGGATTTTAAGCTTGCCTGTTGCAATATTTCTGATTTTATTTTTTATCAAAAAATTCATACAAAGTGATAACATATTATATTATTTTATCCCTGCTGCAGCGTTGGGTATTATGTCCCGCGAAATGTTCAGGCAGATTATAATGTGGCGCTCGGGATTTTCAAATTATGTTCCGCCTGCTTTAGCTATTCTTTTTTATATGGTTATCATACGAAACATTTTTGACGACAATGTTCCTGAATATAAAAAAGGTGCGTCTTTCATTAGTTATATAATCAGTATTGCCGGTGCACTTTTTATGGAAAACCTGACCCTTTATTGCATCGCATTGGATGTATCTGTTTTGATTTACACAAAAATCAAATTTAAGAAAGTGTTTTCCCCTCACATTATGCATCTTGCCGGTTCAATTACGGGTGGGGCTATAATGTTTTCAAACTCTGCTTATATCAATATTTTAAAAGGTAACGATGCTTCAAGCTACCGTACTTTTGGCGGAACATCAATACTTGACACCATTATCAACAACTCTGCCGAACTTTGTGAATGGCTCTTTGAAAACAGTGCCCGTCTTTTCCTGATTGTTTCTCTTGTTTTACTCGTTCTGATTGTTTCAGCCGCTAAAAAGAGCCGTCTGAGTAAAAAAAATACGGTTATCTGCCTGAGCTGCCTCGCTATCACTTTTGCCTATGAAATCACCATGCTGATATACCCTGCTTCATGGGCAGAAAACCTTTATCTTCGTATAATATCGGCACTTGTTTTTTACTTATGCCTGATTGCTGTAACAGTGCTGTTGCCATTACAGAATAAGGCCGATAAAACAAAAGCTCTCTTTTCTTTAGTGTCAGCAGTTGTAATGGCTATGCCGATGTTGCTGATTTCCCCTATCAGTCCGCGATGCTTTTTTGCTTCATTTATGATGGAAACTGTTGCTCTTTGCATTTTTGTTAAAAATCTTGTCATGCAAAGCAATAAGAAAACTTATTTTGCTGTTTTAACAATAGTTACTGCTGTTTTTATTGCAAGTCATGCTTTTTATGCAACAAAATTCTATACCGTTCATCAATATCATCAGGCAAGAGAAGATTATATTCAGACTCAGATTGAAAATAACAGTGATACAATTAAAATTCCGCTATTGCCCGAATCTCTTCATCCTTTTTCAAGGTCAAGTGATTATAAAGACGGCACTGTATGGAAAAAAAGATTCTGTGAATTTTATAAGATTGATTATGAAAATAAAAATGTTATCCAATGCCCGTGGGATGAAGCAAACATCAAACCATAACAAAAGCTGTGCAGATTTGCACAGCTTTTTTCATTGTATTGTAAAATTTATTTTTTTGTGTTAAAATGCTATCAGAGGTCATTCAGTGATTTAAAATGATACCCTTGATTATGGGCATAATCAATTATTCTGCCTAAGGCTTCTGCATTATCTGCAGAAACCGAGTGAAGCAGTATTATTGCCCCCGGATGAAGCCGTGAGGTTACCTTTTCAAAAGCGTAGTCCCCGCCTTTCTGACTGTGGATATCCCAATCATTATATGCCAATGACCAGAAAACGCATTTGTAACCTAAAGAATTCACCAGATCTAACGCACAATCCGAATACTCACCTTTAGGGAATCTGAAATAAGGCGACGTGTATCCGAATTTTTCTCTGAGATAATTGTCGCATTCTTCAATTTCACGCGCCATCTCAGCACGGCTGATTTCATCAAATGACGGATGATTTGTTGAATGATTACCGAGAATATGACCGTCATTTATTATTCGTGACATCAGCTCAGGCTCATCCTTGATATTTGTCAATGTGCAGAAAAAAGCCGCTTTTACGCCTTTCGATTTAAGAATGTCGAGTATTTTAGTAGTGTAGCCGTTTTCATAACCGCAATCAAAAGTAAGATATAAAACTTTTTCACCCCGAGAGTCATAAGTTACAGCATTATAATTGTTCTTTTCAAAATAAAGCTGCGAAGATTCTGATATTTCGTGCGCCTTCCCGTCAGTTGACACGCCAAAAGAATGTGCAATTTTTTTAGTAGAAAGGCCCCGTGTATTTTGTGAATCAATTACAGAAAAGCTGACCTTTTCAAGCGGTTTTCTGCCTGTAAATGTCTGATATTTTTCGGTAGTGGCAGCTGCATCAAGACCGTTTTCATCTGCAGATATCTGCCCTTTTGGTTTAATGCCGCAACCGGCTAACATTAAAAAAGTAAAGCATAATATAATACATATAAATTTTTTCAAAATATCACCCTATTTTATATTTTCCGTCTGGAGTGTTATTATGAACTTCAAAAAATTGTTATCAATAGCTTTGTGTGCTGTGATTTTATTCACGGCTTTACCCTTTTGCGCCAATGCAGAAGAATACAGCGGTGAATACGCTGACGGTGAAGTTATTTTCAGATACAAAGAAACAATATCTGCTGACGGCATTTTTTGCAGTAATCAAAATATCCCTGATGAACTCGCAGAGATTGGAATAACATCTGTTAAAGAAATGCCTGTTGGCAAAATTTATGACACAAGCATTAAAACAAACCCTGACGGAACAAAAACAAAAGAGGGCTGCTTTGTAGGTTACTTTGAAGGCGATGTTGAAGAAACCTGTAAAAAGCTTGAAGCCGTCAGCGGTGTGATTTCAGCATCACCTAACTCACTTTTTGAGAAAGACGCTATAACCATGCCGACAGAAATCACATCCCCTACAAACCTGTATACAACTTACACAAAATGGTGGATGGATGATCTGGTTGACATCCCTGATGCTTGGACTGAATTTGACACTTTAGGCAAAGGCGTAGTTATTGCCGTTCTTGATTCAGGCTTCAGTATCAAAAACCCTGAATTTACAGGACGCATATGGGAAGACGCCAACGGAAACAAAGGCTATAATGCCGTAACCTACACTAATGATGTTACACCTGATGACGGGCACGGCACAAATGTTGCAAGCATTATTGTCGGCGCAAAGGGTTATAACCGTTCTGTTATTGGTGTTGCACCGGAAGCCTTGCTTATGCCCATTAAAATTTCAACTTCAGCTATCAGTATAACATCTGACGCCTTGATTGCAGGTATCAATTATGCAATAAGTAATAATGCCGATATTATATCTATGTCTGTCAGCACTACTTCTGTTAACGAAACCCTCCTTGATGCATGTCAGGCTGCTTATGATTCAGGTATAATCCTTCTTGCAAGTGCAAGTAACTCTGCAAAAAGTACTACTCAGTCTATATGCTACCCTGCCGCTTTCCCTTGTGTAATCGGTGTGATGGCTTACGGCTCTGACGGTCAGTTGTGTAATTTTTCAAACTACGACCCAAGTTTAAAGTATTACAATATCGCCGCCCCCGGCTATATGATACTGGGTGCATATAACGATACTACCACAATTAATATGTGCTCTGCCTTTTCGGGTACATCACAGGCAACACCTATTGTTGCAGGTCTTGCAGCCCTTTATCTTTCGGTTTATAAAGACCATACTCCTGAAGAATTTGCCCGTTCACTTTATAATTCCAGCACAGATACATGTACTTCAAACTCAACCGTTGTAACTAACACAACATATACATTCCCTGTTCCGAATGCTATGAACCTTCTTGAATATCCGAATGTTCAGCCTGTTCTTTATGCAATATCCGGTTCAACCGCTATTGTAGACGATGAGAACTCACTTGTTTACGGATTAGAGCAGAATTATTCTTCACTTGAAGATTATATTGCCGTTCAGGACGGTACTTATGAAATCATACCTACCGAAAACGGCTACGGCACAGGAACTATTATAAGAGTTAAAAATAATGCCGGTATTGATTGCCGTGATTATGAAATTGTCATTTTTGGCGACACTGACGGTGACTCTTTGTGCGATGGCAGAGATGCCGCTTTATGCGCCTATATTGTTTCAGGCGGAATGGTGCCCGACTGCATAAGCTTTGCAAGTGATGTGGACTTTGATGACAGCGTGACCGAAACCGATACGGATATTATTGTTGGTTGTGGCACATTCACCGACTTTGTAACACAGATAAGATAAGAAAAGCCGTCTGTTTATCAGACGGCTTCGCTTTTTGCTTTTAATAGTTGTTGTTATTGTTTTTTCTGTTCTGGCTGTTATTCTGCTGATTGTTGTTCTGCTGGTTGTTCTGATTATTTTTATTGTTGTAGTTCTGTTCTTTTTTATTCTGATTGTTGTTAGACATAAAAATTTTCCTCCGAAATATATTTGGATTTGAAATCCTACTATATTCTTTGTATTATCGATTGTAATATTCACAAAAAAAGCTTGTTTTTCTTAATAATTTTTTAAATTTGGTTTAAAAATATGTATTGAAGTTATTAAATTTTTGTTGTATAATGAATTAATTTATAAAACAAAGACAAGGAGGTTCCGTTTATGGAAAAATTTGTTAAAGAAGGTCTTACCTTTGACGATGTGCTCCTCATCCCTGCTGAGTCAGACGTTCTGCCTAAAGATATTGACCTTAAAACAAAACTGACAGACAAAATCACCCTTAACACCCCTGTAATGACAGCAGCTATGGATACTGTTACAGAATCCAGAATGGCTATTGCTATTGCTCGTGAAGGTGGTATCGGTGTTATTCACAAAAACATGTCAATGGAAAATCAGGCTATTGAAGTTGATAAGGTTAAGCGTTCAGAAAACGGTGTTATCTCAACTCCTTTCTGCCTTACCCCTGAACATTATGCCTATGATGCGGAAGCTCTTTGCCATAAATATAAAATCTCAGGTGTTCCTATTTGTGATGATAACGGCAAATTAGTTGGTATTCTCACTAACCGTGATATGCGTTTTATGACTGACTTCAATGTTAAAATCAGTGAAGTTATGACTAAAGAAAACCTTGTTACAGCACCTGTAGGCACTACTCTTGAACAGGCTAAATCAATTCTTATGAATCACAGAATTGAAAAGCTTCCTCTCGTTGATGAAGGTGGTTACCTTAAAGGTCTTATCACTATCAAAGATATCGAAAAGAGTGTTCAGTACCCTAACTCTGCAAGAGATACAAGCGGCAGACTCATCTGCGCTGCTGCATTAGGCGCAACTGCTGACGTACTTGAAAGAGCAGCTGCTGTTGCAGAAGTAGGTGTTGACGCATTTGTGCTTGACTCAGCTCACGGTCACAGCGCTAACATCATCAAGGCAGTTTCTAAAGTTAAAGCTGCATTCCCTAACGTTTCACTTATCGCAGGTAACGTTGCAACTGCAGCAGCTACAGAAGCTCTTATCGCAGCAGGTGCAGACGCTGTTAAAGTAGGTATCGGCCCCGGCTCTATCTGCACAACACGTGTTGTTGCAGGTATCGGTGTTCCTCAGATCACTGCAGTTTATGATGCTGCTAATGTTGCTGCTAAACACGGTGTTTCAATTATCGCTGACGGCGGTATCAAGTACTCAGGTGAAATTGTTAAAGCTATCGCAGCAGGTGCGAATGCTGTTATGCTCGGCTCACTTGTTGCAGGTTGCGATGAGGCTCCCGGTGAGTTTGAAATCTTCCAGGGCAGACGCTTCAAAGTTTACCGCGGTATGGGTAGCCTTGGCGCTATGGCAAACGGCAGTAAAGACAGATACTTCCAGGAAGATAACAAAAAGCTTGTTCCGGAAGGTGTTGAAGGCCGTGTACCTTACAAAGGACCTCTCGCTGACACAATCTATCAGATGATGGGCGGCCTTCGTTCAGGTATGGGTTACTGTGGTTGCCACAACATCGAAGAGCTTAAAGAAAAAGCTCAGTTCATCAGAATCACAAACGCAGGTCTTATTGAGAGCCATCCTCATGATGTATTCATCACTAAAGAAGCTCCTAACTATTCAGCAGGTAACTAATTATATTATATGCCGGAAGATATCTTCCGGCATTTATTTTAACTGCAATCATATAATTGATTGACAGGAGGATTTATTATGACAGAAATTTCACCAAAAGATATTCAAAAAAATGCAATAAGCCTGATTTCAGATGATTGGGCTTTGCTTTCAGCCGGCAACAAAAATGGTTGGAACACTATGACTGTCAGCTGGGGCGGTTTAGGTGAACTCTGGGGTAAGGATGTTGCTTTTGTTTTTGTCCGCCCTCAGAGATACACTAAAGAATTTATTGATAGCAGTGAATTTTTCACCCTTTCATTTTTTGATGAAAGCTATAAAGATGCTCTTCGCATTTGCGGCAGAAAGTCAGGCAGAGATATTGATAAAGCCGAAGAAACCGGACTTACACCTGTTTTTGAAAACGGAACAACATATCTTCAGCAGGCAAATCTTGTATTAATCTGCAAAAAAATTGCTGCTCAACCAATGAACCCTGATTGCATTTTTGATAAAAAGATTGTAGAGGATAATTACAAAAACGCTGACTTTCACACTACTTATGTAGGTGAAATTATAAAAGTTTTAAAAAAATAATATTTTTTCAAAAAAAGTGTTGACAAATCGAAATTCTTGTGTTATAGTATACAAGCACTTTACGGAACGGGTTGCCGTTCCGAGCAGTTGGTGTTAATGACGTTGAGGGTCCACCCGTTCCCATCCCGAACACGGTAGTTAAGCTCAACAGTGCCGAAAATACTTGGCGGGCAGCCGCCCGGGAAGATAGGTCGACGCCAACATAACAAACAGCCATCCGGACGGATGGCTGTTTTTCTTTATGTAAATATACTATCTCATTGCCGCAGGAACGGATATCAATGAAAAAAGCCAAGTCATATGACTTGGCTTTTTCTTGGCGGAGAAGGGGAGACTCGAACTCCCGCGCCGGTTACCCGACCTACGCCCTTAGCAGGGGCGCCTCGTCACCAACTTGAGTACTTCTCCATTGGTAACAAAATTGTTCCTATTAAAATGACGAGGCTCAGCTCTCGCTGAGCCTCGTTGGCGGAGAGAGTGGGATTCGAACCCACGGTACGTTGCCGTACGACGGTTTTCAAGACCGTTCCGTTATAACCACTTCGGTATCTCTCCAAGTGCCTTAATATATTATCACAAAAGCATTGACTTGTCAACACTTTTTTGAAATTTATTTTAGCAGTTTTTATTATCCGTTTTTTGCTGATTTAATGAGTATCTGCAACCGCAATATTCCTGACGGTAAAGGTCATACTCTTTTGAGAGCTGAATTGACCTCTTATATCCTTCTTTTTTCTTGAAATCAGCTAAAAGGTACTTTATGCCATACTTCTCTTCCAGTCCACTGCCTATTTCATTTAAAAGCTTTGCATTTTTATGAGGGCTGACAGAAAGAGTTGTTGTGAAAAAGTCAAAGCCTTTTTCTTTGGCAATACGCGCTGTTTCTTCTAACCTTAAAACAAAACATTCTTTACACCTTGCGCCGCCTTCTCTTTCAGCTTCAAAACCTTTTACCGCTTTAAGAAATTCACTTTCATCATATCGGCACGGCATAAGCTCAACCTGATTTTCAAAAGGCATATTGTTTATTATTTTAATCTGTTCGTCAAGACGCTTGTAATATTCTTCTTCAGGGTAAATATTAGGGTTGTAATAAAGCACCGTTACTTTAAAATGCTTTGATAAAACCTCAAGCACATAAGAGCTGCATGGTCCGCAACAGCTTTGAAGCAACAATGAGGGTGTACCCTCAAGCTTTGAAATCTGTTCTTCCATCAGGCGTTGATAATTCTGATTTTCCATCATATTCCCCTTTCTGATATAAACTTTTCAAAAGGGAGCTCTGTTACAGCTTTTGCAGTTTTTTCAATTATTTTTTTATCAACATTTATATACAAAACAGGAATCTTGATTTTTTTGACAAACTTTTTTAAATCAAAATCTCTCATATCAAAACCTGCAAAGCTTCTGCACAGCATATTAACTGTAGGTATAATCAACTTGCTTAAAAATCCGTATTTTTCAACTGCGGAATCTGAAAAAAGCTTGTATATACTCTCATAGGCTGAATCGGCAACAATGCCTGTTACATTTTGTGGTAATTCAGAATTAGCACCTGCAACAAGAGCAGCAAACGCCCCCATACCTTTACCGTGAATAAGAATAGGGCAACCTGTACCGAATCTTAAATCCAACCACTTGCACCAAAAAACTGTATCATAGCTTTCAATAGCGCCTGAAGTTGATAGCTTACCGTCACTTTTGCCGTAAGAACGCTGGTCAATAACAAGAATATTATACCCTTGATTTTTATAAACAGCCATTTCTTTTTCAAAATCCTTTTCACCGCAGCTGTGCTGTGAATGGCAAAGAACAACACTTTTTTCACCGTCACCTTTTTCAGGCACAAAAAGTCTGGCGCTTAAAATAACTTCATCTGCAGCGATGATATTGATCCGCTCATACTCACCGTCAAAGCTGTTATCAGATGATTGCTTCTTTCTGCCGGCTTTACCGAAATTCTTATGAAAAATTACATAATTTATATAAAGATACACTGCAGCGATAATCCATATTGTAATCAATGCCGCGATAAAATACTTCACAATATCAACCTCTTAAACTCAAGCAATAGTCCTTGACCTCAAAGTAATCAAGTCCGGAATCTTTTTTAAGATAAAGCGGATGATGAGGATGTCCGCCGTTTTTCGAGCGTTTGCCTGCAGTAAACCAACGGGCGCCATACTTCTCACCAATTTCTATCATATCAAGCACACAGTCAACAAGATAATCTCTTTCGTTTATAATAGTCCCCCACGCTGCCCACACTGCAGGAGCATCTTCTGAAAGGCTAAGCACATATTCAAAAGCTTTCATATTCTCGGCGTGTAAATGGTAGTTACACTCTTTTTCCATATCCTTAGGGCTTGTTGCACGCTGCGCATAGACGTTGAACATTATAAAACTGTCAAAGCCGTTACCCAGAGCAATTCTTTCAACTGATTTCAAAGTATTATCAAGGTCATCAGGCTTAGCTGTTGAAGGATTGATGCCGATGCATATCAACGGCTTCTGCCCTTTTGTGCCTAATATGTAACGGTATTCTGAATAAAAGTCAGGCACATAAAGCCATTTTTCAGTATCATAATCCTTACCGTCAGTTTTACCTGTCAGAGCCTGTTCAAAGGTAAGAACATCTATTTCTTTTGTTGTAGAAGACGGAATGTGCATTATTTACCCCTCTTTTCATTAAAACCGTTTACATTCATATAGCCGGCAGATTTTTTCTTAATATATAATGTTAAAGCAACGCCAAAAGGAACAGCTAAAACCGTTGCCGCCTTTGCAGGTGATTCTTTAATGAACTTTTTGTTCTTTGCAATAATTGAGCTTGACACATAATGAACAGCACATCTGAAAAGCTCTTTAAAGCTCTTTGCGCGTTGCATATCAACCTTTCTGATAAAAGCAAATCCGTTCGGATTTTTAAGATACTGACGGAACATATTTGTACTTGAGCCGTCTGCCATATACTCGACAACACAAAGCGGTTCATCAAGAATAAGCAAAGTGTATTCTTCATCAGCCAACGAATACTTATATGCCAACGAAACATACTTCTCCCCCTCAAAAACAGGGTAAGGAGGATATTTTTTCATAACATCTGTTCTGTATACCAGCTTTTTATCACCCTTGCCGCCACGCTGATAATAACCTGTGAGTGTGGTGTCTTCCCTGTCTGTTTCAAGACGGTTGCCGATAATCTCACCGTCTTTTGTGCAGTCAAGGGCAATTATACCTGCATATTTTTCGTCTTTTTTCTCGTTCCAGAGTGTTACGATTTTTTCAACAGCGTCATCTGTCATATAATCATCTGAATCAATGCAGACATTAAGCTCTGTTTCAATATTTTCATAGGCAGTATTATGAGCTGTATGCATACCGCCGTTTTCTTTGTATACATATTTTATTTCAAAGCCGTTATCTCTGCCCTGCCACTCTTTGATAAGCTGAGCAGTTTCGTCAACGGAGCCGTCGTCAACCACCAGCCATACAAAATCTTTGCAACTCTGGCGGCAAAGACTTTCATAACACAAGTGGATTGAATAAGCTCTGTTATATGCCGGGGTAAAAACTGTTAAGGTTTTCATTACAGCCCCTCCGTTATTTGCTGATAATTTTGTTAATACACATCATTAAGAAGTAAACACCTGCACCGCTGCCCGTTTTGCAGCAGGCAAAAAACAGCTTCCAATGAATAGGGAAATATTTTAAACTGAGTGAAGAGTAAGCCTTTTTATATCTTGGAGAAGTAATGATTTCTTTAAGCTTCCT
This sequence comes from Acutalibacteraceae bacterium, assembly GCA_045126895.1. Classification (GTDB taxonomy): domain Bacteria; phylum Bacillota; class Clostridia; order Oscillospirales; family Acutalibacteraceae; genus CAG-488. The sequence goes on along the minus strand of JBGVPE010000050.1, from coordinate 59,722 downwards.
AATCTTACTTTTTGCCGAAGTGGTATTTATAAGCTCATTTAGCCCCAGACCGATTATGCTAAGGGCAATACGGTTATTCAGTGCAGATTCAAAACCAAGATTATTTTCGTTTATAACAGCAGACAGTCTGTCATATAATTCCTGCCATTGACTGAAAAGCTGAGGCTTATACTTTCTTGTAAGGGAAGTGTCATTATCTTTTCTGTAATGATTGAAATGACGGTTTATAAAAACAGCCTTATCAATATTGCAAAAAGCCTGAAGTGAAAAAAGTGCATCCTCTGTGCCGATAATTTTTGTGTCGACAAAACGGCAATTCTTAATACGTTCTGTTTTATAAAGCTTACCCCATGCAGTTACAGCAGAGTCAGCGTTACTCGGGTCAGCAAGTTCTTCATCAGTAAGACCTGCCATTCTGCGATGAAGAGTATTTCTCATAGCATCCCCTTCAAAAACAATTCTGTCTTTTTCAAAAACATTTTTAGGTAAAGACACCTGTGGAAATTCCCTGACATAGCTCCACATAACAAGCTGAGCATTTTCTTTTTTCATTTCATCAATGGCAGTTTCTGCTGTTTCAGGGTCAATCCAATCATCTGAATCAAGAAACATGATATATTCACCCGAGGCATTTTCTACACCTGTATTTCTCGCACCTGAAAGCCCCATATTTTTTTGATTGATAAGGCGTATTCTTGAATCTTTTTCCATAAACGAACGGATTATATTTTCGCTGCCGTCAGGTGAACCGTCATTGACGCAGATAATCTCAATATTTTTATATGTCTGCCCTGTTACACTTTCAAGGCATTGGGGCAAAAACTTTTCAACATTATAAACAGGCAGCACTATGCTGACCAAATCTTTTATCTGCGACATTTTATCACCTCATTCATAGGTTGATTATATCAAAAAATAAAGTATAAAACAACATTTATTATTCTTAACAGAAAAAATAATCAGTAATTTTTAATTTTCTATTGCAATTTTACTCATAACTATGTAAAATTTCTTTGAGGTGATATTTTTGAAAATTTCAGAATTTCCCAAAGAAATAATTGATAAAAATGTAGATTTTACCGTTAAAGGAATTGAGCATGTTATAAAAACCTGCGGCCCTCGTGAATCAGGCAGTGAAGCTTGTTTTAAATCACAGGAATACCTTGTTGATTTTTTAGGTGATGCTGTTGATGAATCTCACTACGAAGGTTACACCGTTGCACCTAAAGCTTTTTTCAGCTTCACTAAAGTTGTAAGTATTTCTGTTATGCTGGCTGCAATTATTTTGTTCCCCTTGTGGCTGACAGATGTGATTTCTTACTTTGCTTTTAATGTTGCGTTCGGCAGTGTTGTAGGTGCAGGTCTTTTTATTACTGTTATGGAATTCCTTTTATACAAGCAGTTCTGTGACCCGTTCTGCAAAAAAGTTGAAGGTCATAACCTTGTAGCTACAAGAAAAGCATCAGGTGAAACAAAACGCAGAATCATCATCAGCGGCCACTGTGATGCTGTTTATGAATGGCGTCATATGTACCGCTTCAAAGGCATCGGTCAGACGATTATTTTAGCGTCTGTTATCGTCAGCGCAATTGCGAGTTTTGTTGTGTGCATTTTACAGGCTTCATTTATCGGTGCAGGTGTTGATAACGGCTTTGCCGATTTTGTCCGTTATTTAAGCTACGGACTTTTCCCGTTTACAAGCGTTGCAATGATTGGCCTTTTAACTTTTGTTGATTTTAAAAATCTTGTACCCGGTGCTAACGATAACCTTACAGGTACTTTCGCAGCTGCATGTGCAGTTAAAATGCTTGATGAAGCAGGTATCCGCTTTGAAAACACTGAGGTTGTCTGTATGGTAACTGACGGTGAAGAAGCAGGTCTTCGCGGATGTAAAAAATTTGCTGCCGACCACTATGATGATTATGTAAACAGCGGTGTTGAAACTGCAGTTTTGTGTGTTGACACGCTGACCGACCTTGAATTTCTTAATGTTTACAACAGAGATATGACAGGTACGGTCCGTCATAATCAGAAGCTTAGCGCACTTGTTATGGAATCTGCAAAAGATGCAGGCAGAAACGATTTGAAATATGCAAATGTGTTTTTCGGTGCTTCTGACGCTGCTGCATTCACTCAGGCAGGTATCCCTGCAACATGCCTTGCCGCTATGGACCCTACACCTGCAGACTATTACCATAACCGTCGTGATAATTATGACCGACTTGTTCCCGAAGCTATCCGTGTAGGTTATGAAGTTGTTCTTTCAACAATATTTAATTTTGATAAAAAAGGTCTTTCATAAATAATTTTCCGCAATACATTTAAAGCTCCTGACAAAAAATGTCAGGGGCTTTTATTTGACTATAAAAGGTGTTTATGATAGAATAAATTTCTGTGTGAAAGGAAGTGAGAAAGTTGAAAAAGGTTGTTTCTTTAATATTGGCATTAACCATTTGTGTCGGTATTTTTTCAATACCCGTCAATGCAATTACATATAAAGACAGCTTCCCCAACACTCACAGAAACACAGGCGGAAATATCGCAGACCTGATATCAGTTGCCAAAACTCAGCTTGGTTATACAGAGCTGAGCACAAAAACAGGCAAGCCTCTTTCATCAGGTCAGGACGGCGGCTACACCAAATACGGTGCATGGTTCGGTGCTCCCACAACTGCATGGTGCGCGTTTTTTGTTGCTTGGTGCGCTAACAAAGCAGGTATAAGCACTTCGGTTATCCCCCGTATCGGCAACTGCGCAAGTATGGTAAGGTGGTATTCTCAGAGAGGGCGTTATTTTTCATCAAGGAACTTTACGCCCAAAACAGGTGACCTGATTTTTTATAACTGGAAAGGCGGCTCAACAGCAAAGCATATCGGCATTGTAACAGGTGTTTCATCAAAATATGTTTATGTTATTGAGGGTAATACAGGCAGCTCGAACGGATATCGCGTTGAAGCTAAAACAAGAAAACTGACCGCTTCATTTATCATCGGCTACGCAAGACCTGATTATAATGACTCTGCAACTTATGTAGGCTCGTATTCATTCGCATCTTACGCTGCATCAAAATACGGCTCCAATTCATCAAAAGGGAATTCGTCATCAGGCTCTTATACAAACACATCGCAGCTTGCAGTTTTCACAGGCACGGCAGAAAATATTTCATCCGACAGTTCAACACTCATCGGCAGAATCAGTAACTCCTCAAGCTACAAGGTTACATCCTCCGGCTTCTGTTTCGGTACAAGTAAAAATTCACTTAAAAAATATAAAACCAACTCATCAACCTCAAAGAAAAACATTTACCTTTCAAAAACGGTAACGGGACTGGATGTTGCAAAAACATATTATTACTGCGCCTATGCCGTTATTAAAGGCAAAACATATAAAGGCCCTGTTTACAGCTTCACAACAGTTGACGACAGACCTCAGCAGTTAGTTCTCAGCAGTGATTATGTAACTCTGGGCATAGGTGAAACCAACGAGATTTTCTCAGCAGTTTTACCTCTTGAAGCCAACAGTGAGCATGTTGAATGGGTCAGCAGTAATGAATTCGTTGCAAAAATCAACAACGGTCTTATCACAGGGCTTGGTGCAGGCAACGCTGTAATAACGGCAAAATCCGACTACGGTAATGTTTCGGCAGACTGCACTGTTACGGTTACCCTTTCCCCTGCTACAGATATTCTTACTGAGAATATATCTGAAAGTGAAATTAAAATCACCTGGAATGACACCAACCTCCACGATATTGTAGGCTACTCAATTTACAGAAGTGACAGCCTTGACAATGAATTCACCTGCATAGGTGAAACTCATGAGAAAAGCTTTATTGATAAAAATTTAGAGCCGGGCAAAATTTATTATTACAGAATTGTCTGCTGCGGAATCAGTGATGAATTCAACAGCTCAATGAGTGAAGTGAAAAAAGAAACTGCAACTCTTGCAGCACCTGTTGATATAAGAGCTTATCAGAATGGTTTATCTTTAAACATTTCGTGGGATAAAGTAAATGGCGCTGAACAGTACCTGATTTACCGTTGTGATGACAGCAAAAAATACACACTTATTGCTAAATGCAGCAGTAATTCTTACTGTGATAACGATATCCGATACAGCAAAAATTATAGTTATATAATATGTGCAGTTAATAATAATCTGCAAAGTAAAATGTCTGCGCCGATAAGCTTTACAACTCAAAACATCAGACATCCTGAAAGCAACTTTGTTATAGTTAAACCTTCGGCTGCAATTAAAGTCATAGACGAAAAACCTGATATATTAAAAAACAGTATATTCAGTTGGTATTAAAAAGCAGATGCTTACTTAACAAGCATCTGCTTTAATTTTATTCTGAAATTTTAACTAAGAATGTTACTGCATGATTTCTATAGTTTCGTTTAGTCTGATATCATCTGACGATGCACCGACCATAATCTCAAATTTACCGTTTTCAACAACCCATTCATAGTCTTTGTTGAGAAGCTTAAATGAATCAAAATCAAGATTGAATGTAACCGTTTTTGTTTCGCCTGATTTAAGGCTGATTCTCTCAAAGCCCTGAAGCAGTTTAAGAGGAGTAACGATAGATGAAACAACATCATTTACATAAAGCTGAACAACTTCGTCACCGTCAACCTTGCCGATGTTTTTAACATCTGCTGTTACAGTGAAATCTGTTGGCCCTGTTTTGGTAATGTTAAGGTTGCTGTATTCAAACTCTGTGTAAGAAAGACCGAAACCAAATGAGAAACGAGCCTTTCTTTCACCCTCAAACATATTTTCAAAGAAGTTCGGGAGAATCGAATAATAGCAAGGAATTCTGTTTGAATCAGCAGGGAAAGAAACAGGAAGTCTGCCTGCAGGATTGTTTTTGCCTAAAAGAGTGTCAACGATAGCTTTTGCGCCGAATTCACCGCCAAACCATGAGAGGAGGATAGCGTTTGACACTTTAACTTCTTCACTTAAATCAATACTTCTGCCGTTTTCAAAAACGAGAATAACGGGTTTACCTGCTTTTGCAACTTCAATGATAAGCTCACGCTGTTTACCGGGGAGTCTTAAATCTGAACGGTCATGACCTTCACCGCTTGTGAAGTTATTATCACCACCGACAAAAATAACGATGTCACTTTCTTTGGCAATTTCAACTGCCTGCTCAATAGTTGTATCTTCATCCTCGTCATAAACTTCAACAAGGTGGAACTGACCGTCTTCAGCAGTGATTGCCTGTGTACCTTTAGGAATACCGCAGCCTGAGCATTGAAGAATTTCTGTTTCGTCACCCAGGGCAGATTTTAATTCGTCATAAACTGATTTAACCTCATATCCTTCAGGCATTGATGAATATCCACCAACTCTCTGACGGGCTGATGACGGACCTACAAGGGCAATCTTTTTATATTTTTTAAGAGGTAGAATGCCGTCATTCTGAATAAGGGTCATACCCTGCTTTGCTGCATCATAAGCCAGAGCTCTATGCTCTTCACAACGGATAACATCTTTGTATTTATTTTCGTCAGCATAAGGGCTTTCAAAAAGACCAAGCTCAAATTTAAGACGGAGAACGCTTAATACTGATTTATCGACCTGCTCAAGAGAGATTTCACCCTTGTTTATGTAATCAATAATTGTGCCTTCCCAGAATTCAGGTGTATAATCGCTGCAACCCTGCATATCCATACCTGCATTAAATACATCGCGGATAGCTTCTTCGTGGGTTTCTGCAGTGCGATGAGCTTTAACAAGGCGTTCAATTGCGCCCCAGTCGGCACGGACATAACCTTTCATATTCCATCTGCCGCGAAGGATATCTGTAAGATAATGCTTTGAGCTGATAACAACCTCAGAATCCACCATGTTATAGCAAGCCATTACATTATTTGCACCTGCTTTTGTGATAGCTTTTTCAAAAACAGGAAGATAGCACTGCTCAATCTCTCTTCTGCCCACTCTTGCAGCGGCGCAGTTAAGTCCGTTTTCAGGTATACCGTGAACGCAGTAGTGCTTAGGCTCTGTCAGAACAGCGTCATCACGCCTGAAGTCGCCGTTTTTCTGCTCACCGGTGATAATCTGATAACCCATTTCAGAGCAAAGATATGTATCTTCACCGAATGTTTCTTCAACGCGTCCCCAACGAGGCTCCCTTGCAACATCAAGGTTTGGCGCAAGAATTTCGTGCATGCCGAGTATTCTTGTTTCAGCGCCGATAGCTTCACCTACTTTATGAGTGTTTTCTCGGTTAAAGGCTGCAGCAAGAGTCAGCGGCACAGGGAAAATTGTGGCACCGGGGTATGAGATACCATGAAGAGCTTCACCTGTAAAAATACATGGGATACCCAGCCTTGTTTTTTCAACCATATATTTTTGAAATCTGTTGAACATTGACGGCACAGCATAAGCGTCATGGATAAAACCGATGCCTCGTTTGCCAACAGTTTTTTCTAATTCATCAAACCTGATTTCTGATTTTTCGTCAATGGAACAATGATTTAATTTGTGAGGGATAGTTGCGTATTCAACACCTCTTATGATGTCAAGCTGAGCAACTTTTTCTTCAAGAGTCATTATAGATAAGAGAGCCTCGGCTCTTTCTTGCGATGAGAGAGAAGTGTCTAAATGTTTCATAATACCACCTGTTGCAATAATATTAAAAAAATTCTACCATAAGTAAACTTCAAAGTCAATTAAGCGAAAATGTCGGGAAGATATTGATGTTTTAGAAAAAATAAGTTATAATGTCTTATAAGAATTATGATAGGATGTTTGTTATGAAAGCTTTAAAAATTATCGGTTGTATAATTGTTGTGATTGCCGTTGCGATATTTGCAGCGTCAATGGTCAATAAAAATGTTGTTGCAAAAGATATCGAATTCGCAAAATCTTTTGACAAGGTTGTTTATGAAAATCAGCTTGTTCCCCAAAAGGATTCTGACGGCAACTGGGTTTTTAACACAGATAAAGACCTGAAGGTTTTGCAGCTGACCGATATTCATATCGGCGGAGGCTTTTTATCTGCCGATGAAGATAAAATGGCACTCAATGCAGTTGCAGCTATGGTCACTGCAGAGAAGCCGGACCTGGTTATTATCACAGGCGATATGGTTTTCCCTGTTCCGTATGATGTTGGTACAATCAGCAACAGAACTTCAACAGAGATACTTATCAATCTTATGGAAACATTAGGTGTTTATTATACTGTTACATTAGGCAATCACGACAGTGAAATTTACAGCACCACATCAAGAGAAAAAATCTCTGATATGTGGGGGAACGAAAACCTTACTTACAGTATCTATCATGCCGGGCCCGAAAGTGTTGACGGTTACGGCAATCAGATAATCAAGGTTAAAAATTCACAGGGTATAGTTAAAAACGCTTTCTTCCTGCTTGATTCCCATTCTTATACAGACGGAGATTATCTCGGCATTTTCTGGAAATACGACAGCCTTCATAAAAATCAGATTAAATGGTATGAGCAAAGCGTTTTAAAAATTGACAAAGAGAACAAGGCTATTGACCCTGAGTGTGAGTTGTTTTCTTCCCTTGCATTTTTACATATTCCTGTTGAAGAATACGGTATTGCCTGGGATGAATATAAGGCTAACGGTTATAAAGACACCGACAATGTCAAGCTTATTTACGGCGGTTATCACGAAACTGATGAAAAGTCATACTGTGGTGTGTACCCTGAGCAGTTTTTCGAAACTGTGCTTAAGCTTGGTTCAACAAAAGGTCTTTTCTGCGGTCATGACCATATAAACAATGCTGTTCTTGATTACAAGGGTGTTAAGCTTGTTTACGGTAACAGCATCGACTACACTGCTTATTCATCAATTGACGAGCAGGGCGCTCAGAGAGGCTGCACCGTTATAACCCTTTCTCAGCAGGGTGAACTTTCTGTTTCACATGAGAATTATTATTCAGATAAATATATCAGTAAATATGATAAAGAAGAAGTTACAATGCAGTGGTAAAATTAAAGAGCTGACGGCTATAAACTGTCAGCTCTTATTTTTATTCTTCAAAAATTTTCGGGTCGATTTTTCTGTCTTTAAAATAAACCTCTCTGTCCCGGTCACTGATTTCTCTTAAAACCTTGCAAGGATTACCCACTGCAACCACGTTTGCAGGTATGTCTTTTGTAACCACACTGCCTGCGCCGATTACAGAGTCATCACCGATAGTTACACCCGGCATAACAAGCACACCTGCACCAAGCCAACAGTTTTTGCCGATATGAACAGGTATATTAAATTGATAGGCTTTCTGACGCAGCTCAGGTAAAATAGGGTGACCTGCAGTGGCTATAACTACATTAGGGCCAATCATTGTATAATCACCGATATAAATATTGGTATCGTCAACTGCAGTAAATCCGAAATTCGCATAAACATTATTGCCGAAATGAACATGTTTACCTCCCCAGTTAGCGTGGAAAGGCGGCTCAATATAGCAGTTTTCGCCAATTTCAGCCATCATTTCTTTAAGCAGAGCTTCTCTTTTGTCAAGCTCTGTAGGTCTGGTCATATTAAAATCATAAAGCTTATCAAGACAAGCCAATTGCTCTTTCATAATTTCATCATCACTGGGATAATAAATTTCTCCGCTGTGTAAAAGCTCTCTGAAGTCCATATAATTCTCCTTAATTTTGATAATATAACCTTACTTCTTTTTCTAAAAATTGTCAATAAATCTTGCTATATTATTTTTGATATGATATACTATTTAAGTTATCTATTTAGCAAAATAAAATTTATGGCATATTATAAACACCGAGAGAGGTGAAAAAATGGTTTTTGATAATGTATTACAAGCAATAGGCAATACTCCGCTTATCAGACTTAACAATATGATTGAGCCTGACAGTGCAGAGATTCTCGTTAAGTTTGAGGGTCTTAATGTTGGCGGCTCTATTAAAACAAGAACAGCATATAATATGATAAGTGAAGCTGAAAAGCAGGGTCTTATTAACCAAAACACCGTTATCGTTGAGCCTACAAGCGGTAATCAGGGAATCGGACTTGCGCTGGTAGGTGCAGTTAAAGGCTATAAAACTATTATTATTATGCCTGACTCTGTCAGTGAAGAGCGCAGAAAGTTAGTTGAGCATTACGGCGCGCAGGTTATACTTGTTCATGATGCAGGTAACATCGGTGATTGCATTGAAGAATGCCTTAACCTTGCACTTAAAATGCAAAAAGAAGACCCGAATGTTTTTGTGCCTCAGCAATTTGAAAACCCTGCGAATGTATCAATTCAGCGTGAGCAGACAGGCGTTGAGATTCTTGAGCAGGTCAACGGACCTATTCACGGCTTTTGCTCAGGCATCGGCACAGGCGGTACTATCACCGGCATAGGTGAAACGCTTAAATCAAAAAATCCTGATATAGAAATCTGGGCGGTTGAACCTGAAAACGCAGCCATTCTTTCAGGCGGAAGTATTGGTACACATGTTCAGATGGGTATTGGTGACGGGCTTATCCCGGCTATCCTTAATCAGAATATCTATAATGATATCTGCATTGTTAAAGATGAAGAGGCTATCCGTGCTTCAAAAGAGCTTGCATCAAAAGAGGGTATTATGTGCGGTATTTCAAGCGGCACTAATGTTGCGGCGGCAATGAAGCTTGCTAAAAAATTGGGCAAAGGCAAAACTGTTGTTACTGTTTTACCTGATACGGCAGAAAGATATTTCTCAACACCGTTATTTGAATAAAATCAAGAGCTGACTATTTTAATAATAGTCAGCTCTTTTTAGTTGAGAGTCAGTTTATTTTGAATAAACTGTTACATCTATTGTTTCACCTGAAAATTCAAAGGCTGTTTTTGTTGAGCGGGTTCTTATTGCATAAGATTGGTCACCTAATTGACAGAAGTTCATATTAAGCGTCCATGTACGGATTCCGTTATCATCAGAATATTGAGCACTGTCGGTTGAATAAGTCCATGTGTTACCGTCTTTGTAAAGCTGAACTTTTATTGCATCTGTACCCGTCTGAACGGTAACTGTATTTACACCCTCATAAATTACGCCGTCTTCACTGTTCGCTATTGAGAAGTTTTTTACCGAAATATCAAACTCTTTAACATTTACAGCAATCTCTGCATATTCCTCACACCATCCTGAAACGGGGAATCTGACATACACCTTGTAGGTCTCAGATATTTTCTGAACAGGTAAATTGATATTCCATGTGAATGTGGTGTTACCGTTATCAGTTATACTGTTAACCCTTGTATCATCAGGGGTGAAGGTTGTTGTTATACCGTCAGAGCCGACAAAACTGATTTTACTCGGGTTACCGCTCATAGTTACATCGATATTTGCCATTTCACCCAAACGGAACTCATTGTTGACAGTAGCTTTGATAGTCGGGGAAACAATAGACTCATCAAGAACAATGGCGGGGCGGATGCCGGAAGAGGCAATTTGACTTGCACCTTTTCCCCCCCATTCATAAGAGGCTAATTCACCATTGAGATAGTAAACATATCCTGTACTTTTAGAGTTGAAAGGTGTTCTCAAACGCCAATCACTATATCCATCACACTGTTCCACTACTTCCAGGCCCTGACATTGTGCATAGTCGCTGCCCTTAGCTTTTCTTGCAGGGCAGTTATCACGGTCATCGTTAAAACCGTAGGCACTGTTAAGCATATCTTCATCTGAAAGCAGAAAAACCTTATCAGTTACCGATGCACCGTCATATTTACTGTCAACAGGGCATTTATTTTCAAGATATGTGCTCTGAATGCATGACTGCTGATACAATGTAAATGAGGTGTTAAAAAAGTCATCGTTTAACCACGCTCTTATAGTGCTCGTTTCATAATCCGAAGCATATTTACCCTCTTTGTTTTGCCAAATGCGTTCACCGTTAATAGTAATTATGTAGTTATATGTTTGAAATTCCTGCGCATCTATTATATGCTCACTAAGCAAAAGACCTGTGTCAGGGTCAAGCACCCTCCATTTTAACGGTTCATATATAAAATAATAAATTTCATTAGCGTAGTATCCGTTCCGGTACTGTTCTGATGATGAGCTACCAGTTTCTGAAGTTGTGCCACCATAACCAACATAGAACCCTCTGTAATCCGAGAAGGTTACAGCTCGGTATTTCTGACTGTTATAAGTAACATCGGCATACTTCATAAAATCGCTTTTAACGGGCTGACTATTGAGACTTGTACCTGATTTTTCCCTGCTGTAATCATAAGAAACCCACTGTTTTTCTAATGAATTCAATGCAGATATCAAAGATTCATCAGTTACTTTACTTTGGGGATATGAGCCGAATTCAACAATATCACCTACCTGATATGCTGCCATACGGGCTGAGCTGAACACCGCTAAAGAGCTCATCAGCATAACTAACGCAAGAACAACAGAAAACAGCCTTTTCATAAAATCATATCCTCCTTAAATCTTTATATCAGAATTATAATCTATAAACACTGGTTGTGTCAAGTAGTCAAAAAGCAGAGAGTACGACTCCCTGCTTTTAATACCAACTGAATATGTTTTTATCTGAACAAAATGCTGTTTACAACGCCCTGGAGTCTTTCTTGTTTACCTGAACCCGGGGTTGCCACATTTTTCATTTCGCAAGCGTAAGCTGAAAGCTCTTCAAGAGTAGCTTCGCCTGACACAATTTTAGCACCTATGCCCTCATTAAAGCTTGAATATTTATCCTTGATGAAGTTATCAATTCTGCCGTCTTCAATAATCTCTGCGGCTTTGATAAGACCTAATGCGAAAGTATCCATGCCGAGAATAAATGCTTCAAACATATCTTCATAAGTGTTTGAAGGTCTGCGGTTTTTAGCATCAAAGTTGAAGCCGCCTGTAAGTCCGCCCGCCTTGATTACTTCATACATACACATTGTTGCTTCATAAACATCAAACGGGAATTCATCAGTATCCCAACCGAGAAGCAAATCACCCTGGTTAGCATCAATTGAGCCTAACATACCGTTGATTGCAGACACTCTGAGTTCATGCTGGAAGGTATGACCTGCAAGAGTTGCATGGTTAGCCTCAATATTCATTTTGAAATCTTTATCAAGGCCGTACTGACGGAGGAATCCGATTGCAGTTGCTGCATCAAAATCGTACTGATGCTTCATAGGCTCTTTCGGTTTTGGTTCAATGTAGAAATCACCTGTGAAGCCGATTTTTCTGCCGTAATCAACTGCTAAGCGCATAAGTCTTGCAATATTTTCCTGCTCAAATTTAACATCTGTATTAAGAAGGGTTTCATAACCTTCTCTGCCACCCCAGAAAACATAGCCTTTACCGCCGAGTTTAACAGTAAGGTCAAGAGCTTTTTTAATCTGCGCTGCTGCGAAGCAATAAACATCAGCTGAGTTTGTGCTGCCTGCACCGTTCATAAAGCGAGGGTTTGAGAACATATTTGCTGTTCCCCAAAGGCACTTGATACCTGTTTCATTCATTTTTTCAAGAATATAATCAGTGATTTCGTCAAGTCTTGCATTTGTTTCGTTGATGTCATCAGCTTCAGGAACAAGGTCAACATCGTGGAAGCAGAAGTATTCAATACCTAACTTGCTCATAAACTCAAAACCTGCATCAACTTTTGCCTTTGCGTGAGCCATTGTACCTTTCTCTGCACCGAAAGCCTTATCAGCAGTGTCTCTGCCAAACATATCAGTACCTGCTGCACCTAAATTATGCCACCATGCCATAGCAAAAGGTAGGTAGTCTTTCATAGGTTTGCCGAGAACTTCTTTATCAGCATCATAGAATTTGAAAGCCAAAGGATTTTTGCTCTGCGGACCCTCAAACTGAATCTTTCCGATTCCGTTAAAAATTTCACTCATAATTATTACTCCTTATTTAATTCTACATACACATCTTTCAATGCAGGGTAGATTTTTTTGAATTTCTGATATTTGTTTTCGTATAATGCCACAAGCTTTTCTTCAGGATGAACCGAATCAACAACCTGAACCAATCTGTCACAAGCCGACTGAACATTATCGTATTCACCACAGCCTACCATAGCAAGTATTGCGCCACCGTAACCCGGCCCCTGCTCTGTTTTGACAATATCAAGCCTGATGTTAAGCACATTAGCTACAATACGCTTCCACAATTCACTTTTAGCACCGCCGCCGCAGATATTACTCTGACTGATTTCAATACCTAAATCCTTTGCTATTTCAAAGCAATCACGAATCGCGAAAGCCACGCCCTCAAGCACAGCCTGAAGCATATCTTCTCTTTTGCTGTCCATAGTCATACCCACAAAGGCGCCTCTTGCATTTGTGTCGTTTATAGGGCTTCTTTCACCCATAAGATAAGGTAAAAAATAAATATTATTGTTGCCAAGCAATTCATCGGTAATCAAAAGCTGATTTTCACTATAAGCATCATCTTGCAGAATGTTATCCATAAACCATTTGTTGCAAGATGCTGCAGACAACATACATCCCATAAGGTGATAATTACCGTCAGCGTGAGCAAAAGAATGAAGTGCATTGAAATTATCAACACCAAAAGAATCACTTGAAATAAAGATTGTGCCTGATGTACCTAATGAAATATTGCACTTACCGTTACCGTTTGTGCCTGTGCCGATAGCCGCTGCGGCATTATCACCTGCACCTGCAACAACCTTAACTTCACCGAAGCCGAGCATATCAGCAATATCGTCTTTAACATTACCGATAACTTCATAGCTTTCATAAAGCTTTGGTAACTGACTTTCATCAACATCGCATATATCAAGCATCTGCTTTGAATAACATTTGTTTTTTACATCAAGCAACAACATACCTGAAGCGTCAGAATAATCGCAGCTATGAACACCTGTAAGCTTATAATTTATATAATCTTTAGGCAACATAATTTTTTTGATTTTACGGAACAAATCAGGCTCGTTGTTTTTCATCCAAAGAAGTTTTGGTGCAGTGAAACCTGCAAAAGCAATATTTGCAGTATATTCTGAAAGCTTATCTTTACCGATAACATCATTAAGATACGCAACTTCTTTTTCTGTTCTGCCGTCATTCCATAAAATTGCCGGACGGATAACATTATCCTTATCATCAAGCACAACAAGGCCGTGCATCTGACCGCCTGTGCCGATACCTGCAATCATAGATTTATCCGCATCTGCAACAAGCTCCCGAAGTCCGTCAACGGTTGCATCCCACCAATCTGACGGATTCTGCTCTGACCAGTTTGATTTTGGGAAACTGATAGGATATTCTTTTGAAACAACGTTTAAAATTTTACCTTTTTCGTCAACCAACAACAGTTTAACTGCAGAAGTTCCTAAATCAATACCAATATAAAGCATATCTATTCCCCTTTAAAACATTATATATAGTGTAAACTATAATGGATAATAATTCAAGAGAAAACATACTGTGTTCATATATTTTTTAAAGTCTGTACACATAAAAAAGTGGCTGAGCTTGTCTTGATAAGACAGATTCAGCCACTTCATTTTATTTTTTGATTTTAGATTTTGACACTACGACCTCGTGCATAACAATCATAGGAACCAACAATATCAGCAGATACACAGGCATAAGCGATATTGATATATGCTCTGCAATAAAGCCAAACAACGCAGGCATCAGCAAAAAGCCCGTGTATGCACTTGCCATCTGCAGACCCATAACAGCCTGAGATTTATCTCTGCCGAAAAGGTCAGGGGTCATATGAACTATACAAGGGTAAACAGGTGCACAGCCCAAACCAATCAAAGCAAAACCTGCAAGGCAAAGATTTGATTGATCAGGGATAAGAATCAACACCATACCCGCACTCATTATGCCAAGACCTAACCTGATTAAAAATTTATCACCGAATTTCATAGCAAGGAAGCCGTTTACAAATCTGCCCAGAGTCATTCCGATATAAAACAGACTTGCAAGGCCTGATGCAATTTCAGGCGCGATACCGTTATTATCTACAAGATAGCTGCTTGTCCAAAGAATTATTGTAAGTTCAAAGCCACAGTACAAAAAGAAAGTCAGGAAACAGGATATTGCACCGGGAAGAGAAATTATCTCCCTGAATTTCAAAGATTTGGTTTCGATTTTTTGGGATGAATCTTCTGTTTCAAGCTGCTGTGTATTCTTCCATAAAGGTATACTTATAAAAATCAGTATCGACAGTATTATCTGAATAACCGAAACAATACGGTATCCATAATTCCAACTATCAAGCTTCATCAGTGAAAAGCTCATTATATACGGGCTTATTGATGCACCTACACCCCACATACAGTGAAGCCAGCTCATATGCTGAGGTTTGAAGTGAAGAGCAACGTAATTGTTAAGAACTGCATCAACTCCGCCGGCGCCGATTCCGTAAGGAACCGACCATAAAATAAGCATCCAGAATCTGCTGCTTATTGAGAAACCAAAAAGAGCAACCGCTGTCATTGTTATACTGACTGCTGTTATTTTACCTGTGCCGAATTTTCTTACCATTTTGTCGCTTACAAGGCTTGAAACAATTGTACCCATTGAAATAACAAAAGAAACTATCCCTGCATAAGAAACAGGCGATGCTATTTCCTGATGCATAACAGGCCAGGCAGAGCCCAGCAACGAATCAGGTAAGCCCAGACTTATAAAGCAAATATAAACTAAAGCCAATAAAAGATTAAACATATTCACCTCATAAAACCAACGACAGAGATTACTCTCTGCCGTTTTTTATTAGAAATTATAGTCATCAACAAATTCTTTTTATTTATGAATCCACTTTATTTATTCAGGTCGTGTTCTTTGATAAAAGAAACTACTTCATCAACTGTTGTAAAAGCAAGTGCAACAACAGTATCTGCGCCACCGTAATATATTGCAATTTTACCGCTTTCACTGTCTGCAAGAGCAGCGCAAGGGAATACAACATTCGGCACATCGCCTACACACTCATAAAGCTCATGAGGGGCAAGTAAAAAGCAATCTGCTCTGTGCTTAACTATCCAAGGTTTGTCAATATCAAGAATTGCTGCACCCATGCTGTATGTAAAGCCGTTACAGCTTGTAAGAACGCCGTGATAAAATACGAGCCATCCTTCGTCTGTTTCAATAGGTGTAGGACCTGCGCCAACCTTTGTCATTTCCCAATTCTTAACAGGTGACATAACGAATCTGTGTTTGCCCCAATAAGTAAGGTCTTTACTGTGGCTGAGGAAAATATCACCGTAAGGTGTATGGCCTCTGTCACAAGGGCGGATGAGAAGCACATATTCATCATTGATTTTTCTCGGGAATAAAACTCCGTTTCGTGCTACAGGATAACAAGCATCTTCAAGCTGAGTCCATTCTTTGAAGTCTTCAGTGTATGCTATGCCGATAGTTGTGCCGTGAGGGGTAAGATTTACCCATGACAAATAATATTTGCCTTCCATTTCGCAAAGCCTCGGGTCATAGCCTCTGAAAATAACTTTTTCTTCAAGCTCCCAATTAACAGCGTCTTTACTGTAGCCCACAACGAGAGTGTGATCTCTGCAGATATCGTCAGCTCTGAAAACACCTGCAAATCCGTCTTTAAAAGGAACAACAGCAGAATTAAATATACTGTTTGCTCTGAAAAGGTTATCTCTTGTAATAACAGGGTTACCGCTGTAACGCCATACAGGGTATTTATATCCTTCAGGTTTATCTTCCCATGGGATATTAGGAATTGATGCACCGATAATCTTAGCCATAACATTCTCCTATCTGTATAATGATATGATTATACATCAATCCGACAATAATTTCAACACAATAAAATACTTTTACACCTTGTCTTTTAACCAAAAACAAATTATAATACCATCATCAAACAAAAGGTGCTGGTGCAATAATGAACGAGTTAAGCAATTTATTTACGGATATCAAAAATGACGAAACAATCACACTTCAACAGGATAAAATTTATCACGTCAGGCAGGATGATTCATTTGAACTACGGGGATATTACTGCACCAATACTGCCAAAAAGCACGAAAACCCTGACGGACTTCGTAATGTGGCTATTTATTTGAAAGATAAACAAAACATAATTATTGACGGTAACGGTGCAACAATTCTCATTCACGGCAAAATGACGCCCCTTCTTTTTGACAGATGTAAAAATATCACCGTTAAAAATCTTACTGTCGATTATGCCTGCCCTACTATGACTGAGTTTACAATTCTTTCTAACAACAATGGTGTGTGCGACATAAAAATAAACTCCGACTGCCTTTTCAGGGTGGAGGGTAATGATATTTTCTGGCACGGTGAAGCTGACCTTAACGGCAATTACTATTGGGAAGATAATTATATTCAGCGTGGCAGATATATAAAGCTGTATGACCCCTCAAAAAATAAATGTTATGATTTCAACAGAGATAACCTTGCCTTTAAAAAAATACAGCAATTGGCTGACAACACCTTACGGGTTGAGTTAAAAAATAAAGATATCCATTTCCCTGCCGGATGTATTATTCAGACACGAAATATTATCCGCGACCAGTCAGGCAGTCTTTTTCAGCGATGTAAAAATATTCTGTTAGAAAATATGCGGATTAAATTTATGCACGGTCTGGGCATGGTCTCTCAATTCTGTGAAAATGTAACTTACAGAAACTGCGACCTGACCCCTGCAGAAAACAGGACTATCACAAGCACAGCTGACTTCTTTCAGTTTTCGGGCTGCAAGGGTAATCTTATTGTTGAAAGCTGTAAAGCTCACGGAGCTCAGGATGATTATATCAATGTTCACGGCACTCATCTGCGAATAGTTGAAAAAAGTGACGATAACTGCATCACCGTCAGATTTATGCACGATGAAAGCTGGGGCTTTCAGGCATTTGAAAAAGGCGATGAACTTGAATTTATAAAATGGGATACTCTTATCCCTTACGGCACAACCAAGGTTACCGATTATATGAGGGTAAATGATACTGATATTAAGCTTTGGCTTGACAGACCCTTACCTGACATTGAACTTAATAAAGATGTTGTTGAAAACGCAACATGGACACCCAACCTTCGCGTCAGCAACTGTGATTTCGGCGTTACTGCAGGCAGAGGGGTTCTTTGCACCACACGAGGCAAAGTAATTATTGAAAATAACTGTTTTCACAACCTTTGGGGTCCTGCTTTGCTGATTGAAGACGATTGTAATTTCTGGTTTGAATCAGGCTACACCAAAGAAATTATTTTCAGAAACAATCAGGTGATTTGCTGTGATTATGCCCGTACATACGAGGGGTCCCCTGTGATTCGTTACACACCTAAGGTTATGAACGAAAGCTCCCGTGAATTTGTTCACGGCAAGCTGATTGTATCAGGCAACCGTTTCACCTTGCCGAATGAAAAAAAGCACCTTTTTCATCTTGAATATCTTAAAGAAGCCGAAATTACAGACAATATATTTGATGCACCTTATGGTTTCACATCCAACTGTGTGGGCAATATAATTGATAAAAACAACAAAATCCTTGCTGAGTCCTGATTCAGCAAGGATTTTTATTTTAAAATGCAAAGTATTTTTCTCTTTGTTTTTTCATTCTTCCGTTAATGGCACTGAGTAATCCTGCAGCATCTTCATCACCGCAGACATAATCTTTCATCAACCTACCTTCTTCAAAAACAAGCTCATCATGAAGCGGGAAAAATTCTCTTAACAAAAAGTTACCGTATCTTACAAATCTTGTTTCACCTACAAGACGAAGCTCTTTGCTTATTGAATCAACAGCAACAGAATAAAAATCTTTGATTGATGAAACAAGACTTTCTCTCGTATTTTCAGGGGCAAAAACAATAGTTGAAGCCACAAACGCGCCCTCATTGTGAACACATGAATGACTGTCTGTACTGCCTACCACAGGATAGCGTCTGCCCTTAGCTCTGTCATCATAATATCTTGCTGCCTGAAATCCGTTCTGCTCAAAATACCGTTCACCGCCCAGAACCTCAAATGCATCAAAGGGCTGAGTTTCCATCATATATTCCACAAGTGTTTCGGGCACCTGAAAAACATTCTGCAGCCAATAAGGATGGCAAAAAATACCAAGACCCTCTGCCTTTTTGATATGGTTAAAAATCCACACGCAAGAAGCGTAGGTGAATTTTTCTATTCCATCGGGGATATCCAGTGTTTCTGCAAGCTGATTGACCTGATTTTTATACTCTTCAACGCTGATAATATCGGGGCATTCACCGTCAATTGAACGGAATTCTTTACCCGGACCTACATCAATATGCTGGTCACCCGGCATAAGTGCATTAACACTGTATTTACCGCCGAAGTTTACGATATGAATATCATTACCCTCAAGATGAACTTCTTCACCTGTTACAAGATTGTATTCAATAGGAACATCTTTAAAAGCATTTATAGCTTCAAGAGATGGGTAGTATGTATCGTGATCAGTTATCGCAAGAAAATCGTAACCGTTTTTTCTGTATTCTGCGGCAACAATAGCAGGTGCCTGTCTGCCGTCTGAACGGCAGGTATGCATATGCAAATCACCTCTGAACGGGTATCTACCCACAAGGTCAGGTAAAAGAGAATAAACCGAAAGGCGCACTACCCTCTTACCGTCTTTAACAATATCAACATAATGCTCCTGCTCGTCTTTAAAAGTATGCCTGAAGCTTATGCATCCGTCAGCGTCCGTGGTCACCTGATATGTAACAAGATTATTCCTTTCGGGGTATCTTGCAGAGTTTCCCTGCATCAATTCTCGTACCTCAACACAATAATCACCGCTGAACGTGGCATGGGCACCCAGTGGTTTCACCTTGATTTCAATCTCTTTATCGCAAGGGAAAACCTTTGGAAAAATATCATAGTTTGTAAGCTGAAGTTTAATCATCTTCACAACCTCTTTCACTGTTCAATTATCATTATTTCTTTTATAGATAAATCCTTTGAAATTCTTATTGTTTTAATCTCCTGAGGTGAAAACTCTGCTGAAAACTCAACATTCAAAGCATTGAATTTTATATTTGCAGCGGTAGATGCTCCGTCAGTTTCAACTGCACGGATAATAATTCCGTCACCGTCTTCAGCTGATTTGATTGAAGTGATAACAATATTGTTCTTGTCTGTTTCAATGGCTGAATATTCCTGCGGCAAAGTGCCGTCATGATGAGTTTCCTGATGAGTCTGTAAAGGACTGTTAAGCACTTCAGAAAGCTTGAATAATTCTGAATTGATTTTATTTCCGTGAGGTACAATTTCATAAATAAATTCTTGCTCACCTTTGTCAAGAAATTCCATTTCACCGTCACGGCTTCGCTGACCGTAATGGTCAAGATATGCACAGCTTCTTGCTATCATCATTCTCAAATCATTATCGATTGCACAAAAACTGTATTTACTTGTGTTGAGAATCGCAAGGCCCTTACCGTCTGAATCGCAGATATCGCACCAGCCGTGTGACGGCTCTTCCTGACCGTTTGCAACTTTTTCTATAAAACCATAAGGCATTGAATATGTAACTGTTTTGTTATCAACCGCTGCTTTAAAAGAAAGCTTAAGTGATTTATATTGCTCGTCAAAATCAAGAACTGTTCTGACAGTAAGCTTTTCACTGTTTTTATAAAGAGAATAATATCTTTTTAGAACGGAGTTTCCGTATTTCACAACAGATTTAACAGTTGCTCTGATAGGACCTGTTTCAACAAGTTCAAGTGTACCTTCAGCAAATTCACCGATTTGAATATTATAATCAAAAACGCCGTGCCCCCAGGTGTCGTTTGCAAAATCATCGCATACAACAGCCTGACCTAATAATCCGTCAGCGTACTCTGTTTTGGTATCTTTTAAAACATAAGATTTAACGGCACCTGATTCTTTGTCAAAAATTATTTTAACCTTGCTGTTTTCAAGGCAATCTTCACTTGCAATAAGGTCAGTTTCGAACGAAAGATTTGTATTTTCGTCTTTATGATAAAGATAATAAACTGCATAACCGAAAGCAGGGATTTCTGCATCAAAAATAGTCTTTTTTACATGGTCGCCATCTGTATATGAGGCTCGTACCTGCTGATGAGGCACAATGTTCCCCTTTGAGTCAAGCACCTTTGAAACACCCTGGTCACCAAACTGCGCAATCGATTTAACAGGGAAAGAATGCGGGTTGAACACCACCATAGGTGAGCCTTCACCCTCTTTATACCACATACGGTTGCGCATTTCAGAAACATCGGCATCAAGGAAGTCTGTTGTTTTTATTCTCCACGAAATACGCTGAGCTGCAAAAGTATTCACATCAAGTGCAACTTCACGAGCATAGCCAAAACCTTTTTCGGCATCAGCATAGGCCTCTTTAATTGAACAACCTGCAAGAATATCGTGGAATTGGTTAAACATAACGCGTTCCCAGGCAGATTCAATCTGACTGCCGTGAGTCTGAGATGAAGTAAGAATACTTGCCAGAACATCAAGCTTCTCTGCAGTTACAAGCTCGGTCTCTGCGCGTCTGTTCATTTCTTTCACGTGACTGTTTGCACTATAACATCCGCTTGCGTGGTGCTGTAAATCTTCATTTACAAGGGGCATCTCAACATTTTCACATTCCTCAAAATATGTGTCGGGTGAAGCATATTTAAAGCCGCCCTTTTTTATCAGCTCCTTGGCATTTCTCAAATGCTCTTTTGACGGGCCGCCGCCGTGGTTACCAACGCCAAAGAATACCATCATCGGCTGATTTTTATTATAGTAGTGGTCTTCAAGTCGTCTGTCATGAACATCTCCGCCGTATCCGTCAGGTATATGGAAAGCTTTGACAACACTGCCATCAGGGCTTTGCCAATAATGGAGGTTGTCAAAAGGAAGATTGGGTTTTTCTTCACGGTTATTGGGTCGCTGATAAATATAATTATCAATACCTGACTTTTTAAATAACTGAGGTAACATTCCGTTATGGCCGAAAGAGTCAACATTGTAACCGGTTTTAACTATATTGCCGAAATTCTCTTTAAAGAATTTTTGTGAATACAATAAATGACGGCAAAAAGCTTCACCTGACGGAATATTACAATCAGGCTGAACCCACATTCCGCCTACAACTGCCCATCTGCCCTCCTCAACGCGCTGCTTGATTTCTTCAAACATTTCAGGCTCGTTGAGTTTAATCCATTTATAATAACTTGCACAAGCGCTTGTGAAAACATAATCAGGGAATTCTTTCATTCTGTCAAGAGCAGAACGGAAAGTTGATTTAACAAGCGAAAGACCCTCAGGTACACACCACTGCCATACAGGGTCAAGATGAGCATTAGCAATTAAATAAAACTTTGTTTTCATACTTACAGCTCCTTTTTATTCACAAAAGAAATACTTTTCAACTGCTGCACACAGATAGTGATATATGGGCAGATGATATTCCTGCACAATATAAGTTTCACTGCTCGGCACATTGACGGTAACATCGCTTATATCCATAAGCTTGCTTTGTTTTTCACCGGTGAGAGCAATTGTTTTTGCCCCCACTGCATTTGCAACAGTTATTGCATTGACTATATTTTCAGAATTACCTGATGTTGAAATACCGATAACAAGGTCTCTTTCATCAGCATAACCATAAACAAGCTGAGCATAAAGCATCTGCGGGTCAACATCATTAAGAAAAGCTGACAGCACCGAAACCTGACTCGGTAAAGATATTGCAGGTAATGCACCTTGCAGACCCTTACGAAGAGATTCGGGTATACGCTCATCTGTTACTTTTCTTTTAAGCAGAAAGCCTTTCATCAACTCACCCACGATATGCTCACTGTCTGCCGCACTGCCGCCGTTACCGCAAACCAGAATTTTACCGCCTTGCTCATAAGTTTTTATCATAAGCTCAAGGGCTTGTGAAATTTTATCTTTACAAGATTCCAAAGCAGGGTACCTTGCTAACAAATCATTCATCACAATTCTCCTCTCATTCCGCAAACAGCAACACACAATGCAGCAACATCACCTAAAGAATCACCAAGCTCTGCTGCAACAATTTTACATGCCTGACGGGATTTTGATAAAGTTTCTTTCGCAATAACTTTCTCCATTTCTTCACGCAACAAATCTTCACTGCGCTGAAAAATGCTGCCGAGAACTATCAGCTCAGGGTTTAATATATCTATAAGAATTGAAAGACCTTTGCCTAACATTACAGCGCAATTTCGATACACTTCCAAAGCATCTGCATCACCGTTTTTTGCAGCGTCTGCAATTGTTTTTGCGCTGATTTCTCCATTATCAAAAGCTATGGGGCTGCCCATCTGACTTCTCTCTTTTGCAACAGTTGTACCAAGCTGAGCAATACCTCCCCCTGAGCAGAACCCCTCAAAAGAACCTGCCTTACCGTAACCTACCGGTCCGAAATCAGCAAGTCTTATATGACCCACTTCACCTGCCATATCACAAGCACCGCTGTAAAGTCTGCCGTTAAGGATAAGACCTGCACCAAGACCTGTGCCGAAAGTAAGGAATATCATATTTTCAGCACCTCTGCCTGCGCCGAATTTCCATTCGGCAAGGCTGCAGGCATCTGCATCATTTTTTAAAAATACAGGAACATTGAATTTTTCTTTGAGTATTTTTACTATTTCAATATTGTCCCAACCGGGAAGATTGGGCGGTGACATTATAATCCCTCTTTCAGAATCCAACGGTCCTCCGCAGCTTATGCCTATAGCATCAAACTTGCCCATTTTTTCAACTGCAGCAATAATTTCAATGATTGTGCTGTTACAATCTTTTGTAGGGAATTTTTCTTTTTTTAGAATCTCCCCTTTTTCGTTGCCAAGCACTACTGCGCATTT
Organism: Acutalibacteraceae bacterium; assembly: GCA_045126895.1. Classification (GTDB taxonomy): domain Bacteria; phylum Bacillota; class Clostridia; order Oscillospirales; family Acutalibacteraceae; genus CAG-488. The sequence goes on along the minus strand of JBGVPE010000050.1, from coordinate 35,935 downwards.
TGTTCCGCCAATATCAATGCCGATAATTGTCATAAGTCCCCTCCTTATAAAAACATCTTTGGCTTTATTATACTTTGTGCAGATCATCTTTGCATTGTCTTTTTTTGTTTTTGTGTTGCTTTTTATTGCTGTTTGAATTAAAATACTTTCAAAGAGGTGAAAATATGAAAGTATTTATGAAAAGTAATTTTATTGCAAACGGATACCTGACTGCAGATAAAAAAGAGGAGGATTCTTTTTTCAGCACTCATTCACACGACTTTTTTGAGCTTGAATACATTATTTCCGGTAGCGGAACATACACTGTTGACGGAATCACCTATGACATAAAAGAAGGTGATTTGTTTTTTCTTACACCATTGAACTTCCATTGTGTAGATATTCATAAAACACAGCTTTATAATGTTATGTTTTCGGGTAATATCTGCAACAGCACTTTTCTGCAGGAGCTTACATATAATTCACCGATAATACTTAGAACTGAAGACGAAACAAAATCATATTTTCAATCTTTGCTTAACGATTTATGCTGTAATACAGATGATATGGAATACTCTGTAACTATACTTAATGCAATTATTGCCAAACTTGAAAAAGAAAGTTCAAACAATGTTCATCAAAAAAAGTCTTCGGTTATAAACCGTGCAGAATTATATATGATCACAAATTTTAAAAATCAGCTTACATTAAATGACATCGCCAATGAAGTTGCATTGGCACCCACATATTTTTCAAAGATTTTCAAAGCGGAAACAGGTGTTAATTTTAAAACATATCTTAACAACACACGATTTGAATATGCAAAAAAACTGTTGATTTATTCAGATATGACAGTTATGCAGATATGTGTTGAATGCGGCTTTAACGACTACCCTAATTTTATACGCAGATTCAAGCAACACACCGGTTATTATCCTATTGAATACAGAAAAAACAAGTGGCGGACATAGTCCGCCACTTGTTTTTTATAATTACTCGGTAATTGGTGTTTCTTCAACAAAGCCGTCTTTAATAACACGGAAAGTCTGAAGCTCATAAGGCAAAATTTCACAACGGAAACCTGCATCAAGAGCATCACACATAATGCAAAGTGATTTTTCTTTACCTGCTGTTTCTTTTAAACGGATAACAACATCACTATCTGAACCCTCTGCATATTTAACAGTGAGGATTTCAACATCTTCTTTGTTGATTTTTATAAAATCTGCATCAAATTCACAATCAGCTATAATTTTTTCAGCAACTGATTTTGCTGACTCTTCATCACCTTTAAAAAGTGAAACCCATGCTGATTTAATATCTTCGTTAACTTTTTTGCCCTGCTGAGTTGCAAATCTCTCTGCCTTTTCAAGAAGCTTTTCAACACAGGTTGCATTACATTCATAAACAGGCTGTCTGACGCTCTTAAGGTCAAGCTCACGCTGATAAGCTGACATAGCCTCATCCTCAACACTTGCAAATTCGTTTGAGCCGATAAAATCCCCGTCAATTTCATTTACATCAACTTTATCAAGTGATGAATTAACAAGAGTTCTTGTCCACGCAGCGTTATCAAGCCAGTATGTATCAGCTTCACTGTCAAGAACAGCGGCATCAAAGCCTGATGAATAAACCACCTGAGCAAACTCATCATTGTAAACTTTTGCACCGTTGAAAACTCTGTAATCTTTGCCGAACTTCTCTTTCAAGAAAGCTGCTGAATAAACAATATTTCTCATCAGCTTTAAAGCAGACATATCGTTATCATCTGCAAACCACATACCTGCAAGAGGGAACCATCTGCCGCCCTTAACATAATCTGCAACAGCGTTGAAAAGAGCAGGTTCTTTATTTTCCAGCTCTGAAAGTTCACCTGCGGTAAGTCCGTTGACAACAAGGTTACCGAAGCTTTCAAGCTTATTCAAAGCATCTTTTATGCTCTCAATATCAGATTTATATAAAACTGCAATTTTACTCATTTTCAAGCCTCCTCTGCAATAAAGCCGTAGTATCTGCCCATCCAATAAGCAAAGGTGTATGGGTAGCAGCCTTCCATATGCTCATCTCTGCTCGGATACTGTTCAGTGAGCTGGAACGGGTTACGGTCATATTTTTCAACAACTCTTTCGTCAGGCATAAGCAAAGCTGAAACTTCTTTTTCAGTGTCTGCACCGTGACGAAGTCGTTTTACAGGAACGTCATGACGGTCAATTTTAACTGTTGATGAAAATCTTGAGCTTTCGTGACGGTTAAACCATGCTGCCAACTTATCAAAATCAAGCTGAATATCAGGGCACACTGAAAGCATAGGGAAAGCATAACCCGGGTTATGCTCACGAAGGAGTGTACCTGACCAGGTTTTGTAAGCTTTCATAAATTTAGCGTGAAGCTCCTCATCTTTTTCAAGATGGCCGAGCACCCAGAATGTTACAAGAGCAAGGAAGTTGTCACCATACATAAGGTCCTCTTCAGGTGAACAATCCACACTGATTGCGCCCTGGAAGAAACGGTCAAAATGTTTAACAGAAAGATCTGCATAACCGTCAGCAACAAGCTTGTCAAAAGTTTCTTGCCAGATTCCGCTTTCACCTGTCACATACATTGTAACTCTCAGGTACATAAGCAGCTCTGATGCATTAAGAGGTGCATCAACATAGCCTGAGCCAGGGGTAGAGAAATATCTTTTGCTCCATTTTGCCCAGGTTGTGGGTTTGCCTGAATGCTCAAGGAATTCAAAACCACCGTTGATAATGTGGCTTGTTGTTCGTCTGCATACATCCTTGATAAGTTCATCTAATTCAGGGTCTTCAGGGCCGAGAATATCATGAGCTAACCACATCTGCATGTAGTGTGATGTAACTTCATCACTGCTGGTGTCTGCTTTGTAAGTTATATCATCCTCTGTATACCCTAAATCACGATAAAGCTTTGCAAGTCTTTCAGGTACAGGGTGTGTGCAAGGGCAGGTTTCACCGATTCTGCCTGATTCGCGTGAATCTTTTGTTTCAACACAAACTACGGTGTCGCCGTTTCTCTTGTAAAAATGACCGTCATCAGGTAACGGTTCGCCTGTTACATGATATGAACGGGCAATAAACCCTTCTTCTCTGCCGTGAACATATGTAAGAAGCAGGGTTGCTTCGCAAGCAAGAGTTGCATACTTTCTTGCTTCAACAGTTTTCGGATGGTCAGCACCTAACTCTTTTTTAAGCACTGCATATCTGAACAACTCAGCTACAACATGAGCAGCTGTAAATGTGCCGTCATTATCACATGATGTATAACCGAGTGCAGTTTCGCGCTGCCTCGGCACAGCAGTATTCATATGGCAGACCATACCTCTGCGCATAATATATTTGTGAGTTTCGTCACGAAGAAGCTCACCTCTCTCTTCGGCTGTGAGCATAATCATTTCGATATAAGAAACATGGTCATCTGTAAGTGCCCATACATTGTCACCCTCAGCAAGAAGAGCGTCAACCTTGTCATATTCAAGATGCTTACGTGCGCTGAAGAACATAATGATATCTTCTTCTCTTTCAGCCTTTGCATCATAACGGGTAAGTCCTGTTTCTGCACCATACCACATAACACCGTTGTTACCCTCTGCAAAGCAGGTGTAAGCGCTCTTTTTTGACGGAAGCGGATATGGGAAGCCTGTAAGGTCAGGAGCTGTGCACTCTACCTCAAAAAGAGCCTTTGGTACACGTGGGTCATCCTTGCTCATGACTGTTACTTTTCTTGTAAGGTGTGGTTTTAAAATATAAGGTTTCAATTCGCACCTTTCCTTTCAATTAAAGTTTGTTTTATACTGTCAATTTGACATTTTAACATATATGGTAATAAATTGCAAATACCTTTATTGACCATAATGAACTCAGAATGTAAGCTGTATTTTTTCGCCGCAAGAAAGCTCGGCTTTAAGAATATCACCGTCTATTTCATACTGAGTTTCTTTAGGCAAACCTGTTTTGCTGTTAAGCTTAATGCGCAGCATTCTGCCCTCATTAGCTGTTACGGTTGCAGCTTTCAGTTTACACTCGGACCACTCAAGGTCAACAGTGAAATTGCCTCGTGCTTTAACGCCTTTGATTTTACCGCTGCTCCAACCGTCAGGCAAAGCAGGTAAAAATTCAATAATTCGGTTGTCCGGGGTACCAAGATGGCTTTGAAGCAGCATCTCTGTAATACCTGTAATTCCGCCGAAGTTGCCGTCAATCTGGAATGGCGGATGAATATCAAAAAGATTATATGCAGTGCAATTTTTAATAAGATAGCCAAGATGCTCCGAAGCATTTTTTCCGTCTTTAAGACGGGCATAGAAGCACACTGTCCACGCCCTTGACCAACCTGTTTCACCGCCACCGTTTTCAATTCTGCGGGCTATCGTTTTCTTAGCTGCGTCATAAATTTCAGGGTTGTCTTCGTTTATCTGATCACCTGGGAAAAGACCAAACAGCTGTGAAATATGACGGTGTCCCGGCTCTGTTTCTTCATAATCTTTTATCCATTCCTGAACGGTGCCGTAACGCTCACTGATTTTAATCGGCGGCAGCTTATCCAATACTTTTTCAAGACTTTTTGCAAACTCATCATCAACACCGAGAATTTCGCATGCATGGATAGTACGTGTCATAAGCGCATAAATAATCTGAAAATCGATTGCCGCACCATAAGTAAGCATACTTTCTTTTTGATTACCGTCTGAATCAATATAATAAAATTCATTCTCAGGTGAGTTTGACGGTGAAGTTACAAGCATACCGTTTTTATCTTCAATAAGATAATCACTGACAAACTCACAAGCACCCTTAAGAATCGGATAAATCTCTTTAAGATATTCTTCGTTTGGGTCATATTCATAATGCTCCCACAAATTAAGGCAAAGCCATGAACCTGCCATAGGGAAAAATCCGCAGTCTACGCTGTCATGAACACCTGTACGTCCAAAAGGATCTGTTGTGTGGTTCACAGCCCAACCACGTGCACCAAAAAGCTCTTTGGCTGTTTTTTCACCAAATCCGCTTATCATTTTCATAAAATGAATGAACGGCTTTTCTGTTGCAGAAAGGTTGGCGCATCCTGCAGGCCAGTAATTCATCTGCAGATTGATATTTGTATGGAAATCGCTGCCCCAGGGAGGATTAAAATCATGGCACCAGATACCTTGCAGATTGGCAGGAAGACGGGCATTTTTACCTGAGCTTTCAATAAGAAGATATCTGCCAAAATTGTAATATAAGGTTATAAGGTCATTGTCTTTTACGCCGTCACGGAAATCATCAAGGCGTTCATCTGTTGATATTGCCGACAAATCCTTTGACTTCAGCTCAAAGCTGACAGTTTCAAACCATTTTTTATGGGCTTCAATATGCTTTGCCTTTATTTCTTCATAGGATGTACCGTCAATTTTTTTAAGACAAGCATCAAGCTTTGCTCTGTAATCAATTGATTCATCAATATTGAATTTTTCTACATCATAGTTAGTGGCAAAAGCACCGTAAATTGTGATGTATGTTGCATCTTTTACCGTCAGAAAATCATGCTCGGGGCACAGCTCACCGTCTGTTACAATCCGCAATTTCGCGCCAAAAGACATACCTTCGCCGCCATCACCATAGTTTTTACTTTCGGCATAGGCTATACGGCCGTTCATAATAACTGTATCTTTTTGTGTGCAGGCAGTATAAGCATCCTGCTTGCGCTTCATTGTTACTTTGCAAGAGAACGGATGACCGTCACTTTTAAGATTGTATACCAATGCATCGTAATCTTCACTGATAAAACATTCGCTCTCGTAATTTATCTTGCTTTTAGTCCATGAAATTCGGCTGACAGCCTCGCTAAGCTCCAATTTTTTGCTATAGTTGGTATATGGTGATTTATCAAAAAAATCAACAAAAACCTCACCAAAGCTCTCATAAGAACGGACAGAGGGCGGATCTGACAAAAAAGTTGCACGGGCAAGGTCAGCTGCCTCGTTAAGCTTTTCTTCAAAAATCAGTTGACGAATCTCTGCAAGAGCTTCAGGTGAAGCGTGATATTTTTCTTCAATTCTTCTGCCGCTCCACAAGGACTCTTCGTTTATTTCAATAAGCTCACATTGAGGGTTGCCGTATTGCATAGCACCTACCCTGCCGTTACCTAAAGGGAACGCCCACATCCAGTCATCTATAAATTCATTGTGCCAAATTGTAGTTGACATAAGTTCACACCCATTTTTATTATTTTTGATATTATATCATCTGATAGCATATATTACAAGGTATATACCGAACGAAACTATTTATACAAGCAACGAAAGTTATTATTTCTCAATTCCTTGTAGTGCAACCACTCAAAATCCCGATGGAACTTTCAGCTCTGATAAAAGCATAATGGAAATAATATTCACAAGCAGTGCGGACCAGATCGGCAAATACACCGGCGTAACTGAAGCCGGATATGTTATAGATGAATCCTGGTTTGAAAACGACAGACTTGTTAATACAATATCTGCTATGGCTCCGTCAAGTGCACCATCAAAGACTTTTGATGCAGATAATATTGTAAAAGGTACCTGGAACATAATGCCAACATACCGAGGCGACCATATGTCACTTCAGGGCGGCCTGTTAAAGACCAATACCGATGTAGAAAGACTCTATACAGAGCATCTTCATATGATAAATTGTTTATAATTTACTAAAACAAAATAAACTCAATCAACATACAGGTATGGCGGGAGAAAACTCCCGCCTTTTTTTACATTGTGATTCAGAAAATGGCTTGAAACCAAACAGTTCCAAGCCACTAAAAAACCGGTAAATATTATTCCCACTCTTTTTCGGGGCTCTTCTTTGGCTTTTTCATACCGACCTACCTTTTTGCAGATATTCAAAGCATTTTGTCCTGTCTAGTTGAAAAACAGTTATCTATATGATAATATTATTTTGGTTGATTATATTTTTCGGAGGTAGCTATGAGAGATAACGAGATGCGTACGGCGGCGAAGGATTTTGCGGCGTATTGGAAAGATAAAGGCTATGAAAAAGGTGAAAGTCAGAAGTTCTGGCTCTCGCTTCTTCGTGATGTTTTTGGAGTGGAGCATCCTGAAAAGTTTATTTCGTTTGAAGATCAGGTGCATCTCGACCACACAAGCTTTATTGACGGCAGTATTCCGTCAACTCATGTTCTTATTGAACAAAAGGGGTTAGGAAAAGACTTACGCAAAGCAATAAAGCAGTCAGATGGCTCTTTACTTACTCCGTTTCAGCAGGCAAAACGTTATGCGGCTGAGTTGCCTTATTCACAGCGTCCACGTTGGATTGTAACCTGTAACTTTGAGGAGTTTTTGGTTTACGATATGGAAAAGCCAAACGGAGAACCTGAACAGATTCTGCTCAAAGATCTTCCGAAAGAATATTACCGCTTGCAGTTCCTTGTTGATACCGGTGATGATAACATCCGTCGTGAAATGGAAGTTTCGATTCAAGCGGGCAATCTTGTTGGCCTTATGTACGATGAGATTCTTAAGCAGTATCACGACCCGTCAAATGAACACTCACTCCAAAGCCTTAACAAACTTATTGTCCGCCTTGTTTTCTGCCTTTACGCAGAGGATGCGGGTGTGTTTGGCGGTCACTCAAAATTTCATAATTACATAAATGCTTTCTCGGCAAAAGATATGAGAAAAGCTCTTATTTCGCTGTTCAAGATACTTGATACAAAGGTTTCCGACAGAGACCCTTACGAAGATGAGATTCTTCTTGCTTTCCCGTATGTAAACGGTGGACTTTTTGCTGACGAAAGCATAGAAATTCCGCAGATGAACGATAATATCCGCGATATGCTTCTTCGCAAGGCAAGTGAAGATTTTGACTGGAGCTTAATCAGTCCGACGATTTTTGGCGCGGTGTTTGAATCAACACTTAACCCTGAAACAAGACGTTCGGGCGGTATGCATTATACCTCAATTGAAAATATACACAAGGTAATTGACCCGTTGTTCCTTGATGAACTTCGTGAGGAGTTTGAAAAAATCAAAGAAATCAAGGTTGACAAGACAAGGGTGGCAAAGCTTGAAGAGTTCAGAAAAAAGCTCGGAACACTTACGTTTTTTGACCCGGCATGCGGAAGCGGAAACTTCCTTACGGAAACATACATTTCGCTCCGCCGTCTTGAAAACGAAGCGATTGAAGAAATAACCAAAGGTCAGATGATTTTCGGCGATTTCGGCAACCCTATCAATGTTTCGATCGGGCAGTTTTACGGTATTGAAATCAACGATTTTGCTGTAACGGTTGCAAAGACTGCACTGTGGATTGCTGAAAGTCAGATGATGAAAGAAACAGAAGAAATCATTCATCAGAATCTCGAATTCCTTCCGCTGAAATCCTATGCAAATATCATTGAAGGTAACGCCCTCAGAATTGATTGGGAAAGTGTTGTACCAAAGAATAAGCTTAACTATATTATGGGTAATCCTCCGTTTGTGGGTGCACGTTTGATGAGCAAGGAACAAAAAGACGACCTGATTTCTGTTTTTGGTGCAAAATGGAAAAATGCAGGTAACCTTGACTACGTTTCCTGTTGGTATAAAAAAGCAACAGACTTTATGAAAGATACAGCAATACGCACAGCATTGGTATCAACAAACTCTGTATCACAGGGTGAAAGTGTTGCTATTCTTTGGAAACCTCTTTTTGAAGACGGTGTTCATATTGATTTTGCGCACCGTACATTCCGATGGGATAGCGAGGCAAGTATTAAAGCTCATGTACATTGTGTTATCATTGGATTTAGTGTTGCGATTAATAGTATGTTAAACGTAATATATGATTCCGATAGATTTCAAGTAGTCAACAATATTAATGGCTATTTGATAGACGCTCCAAGTGTGTTTATTGAAAGCCGAAAAAATACACTTTGTGATGTTCCGTCGGTTGTGTTTGGTAATATGCCAAATGATGGTGGATATTTAAGTGATTATTCTCAAGAAGATAGAGATAGAATTGCAAATGAATATCCAGAAGCTGAGATTGCTTTTAAGCGCTTTATGGGAGCAAGCGAGTTTATTAACAACAAAACAAGATGGTGTCTTTGGTTGAAAGGCGTTTCTCCTAACATAATCAGAAAAGTTCCACCTATAACTGAATCTATAAATGCTGTTAAAGTAATGCGAGAAAACAGCAGTAGGGAAGCGACGAGAAAATTAGCTGATACGCCTATGCTTTTTGGTGAGATTAGGCAACCGGACAGTGAATATATTATTATTCCTCGCCATTCATCTGAAAACAGAAAATATATACCTATGGGATTTATGTCACCAGATGTAATTTGTGGTGATGCAAATCTTTTAATGCCCAATGCATCTCCATATCATTTTGGAATTTTAATTTCAAATGTTCATAATGCGTGGATTCGAGCAGTTTGTGGTCGAATAAAGAGTGACTTCAGGTATTCAGTAAATATCGTTTACAATAACTTCCCATGGCCGACACCGACAGACGAACAGAAATCAAAAATTGAGCAGACAGCACAAGCAATTCTTGATGCCCGTGCGCTCTATCCTGATTGCTCACTTGCAGATTTGTACGATGAACTTACAATGCCACCCGAACTCCGCAAAGCACATCAGGCAAACGATAAAGCTGTTATGCAAGCCTACGGCTTCAGCATAAAAATGACCGAGTCCGAATGCGTTGCAGAATTGATGAAAATGTATCAGGAGTTGACAAAATGAGCAATTAAATGATTACAACAATGGCAAATGATTTCATTTTTGTATTATATGCTTTTGGTTATCTCTTTTGTCTGAAGACAGTTTAGATTTTCACAAACTAAAACCACCCGAAAGTTTACAACTTTCAGGTGGTTATTTTTAATATTCAATTATTCCCACTCAATTGTGCCGGTAGGCTTTGGAGTGAGGTCAAAGAGGACTCGGTTGATACCGGGAACCTCTGCAGTGATTCTTGCTGTGATTTTATGAAGAACAGGGTATGGGATTTCTTCAATAGTTGCTGTCATAGCATCTTTTGTGTTGACAGCTCTGATGATTGCAGGCCAGCCTTCATAACGGCTTTCATCTTTAACGCCTACACTCTTAACATCAGGCACTGCGATGAAATACTGCCATACTTTCTCTGCAAGGCCGCAGTTATCAAATTCTTCTCTGAGGATTGCATCAGCTTCACGGAGAGCCTCAAGTCTGTCGCGTGTGATTGCACCGAGGCAACGCACACCAAGTCCGGGGCCGGGGAACGGCTGACGGTAAACCATACCGTGAGGAAGGCCGAGCGCTTCACCGACTACTCTTACTTCGTCTTTAAAAAGAAGCTTTATCGGTTCAACAAGTTCCATTTCCATTTCTTCAGGGAGTCCGCCAACATTGTGGTGTGATTTAACAGCTTTTTTACCCTCTGCCTGTTTAACACTTTCAAGAATGTCTGGGTAAATTGTGCCCTGAGCGAGGAATGAAATTCCGTCAAGTTTTGCACTCTCTTCATCAAAAACTTTAATGAACTCTGCACCGATAATCTTTCTCTTGCTTTCAGGGTCAGAAACACCTGCAAGAAGGTCAAGGAAACGGTCTGAAGCATCAACATAAATAAGGTTTGCATCTAACTGATTACGGAAAATCTCGATAACCTGTTCACTTTCACCTTTACGCATAAGGCCATGATTAACGTGAACACAAACCAGCTGCTTGCCGATAGCTTTAATAAGAAGCGCTGCAACAACAGATGAATCTACACCGCCTGAAAGAGCGAGTAAAACTTTCTTGTCGCCAACCTGTGCGCGTACAGCTGCAACCTGTTCATCAATAAATGCATTTGCTGATTCAACGGTAGTGATTCTTGCCATTGAGTCAGGTCTTTTGTTTGAATCCATTAAAATTCCCCCTTGATTCAAGTATATATAAATAAATTAGTTAGTATAGTTATCAAAGTAGCCCTGAACGAGAACAACCGGTGTACCTTTATCACCTGAACCGCTTGTAAGGTCACAAAGTGAACCGATAAGGTCAGTAAGCTGACGAGGTGTAGTACCCTGAGAAGCCATATTGCCCACAAGGTTATCCTGCTTTGATTTGATTGACTCTGAAATTGCTTTTTTAAGCTCTTCACCTGAAAGCTCTTTAAAGTCATTATCTGCAAGATATTTAAGCTTAAGCTCGTTAGGTGTACCTACAAGACCATCTGTGAATGCAGGTGAAACAACCGGGTCTGCAAGCTCCCAGATTTTACCTTTAGGATCTTTGAATGCACCGTCACCATAAACCATTACTTCAACATGTTTGCCTGTAGCAGCAAGGATTTTTGCCTGAATGTCAAGAACAAGAGGCTGACAGTTTCTCGGGAAAAGCTTAATTGTATCTTCTGTTGATTTATTTGAGCCGAGAAGACCGTACTGCTCATTACAACCGCTGCCGTCAACAGGAGCGTTCATAATCTCATCAAGACCGAGAACAATTTTTGCACCTGCAGCTTTAAGAATTCTCTTTGTACGAGCGCGTGTATGGATATCGCAGTTAATAACACAATCTGTGTAATCAAGGATTGTTTTAGCCTGATTTGCAAACACAAACTCAACTTCTGCACCGCATGCACGAACAAGGTCACCATAGTATTCAACATAATCAACACCTGTGAACTCGTGAAGATTTTTGCCGAAAAGCTCACGGTATTTTTCAAGTGAAAGAACATCGCTGTAAGGATTAACGCCTGCTTCGTCAATTTTATCAAGACTTACAAGCTCATTACCAACTTCATCTGAAGGGTAGCTGAGCATAAGCACAACCTTTTTAACACCCATTGCGATACCTTTAAGGCAGATAGCAAAACGATTACGGGAAAGAATAGGGAAAATAACACCCACAGTTTCACCGCCGGTCTTAGCCTTAACATCAGCAGCAATATTTTCAACTGATGCGTAGTTACCCTGTGCTCTTGCAACGATAGACTCTGTGATTGAAATTACATCTCTGTCACGAAGCTCAAAGCCCTCTGCTTCGGCAGCTTCAAGCACACTGTCAGCAACGATAGCGGCAAGGTCATCACCCTGACGGATAATCGGGCAACGGATACCTCTTGATACTGTACCGACTCTGCGTTCTTTCTTATCCATAATATACAAGTCCTTTCTGACGGTTGCAACGCAACCAATAAAAATACAAAATAATGCACCTGAAATAGTGTAAAAATTCAAGTGTAAATATTAGTTAAGGACACTTTTTAAAAAAGATATCCTTTTTTACCGAATAATTATAATACAAAAACCGATATTGTGTCAATGTAAAAGCGTATCATATCAAAACTTTTTTTTATGCTAAATATGTTGATTTTTTACAAAAAGAAAATATCAATTTAATGCTGAATATGACGATTCCCGGATTTTGTTCATTGTTTTATATTGCATTATTTTATTCTTTATGGTAATATTTGAGTAATAATTTAGGAAAAGGAGATTTTTTATGTTTCAGGAATTATTTGCTGCTGAATGGCTGTTAAATTTTGACGCATCAATTTATACAGCAGTTGAAAAGCTCTGGAGTTCAGTAATGGATTCTATCATGATTTTTATCACTCACCTTGGTGACGAAGGCATTTTATGGATTGCTTTAGGCGTTATCCTTTGCATCTTTAAAAAGACAAGAAAGATGGGCATCGCTGCTCTCCTCGGTCTTGCACTTGTTTCAGGTATGAACAACCTTGTTCTCAAACCGTTGTTTGAGCGTATCCGTCCTTATGACCCTGATATGATGCCTTTATGGGAAAGCATCGGTTTCACCTACAAATTCCCGTTTGACACTTCACTTCAGCCAAGTATCGACCACGCTACTCATTATTCTTACTCATTCCCGTCAGGTCATACAGCTTCATCAATCGGCGCTGCAGTTGCAATGTTCTGTGTCAACAAAAAAGCCGGTATCGCACCTGTTATCGTTGCAATCCTTATCGGCTTCTCAAGAATTTATCTTCATGTTCACTTCCCGTCAGACGTTATCGTGAGTGCAATTCTTGCAGCAATCTTCGGCGTATGCGTTTACCTTATTGTTTTCAAAGCATTGGGCAAACCACTTGATGCACTTAACAACAAATTAAACGGCAAGCTTTTTGATACACCTTGTGTAAAAAAATAATAACAGACAACACAGAGCATATTCGGTTTTCGGATATGCTCTTTTGTTATATGCAAACAAAAAGGAAGCTGCTTTTAAAAAGCAACTTCCTTATTTTTATTTTTTATCAATGCTTGACTGAAGGCTCTGACGTGCCTTACGGATTTCTGCAATATTTGCAGAAAGAACATCGTCACTGTTTTTCATAATCTCACTTACATAGCGGTTAGTTGCAGTGCGCATATTCATGCTCCACTCATCAACGCTTCTCTTGATTGCATCAGCCTTGTTTGTAGCATCCTGAACAATTGCAGCAGCCTGCTCTTTTGCGTTTTTGATAATCTCTTCTGCGTCTGTTGTTGCCTGTGAACGAACTTTATCAGAATATTCCTGAGCAAGACGTGCAACCTCACTTGATTCAACCATTCTGCGAGCCTGCTCTGTTGCAGCTGCAATTTTAGATGAAGCGTTTGCCTCAGCGTTATCAACAATGCCTTTTGCATGCTCTTTTGCTGCACCGACAATTTCGTCAGCCTGTTTCTGAGCAGTTGATGTTGTAACAGAAGCCTCTGTTGATGCCTTTTTGATGATAGAATTGTAGTGTTCAACAATATCCTGAGCCTTTTCGATTTCAACAGGAAGGTCAAGACGGATATCGCCTACATAAGTACGGATTGCATCAACATCCACTGCAATTTTTGAAGAAAACGGAATACTTGTTCCGTTATCAAGGATTTCTTCAATTAAATCGAGTTTACCCTGAACGTTCATATTTTAACATCTCCTTTTATTCTTGTAACTATATCTCCGGCGATTTCAGCGGGAACAAATCTTGTCATATCTATATCCGCACTGTATTCGCAAATCTGTTTAACAACGCTTGACGAAAGGTACATATGCTCTGCATCTGCTGTTATAAAAACTGTTTCAACATCGGGATTTAACTGTTTATTGGTAAGTGCCTGCTGGAATTCATCCTCAAAATCAGAAACAGCGCGCAAGCCCTTAACAATGGCAACCGCATTTTTCTGACGGGCATAATCAGCTAAAAGGCCACTGTAAAACTCAACCTCTACATTTGGCATATCGGTTACACAGCGTTTAATAAGGTCAACTCGCTCCTCCGGGGCAAACAAACCCACAGGTTTACGAAAATTTACCATTACAACAACTATAACCTTATCAAAAAGCTTTGCAGCTCGTCTTATAACGGCAAGGTGACCGTTAGTTATCGGGTCAAAGCTACCCGGACAAATGGCTATTTTCATTCTTCGTCTTCCTTTTTACGATATACGGTCAATGCCAGCTTACCGTATTTATATTCACGATAAAGTAAGAAATCCCCTGCGCTTTCAGGCATTTCTTCACCATAAGGGTGTTCACATATAATAACACCTGCATCGTTCATACGAGGTGCAACCAAAGGCAACGCCTTCTGAATAAGACCCTTTGAATAAGGAGGGTCGATAAGAGCAATATCAAACTGACCTGCAGATGTTCTTAAAAAAGAGAATGCATCAGTCTGCACAACACATGAGTTTGATTTAAGCCCTGTTTTCTGAAGGTTTGTTTTGATGCACTCAACAGATTCTTTAGCGCTGTCAACAAAGGTTGCATATGCAGCGCCGCGGCTCAGAGCCTCAATACCAAGCTGACCTGAACCTGCAAACAAGTCAAGCACCTGACTGCCCTCAACCTCAAATTGAATTATACTGAACATAGCTTCTTTGACTCTGTCGGTAGTAGGACGCACATCCTCACCCGGAAGTGTCATAAGACTTCTGCCTCTGGCAGTGCCGGTAATTACTCTCATTTTAGCCTCCAAAAAACATCTCGTTTGATTATTATTACATTTTATTGTTAAATTGTCAAGTTTTTATGAAAATGGTCATACACCTTTTGAGCGATAACTTTGTTTATTCCTTCAGCATTACACAGCTCGTCAACACTTGCATTTTTAATTGCAGTGATTGTTTTAAAGGTTTTAAGAAGCGCTTTTGCCTTCTTCTCACCTACACCGTCAATCTGTGTAAGGGTGCTGCCGAAAGAGGATTTTTTATGCTTTGCTCTGTGATATGCTACAGAGAATCTGTGCACCTCTTCCTGAATATTTGAAACAAGGGTGAAAGCCTGACGCTTTGAGTTAATTGCAATTTCACCACCGTCAGTTGCAATTGCTCTTGTACGGTGTGATGAATCCTTAACCATACCGAATACAGGTATATCATAACCAAAAGCCTCAATAATGGGTCTGACTGCATTAACCTGGCCTTTACCGCCGTCAAGCAAAATCAAATCAGGCAATCTGCCGAATCCGTCTTCACTGCCCTGATGAAGCTGATACTCGTTAAATCTTCTTGATATAACCTCTGCCATAGAGCCGTAATCATCCTGACCGTCAAAGCCTTTTATACTGAATCTGCGATACGATTTTTTATGTGGTAATCCGTTTTTAAAAACAACCATACCTGCAACATTATCGCTGCCTGCCGTGTGAGAAATATCGTATGACTCAATAAACTCAGGTGGTTTGGCAAGACCCAGCAATTTTGAAAGCTCGTCAAGGGCTGCAGTAACACCCCCCTGCCTGCCCATTGATTGAGCAAGTTTCTCGGCTGCATTGTTTTTGCACATCTGAACAGTTTGAGCATATTTACCTTTTTGCGGAATGAACAGCTCTGCTTTTTTACCTGCAAGGCTTGAAAGCCACTCTTCAAGCAGTTCTTTATCTTCTGTTTCACCGTCTAACAAAATCTGTGACGGCACTTTTGCACCACCTGAATAAAACTGCGTTATAAGCTCACGGCGTGCAGCCGGTAATGACTCAAAAAACGGCAAGATGAAATATTTGCTGTCCCGAAGTCTGCCGCCACTGTAACGCAAAATACAAAGACAGGATTTTTCGTTTGTCTGCGAAATCGCAAAAACATCTCTCGGTCTGTTATCTTCACTGACAACCTTTTGTTTTTCTGAAATTTTTTCTATTGAACGGATTTTATCGCGAAGCTTTGCAGCAAGTTCAAAATCAAGATTCCCTGCTGCTTCATCCATATGTTTTTTCAGTTCCGAGAGGACAACTGCACTGTCACCCTGTAAAAATCTTAAAGCTTCGTTGACAGCTGTATTATACTCCTCTTTTGTAACCTTACCGTTACACGGTGCCATACACTGTTTTATAAAATAATTAAGACACGGTCTGCTTTTACCTATTTCTTTAGGGAATACCTTTGAACATTGAGGCAGCATAAAAATCTTCAGCGCTTCATCAACAGAGTTTTTAACGCTGAATGAGCCTGTGTAAGGGCCGATATATCTGGCACCGTCATCCTCTTTCTGAAGTACAGCAGAAATTTTAGGCCACTCCCCTTTTGTGACCTTGATATAGCTGTAGCCTTTATCGTCTTTGAGCAGAATATTGTATTTTGGTGAATGCTGCTTGATAAGGCTGCATTCAAGCACAAGGGCCTCAAACTCACTGTCAGTAAGAATGTAATCAAAATCATTTACATTCTCAACCATTCTGCGAACTTTGACGGAGTGATTATTCTGAGAGCCGAAATATGTGCTGACACGGTTTTTAAGTGCCTTTGCCTTACCTACATATATTATTTCATTTTTTTTATTTTTCATCAGGTATACGCCCGGTGTTTTTGGTAATGACATAGATTTTTTTCTTAATTCCTGCAGTGTCAGAGCAATCACCTCCTATAATAAAAATCGGCACAGGTAAACCTGTGCCGCCAAGATTTAATTATTCAGCAAAACCTGAACTTACAAGTTTAACAAGCTCTTCAACAGCCTGCTCTTCATCAGGACCGCCTGCGATAATGCGGATCTGTGTGCCACCCATAATACCAAGTGAAAGAACACCTAAAAGGCTCTTGGCATTTACTCTTCTCTCTTCTTTTTCAACCCAGATTGATGATTTGAATTCATTTGCTTTCTGGATGAAAAAAGTTGCAGGACGAGCGTGAAGTCCAACCTGATTCTGAATCACTACATCTTTAACAAACATATTTTTATCTCCAATCAAATATAAGTTTCAACTTAATTCCTTAGTACATATTATAACACAAAACTTCTTTTCGTCAATGAAAAGCAACCCGGTTTTGCACAATTCGGCGGTGAAGCCAAATGTGGCATTTTTTTAACACTTTGATTTGTGCAAATTTACAACAGAGTTTACCATATTTTTTGCATTTTAACTATTTTTTGAATTATTTTTTAATGATTCCAGGAATTTTTTGTCACTTTTATCAAGGTCTGCATTACTTAACAAATCAGGTCTTCTTTCATATGTGCGCTTGATTGACTGCTGTCTGCGCCACTTTTCAATGTTGCCGTGATGACCCGAAAGAAGCACATCAGGAACCTTTTTGCCATTCCATTCAGGCGGTCTTGTATACTGGGGATACTCAAGCAAAGACGCAAAATGACTCTCTTCACTGAAAGCTTCTTCATTGGCAAGTACACCGGGTATCATTCTTGAAACACTGTCAGCAAGTATAAGAGCAGGTAACTCTCCGCCGGTGAGAACATAATCACCCACAGAAATTTCTTCATCAACAATTTCTTCTATTACCCTCTCATCAACACCCTCATAATGACCGCAGAGTATGGCAATATTCTCTTCTTTTGCAAGCTCTTTGACTTTTGCCTGTGTAAGTACACTGCCTTGTGGGGACATAAAAATAAGCTTAGGCTTTTTACCCAATTTTTCACAAAGGGCATTATAGCAGTCATAGATAGGCTGATTCTGCATAACCATACCCATTCCGCCGCCGTAAGGTGCATCGTCAACACGGTTATGCTTATCTATAGTGAAATCTCTGATATTTGTGCAGTTGATTTCTACAATCCCTTTTTCTCTTGCTCTGCCGATTATACTCTCATTAAGCACAGCTTCGCACATCTCAGGGAAAAGAGTGAGTATATCAATCCTCATCATCAAAAATTCCTTTCAACGGTCTGATTTTAATAACTCCCGTTACTACATCAACATCTATAACAACAGGCGGTATGGCAGGGATAAGATATTCTTTACCGTCTTTTTTAATATGCCATACATCGTTAGCACCTGTTTCACTGACCTGAGTCAAAACACCGTATACTATGCTTTCATCATCAGCGTCAACAACAGTACAATCCTCTAACTCAGCAATAAAATATGAACCCTCTTTAAGCTTTGCATCTGCGCGTTTCATATAGAGAACCTTATTTCGAAGTGCGTTTGCAGCCTCAACGGTATCAACACCGTCAATTTTAATAAGAGACAGATTGCCGTGGGTACGGCAAGCCGTAACCTTAACGCTTTTTTCACCTTTTTTGTCAAAGTATAAGGTTTTGAACTGTTTGATAAAATCAGGAGTATCACAGCGAGGGTTGACTCTCATTTCGCCCCTGACGCCGTGGGTGCCTACTATCTGACCTATATCAAGATATTCTTTAATCATACTATCACCTTAAAAACAAAAGGCTGTCATAGACAGCCCTTTGATTATTCGATTTCAACAGAAATTTTTTCGTCATTTCTGCTGGCAGCTGAACGCATAACAATTCTGATTGCTTTTGCGATTCTGCCCTGCTTGCCGATAACTCTGCCCATATCCTCCTGAGCAACGTGAAGATGATAAACAACAGTGCCTTCTTCATCAGGCTCGTCAACATCTACACTAACAGCGTCAGGGTTACTGACAAGGCCGCAAGCAATTTGAAGCAATAAATCTTTCATTATAGTACCTCAGTTAAATTATTTAACGATACCGCTCTTCTTGAGAAGGTCTTTAACTGTATCTGTTGGCTGAGCGCCGTTAGCAATCCATTTCTGAGCTGCTTCTGCATTGATGTTGATATTGTTTTCGCTCTTCATTGGGTCATATGTGCCGATTTCTTCGATGAATCTGCCGTCACGAGGATATCTTGAATCCGCAACTACTACACGATAGAAAGGTGCCTTTTTAGCGCCCATACGACGCAATCTGATTTTTACTGCCATTTTTGTTTCCTCCAAAATTTATAAAAATTTAAATTATATCCATCACTCAAAAAGTGTTGAATTAGATATTAAAGCCTCTTAACTGGCTCATATCAAACTTACCTCTTCTGCGGCGTTTTTTGCCTGCAGAATTCATCTGTTTGAACATTTTTTGCATTTGCTTATGCTGTGCAAGCAAACGGTTGACTGCCTCAACATCCTGACCGCAACCCGCAGCGATTCTGCGCTTGCGTGAAGGGTTGATGATTTCGGGCTTCTCTCTTTCCTGCGCAGTCATTGACTGGATGATTGCTTTGATTTTATCAAACTGACGCTCATCTATGTCAACATCTTTAATCTGCTTACCAAGACCCGGTATCATTGAAAGAGTGTCTTTAATTGAGCCTAATTTCCTCACTTCGTCAAGCTGACTCATAAGGTCATTAAGGTCAAATTTATTTTGTTTGAGCTTTTGCTCAAGCTCCATAGCCTTTTTCTCATCGAGAGCCATCTCAGCTTTTTCGATAAGAGAAAGGACGTCACCCATACCAAGAATTCTTGATGCCATACGGTCCGGGTGGAACACGTCAAGGTCGCCTAATTTTTCACCGATACCGATAAATTTGATAGGCTTACCTGTAACTGAGCGAATTGAAAGAGCCGCACCGCCTCGGGTATCACCGTCAAGCTTTGTAAGAACAACACCGTCAATACCGAGTGCGTCATCAAAGGTTTTAGCTACATTAACTGCATCCTGACCTGTCATAGCGTCAACTACAAACAAAATCTCGTGAGGATGAACATTTGCCTTAATGCTCTTAAGCTCATCCATAAGAACTTCGTCAATATGAAGACGGCCCGCAGTATCAAGGAAGACATAGTCATAACCCTGGTCTTTTGCTAATTTGATAGCTGCATTTGCAATCTCAACAGGATTGATCTGACCCATTTCAAAAACGGGAACACCTGCCTGCTCACCAACAACCTGAAGCTGCTTGATAGCTGCAGGACGGTAAATATCACAAGCTACAAGTAAAGGTCTGTGGCCCTGATTTTTAAGGCTCATAGCAATCTTTGCGCTGTGAGTGGTTTTACCTGAACCCTGTAAACCGCACATCATAATAACTGTAGGCGGATGGTTTGCAACAGCAAGTCTTGATTTGGTGCCACCCATAAGGGCTGTTAACTCTTCGTTAACGATTTTTATAACCATCTGTGCAGGTGTAAGGCTTTCCATAACCTTTTCACCGACTGCACGCTCAGTAACTGTTTTTGTGAAATCCTTGGCAACTTTGTAGTTAACGTCAGCTTCGAGCAACGCCATGCGAACCTCTCGCATAACCTCTTTAACATCACTTTCTGTCAAAGAGCCTTTTGATTTCATTCGTTGAAAAGCAGCTTCAAGTCTGTCAGAAAGACCTTCAAATGCCATGGTTTCACCACCTGTCAGTTTTCCATAATCAAGGTCTGAGCAACTGCTTTGATTTTAGCAGTGAAATCATTGACCTCTCTGGAAAGAGTATTTTTCCTGTTATATTCGCCGATCTGGTCAGCGTAGCTAATTATCTCTTCAAGGCCGCTTTTCATACTTTCAAAACGACTTGCAAGGCCAAGCTTCATTTCCATCTCATTGAGCTGAACCTCAGCACGCTTGATAGCGTCACGCACACCCTGACGGGTTATGCCCTCATTGGCAGCAATCTCAGAAAGAGATAAATCTTCGTTATAATAGTAGTTTAAAAAAGCATGTTGTTTCTCTGTGAGCATATCGCCGTAAAAATCTATTAACATTATAACGTCAAGATTTTTTGACAAAACAACACACCCTTTACATAAAAATACCTGTAAAGGTTTTTATCTTTACAGCTCTGTCATTATACACGATAAACAGGTCCTTGTCAAGAAGAATTTTTGCTCTTTTTGTGAAAGTTTTGCACACTCTTTTGTTCAAAAGTTGTCGAATAGTTGTGTATAAAAAGATAAGCACAATAACTTGTGTTTTGGCACCTGAAATACACTTGATTTTTAACAATTTCTGTGCAAAACCCGGTGCAAAAGTTTTTTTATTTTTTTATTTTTATCTTATTTTGCACAAGAAAAACAATTCAGGGGACGGCATCTTTGCCATCCCCTGAAAATAATTAAAATTCGAAGCCTGATTCTTCCAAATCATAGTAATGATTCTGAACTTTTGCATTACCAAATGAGTTTATTGTAACTGTTGTACCACCGATTTTATCAGCTTCCCAATAGCTTCCGAATCCTGTTTTAACTGAATATGAAAGTCTGATACCTTTATAAAGAATTGAAGAATCGTTTGCATGGTCATGACCGACAATTATATTCTTTGTGCTGCCTAAATCTTTACACAAATCAAAGAATCCGTTATTAACCTCTGAAGAGCAGATCCATTCATTGTTTGAGCCATAAGATGTAAATGCATAAAGAGGTCTGAACTCACCATTTTCTTCATCCCATGCTTCAGCCCATGCCGTTCTGTATTCAACAACAGGGATATGCATAATCACTGTGCTTTCAACTGTATGGCCTGCAAGCTTCTTTGTGCCTTGCACACCCCACTTGTACCATTCAAGCTGATTTGGCCAAAGGTGGTCATAGCTGTCTTCAATAACAGTACCGTCAGGGAGAGTGAAAGAAGCTGAAGAGTGAGTATCCATCATAAACAATGTGTGAACAATTCTGCCGTTTTCTGTGATGTTTATAATATAGTTACCGTAACCCATATCTTCAGGGCCAAACTCAAACAGACAGTTCTCTGCTTCATAAAGAAGATACGCTGCCCAGAATTCACTGGGGCAATCTTCACCGTCATGGTTGCCCATAACAGGTGCCCACGGTATACCGTAAGAATCAATCCACTCAACAAGTTTAATATACGCTGTTGTACCCCATGCATTATCACCTGAAAGAGTGATAAGGTCAGGCTGCATATCTGCTACCATTTTATCGATAAGTGCTTTTGAATTTTCACCTGCAGGTGCAAAAAGCTTTGATTCACCAAGCTGAATATCAGCAAGATTCAAAACCACAAAATCTTCACCCGGTGTTTTTTCAAGTTCAATGTAGCTGTTGGCATTAAAATCATCCTGAGCAGACCACTTATCAAAAAACGCTTTTTCTCCACCGTTAGAAATAAGTGCAACTATTGGTGAGAAGAACTGACTGAGTGATAAAATAAATGCAATAACAAGTTTTAAAATTGCCATAACCTTCTCCTATTATCCTATACCTAATTTTTTAGCCATTTCGGCTGTTTTGAGTTCAAGAAGCTTTGAAATGCCCTCTTCCTGCATTGTAACACCGTAAAGAACATCAGCCTCTTCCATAGTACCGCGGCGATGAGTGATAAGAATAAACTGTGTGTTTCTTGTCATTCTGCGGACATATTTTGCGTATCTTGTAACATTCACATCGTCAAGAGCTGCCTCAACCTCGTCAAATATACAGAACGGTGCCGGTGAAACTTTCAGAATTGCAAAAAGAAGTGCGATTGCCGATAAACCTTTTTCACCGCCTGAAAGAAGGTCAATATTCTGAACATTTTTACCGGGTGGCTGAACCTTGATTTCAATATTACATTCAAGAACATCAAGCTGATTTTCAAGAACAAGCTCAGCTTTGCCGCCACCGAAAAGCTCAACAAATGTTTCCCCGAAGAAGTTGTTGATTTTAACAAACTGCTCTCTGAACTGCTCTGACATTTTATCGGTAAGCTCTTTGATAAGCTTATCAAGCTCTGCCCTTGATTTTTCTATATCCTCAAGCTGTGCGCCCATAAACTCATAGCGCTGAGAAACTTCTTCATATTCCTCAATAGCACCCACATTGACGTTACCGAGAGCTCTGATTTTACCTTTTATTTCCTGAAGCTGACGATGAGCCTGAGCATAATCACCAATATCAATATTAAGCTCCTCAGCCTCTCGTTTTGTGAGCTGATACTCATCATAAAGCTTATTGACTGCATCATCAAGCTGCTTTTCCATTGTGAGCTTACGCTCTTCAAGACGTGCAAGCTCACCACTGATTTTTTCTCTTTCAGCAGTTTTCATTCTTTCTTCAATTCGAAGCTTGGCATCTCTTGCATCACAATCAGAATGCTGTTGAGTGAGCTGATCAATCTGCTCACTTGCCTCTTTTGATTTATCATGAAGCTCCTGAGCAAGTGCTGTAAGCTCCACAATTTTTGCCTGGATTGTATTGTTAATTTCAAGGAACTGATTGATTTCACTGTTAAGGTCCTCAACCCTTCCTTCATGGCCTACCATACGATGGCGAAGAATATCCATAGCCTCGCGTCTTGCCTGAGCATCTTTTTCAAGAGCAAGGATATCAAGATTTATCTGAGCTTCTTTTGAAGCTAATTCTTCTTTACGCTGTTCAAGCTCCTCGCGTGAAAGAGAGGCGCTGTCCATCTCATTACGCAGCGCTGACATCTGCTCATTAAGCTTCTGAATTTCACCGAGTGCTGCATTTTTCACTTCTTCAAGCTCCTGAACTCTGAGAGTTGAACGGTGCTTTTCTCTGCGAAGCTCCTCTAAAGCGGCGTTTGCTGTATCAAGCTTACCCTGAACAAGCTCATGCTCACTTTCTTTTCTGATGATATCTTCCTGCGCTCTTGTCAGGTCAGCCTGAGATGCATCAAGCTCTGCCTGAGCAAGAGATAACTCTTCGCTAAGGCGCTTATATTCATCTTTAATGGCCGCAATTTCTTCTTGGGCTTTTTTAACTGCAGCGTTAAGCATGTCAATTTCATTGCCTCTGTTAAGAATACCTGCGTTCTGACCTCTTGAACCACCTGTCATTGAACCGCCGGCATTGATAACCTGACCGTCAAGTGTAACGATTTTAAAACGGTATGAATAGCGTTTTGCCATTGAAACAGCACTGTCAAGGTCCTCTGCAACAGCTGTTCTGCCCAGAAGTGATTTGATAATCTCTGAATATTTAGGGTCAAAGTCAAGAAGCTTATCTGCCATATCTACAAATCCGTAGCAATCATCAAGGTCTTTCTCTGTGAACTCCTTAGCCTTAACCGAAGTCAGAGGCAAAAATGTTGCGCGACCTGCCTTTGAATCTTTAAGGAAGTTAATTGCACGTTTTGCATCGTTTTCACTGTCGGTAACAATATTCTGAACGGCATTACCTAAAGCTGTTTCAACAGCAACGGCATATTCACCCTCAACGCTGATAAGCTGAGAAAGGGTGCCGTGAATACCGCGAAGAGTACCGCCTTTAGCTTCTCTTATAACAGCTTTTACACTGCCTGAGTAGCCTTCCATATTCTTTTCCATATCTTCAAGAATATGGATTCTGCCTGTTTTCTGATGTATATCGAGAGTTTTTGAGTCAATTTCTGATTTAAGATTCTGTACCTTTTCACTTCTTGACTGAACTCTCATATTGTAGCCCGAAACTGCATTTGCAATTTCCTGAGCTTTATCTTTTAAAGTCTGCAGCTCTTCACCGCATTTTTCAGCAGCTTCGGTAAGCTGATTGACATAGTCTGCCCTTGAAGAAAGAACACCGTCAATGTTTGAAATTCTTGCAGAAATTTCTTCAATAGATGAAACTGCTGTTGTTTCGTCTATTCGTTTTTCTGCTATACAATTTGTAAGGTCTGCAATTTTTTGAGAAATTTCAGCCTGCTTCTCTGCAAACTCAGAATTCTCTAACTTAACAGAGTTGATTTCGGCATTTGCATTATCAAGCTCTGCCTTTTTCTGTGAAATTTCATTGAGAAGACTCTCGATAATTGCTGAACCTTCTTTTATCTGATTTTCAAGGGACTGCTCAGTGTCGGTAGCCTCACTTACATCTTTTTTAAGACGTTCAACTGTGTTAAGGTTATGCTCGATAGTGTTTTTCTCAACAGCAATAATTGCCTCTTTCTGAGCTGCCTGCTCTTCATAAGACTGCTTATCTCTTCTGATTTGCTCAATTCTTATGTTAATATCCTGACCGGCTGCAACTGCAGAATCCATTTCATCACGGATAGCATCAAGCTGATTTTCAGCATCGTTATACTGAGCTGTTGCGATTGCAAGTTTATCTTCCTGCTCTTTGAGCTTCTTTTTTGATGACTCAATTGTATGAAGCCATAAGCCGATTTCAAGATTTTTCTTATCCTTAGCAAGAACTAAAAATTTCTGCGCCTTTTCACTCTGAATTTTAAGAGGTCCCACACGTGATTCAAGCTCTGAAAGAATATCGCGAAGTCTTACCATATTCTCCTCCGCCTGAGCAAGACGGCGGTTTGCGTCACTGCGGCGGTATCTGTAGTGAGAAATACCGGCAGCCTCTTCAAGCATTTCACGGCGCTGACCTGACTTTGATGAAATAAGGTCGGCTACTCTGCCCTGGCTGACCATTGAATAACCGTCTCTGCCAAGACCTGTATCCATAAATAATTCGTGGATATCACGAAGTCTTACAGCCTCAGCGTTAAGGCGGTATTCACTCTCACCCGAACGGTAATAGCGTCTTGTAACAGCCACTTCATCGCTGTCACAATTCAATGAACGGTCTTTATTATCAAGGCGCAGTGTAACCTCTGCAAAACCTAACGGTTTACGGATTTTTGTGCCGCCGAAAATAACATCTTCCATTTTGGAACCGCGCAGATTTTTGGTAGATTGCTCACCCAAAACCCAACGAACAGCATCGGCAATATTACTTTTACCTGAACCGTTAGGTCCAACAACGGCAGTGATTCCGTTATTAAAATTAAATATTGTTTTATCAGGGAATGATTTGAAACCCTGCATCTCAAGTGCTTTAAGTATCATATTGTTATTCCTTTAC
Source organism: Acutalibacteraceae bacterium (assembly GCA_045126895.1). Taxonomy (GTDB): domain Bacteria; phylum Bacillota; class Clostridia; order Oscillospirales; family Acutalibacteraceae; genus CAG-488. The sequence goes on along the minus strand of JBGVPE010000050.1, from coordinate 10,052 downwards.
AAGTACCTGATATTTTTTTAAATCCTGTGATTCTTTAACTGTTACATTATAACCCTTTTCAGCCAGTTTTTTCAAGTTTTCTTTTTTCTGACCGATTGCCTGTGACAAATCACCTTTTTTTACAAAAACGGTGACCTCTGCCACTTTCTTATTTTTAAGATTATGAAGAATCTCATTGTAATAAATTCTGCTGTCGCACTTCTCTTTAAAAGCAGGATGATAAGCACCTGCAACAAAGCCTGATTCAACATCACCGCCTGAATGAAGCCCTACCCTGATAACCTTTATATTGTTTTTATAAAACATCAATATAAGTTCAGCGCAGATATCAACCGCCTGTTCAACTGACTGAGGTGTATATTCACCGTCTTTAAAAAGCCTTTCAAGGTGTGTGTTTTCAAGAACTACTGTAGGATAAATTCTTACAGTATCAGGTCTGAGAGCTATAATCTTTTCAGCAGTTTCGATACTTTCGTTACGGGATGACCCGTAGAGACCTGTCATCATCTGAAGACCTGTTTCAAAGCCATAGCTCTTAAGCATTTTAACGGCAGACTCAACCTGAGCAGAAGTATGTCCCCTCTGATTAAGAGAAAGCACTTCATCATCCATACTCTGAGCTCCAAGCTCAACAGCACATACATTATACTTAAGAAGCGTCTGACATATTTCGTCATTTATTGCATCGGGTCTTGTAGAAACCCTGATACCTTTGAATTTTTCAGAATCTATATGTTCATTTGCAGCTTCCAACAACTCAAGCATATAATCTTTTTCAATAGCCGTAAAACTACCGCCAAAAAACGCAATCTCTGCATCTTTCAGATTTGGATTTTCCTGTGCTTTTAACACAGCGTTATGAACATCAGCTGCTGTCAGGCACTTAACCTGACCTGATATACTTTTCTGATTACAGAAACTGCACTGATGAGGGCACCCTTTGTGCGGAACAAATAAGCCGACTGTTATATGTTTCAAAGACCCATCAACTCCAGAGCTTCTTTAGCTGCTATTTGCTCGGCTTTTTTCTTGCTTGTGCCTATACCTCTGCCGATAACATTTGAGTTAAGGTGAACCTCAACTTCAAATCGTTTATCGTGGTCAGGGCCTGTTTCACCAACGAGAACATACTCGATTATTTCACCGGGGTTTCTCTGAATCACTTCTTGTAAAACAGTTTTATGGTCTTTGAAGCCTCTGTGTTTTTTAACAGACTCATCAACATATTTTAAGACAAATCCCTTTGCCGCATCCATACCTCCGTCAAGATATATTGCCGCAATCAATGCCTCAAAGGCATCTGCCAAAATAGACGGTCTGCTGTTGCCGCCTGTTGCAATTTCACCTTTGCCTAAAAGAAGATATCTGCCAAGGTCAAGCTGACAGGCAAATTCAAAAAGGCTCTTTTCACAAACAGTGGCTGCACGAAGCTTTGTAAGCTCACCCTCCGGTAAGGTTTTATAGTTTTTATAAAAATTCTCGGCTGTGATTATACCTAAAACAGAGTCGCCCAAAAATTCAAGACGCTCGTTGCTGACACCGCTGCACTCATTTGCATAAGATGAATGGGTCAACGCTGTTTCAAGCAAACCTTCATTTTTGAAAAAATAGCCGATTTTATTTTGCAATTCTTCAAACTTCACTGTATTTTGCACACTCCTCTCTCATGTAGTCCATGCTTCTTGACGCAAGTGTTTCATATCGCAGCTTTTTATCACGGATTTTTTCTTCCAACTCAGGCAGTACACCAAAGTTGGCACCCATAGGCTGAAAATCCTTGACCGAGCTGTCGCTTATATATCTGCTCAATGCACCAATCATTGTAAAATCAGGGAAGGTAACGGTTTCCTTACCCTTTAAACGCAAAGCCATATTAAGACCTGCCATAATACCTGCAGCTGCAGATTCCATATAGCCTTCTACACCTGTTATCTGCCCTGCAAAAAACAGATTCTCTTTACCTCTGAAAGAAAAATCACTGTTAAGAAGGCGGGGTGAATCGATAAAAGTATTCCTGTGCATAACACCGTAACGGACAAACTCTGCATTTTTTAATGCAGGTATCATAGAAAACACTCTTTTTTGCTCACCGAATTTCAGATTAGTCTGAAAGCCTACAAGGTTATACATTGTACCTGCAGAATTCTCTTTTCTCAGCTGCAGCACCGCCCAGGGTCTGTGGCCTGTTTTAGGGTCGCGCAGACCTACAGGCTTCAACGGGCCGAATCGCATTGTATCTGCACCGCGGGATGCCATAATCTCTATTGGCATACAACCCTCATACACGCCCTTTTTCTTATCAAAAGAGTGAAGCTCTGCTGACTGCGCATTAACAAGAGCGTCATAAAAAGCTTCGTATTCTTCTTTATTCATAGGGCAGTTTATATAATCATCTTCACCGCCTCTGTCATAACGGGACTGGGTGAATGCACTATCCATATCAATGCTATCTGCCATAACAATAGGCGCAGCAGCGTCATGAAAGCTGAGATTTCCGCCGCAAAGGTCTTTGATTTTTTCTGCAAGAGGTTCACTTGCAAGGGGACCTGCGGCAATAATCACATTACCCTCAGGTATATCCTCCACCTCACGGCATTCTATTGTAATATTAGGATGATTTTTAATTTTTTCGGTTATCAATGCAGAGAATTCATCACGGTCAACAGCCAGAGCGCCGCCGGCAGGGACCTTTGTTTTTTCTGCGCATTCAACACAGAGTGAACCTAAAAGCTTCATCTCTGCTTTTAAAAGACCCGCTGCCGAGCCTAATCGCTCTGCCTTCAGGGAGTTAGAGCAGACAAGCTCGGCAAGGTTATTACTTTTATGTGCGGGGGATTTTTTTAACGGTTTCATTTCTGCAATTGTAACCGTAAATCCTCGGTTTGCCAGTGCCCAGGCAGCCTCAACACCTGCCAGGCCTCCACCGACAACAAGAACTTCACTCATTGTTAATCTTCTTTCTTTTTAGTCTTACGCTCTGCTTTTTTCTCAAAGCCGCAACCGTCATTAAGGCATGCGAGAATACCGCCCTTGCGTTTAAAAAGTGACTTGCCACACTCAGGGCAAAGGTCATCGGTAGGCTTATCCCATGTCATAAAATCACACTCAGGCCATGATTCACAGCCGAAGAAGGTGTAGCCTTTTTTGCTCTTTTTCTCAATAACACCTGAGCCGCATTTCGGGCATTTGGCATTGGTTTTTGTAACAAGAGGCTTTGCGTTTTTACATTCAGGGTAACCGGGGCAAGCAAGGAATCTGCCGAATCTGCCTGTTTTAATAACCATAAGTCTTCCGCATTTTTCACACGGAATATCTGTAACATCTTCTTCAAGCTGGATTTTTACATCCTTCATATCGTCCTTTGCTTTCTGAAGTGTTTTATCAAATTCATCATAGAAGCCGTGGAGCATCTCTATATAATCAGCGTTGCCGTCACCTACATCGTCAAGCTGAGTTTCCATAGAAGCTGTGAATTTAGCATTTACAATTTTAGGGAACTTCTCTTTAAGAAGACCTGTTGTAGCCTCACCAAGCTCGGTAGGCACAAGCAATTTAGCCTGACGCTTTACATACTCACGCTTTGTTATTGTTGTGATAATTGTAGCGTATGTGCTCGGTCTGCCGATTCCGTTTTCTTCCATAGCCTTGATAAGTGAAGCTTCGGTGTATCTTGCAGGTGGCTGTGTGAAATGCTGATTACCTGTAAGCTCCTTCAATTTAACGCTATCGTCTTTGTTAAGCTCAGGCAATTTTTTGTTGCCTTCTTCATCCTCGTCATCTGTACCCTCTTCATAAAGAGTTGTAAAACCGTCAAACTTCACGCTGTAGCCTGCAGCTGAGAAAAGGCAGTATCTGCCCTGAGCCATATCAGCATCGGTTGCGCCTGTAATCTCTGCTTTAACGGTATTCTGAACACAGGATGCCATAAGGGATGCGATAAATCTTTTCCAGATAAGTGTATAAAGCTTGAACTGGTCAGGTGTAAGGCTATCCTTTACTCTGTCAGGTGTAAGTGAAGGGATTGCAGGGCGGATTGCTTCGTGACCGTCCTGAGCGTTACTTCTTGATTTGAAATATCTTGGCTTTTCAGGAAGATATTTTTCACCATAAGCTGAAACGATATATTCGTTAGCTGCTGCTCTTGCCTCCTCTGAAATACGAAGAGAGTCAGTTCTCATATAAGTTATAAGACCGGTTGTGCCGATACCTTTAACATCAATACCTTCATAAAGCTCCTGTGCAGTGCGCATTGTACGCTGTGACTGGAAGCCAAGCTTTCTTGAAGCTTCCTGCTGCAAGGTTGAAGTGATAAACGGTGGTGCAGGGTTCTTTTTTCTTGTACCTTTTTTAAGTGAAGATACTGTATATTTAGCGCCGTCAAGACGGGCAATATAAGAATCTGCCTGCTCTTTGTTGGTGATTTTGACTTTACCTGTTTCGTCACCTACAAAAGACGCTGAAAATAATTTTCTGCAAGGGGCATTGAATTTAGCGTCAAGTGACCAGTATTCTTCAGGCACAAAGGCTCTGATTTCATTCTCACGGTCAACAATCAATCTTACAGCAACGCTCTGCACTCTGCCGGCAGAAAGTCCGCGGCGGATTTTCTGTGAAATGAACGGGCTTAATTTATAGCCTACAAGTCTGTCAAGAATTCGTCTTGCCTGCTGAGCATTGACTAAATCCATATCAATACTGCGAGGCTGCTTCATTCCGTTTTCAATACCTGTTTTTGTAATTTCATTAAATGTAACACGGTTGCAATTTTTAACATCAAGGTCAAGAATTGCTGCAAGGTGCCACGAAATAGCTTCTCCCTCACGGTCAGGGTCAGTTGCAAGAAAGACTTCATCACTTTCGGCAACCTTGCCTTTAAGCTCTTTAACAAGCTTCTCTTTTCCTTTTATAATAGCGTATTTAGGCGCAAAATCGTTTTTGATGTCAACGCTAAGACGGGCTGCAGGTAAATCCCTGATATGACCCATTGATGCTGTAACATCATATTCTTTGCCCAAATATTTTTTAATTGTTTTTACCTTGGTAGGTGACTCAACGATAATCAGTTTTGACATAGACATCTTCCTATCAATTATTTTAAATGGTAAAATTTGCCCGGCTGTGAAACAATAAGTTCAGCCAGCTCAAGCTCGGTGACCGCAATAAATATTTCAGAAAATCCTAAAGCGGTTTTTCTTGCAATATCATCAATATGAATCGGCTCATCGCCAAAAATACTGTAAACTGTTTTTGCATTGTCAGAAATCTCACTCAGGTCTTTTACGTTTTCAAAAGATTCCTGATTAAAAGGTGCGTTTTCATTAACACTGTCTTTGCTTCCTTTTGTGTTGATGCAGTCTACAGAATCCGTCATCTGAAGCTGAGTTTCAATTTTTTCAATATCAATAGCTTTAGGGTATCTGACTGCATAAGGGTACAGAATATCATACGCTGAAAACACAGGCTTGGCGCCCTCGTTTATCAGTTTATGCACACCTAAGAATTTGCTGCTCATAATATCACCGGGCACAGCATAAACGTCTCTGCCCTGTTCAAGTGCCGTTGATGCAGTGATAAGTGAACCGCTTTTTATACCTGCCTCAACCACAACAGTACCGTGGCAAAGGCCTGATATTATACGGTTTCTTATAGGAAAATTCCGTGCAAGAGCAGGGGTCATAGGCGGGTACTCTGTAATAAGCGCACCGTTTTGTGCAATCACCTGACGCAAATCACTGTTTGCCTGAAGGTAGTCAGTACCGAATCCGCAGCCTAAAACCGCTACAGTTTTACCGCCCGATTCAATTGCGCCCGAATGAGCTGCACTGTCAACACCTAATGCACCGCCGCTGACGATAACCGCACCTGAACGGGTAATTGACGCTGACAGACTCTTCGCTATGGCAAGGCTGTTTCGGTCTGCCTCACGGGTACCCACAACAGCAATAGCTATTTTATGAATTATAAATTTTAAATCTCCTTGATAATAAACTACTGCAGGCAAATCGTCAAGGGGTTTTAACATTCTGGGGTAAAGTTTTTCGTCGGGGGTTACAGCTTTACATCCGTATTTAAAGCAGTTTTCCATAACTTCATAAGCTTCATCTATAGTTGACTTCTGAAGTTTTTCAATCTGCTTAGGGGTAAAAATCCCTGACACCTTCCACTCATACATATCGCTTTCAAAAAGTGTCTTCGGTGAGCCGAAATAAGATATCATTTCACCTGTTTTACGGCATCCTGCACCTAATGCAAGCTGGTACCTTATCCAATGCTCAAGAGCCATGGCGCACCATCTCCCATATAAGAATAGCTGCAGCAGTTGACGCATTCAGCGACTCTGCCCTGCCCCGCATAGGTATGGTTACCTTTGATGTTGCCGCATTCATCGTCTGCACGGTTATACCGTTACCCTCGTTACCCACGATGCAGATAACACCGCCCGAAAAGTCAACACTGTTAATCTTCACAGCATCTGCATCGGGAGTAGAAGCAAGAACGCTCATTCCCATTTCTTTTGCAGACTCAATAAACGGCAGAATTTCATCACAGATTATAACATTCAACCTGAAGAATGCTCCCATGCATGCTCTGAGAGCTTTAGGGTTATAAATATCACATCCGCCGTTGACAATAAGGCCGTCAATACCCATAGCCTCGGCGGTCCTTGCGATTGCACCAAGATTTGACGGATCCTGAACATTCTCTAAAAGTACATACTTACCCTCAGGATTGATTTTATTCATCCCCATATTATCAGATGACCTGCATATACAAAAAATTCCTTGAGGGCTCTGAGTATCAGAAAGCTTACGGCTTACGTCTTCACTGATGCAGTAGATTTCTTTTGCTTTCAGGCTGATATTATCATAAAATTCAGGGAATTTGATTTTTGCTTTTTCAGTGAAAAAAAACTGCAGAATATCACCATCACTCAAAGCGGCATCTTCACAAAGTCTTGCGCCTTCAACAAAAAACATCCCGTTCTTTTTTCTTTGAGAAGCACTGTCCCTCAACGATACGGCAAACTTGATTTTGTCATTATTTTTTGATGTAATACTTTCCAATTTTGTTTCACCTCGATAAACAAATTCACGCCCTTCAGTAAAAAAGGGCGTGATTATAGATTATTATTTAAGAGCTTCTTTAGCTTTCTCTGTGAGAGCTGTGAAAGCTGCTGCATCTGAAACAGCGATCTCTGCGAGCATCTTTCTGTTGAGAGTGATGCCTGCTTTGTTAAGACCGTTGATGAATGTTGAGTAGTTCATACCGTTCATCTTTGCTGCTGCAGAAATTCTTGTGATCCAAAGACGGCGGAAATCACGTTTCTTCTGCTTACGACCAACATAAGCATACTGACCTGATTTCATAACTGCCTGTTTTGCTGTTCTGAAAAGCTTGCTCTTTGAGCCATAGTAGCCCTTTGACATTTTGAGCACTTTATTTCTTCTCTTGCGAGTCATTGTCGCACCCTTAATACGTGCCATGTTAAGTTACCTCCGTTATTTTAATTCAATATTATTTGTAAGGAATAAGACGTTTGATCTGATTTACGTTTGTCTTATCAGCAACAGTTGTCTGACGAAGACCTCTCTTGCGCTTTGTTGTCTTTTTGTTGAGGATGTGAGATTTGTTTGCATGAGCACGGATTGGTTTACCGTTCTTTGACATCTTAAAGCGTTTCTTTGCGCCTGAGTGAGTTTTGATTTTAGGCATAATGATTTTCCTCCTTATTAAAATTCATTATTTATTTGGTTGACTTTGCTGCAAGGAACATCAGCATGGAACGACCTTCAAGTTTTGCAGGTTTTTCTACTGTTCCGTATTCTGCACAAGCTTCTGCGAATTTCTGCATCGGTGCAAGACCATGCTCAGGGTGAGCCATTTCTCTGCCTCTGAAACGGATTGACACCTTAACCTTATTGCCTGCCTTTAAGAATTTAACTGCATGGCCGACTTTTGTTTCAAAGTCGTGAGTATCAATGTTAAGAGATAAGCGAATCTCTTTGATTTCGATAACTCTCTGATTTTTCTTTGCTTCTTTTTCGCGCTTTGCCTGTTCAAAACGATATTTACCGTAATCCATAATTTTGCATACAGGCGGCTTTGCCTGAGGAGCAATTTTTACAAGGTCAAAGTTGCTCTGCTCAGCAAGCTTTAATGCCTCTGAAGCACTCATAACGCCGAGCTGTTCGCCGTCGTTAGAAATTACTCTGACTTCTTTGTCACGGATTTCTTCGTTAATTTGCAGTTCTTTAGTACTGATATCCAAGCACCTCCAAAAATAAAAATGCGGACAGTGTTCACCATCCGCATAATAATCAATAAGCACACTGCCCCCGAAGGAGCCTGATTATTGACCTTGACGGACGATACCGTTTAGGTGGGAACAACATATTCCACTTTGTTGTGCAAGTATTATAACCTAACCTTATGATATTGTCAAGGGTTTTTGATTAAAATTTTATTCTTATTTTCATATGCGGTTATCTTGAATTTATCTGATATTATATTATAATGTTACCGTGATTATGATAAGGAAGGTGATAAGATGAAAAGACTTGACAGGAATATGTGCACAGGTCCACTGTTTGCGAATATAGTTCTGCACACAATACCGATGATTCTCACCAGTGTATTACAGCTTCTTTTCAATGCAGCCGACCTGGTAATTGTAGGCAGATATTGCGGCAGCGTGTCTGTTGCTGCAGTAGGTGCAACAGGTTCACTTACTCACCTTATTATAAATATGTTTATCGGTCTGTCGGTAGGCTCAGGTGTATCTGTTGCCCATTCAATCGGCGGCAGAGATGATAAAAACACCCATCGCGTTGTCCATACAGCAATACCTACAGCTTTGGTCAGCGGTGCCGTGCTGACAGTAATCGGCATCTCCCTTTCAGAAAAATTTCTTTTCTGGATGGGAACACCTGATAATGTTCTTGAGCTTTCTGCAATATATATGAAAATTTATTTCGCAGGTATAACTTTCACTATGGTTTACAACTTCGGTGCAGCTATTCTGCGCTCTGCCGGTAACACCAAAAGCCCGTTGATTTTTTTGTCAATCGCAGGTGTTGTAAACGTAATTCTTAATGTTATTTTTGTAACCGTTTTTGATATGAATGTGGCAGGTGTTGCCCTTGCAACCACTATATCTCAGGGCATTTCGGCAGCGCTGGTGGTTTTTTCTCTTATGCGAAGAAAAGACGCCTGCAAATTCATCCCTTCAAAAATGCGTTTTCACAAAGCTGAGCTTAAAAAAATTATGCGAATCGGCATACCCGCAGGTATCCAGGGTTCATTATTTTCAATTTCAAACGTTATCATTCAATCATCTATAAACTCTTTCGGGGATGTATTGATGTCCGGTAATGCGGCAGCAGGTAATATAGAAGGTTTTGTGTATGTTATAATGAATGCATTTCACCAGACCGCCCTTAATTTCACCGGGCAGAATGTGGGTGCGATGAATTATAAAAGGGTTAAAAAAGTGCTTTTCATCTGCCTTGCAAGTGTATTTGTTTCAGGTGCCGTTTCGGGAGGGCTTGTATATACTTTCGGTGAAAAACTGCTGTCTGTTTACATAACAGACTCTGCACAAGCTATTCAATACGGAATGACCCGTCTTTTCTGCATCTGTCTGCCCTATTTCCTTTGCGGACTTATGGATGTTACAACAGGCGCAATACGAGGAATGGGAGCTTCACTTTCACCGATGATTATTACGGTTTTAGGCGTGTGCGGATTCCGTATAGGGTGGATATACACTGTATTTCAGATTCCTGAATACCACACCCCGTCATGCCTGTATTTCTCTTACACAGTGTCATGGACTATGACCTTTTTAATCGAACTTTTTGCCTTCTTTATGATTTATAAAAAGAGAATAAAAACAATGAAAGCCGACTGAGTTTCGCTGACACCACATAAGGAAGTATTTGTTTCTCGAACAAAATTCCTTGCATCATCACCAAAAGCCTCGCAAGGCGGTAGCCTTGCTGCATTTTTGGCTTCAATTCAAGCAATTTTGCTTTTCTACGAAACTGCGTAGC
>JBGVPE010000049.1:0-25102 GCA_045126895.1 Acutalibacteraceae bacterium | reverse complement strand
CTGATAACAATTGCATTACCCGCTTTAATTGAGATAATAGATTTATACATAGTTGTTGAAGTCGGATTGGTTGAAGGAATCAACGCAGCAACAATTCCCATAGGTACACCAACTTCAATTATGCCGTCACCGTTATCTTCTTTAATAACACCAACGGTTTTCATATCTTTACAATAATCGTAAGTAATTGTACTGCCCAATAAATTTTTAAGAACTTTGTCTTCCCAAACACCAAAACCTGTTTCTTCAACAGCCATTTTGGCAAGAGTCTGGGCGTTCGCAGCACAATCTTTAGCGATTTCACAGATAATTCTGTCAATCTGTTCCTGCGAAAATGTTGCTAATTCTTTTTGTGCCTTTTTAGCATTAGCCACAAGATCGCGAACCTCTTGTATTGATTGTAAATCACGATCTAAAGTCATAACGAACTCCCCTTTTCATCAATAGGATTATCTGCTATCTTACATATTCTTTCAGCAAAAGCTTCACATGCAGCCTTACACGCTGCCTGGTCGCCTGCAATCAGTCCGCCTGCAAAGTTTGTTTCAGACGGCGGACCGTAAAAAACTTTCATTTCAACATCTGCAGCTTTCAATGCACTGTCTATGCCACAGATAGCTTCTGACGGCGGCGCAATAACATAAGCTAAAGCAGTGCCCTCAGGGACTGAAGCCTGTTGTGAAAGATATGAACCGGACCTTGAAATACAGTGGGCAAAATAAACAATTGAGTCATCATCATTTGCACTGTAAAACGCCGCATCGTTTTCTATATAACTGACTGCCGCCTGAATACCGCTTCTGACCTCTGCCGGATCAGGTGAACCTAAAATACCGATAAATTCACCGGCAAGAGCTGTGGAAGCATTTGAAGAACCTGCATACATACTTCGTGCATATACAACACGGCAGTTTGCTTTTTTAGTGGCCTCATCCAAAGCAGCGTATGAAACATCATCACAGACAGTAGTAATAATACCAAGACTATGAACATCTTCATCAGCTTGTAAAAAAGACAGTAATGTTTTATCTGCATTTGGAATAATTTGAACACTTAATACATTAGTTTTTAGTCTGTCACCTCGCATGCTGCCACCTCCTAAATCAGATTACTTTTTTAAATTAACACCGCTTGCTTTGTTTTTCATAATCATATCAATTACTTCAGCAAGATATGCACCTGCTTCAACAGCAGTAATGCCGCCTGAATGAATATTAGAAACAACAGTTCTGTTAGCTTCAGGCATACCGACTTTTGAACCGTAAGTGATATAAGCACTCATACTTTCGGCTGTACCGAGACCCGGTCTTTCACCGATAAAAATGCAAGTAACCTTTGAACCGAGTATTTCACACGCATGATCCATACATCCGACTCTACCGAATTTAACAAAAAACGGAGTACCTACGCTGTAACCTAGCGCCTTAACACCATCAATAACTGAAGGTAAAACATTCTCGATATTAGCTTCAATAGATTTTGAGCTTAAACCGTCAGAAATAATAAACTGAACATCGGGGTTTGATGAACATTTTGATTTAATCTCTTTGGCTGTTTCATCAGAGAATTTTCTGCCAAGATCAGGCCGTGTAAGATGCTCATTTCTGTCAGAACAACAGGTTGTAAAGCAAGGTACATTTATTTTTTTTAGTAATTCATCATTTACATCAGCAAAAACAGAATCACGTGCTGCTGCGTGGTCAGCCCTTAAAGCAAGCATTGTCTGAGTCTTTAGTCTGGGACCAGCACGGCCTACACCAATTCTGGCAGTTGTTTTGCTCATTATTCTCAAAAGTCCGTCTTCATCAGCAGGATTTTCAAGAAGCGGTTTAGATTTAACTTCTTTTGATGTAATATCAACAAGCTCAGTATCATTAACATTATTGTTAACCACTGAACTTACTACTGAAGAAATCTGACTTTCTGTAGCATTAGAATTACCTTGTAAGGCAAGCTTTTGTAAAACCGCCTGAACAATACTTTCAACAGCATTATTTTCCATAAAGCTTACCCCCTCTTTTTAAGAAAAATTGTCGGGTCACCGGCATACTTGGTAAGCTTGCCGTTCTCTGTGATACCCATTTTTTCAAGCCATTCGTCAAATTCTTTTATAGGTCTGAGACCGAGAATTTCACGGATAGTAGTAGCATCGTGATATGCGTTAGTTTGATAATTAAGCATTACATCATCACTCGTAGGAACACCGAGTATGTAGTTTACACCGCATGAACCAAGCAGCAACGAAAGGTTTTCTATATCATTCTGGTCAGCCATCATATGATTTGTATAGCAACAGTCACATCCCATAGGGATACCTGTAAGTTTACCCATAAAATGGTCCTCAAGACCTGCTCTGATAACCTGACGGCTGTCATAAAGATATTCAGGTCCGATAAAGCCAACAACGGTATTAACCATAAACGGTGAAAATTCTTTTGCAAAGCCGTAGCATCTTGCTTCCATCGTTACCTGATCAGCACCATAATGAGCATCACTTGAAAGCTCCGAACCCTGACCTGTTTCAAAATACATAACATTAGGGCCTGTTGCCGTACCGTGTTGAAGCATCAACTGACGTGCTTCTCTGACTGTATCAGATGTGAAGCCGAATGCTTCATTACCCTTCTGACTGCCTGCGATACTCTGAAAAATCATATCGCATGGTGCACCGCGTTTAACAGCTTCAATCTGTGCTGTAATATGAGCTAAAACACAAATCTGTGTCGGAATTTCAAATTCATTTTTAACCTCATCAAATCGTTTCAGGACTTCACTCAGACTTGAAACAGTATCATTAACCGGGTTAAGACCTATAAGAGCATCACCACAGCCATAGCTTAGACCTTCAAATAAAGAAGCTGTAATACCTTCAACATTATCTGTAGGATGGTTTGGCTGAAGTCTTGTTGAAAGAGTACCTCTGACACCGATTGTTGTATTACAGTGTGCAGTTACTCTTACTTTTGATGCAGCATATACCAAATCAAGATTGGACATAAGCTTACATACACCTGCAATAACTTCACTTGTAAGACCTCTTGAAAGGTGTCTGATATCTCGCTCAGTTGTGTTATGAGAAAGGATGTACTCTCTCAATTCACCAATTGTCCAGTTCCTGATTTTGTTATAGACAGATTCATTTACAGCATCCTGTATAATGCGCGTAACATCATCCTGCTCATAAGGAACAACTGGGTTTTCACGAAGGTCACTGACAAGAAGATTTGAAAGTACCTCTTTAGCAGCAATACGCTCAGTTCCGCTTGTAGCAGCAATACCTGCAAGAATATCACCTGATTTTTCTTCGTTTGCTTTTGCAAGAACTTCTTTAACATCTTTGAATTGATATGTTTTGCCTAAAATTACTGTTTTTAAACGCAAACAAATGACCTCCTAACCAAAAATCAGCGTTTTGACAACAACAGGGATAACAAGACCGTCCATAAGAGGTTTGCCTAAATCAACAAAATCCCCGTCATCAACGCTTATACTGTCTATTGAAATAATATCTCTTTTATCTGAATAATTTCTCTTTAAAGCTTGTCCCAGAGCTTTAGCTATATCAAATTCCGTAACAATAAGCATCGGCTCATCGGGTTCCAACTGAGAATCAAGCGCCTCACCGATACAATCTGCAAGGGTATTCAACTGTAAATAAGTAGGATTTTTGTACCCGGGTAATCCGAGAATTAAACTTGCTGAATCACTCTGTGACAAAAACCACTTGATTTTGTCTTTTATAAAAGCTGTATCACCCTGAAAAGCTTTTGCCTGTTCTTCATCATTAAGCTTTAATACAGGGATATTTTTTAACGGTAATCTGTTTTCTGAATAAGTAATTGTACTGCCTGAAATTGAAGTAGTGTATGAACCGGCGCCAACAACAGTTGCCCTGATTGTTTCTTTAGCTTTGATAAGTCTGAAATCACTTAACAATCTGCCTTTTCGTATTGCTGACCCTAACAAAACACCGATATCTCCGAATTCTAAATCTTCATGATGGGTATTATATACACAATCAGCAACGCCACCTGAAAAGCAAACCGCTTTAATTGGTTTGTTGATATGAAATTCAGAGCTGCCGCCTGTAGTGATTGAATCAAGAGTATCACTCTTAGGGTAAATGCCAAGAATTTGCTCGAGTAAATGAGCCATATTTTCGCAAAGCTTTGATAAAGTTAATTTATCTGTCCTTTTACCTACTTCAACAGACAAACCGGCTCTTTCGGCAATCAGCTTTGCACTCGGACTTATGTATGTGACGGTGTAATCACTATCTACTTTAATCTGTCTGCCACCGATATCAACACAACCCTTGGCAATAACCTTGCCATTATCAAATACAACTATGTTGGTTGTTCCTCCGCCTATGTCAAGGTTTACCGCAGTACAGCCGTATTCCTCTGAATAGCTTTGAGCACCACTGCCTTTACCTGCAATAACAGACTCAAGGTCAGGTCCCGCCGTAGAAACAACAAACTCACCGGCAAAGTCACTTAACTTTTCAAGAACTAATGATGAATTCTCTTTTCTTGCACTTTCACCTGTAATAATCACTGCGCCGGTCTGAGTATCTGCCGGGGTGAAACCTGCCTTTCTGAATTCATCAGCAACGATATCACGGACTTTATCTCCATCAATCAGATAAGAATTAACAAGAGGAGTCAGATATATCTGACTTTTATAAATGACCTCTTTATCAATTATTGATATATGAGGAACTGAAAAGAAGCCCGCCATATTTTCCATAACAATACGGCTGAAAATAACCTGTGTCGTAGATGTTCCGATGTCTATACCAACACTTAAAATGTTGTTATTCATCGTCACACCCCCAAACTACACCTATTCTTTTTGATTATATCATTATGTTGCAGATTTTACAACATTTTTTTATCGATTTTTATGAATATATTTATCATCTTATTTGCATATTTTTCTACATCACAATTAAGCAACACTAAAAAACATCAATCAAACAAAAACATCAACAATCAATGCGATTCTACCTTTTTTACTTTTTGAAGAATCATCTTTAATTATTGCTCTTCCCTTGCCTTTGAGAACTAATTTATCACCTTTTTTAATTTTAAAATCAGGTTTCATAATTTGCTCATCATTAACAAAAACAAGTCCTTTTTCTATAATTTCAGCTGATTTTGACCGTGAAAAAGAAAAGACAGAGCCGACTACGGCATCAATACGAGGAGATGCAACAAAACAACAGATTTCTTCAGTTTTAATATTTTTAGAAAAATCTTTTTTCTCGGTAACAATATTGATTTTTAAAGTACCTCTGCCTGCTGAGGTGAAATTTTGCTGTATAAACTGAGAAACACTTTCTTTTGCAAAGAAATAACAGCCTTTATCATCAACGATTATATCACCTAATTTTTCGCGTTTAATCCCCATACCTGTTAATGCGCCAAGGTAATCTCTGTGAGAAAGTGAAGAAAAGCTATCTTTTTCAACCCTAAAAATCACAAAAGGCAATTCTGAAGGATTTTCCTGAATAAAAGAATAATAGTTATCAACATAAAAAGGCAAAAAAACAATAACCTTCCTTTCGGCATCGTCATAACCGCCGTAAAGCTCCCACTTTACATCCTTTTGCCTTTTCAGAAACGAAACTGCTACACTCTGTTTTCTCAAATCAAGAAAATCAGTGGAAGTTATCATTGAATTCTTTTCACATTCAGAAATTTTATCTTTAATCTGAGATAACAAAAGTTCATCCTCTGTCATATTAACACCTCTCTCAGATTATACCATATATAGAAAAAAGTAGCAATATATATTGCATAACTTGTATTTTTATGGTAACATAGCCATAATATACTTTTAGGAGGAAAACTGATGCAAATTCCAAGACCTGAATACCCTAATCCGCAGTTTCAGCGTTCATTATGGATGAACCTTAACGGCGAGTGGGATTTTAAATATGATAACGAAACAAGCGGTGAAGCAAAAGGCTATTTTAAACCTGACGCTGATTTTGACCAGAAAATAATTGTTCCCTTCTGCCCTGAAAGCAAACTTTCAGGTATAGGTAACACTGACTTCATACTTGGTGTATGGTACAAAAAAGTTGTGACTCTGCCTGAAATTTTTCTTAACAAAAGAATTGTACTTAACTTTGGTGCATGTGACTTTTTGACAAAAGTTTATATTGACGGTGAATTAGTAGGCACTCATAAAGGTGGTTATTCATCGTTTTCTTTCGATATAACTAAATTTATCACTAAAAAAGAGTTCACAATTACCGTTTATGCAAAAGATGATACACGCGATTATATGCAATCAGGCGGTAAACAAAGCTACAGATACGAATCATGGGGTTGTTTTTATACAAGAACAACAGGCATCTGGCAGACTGTATGGCTTGAAGCAACACCGAAAGCATACATCAAAAATGTAAAATATTATCCTAATGTTGACAATTGCTCACTTGATATCAAAGCAACTGTTTGCGGTAGCGGTAAGTTTGAAGCTGTCGCTCTTTATGACAACAGAGTTATGGGTGCAGCAAGTGCGGTTACAAGCGGCGGTAATGTTGATATTCATCTTGATTTAATAGAAAAACATGAGTGGTCTGTTGGTAAAGGTGAACTTTATGACCTTGAGCTTAAATTCTGTGATGATGAAGTCAAAAGCTATTTTGGTTTGCGCACAGTAGGCCTTGAAGGTATGAAGTTTATGCTCAACGGAAAGAGCGTTTTCCAAAGACTCGTTCTTGACCAGGGCTTCTACCCTGACGGAATTTACACTGCAAAAAGTGAGGAGGAGCTCGTTAAAGATATTCAGTTATCTCTTGATGCAGGATTTAACGGTGCAAGGCTTCACGAAAAGATTTTTGAGCCTAGATTTTTATATCATTGTGATAAAATGGGTTATCTTGTGTGGGGTGAATATCCTAACTGGGGCCTCGACCATTCAAAGCCTGAATCAGTTTTCACTATCTTGCCTGAATGGCTTGAAGAAGTTGAAAGAGATTTCAACCATCCTGCAATTATCGGTTGGTGCCCGTTTAATGAAACATGGGATAAACACGGCTGTAAGCAGTGGGACGATGTAATCGGTATGGTTTATGATTGCACAAAGGCTCTTGATTCCACACGACCCTGCATTGATACAAGCGGTAATTTCCACGTACGAACAGATATATTTGATGTTCATGACTACGAACAGAACCCAGCTGTTTTCAAGGAGAATTATGATAAGCTTATGACTGATGGTATTCTGTATGACAGATTTGAACACATTCAGCATTACAAAGGTGAACCTACTTTTGTAAGTGAATACGGCGGAATCAAATCAACATTCTCAAATGACGAAAATTCATGGGGATACGGTGACAATCATCCGAAAACACAAGCAGAGTTTATCGAAAGATATAAAGGTCTTACTGATGCACTTCTTGATAATGACCAGATGCTCGGCTTCTGTTACACTCAGCTTTATGATGTTGAGCAAGAGCAAAACGGTCTTTACAACTATGACAGGTCATTAAAATTTGACGATATGAATGTATTTAAAGAAATAAACTCACGAAAAGCAGCAATTGAAGACTAAAAAAATAACGCTCCTGATGGAGCGTTATTTTTTACCATAAATCAATATAAATTTTCATTACATCTTCTTTTGTCGGAGTTCTGGGGTTAGTTGCCGTGCAGGCATCAGCAAGCGCTGCCTCTGCCATTTCAGGGATTGCTGCAAAATATTCTTCCTGCGAGCAGACATTCATAACAGACACACACAAAGGCATATCCATTTCTTTCATCATAAACTCAACCCAGCTCACCAAAGCTCTGATTGTTGTGATTGTGTTAAAATTCTGAAGACCTAACAATCTGGCAAGGGTAATATATTTACGAACGTGATTAGGATAATCTTTTCTGCTTCGTGAATGCTTATTTATATCACTGTTATACTGGATAATCAATGGCAGCAACATTGCATTTGCACGACCGTGAGGTATATGGAATTTTGCACCAAGCTGATGAGCCATACCGTGATTAAGGCCAAGATTAGCATGGTTAAACGCTATACCCGCAAGGCATGATGCACACATCATTTTACTTCTGGCGTGTGTATCGTTATTATCAAGATATGATCTTAAAAGAAAAGAGCCGATAATCTCAACGCTTTTTTCTGCTAAAGCAGCAGAGAATTCATCATTATTTTTACTCACATATGCTTCAATCGCATGAGTGAGAACATCCATACCGGTATCTGCAGTGATTGAAGGCGGAACGGATTTAACAAGTTCAACATCAAGAATAGCCTCATCAGGTAAAATAGAATCAGCAACTAACGGGAATTTTTTACCGCTTTCAGGGTCAGATACAACTGAAAACGCTGTAACCTCAGAACCTGTACCGCTTGTTGTAGGTATAGCAATAAGACGAACTTCAGCATCCTTGTATTCATCCATCTTAGCTATAACTTCTCTCATAGCTTTAGCCTGGTCAATTGCAGAACCGCCGCCTACAGCAACAATAGTGTCTGCATTACTTTTAATCAACGCAGACACGCCTTCAGTAATTTTATCTATCGGAGGGTCAGGAACAACATCTGAAAACACATCATAAGCCAATGATTTAGTATCAAGACGTGAAGTTATTTTGTTTATCAAACCACTTTTAACTACAAAAGGGTCAGCAACAACAAGAACCTTACGGGCATCAATTTGCTCAAGCCTGTCAAGTGAACTATCACCAAAATATATTTTTGTTTTAATATCAAAGCTTTTCATAATATCACCTGAAAAACAGTTTACTCTTTTAAAAGCGTTTTGTCAACTTGAACAATTCAAATTTATATGATATACTTTTAAAGAATTTTAGGAGGAATTAAAATGGCTATAGATAAAGTAAAAGAATATTTTAAACAATTCGGCATAGAAAACAGAATTCTTGAATTTGATGTTTCAAGTGCAACTGTTGAACTTGCAGCTCAGGCACTTGGCTGTGAGCCTGAAAGAATTGCAAAATCACTAACATTCAAAGTGAACGATGAATGCATAATGATAATTGCTGCAGGTGATGTAAAGATTGACAACCCCAAGTACAAAGCAACATTTCAATGCAAAGCAACTATGCTTTCAGCTGACGAAGCACTTGAATTCACCGGTCATGCTGTTGGCGGCATATGTCCGTTTGCAATTAAAGACGGTTGCAAGGTATATCTTGATGAATCATTAAAGAGGTTTGATTTTGTATACCCTGCCTGCGGCAGCAGTAACAGCGCAATTAAGCTTACAATTGAAGAACTTGAGAAATATTCTGATTATATTTCATGGGTTGATGTATGTAAAATCAAATAACTAAAAGCTCCATCGTTGATGGAGCTTTTTTGCTGCAGATTTATATTATGTTATACATATAATGTAATATTTTTTCAATAATATTTTTAATTAAGCTTAACAGCCAATCAAAATTAAAATCAGTTGTATTTTCAGCCGTCTGATCAATCAAAACTACATATTCGTTCCATTGTGTGCTGTCGGTATTGATAGTTCCGTCTGAATTCTGAGGAACACTCTGCAAAACAAGACCTGCCTTTTGCAGAATTTCAACATCTGCTTTTTCAACAGCACCGTTCCTGTCTGCATCAGCAGCTTCGATAATCAATGAATCAGTATTTGATGAATCTAACATTTCCCACAAAATGAGAAGCGCAATAAAAGAATCTTCACCATCATAGAAACTATCGTTATTAAGATCACCGTAAACAAGAGTCTGATATGAAAAAATAATATTATTTTCATAAACAAGATCAACTTGTGTACCCGTTCCGATTTTTGATTGTGAAAAATTCAAACTGAAACCGGGCAAAAGATTTGTATAATCTTTCAGATCTGACAAACCGCAGGATAAACCGCTGATTACATCATCAGCCCTGACACTTGCACCGTTGATAAACTCAACAGGATTGATTTGAGTACAAGTGAAGGATGATTTATACTCAGCCTTCCAGAATCCTGTAGGGCTTACATCTGAGTCAGCAGAAAATATATGAGTTTCAGCAGGTAAATAAAAATAGAAATACGGATCGTTTGAATGATATGAGCTGATGTTGTTTGATTTACCGTTAGTATAAATATCTTTAACAGAAGAAACTACAGATGAATTAAATTTAGCAAGGTATAAGGTTTCACCGTCAGAATTGAGAATCGGTTCGGATTTCACACCTCCACCCGCTCCGATTGAAGGTGCATTTTTACCCCCGATTGCCTTAACAGAGCCACCGTTGATAACAACATTACCCATATAGCCGTACCAACCGCCACCGATACCTGCAGCATTGGCACCCCCTGCAGCTGTAACTGTACCACCGTTAATTGTGATATTGCCGCCGTTGCCTGTGCATCCTCCACCGATACCTGCAGCAGACTCACCACCAACAGCAGTAACATTACCGCCATTGATAACTACGCTGCCGTTAGAACCTGTACTTCCGCCGCCTATACCTGCACTGTAACTCATACTCTGGGCAACAACATTACCTGAGTTAATAATAACATTACCGCTTGATTGGTTGTTACCGCCGCCTATACCTGCCTGACCATTGCTGCCTGCAAGAATATTACCGTCACCGCAGATTGTAAGAGTTGTACCTTCAGAAACCTCCATACCGGCACGAGCATCACCGCTGATAAGCACATTGGTACCTTCAAGTTTAACTGTAACTTCAGCAGAATTTTTTAACGCTAAAGCACACGCATATTGAGTTGAAACCTGATTTTGAAGAGAAATCTTCAAGCTACGCAAAACAATATAGTTTTTACCACCGTCAAAAATTATAGTGTTGGTTATTGCATCAGTTGTTGATTGAGTAATTAAATATCCGTCACTGTCAGGTGTTGTAATTTCTTCACCAAAATAACCGTAACCTTTTACAGTACCATCGCCTATTGTTATACTACCTTTATCAAGATATAAATATGTAAGTTTAGAATTTTCAACAGCCATTACAGGCAATATATTAATTAACAAAAGAGAAATTACGCAAAATAGAGATAATAATTTTTTCAACATAATCACTCCTTTTGATTTTTCTTAACAAAAATTATACACTAAATCAATTGTTTTGTAAATAGAAATTGCTGAAATATAATCATTGACTATATTTAACTAAAGGAGTATATTTTCTTTATTCAATTTTGGGAGGCAAAGTAAATGTCAATGAATTTTTTAAGGAAGCTGCCTATCCCTCAAGAGATAAAAAAACAGTTTCCAATGAGTGAAAGTATTATTAAAATCAAAGAAGCCAGAGATCGGGAAATCAGAAAGATCTTCACCGGTGAAGACAATAGATTAGCTCTCATAATCGGTCCCTGCTCTGCAGATAATGAAGATTCAGTCATTGATTACATTTTAAGACTGTCTGCAATTCAAGAAAAAGTAAAAGATAAGATTTTAATTATTCCGAGAATATACACCAATAAACCCCGTACAACCGGAGACGGATACAAAGGTATGGTGCATCAGCCAAACCCTGAAAAAGAATCTGATATGTTAGAGGGTATAATTGCTATACGCAGACTTCATACAAGAGCAATCACAGAGACAGGCTTAACCTGCGCTGACGAAATGCTTTACCCTGACAATTACAGATATCTTAACGATTTATTGGCGTATGTTGCTGTCGGAGCCCGTTCTGTTGAAAACCAGGAGCACAGATTAACCGCAAGCGGTATAACGATACCCGTAGGTATGAAAAACCCCACAAGCGGAGATATTTCTGTTATGCTTAACTCAATCACTGCTGCACAGCACTCACACACCTTTATTTACCGCGGTTGGGAAGTTGTTTCATCAGGCAACGACCTTGCACACGCTATTCTCAGAGGTTATGTTGATAAGCACGGCAAAACCCACCCTAACTACCATTATGAAGACCTTATAAATCTTTATGACTCATATCAGGCATGTAATCTTAAAAATATGGGGGTCATCGTTGATACAAACCATTCAAATTCAGGCAAACAATACCTTGAGCAAATCAGAATTGCAAAAGAAGTGCTTCACTCCTGCCGCCATTCTGACAACATAAAATCAATGGTTAAAGGCTTTATGATTGAAAGCTACATTGAAGACGGCGCTCAGAAAATCGGTGAAGGTATTTATGGTAAATCAATCACAGACCCTTGCCTTGGTTGGGATAAAACCGAAAGACTTATACTTGATATAGCTGATTTAACCTAAAACTTAACAGGGCTGTTGCAAAGTTAACGCATCAGCCCTGTTTTATTTTTAATATTTAGTTTTTCTTGGTTACAAAGCAAAGCCATCCGTTACTTTCGTGGCGTTCAATAACTTTAAAACCGTATTTGTCAAAAGCATCAAGAACTTCTTTTTCTCTCACATCAATAATACCGGATGTAATAAATACTGCATCGTCTTCCATAAATGCTCCAACATCCTTGCAGAACATAATAATTACATCAGCAACAATATTTGCAACAACAACACTGTATTTACCGCTGACTTTATCTGTCAGGTTGCCTTCATATACTGTGTATTTAGTTGAATCAAAGCCGTTTAATTCTGCATTCTCCTCTGCTTTTTTTACAGCAAGAGGATCAATATCAACACCTACTGCTTTTTGCGCACCTAAAAGAAGACCACATACACCTAAAATTCCACTGCCGCAACCTACATCAAGTAAAGTTGTATTATTATCAACATAATTTTCAAGAGTTTCAAGGCAAAGCTTTGTTGTATCATGACCGCCGCTGCCAAAAGCAAGACCGGGCTCAATATCAAGCACTACCCTGTCACCAGGATCAAATTCATCATCCCAGACAGGATGAATCATAAGTCTCTTGCCAACAGGCAGTGATTTAAAATATTCTTTCCAATTATTTTCCCAATCCTGATTTCTGCATATTGAAACATCAATGCTGTGCTTGATGTTTTCAGCATTATATCTTTCTGAAAGGAAAGCAACAGCCTCAGGCGGATTTTCATGGGGAGGCATATAAACATGCACAAAAGCACGTTCTCTGTCTTTGTTAAGAAGCTCCTCATCAATCAGGTCAATTTTAGCAATTTCCCATGCTGCTTCTTCAAGATCGCTGTAATCTTCAATATAAATTCCGTAAGGCACGACCATCTGAGCGATGTCCCCTGCTTTATCTACATCTTTTGCGTTAACTTCTATTTTAATTTCTGTCCAATCCATAACTACTCCAATTAATATTTATTGTGTACATCCTCTGCAAAACAGAGTAAATCTTTAATTTCAAGAACTGTGCCGTCATCAAGAATTGCCTTGCCTGACATCTTACCAAAAACCTGATGCTGATCAGTTAAGATAAACTTAAAATCTGTTTTGGCGCATCTGTCAATAATCGGCACAAAATCCATTTCAAATCTTCCGTCTGAAGAAGTAAATGTCCAAGGATCTGTGTAGCTTGTTGAAGGTATATTGAACATTACATCATCAAGCTTGTGGCATTTACCGTCATAAAATAACATATTCTCACTGGCAGCAGAGGTATCTCCGAATCCATAGCCGATATTGAATCCAAAAGGCTTACCGTTTACAATCCCGTTACCTGAGCCCCAGTACCAGGTATTGTCATAGGTCCATACACCGCGTCCCCAATCAAGAGTACCAAAATCGGTTTCAGGGTTGAATTTATAAACTCTGCCGTCAAATTTTACACTGCCTGATGCCGGCATACAGTTAATTTTCTGATTATAATAAAAAGCCTTTTTATCTTCCTTCCACGGTGTTGCGATAACCATTGTGTCCATTTCCGGTTGTTCAAGAGTAATGTCACACTCAAACGGTTTGCCGTCTTTAAAGTTTTCAAAACGGCACACAATCTTACGCTGACACGGTGTTTTTATAAATTTTACATGCAGACGCTTATCTGTATAAATCGTGTTACCCTCTTGTGAAGTAGAAGGCATTTTCATTTTACCCATAGGGAACGGGGATATAATTGTTTCTGTATACTCTTCAGGGACTGAAAAGTCAAGTAATGATACAGACTGAAGACCTATATATCCAACATCAGAAACTGTAAAAGCTACGGCAAACTGACCTTCCTGAGAAACGACAAGATAATAGTCCCATTCTTTAATTCGGATTTTTGATGCCTTGATAGCTTTACGGTCATAAACCTGTAAAAGCTGTTTTGACCAACCCGGTTCACGCAAACTGCCATCATCATTTAAAAGCGGTTGAATGTTTGTAACCTCATGATTTCTCATAAACACATCTCCTGTCTTTTATTATAACAAATCTGCCTTTGGTTTAATTTCTTTTAAACCATGGTTGTAAAGCTTTCTGTTTTCAAGCGCCCACTGCCTTGGTGTAAATTCACCCACCGGCACCTCACTGATAGCCTGAGTAACTTCATAAATTCTGGCATCAAGTAAGTCAAGCTGAGAAAGAATCTCTGCTTCTAAAAACATAGGACGAACAGCAGCACCGAATTCAGGCTCGCCATGATGAGAAATAACCATATGTTCAAGGAGCATTAAAGTATCTTTATTTATACCTAATTCGCGGCCGCGCATCTCAATATTCATAGCACCTCTTACAAGGTGGCCGATAAGCGTACCGTCAACTGTATAACCTGATACAACACCTGCATCTGAAAGCTCAAATTCCCAGATTTTTGCAACATCGTGAAGAATTATACCGCTGAAAAGCAACTCTTTATCAACGCTTGGGTATATCTGACTTACGCTCTGTGCAAGGCGAAGAACTGATAATGTATGATACATCAAACCGCCTCTGATAGCATGGTGTAATCTGAATGCTGCGGGGCAAACCGTAAGTTGTTCTTTATGCTCATTTAAAATTGAAGTTACAATTGTTTTAAGCTCTTCGTTTTTAAAATTATCTGCAACTTCATAAATTGCATCAAAAAGAGACTCACCGCTGTATTCTGACGAAGGCACAAAATCTTCAACCCTGACATTATCTGATTCAAGTGCAGATCTGATTCTGTCAACTCTTAACTGTGGCATATCGTTAAATACAGATTCTGAACCTCTGACTTTAACAATGGAATTAACTTTAATAGAGCCGTGAACATCTTCTTTATAATCCCACAGCTTTGCGTTTATTTCGCCTGAGCTGTCGGTCAATGTCATATCAAGATAAGCTAAACCTTTAGCTGTTTTTTTAACCTCTGCGGATTTTACAAGGCAAAAGCCTTCAACTGTTCCGCTGTTATTGACAGATTTAAAATTCATTTTTTGCCTCCTGAAATACTATTGCTTTTTTATTATATCAAACATATGCATAATTTGTAAATGTTATTTATTGATTTTGCAAAGAATTCTTATCTTTTTTCAGTATTTTATTGAAAAAAATCTTTTAAGATTGTATTATTAAATAAAGGATGTGAGGTTTTGATAATTAAAAATGCTAAATTACAAAATGGAATTTTTGACATAAAAATAAATAATGGTAAAATTATTGAAACAGGTAAATTCAGTGATGATTATGATATAGATGCCTGCGGCAAAAAAGTTATTCCGGGTCTTATCGATATTCATATTCACGGATTCAAAGGAATTGACGCTTCAGACGGTAAGCTTAGTGAATTGAGCCGTGAATTAGCATTAGCCGGCACAACATCATTTTTAGCAACAACAATGACAGACAGCATCGACAACCTTGAAAGAATTACATCTGAACCATTAGATTCTGACGGTGCAAATATTCTCGGTTTTCATCTTGAAGGACCGTATATTTCAAAAGCAAAAAAAGGTGCTCAGAACGAAAACTTTATAAAGAATGCTGATTTAGAAGAATTCAAAAAATTCAAAAATGTTAAGTTAATCACTGTCGCACCCGAAACTGACGGAGTAATTGAGTTCATAAAAAACTGCGGATGCTGTGTTTCATTAGGGCATACAAACTGCGATTATAGCACTGCTGTCAAGGCTTTTGAAGCAGGTGCAGTAAGCCTTACACATACATTTAATGCAATGCCACCATTATTGCACAGAGAACCGGGTCCTATCGGTGCCGCTATAGAAAAAGGCACATTCGCAGAAGTTATCTGTGACGGAATGCATGTATCAAAAGCTGCCGTGCTGATGCTTTACAAAACATTTGGCAGTGATAATCTTATATTAATAAGTGATGCAATAAGACCTGCAGGATTGCCTGACGGCAAGCACTCTTCAGGCGGATTGGATGTTTATATAAAAAATGGTAAGCTGACATTGGCTGACGGTACACTTGCAGGTGGTTCTAACCCACTGCTGAATTGTATAAAAAAAGCAGTTGAATTCGGGATTGACTTTTATGAAGCTGTTAAAATGGCAACCGAAACACCTGCAAAAATGCTCAGATTAAATAAAGGTAAAATTCAGGAAGGTTATGATGCTGATTTGCTGATTCTCAACGACGATAATTCAATATCAGATATTATCATCGGCGGAAAACTTTATAAATAGCAAAAGTGGAAGGTTTAAAGCCTTCCACTTTTAATTATCTTTCATTTAATGATTTATATTCTTTTCTGTCAGCAACTGCTTTATATGCAGGTCTGATAATTTTGTTGCCGTTGATAAGCTCTTCAAGTCTGTGAGCTGACCAGCCTGAAATTCTTGCAATAGCAAAAATCGGTGTATAAAGCTCAGGCGGTAAATCTAACATCTGATAAACAAAGCCGCTATAAAAATCTACATTTGCGCTGACACCTTTATACATATTTCTATGCTTTGATATAACCTCAGGAGCTAATTCTTCAACAGATTTGTAAAGCTCAAACTCATTTGTTCTGCCCTTTTCTGCTGCAAGTCGCTCTACATATCCTCTGAAAATTGTTGCTCTAGGGTCAGATATTGAATAAATAGCATGACCTATACCGTAAATAAGGCCTGATTTATCAAATGCTTCTTTATTAACGATTTTATCAAGGTAATCTGCAATCTCTTCTTTATCAGACCAGTCAGAAACATTAGATTTAATATTATCAAACATATTGCATACCTTTATATTGGCACCGCCATGCTTCGGACCCTTTAATGAGCCGAGAGCAGCTGCAATTGCAGAATAAGTATCAGTACCGGATGATGTAACAACATGAGTTGTGAACGATGAGTTATTACCGCCGCCATGCTCAGCATGAAGAACTAATGCGATATCAAGAATTTCAGCTTCAAGAGGAGTAAACTTTCCGTCCTCACGAAGCATATATAAAATATTTTCAGCCGTTGAGTACTCTCTCTTAGGTACATGAATAAAAAACTTACTGCTTTCTTTCCAATAATAATCGTAAGCGCGGTAGCTGTAAACAGCAAGCTGCGGGAACAAAGCAATCAACTGAAGACACTGACGAAGTACATTATGGATTGATGTATCATCAGGATTTTTATCATAAGAATAAAGTGTCAATACACTTCTTGCAAGTGAATTCATTATATCTGATGACGGGGCTTTCATAATAACATCACGGATAAATGAATTAGGAAGAGAGCGATAATCTGAAATGATATTTTTAAACTCATCAAGCTCCTGATTTGTAGGCAACTTACCAAAAAGAAGTATATATGTTGTTTCTTCAAAGCCGAAACGTTTTGTTTTTAAATAATCTCCGATAAGGTCATGAACATTATAACCGCGATAATAAAGCTCACCGTCACATAAAACCTCTTTACCGTCAATTTCTTTGCGTGAAAGAACCTCAGAAATCTCAGTAAGGCCGGTAAGGACACCCTTGCCGTTCAAGTCTCTCAAGCCTCTGAAAACTTTATGCTGAGAATACAAAGACGGTTCAATTGTATTCTCTGAAATTAAAATATCACCTAATTTATTTATTGCAGGAGTAATCTCCGAAAAATCTCTTTTTTTAGGCATAGTATCAATCCCTTCTGAAAAGCAGTTGTAAATTGTATAATTCTAATTTATCACATAAAAAAATAAATTCAATTATAATAACTATAATTTAACAAAATCTTTACAAATACCGTTATAAAAAATAAAACCGCCGATAAAGCGGTTTTGGTGAAGACGAGTGGGCTCGAACCACCGACCCCCTGCATGTCAAGCAGGTACTCTGACCAACTGAGCTACGCCTTCAGATATTCAGCACAATTGGTATTATACATCTTTTTAAACAAAAGTCAAGTTAATGTGAAGTGTTTATAAAAATACGGATGTACTATCCCCGTCTTGTAAATCAATAGCTAAAGATTTCAACCGTTAATTAAAGTTGAAAAAGCACTTCCGAAGAAGTGCTTTTTCTGGCTGGGATGGCTGGATTCGAACCAGCGGATGAGGGAGTCAAAGTCCCTTGCCTTACCCCTTGGCGACACCCCAGAATATTATATTTTGTTATTAAAAATGGCGGAAGTCTGAAAGACTCCGCCGTAATTTTTATGGGGTGGATAATCGGGCTCGAACCGACGACCTCCAGAGCCACAATCTGGCGCTCTAGCCAACTGAGCTATATCCACCATATGGCGCGCTTGAAGGGACTCGAACCCCTGGCCTACTGCTTAGAAGGCAGTTGCTCTATCCAGCTGAGCTACAAGCGCACACTTTTATGGAGCGGGTGATGGGAGTCGAACCCACACAACCAGCTTGGAAGGCTGGAATTCTACCGCTAAACTACACCCGCGTCTTGACGACTTGGATATTCTATCACACCTATAACTAAAAGTCAACAGTAAAATTAACTTTTTTCAAAAAAATAAAGCTGTGAGATAACTCACAGCTTTAAATCACTTCAAAATTATCTGACCATTCTCAGCTTCAATAAATACATTTGTAAGCGGAGTCTCAATACTGTCAATAATCAGAGTTGCAATTTTGTCTTCAACATTTCTGCGGATATTGTTTCTTAAATCTCTTGCCCCTCTCTTGCCGCCGACAGACTCTTCAGCAATAAGATTAACTGCATCAACTGAATAGCCGAACTCAATGCCTTTATCTGAAAGAGGTTCTTTAAGCTCATCTAACATTAAAACAGCTATCTTTTTAAAATCGTCTGCATCAAGAGGCTTAAACACAACAACTTCATCAACACGGCCTATAAATTCAGGGCGTAAGAATTCTCTAAGAGCCTTCATTGCTTTGTCTTCTGATGCTGCAGCTGCAGTTTTGCCGAAACCAAGAGCAGAATCCCCTCTCTCACTGCCTGCATTAGATGTCATAACAATCACAGTATTGTCAAAAGAAACCGTTCTACCCTGCGCATCCGTTATTTTACCCTCATCAAGAATTTGCAGAAGGATATTCATAACATCCGGATGTGCTTTTTCGATTTCATCAAAAAGAATTACACTGTATGGCTTTCTGCGAACTTTTTCTGTCAGCTGACCTGCTTCATCATAACCCACATAACCGGGAGGTGAACCGATAATTCTTGAAACGCTGTGTTTTTCCATAAATTCAGACATATCAAGTCTGATAAGAGTTTCAGGTGTATCAAAAAGCTCATTTGCAAGCTGCTTGACAAGCTCGGTTTTACCTACACCTGTAGGACCTACGAAAATAAAAGATGCAGGACGTTTGCGTGGACTGATATTAACTCTGCCTCTTCTGATTGCAGCAGATACCATATCAACAGCCTTATCCTGACCAATTACTTTTGACTTAAGTTTACTGTCAAGGTCAGCGAGTCTTCTTAAATCACTCTCAACAATTTTCTGAGCAGGAATACCTGTCCAGAGTTGAATTACCCTTGCAAGATCATCTTCTGTAACTGATACATCTTTTATAAGTTCCTGAAGCTCGTCGCATTTAGCCTGAGCGACTATAATATCACCTTTAACTTTAGCAATTGCCTCATAATCAATGATTTCTGTTTCTTCCATTAAAGACTGCTGTTTAACTTTAAGTTCAGCAATTTCTCTTTCAAGAAGCTCATGGTCACTGATATTTTTATTACGAAGATTTGCACAGGTGCAAGCTTCATCAAGTAAATCAATAGCTTTATCAGGTAAAAATCTGTCATTTATAAATCGTTCTGAAAGAGTAACTGCTTTATAAATAAGGCTGTCACTGATTTTTACTCTGTGATAATTTTCATAATAATCTTTGATACCTTTAAGCATCTGACAGGTATCTTCAATTGAAGGCTCCTCAACCTTAACAGACTGCATTCTTCTTTCAAGAGCTGCATCTTTTTCAATATACTTTCTGTATTCATTAAAGGTTGTTGCACCTATAATCTGAACCTCTCCTCTTGAAAGGGCAGGTTTGAGAATATTAGCAGCATTCATTGAACCTTCAGCATCGCCGCCTGTACCAACAAGGTTATGAACTTCATCAATAAATAGAATAATATTGCCGTCTGCTTTAACTTCTTCAACAAGACCTTTAACTCTGCCTTCAAACTGACCTCTGAACTGAGTACCGGCAACAAGTGATGTCAGGTCAAGAAGATGAATCTCTTTTTTAGCAAGTTTAGCAGGAACATCATCGTTTGCAATTTTAATAGCAAGACCCTCTGCAATTGCGGTTTTACCAACACCCGGCTCACCGATAAGGCAAGGGTTATTTTTACTTCTGCGGCAAAGAATCTGAATTGTGCGGTATATCTCGTTATCTCTGCCGATAATTCTGTCAAGTTTACCCTCTTTTGCTCTTTGAGTGAGATTAGTGCAATAAAGAGGTAGGAATTTACGTTTTTTATTATTCTTTTCGCCTTTAGCTTTTGATTTTTTATCTTTTTTATCTGTAGAAGAATCATTGTCATCTTCATCGGCATTATCATCATCGGCAGTCTTACCCATCATATTTTGCATAAACGGGAATGTTGGTACTCCGCCGGGTTCAAATCCTTCACCGTTATCGCCCATACCCATCATAGCACCGAACTGCTCACTCATAGCATCAACATCTTCTTCGGTAATACCCATATTTTCCATCATCTGTTTAATAGGGCCTGTTGATTCCATAGCGCACTTCAGGCATAAGCCTTCAGAATCTGATTTTTTGTCCCCATCCATTTTTGTCATAAATATAACGGCAGGACGCATTTTGCATTTACTGCATAAAACCTGTTTCATTTTTTGCTCCTAATTATTTACTCTTTTTGATTTTCTCAATAACCTGCTTTACAGTTGACGGGATATAGCTGAAAAACGCTAAAACTGTCAACACAGCTGAAACGATTACCATAACGAGAAGTGCTTTATCAGGAATTGTCCATATTTTGTCAGCTAAAACACCAACATCAGGGCCAAACATAACAATAAGAATCATTACAATATAAAATACCATTGTTGCGGCTTTTCCTACAAATTCAGCAGCTACGGGACGAAGGCCGAAGACTAACATCAAAGCACCAAAAACTACCATAACAAGCTCTTTGATAATAAACACAAGGAAAATCCAGCTGAATGTTTTAATAAGCTCAACTGAACTATTGCTGAACTCAAGATAAAACACAATAGCTAATGTAATCTGAGTCAATTTGTCTGCTACAGGGTCCAAAAGTTTACCTAAATCAGATACCTGATTGAGCTTTCTTGCAAGTTTACCGTCAAAGAAATCAGTAAGACCTGAAGCCACAAGTATAATAAGTGCCGGTATTTCATGGTCATTGTAAAACAACACAGCAAATACAGGAATAAGAGCAATTCTTATATAAGAAAGCCAGTTCGGTATAGTGTTCCAATTTTTAAATAATTCTTTCATTTCAAGTCCTCCTAAAAGCAATCAGATTAAATCATCTTTGAAATTTCCGGAAAAATCAAATCAACAAGTTGTGAATCAATTTCCATAATTTTTGAATTATTAACAGCGTTTACTACAAGTTCATTATCAGTCATAACTAAAACATTCATAACAAGGCATACAGCTGTTACAATTAAAAAACCGCATATAACACCGATCACAAGCCCTAAAGCTTTGTTAGCAGTTTTAACAAGTGGAAGTTTAAATAATTTATCTATAACCTTAATAAGATATTTAATCAATATTGTAGCTGCGATAAAAAGCAAAATTATCGATACAATTTTTGCTTTTTGCTGCGGAAAAGCATCGTTCTGAAAAAAGGTTGTTTTTTCAAGAATAAACTTTGCAAAATCATCGTAAAAAAGTCGGGTTGTTATAGCAGCAGCAAAGAACGAAAAGAATTCAAGCACTGAACGGGCAAACCCTTTACGATAATAATAAACCACACTTAATGCAAATATCAAGCCCAAAACTATGTCTAATATGTAAATTTTTAATATATCCATAAAAATCACCCTTAAAAGCTTTCGCAAATAATTTCAATAGGAGTTATAATATACACCTTTTTATTGGTAATTACTATATCTGTTGCAGAAACATCTACAGAAATTTCTTTAATTTTTTCACCTTTCTGGTTATACACTATAACACTACTATCAGTTAAAACGCCAAGATATCTGCCTTGGCAGGATATAGACTTGGCCGAAGAATTAAGGTCAAAATTATAAAGGAGTTTATCACCTTTAAACATATTCAATACAACATTAGAATCACTGCCGTATTTCAGATAAGAAATCGCAGTATATTTATCATCCTGACAAATATCATGTAATATATTTGAATCAAAACTGAATTCAGAAGACTGAGTTGAATTATCTTCAATATAAAATCGCTTTTTATCGGTAATAACTTCAATATCGTGGCCTTTTACATAGTTCACATCAACCACAACATTACCGGGATAATCAAAGCATGAAATATAATCTTCTGAATCAAATTTAAATACATATACTTTTGAATTTGATTGAGCATTATTTGCTTCAATAATACCGACACAGGCAAATTTACCGTCATCAGAAAGAGAAATTGAAGTAACTAACTGACCTGCGAAATTCCAGGTAAATTCAGTTTTATTTGATTTACTGAATACATTAAGCACTGTTTGATTATTAGAATTGACAGTTGATACGGCAAAGTTACCTTTTTTACCTATAGCGGCACAGGAAACAGTATTTTTCATTTCATACTTTTCAACGATCTGTGATGTGTTCTGAATTCTGTATTTGCCCGAATCTCTGTCATATACAATTGCTTTTCCGTTATTATAATCAATTGCCGGTAAACCATATTCAATAGGCTCTTTTGAAAGCTCTTTAGCAGAAGAGCTTAAATATAAAGTTTTGTCATCTGAAAAAACAAAAAGCTTTGAACCGTCTGCATATGCTTTTTTTACAGCTGAACCGGAAATCTCAAAAGGATAACCGTCACCGGCACCCAGGCCTGAAATGCCGATCCTGATATTCTCAACAACGCTTGTAAGAGTAATACCGCCTAACATACGTGCTGAAAAGAATATAAGTGTAACTGCAAAGAAAACAACAAGGATTATTTTAAAAGCAACTGAAAAACCAGGTTTTATTTTTCTTTTTTTGTTTGCTTTCCCGGTACCGGACATTTTCTCACTCCTTGTAAAAAACTTTGTTAAGATATAAACCGCAAGCAGGTGCAGTTCTGCCTGCATTTTTACGGTCTAAAGAATCAATTATTACACCGATTGAATCAGGTGGGATTTTACCTTCAGAAACTTCAAGTAAAGTACCTACCATTATTCGAACCATATTATATAAAAATCCGTCAGCCTTTACTGTGAAAAAGACTTCTTCATCTTGTTTGGTTACAGTGAAATATTCAACTGTCCTTACAAAATCATCAACAGTTGATTTAGAAGCACAGAATGCCGAGAAATCATGTTTACCTAAAAAAGCCTGAGCTTCTTTATTTAAAAGCTCAACATCAATCGGCTTTTTATAATGATGATATCTGTCTTGTAAAAAAGGGTTTCGCTGAGGTGAATTCCATACTTTATATACATATTCTTTCCCTTGGCAATCGTATCTGGCATGAAAATCATCAGGAACCTCGACACAATCTTTCACAGCAATATCATCAGGTAAAACCGCATTCATCGCACCGATGAAACGGTAGCAGTCTATATTACTCTGAGTTCGCATATTAAAGCAAAAATTGTTTGCATGAACACCTGAATCTGTACGGCTGCAACCGATGATGTTCTCTCTTTTAGAAAGGATTTTTTCTATTGCATCCTGAACTGCCTGCTGAACGGTTATACCGTTAGGCTGAACCTGCCAGCCGTGATAATCAGTACCGTCATATGCGATTGTGACAAGAAGATTTCTCAAAGTCAATCACCTAAATCAAATTTTTAAATACAATATTTAAAACTACAAGACCTGCAATAATCACAGCTGTTACTGCAAGGGCCATAAAGTCTGATACCTTTAATTTCATTTGCTTCATTCTGGTTCTGCCTTCTCCGCCGATATAACAACGGCAATCCATAGCATCAGCAAGCTCGTATGCACGTCTTATTGATGAAACAAAAAGAGGAACAATTATCGGTATAAGAGCCTTGATTTTTTCTGTAAAGCTGCCTGAATCAAGATCAGCTCCCCTTGCCTTCTGTGCATTTGAGATTCTGTCAATCTCTTCAATTAAAGTGGGTATAAAACGAAGCGCAAGTGTCATCATCATAGCCAATGTATGAACAGGAACTTTAAAAATTTTAAGCGGAGACAACAATCTCTCGATAGCATCTGTAAGCATTGTAGGGGTTGTTGTATAAGTCAGAAGTGAGCTTATTATTACAAGGCATATAATTCTTATTGCCATAAAAATCGCCGTATAAATACCCTTGGTTGTTATGTGAATGAAACTCCACTCAAAAAGAGTTTCACCACCTCTGACATAAAAAAGATTAAGAAAGCCTGTAAAAATTACAACTATAGCAATAGGTTTAACACTTTTCATCACCATTTTAAAAGGTACTTTTGATAATGCAATCAAAAATGCAGTAGCAACAACCATTAAAATAAGTGACGGTATATTTTTACAGATAAATATTGAAACTAAAAATGCGAAGGTCAATAAAATCTTCATTCTTGCATCCATTTTATGCAAAAAGGAGTTACCGATAAAATACTGACCTATTGTAATATCTTTAATCATATCTGCGCCTCCTTCTTAAGAAGCTTGGAAAGCGCATTTACACCCTGTTCTAAGGTAAAAACCTTATCATCGAATACAAGGCCTTTTTCTTTTAAAGCAGCAAAAACTCTTGTAATCTGCGGCACATTAAGACCCATTGACTCAAGCTCATCATAATTTGAATATACTTCATCAACGTTGCCATACA
>JBGVPE010000048.1:0-36197 GCA_045126895.1 Acutalibacteraceae bacterium | reverse complement strand
AAACCCGCATGCCACAAGACCGCGGCGTAAAAATTCCAAAACATATTTTTTCATGATCTTTCATACCTCCTTCGAATATCTGCAAAACAACGTCTTGAGACGTATTCACGGTAGCCACAGTGAAATACGGCATCTACTCCGCCGCTAAATGCAGCATCGAATCGAAGAATGCGATGTTCATTTGCCAGGGTAGATTTGTTGATCCGTATAAAATAGGAAGGTAATAATTCTTCCAAATCACGAAGCCTATCCTGAATGCGATAATGATTTCCCAATGTGTCGATGGCAATCACTTTTCTATCAAGAATTGTAATGCATTCGATTTCTTTAAATGCTAATTTGCGTAATTCATCGTCCCGATACCCCAGGATGCAGTCCGTACCGGTATAATTACAGACGAGATTTTCAATCTGTTCTGTCAAAGAGGAAGGAGAATGAACGATGGCAATGATTTCTTCTTCCGCATTTTTGTCAATAATGAGTCGATATTTCATATAATTTATTCCTTACTGTTTTTTCATCTGCCAAAGGAAACAAAATACAGCCGCTGCTGTCACGAAAATACTGTACAAAATGACTGGCAGAAAATGTGCAGCTGCCAGTTCGAAATTTCCTTGAAATAAGGCTTTTTCCATTTCTGCTGCGTGAACAAACGGTAGCACATTCGCAATTTTTTCAAAAAATCCACCTACAAGCTTCAGATCAAACCACACTCCGGATAGCCACGCAGAGAGATTAGTAAGCAACGCACCG
Source organism: Acutalibacteraceae bacterium (assembly GCA_045126895.1). Lineage (GTDB taxonomy): Bacteria > Bacillota > Clostridia > Oscillospirales > Acutalibacteraceae > CAG-488. The sequence continues at coordinate 35,444 of JBGVPE010000048.1, read as the reverse complement.
CAAATACCGCCGACTTGTTTAACACCAAAGATACTGCCGCATAAAAGCCCTAATGCAATATTTAAAACAGCCATTGGTATTATGCCTATTATAGCATAAATAATGTTTATGCTGACCGTCAAGCCCAAAGGAATCGCAAACAGGTAACAAATGATTGTCTGACTAACGGCAAGAGGTAAAATAGGTAGCATATAGCCAAGAATAAAATCAAAACCTGTAAGCGGTGTTGCGTATAATCTTTGCAAAAAAGCACTTTCTCGGTCTTTAGCAATCAGCGTGGCGGAGAAAAGTGTCATAAATGACAAACCGAATACCGTAATGCCGGGCGTAAGTGTGTCAATATCAAACAGTTTTGTGGGAATATTTTTCTGCAAGCTACTCAGAAGTAATAGTAACACCAAAGGAAAACCGAGACCGAAAGCGAGGTTTAACGGGTCACGCAGAATCTCTTTTGTACACCTTTTTGCAAATGTCAACATTCTCATAATGCACCCTCCTTCACTATAGAAACGAAGGCTGATTCAAAGTCATTTGCACCTGTCATTATCTTTAATTCTTCTGTGGTTCCTACAGCAAGAAGATTACCGTCTTTCATAATACCTATACGGTCAGAAAGTGATTCTGCTTCTTCCATATAATGTGTTGTAAGAATAACGGTTATTTTGCCCTTCAATGAGCGAATCATATCCCAAAGCTCGTGACGTACAATAACATCCAAGCCAAGCGTAGGTTCATCCAAAAAGAGAATGCGAGGTTCACTGATTAGTGCCATAGCAATACTTACACGGCGTTGCCATCCACCCGACAGCTTGCCTGCTCTTCTGTTTAAAACAGAATCTAAAGCAAATTGCTCGGTAAGCTCATTGATTTTGGCTTTGCTTTTTTCTTTAGTAAACCCATAAATACCACACATTAATTCAAGGTTTTCTTTTACAGAAAGATTCGGAGCTACTGCAGTTTCCTGAGGTGATACACCAATCAATCGCTTTACCTGTTCGGGCTGTTTAGTTACACTGTATCCACCTATAAATGCATCTCCATCCGTTGGTTTTGTTATACAGGTTAACATCTTTATCGTTGTAGTTTTTCCTGCTCCGTTAACACCTAACAGAGAAAACAGTTCTCCTTGATGTATTTCTAAATTGAGCTTATTCACAGCAGTAAGATTTTTGTATCTTTTTACAAGCTCAACTGTTTTTATTTCTTGCATTTATGTTAGCCTCCTTTTTATTTGCAGTACAATCATAGCAAATGTAAAAGAGGAAATGTTGGTTTTTATTTAATCGGTTGTTTATCGCATCTCATCGGTTGCAAAAAGTATATCACATTAACACACTATATTTCAAATTACATATCCTCGTACTTTAAGTTTAAGTACGAGGATTTTTAAATGCAAAATTTTAAAGTAAAGGAAGTGAAAAAATGCTTTAGCAAACCAACCGAAAAAGCAGGAAAAATGCGTGGTATAAGTCTTAGCAAGCATTGAATTTGTGCATACAAATTCTACTTGTTAGGGATTTACCCTAAAACCAAAAAAGTCACACTCCGAAAGGAATGCGACGATACATAAAAATGATAAAAATATATACAAAACTCTATTTTAAGCAAAAAAATTGAGTATTCACAGGTCAAATCCCTTATGAATACTCAATATGGTACGAGTATTCATAACACAAGTAGTTCTTCGGCAATACATATTCTATACTTCGTACTCTAATATATTTCCTCAGATACGGAGGAATAAATAATGTCAAATATTATTGAAGATTTCTATTATGGCAACATTGAGCCACAGGAGGTCAATTCAGAATTAACACCTAAACTTAAGAAGAAACTGAGTAACCTTGCCGAAAAAGAAGAACAGCTTACCGCAAGATTGAATGGTGAGGATAAGGAGCTGTTTCAAAACTATGTAAGTGCTTATATTGAATTTTCAACAACAAGCAATGCAGACAGCTTTATATCAGGTTTCAGGATTGGGGCAAGATTTACATATGATACCTTCATTGTAAATACGTAAGGATGAATGCATAAACGAGCAACGGAAAGAACAGTATCCACTTGAATGAGTACAAACAATAAGAAACATTCAGTAAATAGCAATTAGTATAGTTGGCAATAATTTAATATCCCAATAAAAATTGTCGCCCGAAAAAACGGGCGACATAACTTCACTATTATAATGATAAACCCTGCACATTACATAACGAAGACAAAAAAGATATGTAATGTGCAGGAATTTATTTTTAGCTATTTCAAGATAGAAACAGCATCACTTATTGTTTTTTCGAGTGCTTCTTTTCCGTATACATCAACTTGTGCTTTGTTCTTTTCTCCGTGAGTAAGACATCCTGCACCGCCAATACAACCGCCTGTACAGGCCATACCTTCGATAAAGTTTGCATCAAGAACATTTTTACTCTTCTTAAGAAGGGCTGTTTTACAGGCTTCGATACCGTCACAGACAGCAGATTTTACTGTAAAATCAATCTTCTGTTCAGTCAGAGCCTGAACGACTGCATCAGAAAGACCGCCTGAACGTGCGAAAATTCTTCCGTAATAAGAAGCATTATCAAGTACATCTTCACCGAGAGTTGTGATATCAATATCCTTACTGTCATAAAGTGCCTGAAGCTCTTCAAAAGTAAGAACGGCATCAACGTATGGCTTGACTGTATCAAGCTGTGCTTCTGCTTTCTTTGCAGTACAAGGTCCTATGAACACGACCTTTGCTCCCTCGCTTGTTTCCTTGATATACTTCGCAAGCATTGCCATAGGTGACAAATTGTGAGATATATGCGGAACAAGTGCCGGAAATGCTGACTTTATATACTGTACAAAAGCAGGACAGCAGGAGCTTGTCAAAAACTCTTTTTCGCTGAGCTCTTTTGCTTCGCTCATCGCTACCATATCTGCACCAAGAGCTGCTTCAACAACAGTGAAAAATCCGAGTTCTTTAAGTCCCGTAATTACCTGACCGAGTTTTGCATAAGTAAACTGGCTTGAAATTGAAGGAGCAACAACTGCATAGACCTTATATTTTTCATTATTCTGACTCTTTTTCAGAATATCAATAACGTTGATTATATAAGATTTATCGTTGATAGCGCCGAACGGACACTGATATACACAAGCACCGCACTGGATACACTTGTTGTTATCAATTTTTGCGGCATTATCATCATTGATTGAAATTGCTTTGACTTTACAAGCAATCTGACAAGGACGCTTACGGTTAACAATGGCAGCAAACGGACACACCTTTGCACACTGGCCGCATTCAACACACTTTGACTTATCAATATGTGCAACGTGGTTATGGTCAAACGAAATCGCACCGCGTTTGCAAACGTCCTCACATCTGTGTGCAAGACATCCGCGGCAGGAATCCGTTACCTCATAACCTGCAGCAGGGCATTCGTCACAAGCAATATCGATAACCTCAATAACATTTGGGTTTTCTTTATCACCGCCCATTGCAAGCTTTACACGCTCACCAAGGATTGCGCGTTCTTTATAAACGCAGCAACGCATTGTTGATGTTTTACCGGGCACAATCTTCTGCGGAATGTCAAGAAGATTCTGAAGAAGTGTGTCGTTCCATGCTTCACGTGCTACCTGACGCAAAACCTTATATTTCAGATGCTGTACTTTTGTATCAAACTTTTTCATTATTTGCACACTCCTTAGAAATAACTTACTTTGATTCTTTTACCCATTTTCTTAAGAGCCTTTGAGAGCTCCTCAACAAGATTCATCTTGATGTTGAAATTGATGGGCAGATCGGGATTCTGATGAGCAGGGTTAATCGCACGACCTACGTAAAAGTTAATATCCGTAGCTTCTTCAAACAGAAGGCGGCAGATAAGCGATGCACCGTCTCGCTTGAAGCTCCAATGCTCATAAAAATTGTTTTCACCGATGTAATCATTTGCGTACTCAACAACTTTGTTAACTGTAATTACGCCTTCCGTTACAAGGTCAACTCCCTCGAGTTCCGCTGTTGGAGGAACATCGCTCTGCTCAAATATAAGCGATGGTTTGAGAGGTTTTCTCAAAAATTTTGCAGCAATCGAGGAAGTTGTTCCTCCGCAAATAATGTGCTTTCCTTCCTTTGAGAAGAAGAGCGACATCATTCTGTCGGCATCGTCACGGTTTGACGGAGGTCCGAAGAGCATATTCATCGGAACTCTTTTTCTGATTCGCACAACACAAGCTGTTGCATCGTCACCCGGCTTATGACCGTAGAGTTTATCACACTCGTCAACAAGCATTGTTGAAAGTGTTTTTGCCGTATATCCTGCAGGAACAAGAGTTTCGATGAAATCGATGATATCCTCGCGTTTCCAACCAAAGTTATATGACATACCGATTCCGGCGTGAGGGCAACCATCACTCATCGCAACAAAAACGTCATTTTCCTGCAAATTAATAACAGATTTGAATATCTTTTTACCGCCGATATTCATTTCTGTTTTTGGGTAATCCCAATTCTTTTCATCACGGATTATAATCGCGTGAGGATTATCGTACTGAATAAGCTCGGCAGTATGGTTATTCTTGAGATGAATGATGGTAAACGTTGAATACGCAACACCGCGCACCGAACAAACGGGCAATGTTGCTGCGATTGTTTCAACACATTCCTCAAGAGATAAGCCCTCTGCGAGCATTGTTGATATAATTTTTGAGGTAAGCGTAGAAAGAATGCTGGCTTTTACCCCACTTCCCAAACCGTCTGAAAGAACTATGACCATAGAGTCATCGCTGGGCTCAACTATATCAACGTGGTCTCCGCAAAGCTCTTCACCGTGATGATTTATACTTTTATATCCGATATCAGCACATAAATCATTCATTGGTTATTGACTCCTTCAGCTTTGCAAGAGCAATTTTTGTTTCTGCGGCTGTTTCACCGAGAAGTGAAGCAATTTCCTGAACGATACGCATCTGCTTTTCAACAACCTTGTCCGCAACCTCAACGGTCTGCTTACTGATGTTGTCCTTTCTTTCCTTCGCGTACTGTTCGTCCGTTACATCACGCATAATTCCGACAAGCAGTCTTGAATCACGGTCGTAAACAATTGTCTGCTCGACGTAACGCTTATATTCAGCAAGGTATACACGTTCGTTGCGGATTTCCCTGCCTGTATCGCGAACCTTCATAAACGGAACAGGATCAAGAATTCTGATAACCTGAGTTCCGAGAACATCGGATGCATAACGGATATTCATAATCTCTCTTGCAGCCTTATTGATCTGCTGAACCTCGAGCTGATCGTTAAGAACAATAAGTCCGTTAGGAGAGCTGTTAACGATTGTATCAGAGAAGCTTTCTGCCTTATCCTTAAGGAACGGAAGGCACATTGAGCTTTCCGCTTTGCCCTGAATAATAGCAATTGCTTTTTCACGGCAGGTGTTGTAACCGCATGAACCGCAGTTAAGCTCCTGCTCAGGCTTGAATTTACCCATCTGACGAAGGACACTGTTGATTTCCTGCTCTGAAGGTACAGGTAAACGCTGTTCGATAAACTCAAAATGCTTTTTCAATTCAATTGCCTTCGGCTGTGAAACCTCGAAATCCTTTGCACCTGCGTATTTTGCGATAGTGATATAATCCTTGACTGTTTCAGTATGGTGATACTTTTCCATAACCGGACCGCCCATACAGCTGCCGACACAGGCTGACATTTCGATAAAGCAGTTATGAATCTTTCCGCTTTCAATGTCCTTGAGTGCGGCAATACAGTTTTCAACACCGTCAAGAGCGAGATATGTATATCCCGGATTTTCGTGAGTCATTGTCTTAAGCACACCACCCGTTGTCGGGAAGAATCGTGCACGTGAGCAGATGTCGTTATCCATTTCCTGCTCAATCTCAATGTTTTCTGCTTTTAACCATTCGGTTAATTCTTCAAAAGTAAGAACTGCATCAACAATACCCTCATAATGCTCTGCTTCGTCCTTTTTCGCAACACAGGGACCGATAAATACAGTCTTTGCATTCTGATATCTCTGCTTGATATCGTTACAATGTGCCTGCATCGGAGATACAACATCAGCAAGATAAGGAAGAGCTGACGGATAATGCTTCTGGATGAGAAGATTGATTGAGTGACAGCAGGAAGAAATGATAATATCCCTTTCTTCTTCGTCAATCATTCTTTCATATTCAGTTTTAACGATCGTTGCACCGATTGCAGTTTCTTCAACATCATAGAAGCCAAGCTTTTTAAGCGCTTTACGCATCGAATTGATTCCTGCACCGTCATAGTTTGCAATAAAAGACGGAGCAAGCGAAACAATCACAGGGGTCCCCGACTGAAGGAGCACCTTAACCTTCTCTGTTTCGTCAACAATCTCCTTTGCATTCTGCGGACATACAACAAAGCACTGACCGCAGAGAATGCACTCATTTCCGATGATATGCGCCTGATTGCCTGAAAAACGGATTGCCTTTACAGGACAGTGGCGGATGCATTTATAACAGTTTTTGCAGTTTGATTTTTTAAGTGTCAGACAATTAGGCATTATCCGTTACTTCCCTTCGTTTAATTTCTTAAGTACATTTTCCTCAAAAAACTCTTTGAAGCTTTCTTTTGTTACGCCTGTGTAAATATCATCATCGACCTGCAGGGTTACACCAATGCGATTGCACTTGCCGATACAGAAACTGCCGGCAAGCGCAACCTCGTCTTCAAGATGATAATCACTGACGGCTTTCTGCAGAAGCTCCACGATTTCGGGCGAACCCTTTAAGTGGCAAGAGCTGCCTACACAAACCTGAATCAGCATATTATACCTTTTCCTTTACGTTCTTGTTAAAGAATTCTTCTACTGTTTCGGGAGTAACTGAGAAGAAATCGTTATCTACTGTTACACAGACACCCTGCTGACATTTACCCATACAGAAAGTGCCACCGAGCTCAACCTTATCACCAAGATTGTTTTCCTTGATAAGATACTGAAGCTGCTCTACTACCTGACGTGAACCCTTGATATGGCATGAACTACCAATACATACTGTAACTTTCATTATCTTAGTCTCCTTATCTGAATTATTCGTAGTCAACAACATCTACCCATGAAAGAAGGAACTCTCTTTCTTTCTCGTTGCCCTTTACTGACTGTGAAGCTGCAACGATGGACATCCACTTCTGAACATACTGCTTAGCAGTGTTGCTCTTCTTGCAGAATGTATCAAGATATGTCTTTGCACCTTCGATATCACCGTTAAGCCAGAAGAGAAGATAAGTTCTTGCAGCGTCTGCTGAAGCATTACCCTGTGTAGCGTGTGCCCAGTCAAGGATGTACGGTGTACCGTCCTCAGTGATGATAATGTTTGAGGGGTTGAGGTCACCGTGGCAAACCTTCTTGTGCTTCGGCATACCTTCAAGACGTGTGTGAAGGTCATATCTAGTTGTTGCATCAAGCTCGCTGATGCCAATCTTTCTGTTCATCTTATCCTTGAGCTTGTTGAGGAGTGCACATTCCTTAGAATGAATACCAAGCTGAATATCAACAAGAAGTTCGATATATTCGTTCTTCTTTTCCTCATCCTCGTCCATAAGCTGCTGGAGAGTTTTGCCCTTGATATATTCTGAAACGATTGCCCATTTGCCGTCGAGCATTGTTACTTCGAGAACCTTAGGGATATTAAGGCCTGTTTCCTCGATACGAGCCTGATTAAGAGCCTCGTTGAGAACATCTGCCTTTGAATAATCTTCGTTAAAAACTTTAACACACTTGTCGCCGTCACGGTAAATAGTTTTGTTATTTCTTACTGCTATTACTCTGTCAAGTTTCATTTCGGTTACCTCCCTTAATTATGCTTTCTTACCTTTACGGTATGTTACTTTAACTTCGTCAACCTTTGCGCCGTCTTCAATATCGGAAGCTGTGGGCATTTTTTTCTCAACGAAGTGATTGCCGTAGTAAGCATTAAGATACATCTGCTTGAGTTCGCTCATAAGAGGATAACGGGGGTTAGCGCCTGTGCACTGGTCATCAAATGCCTGCTCAACCATTTCATCAAGATTGTCAAGGAATACCTTTTCATCAACACCGTAGTCTTTGATTGTTTCCTTGATACCAACTGTTGCTTTAAGGTCGTTGATAGCCTTGATAAGGTTTTCAAGCTTTTCGTTGTCGTTCTTACCGCCAAGTCCGAGGTAATCAGCAATTTCTGCATAACGTGCAAGTGTATGCGGGTGGTCATACTGTGAGAATGTACCCATCTTTGCAGGAGCTTCTGAAGCGTTGAAACGAAGAACTTCTTCGATCATAAGTGCATTAGCAACACCGTGAGGAAGGTGGTGGAAAGCACCAAGCTTATGAGCCATTGAGTGACAGATTCCGAGGAATGCGTTTGCGAAAGCCATACCTGCCATTGTAGCTGCGTTAGCCATCTTTTCTCTTGCTTCAACGTCTGTCTGACCGTTTTCGTATGCACGAGGAAGGTACTTAAAGATATTCTTGAGAGCCTGAAGTGCAAGACCGTCTGTATAATCTGTTGCAAGCATTGCTGCGTAAGCTTCAACTGCGTGTGTTACAGCGTCGATACCTGATGCTGCTGTAAGACCCTTAGGAGCTGACATATGGAAATCTGTATCGATGATTGCCATGTTGGGAAGAAGCTCATAGTCAGCAAGCGGATACTTAACACCTGTTGATTCGTCTGTGATAACTGCGAAAGGTGTAACTTCTGAACCTGTACCTGCTGATGTGGGAACAGCGATGAAGTATGCCTTTTCACCCATCTTCGGGAATGTGTAAACTCTCTTACGGATATCGATAAATCTCATTGCCATATCCATGAAGTCTGCTTCGGGATGCTCATACATAACCCACATAATCTTTGCTGCGTCCATTGCAGAACCGCCGCCGAGAGCGATAATTGTATCAGGTTTGAATGCTGCCATCTGTGCAGCACCTTCTTTAGCGTTGCCGAGTGTGGGGTCGGGCTGAACATTGAAGAATGTTGTGTGAGCGATGCCCATTTCGTCAAGCTTATCTGTGATGGGCTTTGTGTAGCCGTTTTCGTAAAGGAATGTATCTGTTACGATAAATGCTTTCTTTGAACCGCGAACTGTGCGAAGCTCATCAAGAGCAATCGGTAAGCATCCTTTCTTAATGTATACCTTCTCAGGCGCACGGAACCAAAGCATATTTTCCCTTCTTTCTGCTACTGTCTTGATATTGATAAGGTGTTTTACACCAACGTTGTCTGATACTGAGTTACCGCCCCATGAACCGCAGCCGAGTGTGAGTGACGGAGCGAGCTTGAAGTTGTAAAGGTCACCGATACCACCGTGTGATGAAGGTGTGTTCACAAGGATACGGCAAGTCTTCATACGAGCAGCAAACTCGTTGAGCTTTTCTGTTTCTGTAACTTCATTGAGATAAACAGAAGAAGTGTGACCGTAACCGCCGTCAGCAACAAGCTGTTCTGCTTTATCAAGTGCATCTGAAAAAGATTCAGCCTTATACATTGCAAGTACGGGAGAAAGCTTTTCGTGTGCAAATTCTTCGCTGATATCAACACTTTCAACTTCACCGATAAGAATCTTTGTTCCTTCGGGAACTGTTACACCTGAAAGCTCTGCAATTTTTGCTGCAGGCTGACCAACGATTTTTGCATTAAGAGCACCATTGATGATGATTGTCTTTCTTACCTTTTCTGTTTCAGCAGCATTAAGGAAATAACAGCCTCTTGTTGCAAACTCTGTCTTTACTGCATCATAGATGCTTTCAAGGACGATAACCGACTGCTCTGAAGCACAGATCATACCGTTATCGAAAGTCTTTGAATGGATGATTGAGTTAACTGCAAGAAGGATGTCTGCGCTGTCATCGATGATTGCGGGTGTGTTACCAGCACCAACGCCGAGAGCCGGCTTACCGCTTGAATAAGCAGCCTTAACCATGCCGGGGCCGCCTGTTGCAAGGATAATATCTGCTTCCTTCATAACTGTGTTTGTCATTTCGAGTGAAGGAACATCGATCCAGTCGATGATTCCTTCGGGAGCGCCTGCTGCTACTGCTGCTTCAAGAACAAGCTTTGCTGCTGCAATTGTACAGCCCTTTGCTCTGGGATGAGGAGAAATGATAATTGCATTACGTGTCTTAAGAGCAAGTAAGCACTTGAAGATTGCTGTTGATGTGGGGTTTGTTGTAGGAATAACCGCTGCAACGACACCGATAGGCTCTGCAACCTTTTTGATGCCGAATGCCTTGTCTTCTTCAATTATGCCGCAGGTTTTGGTATCCTTGTATGCATTGTAAATGTATTCTGAAGCATAGTTATTTTTGATAACCTTATCTTCAACGATACCCATTCCTGTTTCTGCTACTGCCATTTTAGCAAGTGAGATTCTTGCCTTAGTTGCGGCAGAAGCTGCTGCAAGGAAAATTTTGTCAACCTGCTCCTGAGTGTAGGTAGCGAACTTCTTCTGTGCTTCTCTTGTTCTGGCGATAGCTTCCTGAAGTGTTTCAACGCTATCCACAATTGCGTAATTTTTAGTTTCCATTTGTATCCTCCTGAAAAATTATTTACTTAACTTATTTAATCTGATTATTCAAATACGCTAATGAAAGCGCCAGATTTTCATTTTCAAGAATGACCCCGTCGGGTACATTCAGCTTGCAAGGAGCAAAATTCAGAATTGCCACGATTCCGCACTCCACCATTTTGTCACATACCGCCTGAGCTGATCCTGCACCGACCGTGATGATGCCGAGCTGTATGTTGTTATCCCTGCAAAAATTATCAAACTCATTTATAGGCTTAACCTTGATTTTTCCGGTTATGCTTATTTCCTTATCGTTGCTGTCAAAAGCTGCTGCAATTTTAATGCCGAATTTTTCAAATTCATCATAATCAAGAAGTGCTTTGCCGAGCTTTCCTGCACCCACTAAAACTGCAAGTGCGTAGTTGTTGCAACCAAGACTGTTTTCAAGATTTTCAATAAGTTCTGATGTAATATAACCAAGCTTCGGCTTTCCTGCACCGCTGATTGATGCAAGGTCCTTTCTGACCTGAACTTCGCCAAGCGAGAGCTTTCGTGCTATGGTTGTTGCCGATATATGTTCATATCGTTCTTCCGGCAAGTCCCTGAGCAAATCAAGATACATCGGTATTCTTCCGAGTGTTGCTTTTGAAATACCGTTTTTACACATAAGAAAACCTCCCTTGCCTGACATCGTTAATATTTTAACAGTGCTCTTGCCTTTTGGGAATTCTTAAAATATATAATCAGTATTATCATTATCGATAACACCTTTATCGAATAGCAAAAACAAAACCCGACCTCAATTAAGAGATCGGGTTTATAAGCCTTAAATTAAAGATATTTTCTTTTAGATTCACACAGCTCTGTAATAAACTGCCTGTCGAGTTTAGATAATTTGTATCCATTTTTGTAAATCAGAACATCCTTATATATTTTTTTGTTATCCACACATTTTTTCTGAACCAGATTATATCTTTTCAAAAGACTCTCGGGAGCAGGTGAAACCCACATAAAGGTTTCAGGATTGTTTGAAAGTAAATCAAACTGACTTGCTCTTTCAAATATAAATATACGACGGTCAATATTGTCGGGAAGTTCTTCCTTTACCACCTTTGAAAGCGGCATTGAAGGTACATACGGGTCAGCATGTGCTATTTCAATGTAATCTGCAAGGTCATCAAAAGTAATCGTTTCTTTTTGTGAAAGCGGATTGTCAGCACTCATTATCAGCGAATAAGTAAATTCTGTCACCATCTCATAACAGAAACCTTTTTCTTCAAGCATTGCTTTGAAATACTTGTCGTAATTTTCTGCATATCTTATAATGCCGAGTTTATAATCATGCTCAAGCATATTGCGGATTGTACGCTGAGAATTTGTTTCCTTGTAGAAAATTTCTGCAGCTTCCTTGGAAAGTGATTTTGAAAACTGCGAAAAAGCTTCGGAAATGTAACAAGCTCTCGGCACAGAAATCGAAAACTTTTGCTTCTTTGCCGAACCTTTTTTATAAAAGTTTTCGACCTCATCGATCTGATTAAGAATTCCCTTAGCATAATTTATGAATTCTTCGCCTTCAGGAGTGAGTTCCATACCCTTTGTTGTACGTTCAAAGATTGATATTCCTATGTCTGCTTCAAGCTCCTTGATGGAACGGCTGACATTTGGTGCCGCAATCAATAAGGTTTCAGCTGCTTTGTTCAGTGAGCCAACCTTCGCAACCTCAACAGCATATTTCATATGCAAAATATTCATAACTTCACCTCGTTTAAAAGGTTTGCTGAATAATTATACACCCTGATACTCTAATATTCAATAACTTTTAAAAATTAGTTTGTTATTATACAATAATTTAATCATTACACATTCGACCAACCTCCTGTTATAAGGTAAAATTAATCTGCAAAATAACAGGAGGTTATATTTATGAAATCATCATTTGAACTCAATGGCGTGACATACAGGCAAGTCGGAGATTACAGAATCCCGAACATCACTCTCCCCGCTAAAGAATCAAGAATCAGACTTGGCAAATGGGGAATGTTACACAAAGATTATATGCTTCACCACAAGGAAGTACAGTTCACAATTATGTTGGCACAAGATACACTTTGGGCTTATCTTGCTGAGGTTGATCAACAGGCAACAAATATGTTTTCGCGTTTGGTAGAACAGATGACAGCTAACGAGGGTATCACAGAATATTTAAAAGAAGAAAATCAAATGGAATGGACTACTCGCATGAACAATATTGAATCACGTGTAAGAGAAATAGTGTATCAAGAACTCATATATATATAACTGAAAAAAGTGATTCAAAGAGACTCTAAAACAATAAAAGTGAACCAGAAGTACGAAACTGAGCGTGACGAGTTGAAACTGAAAATCAGGCAGTATCAAGAAGAACTGTCTGAAATCGAAAATCTTCGAACAAGTAAAGAGCAGTTTACTTTTGCGGTCCGTAAGTTTATGCAGATGGAAACACTTACACCTGCACTCTTGAATGAGCTGATTGAGAAAATTGAAGTTCATTCTATTGAGGGCAAAGTTAAGAACAAAACACAGAGGATTGTAATACACTACCGCTTTATCGGGGTTATTGAAAATCCTGTTAAAGAAGAAAATATAGTCCTTGAAGCAAGACGAGGCGTAGCCGTGGAATATCTCACGGCATAACAAAAAAAGAGCAGGCTAAAACCTGCTCGATACATAACAATATTAACTATGAGGAAATGTAAAAAAGAAAAGTGAGTATTCACTTGCGTAATGAATACTCACTCTGGTCCGAGTGGCGAGACTTGAACTCACGGCCTCTTGACCCCCAGTCAAGCGCGCTACCAGCTGCGCCACACCCGGAACGCGTTATATAATATCATAACACGGTTTAAATTGCAAGGGTTTTTAAAACTATTTCAAAATTTTTTCAAGTGGTTTTATATCAAGTTCTTTTTGTTCCTTTATAAATTCATTGAATACACTAATCATTTTTCTCACACCGCCAACACTGTTGCTTTCAACATTAAGCGGCATTACCGGATCATGAACGCTGAGCCTTAAAAGAAGCCAGCCGTCACCATTGTTTTGGTCAGCTGATATTCTTATTCCGTCATGATTATCATCGGCAATCTTCCACCCGGTTTTATTTGAAAAACAATCGACTAATTTATCAAGAACCTTTTTACCGTATGATTTGAAATCATCAGCAAGAATACTGAACCTCATCTCTACAGACTCTTCCGGCTGTTTTAATGAACTGAGAGTTTTCTCAATAGCTTGTGATCCGCCGTTTTTTGCCATATATATAATAATTTTTGTGATAAGGTATGCACCGTCATCAAGATAATAATTCTCTTTAAAAGCTGCATGACCTGATGTTTCAATGGCTAACGGGCAATATATCCCCTGATTATTAAGCTCTATCTGCTTATTGATTACATTTCTGTATCCGCGTTTATAGCGGTAGTGTTCACCACCGATTGATTTAATGAAAGCGGGAATACCGTCAGATGTTACAGAATCTGTTACAATCACTCCGCTGTCGGCACCGTCAAGTGCAATTGCCGAAGCAAGTGCTACAAGGTTGTTGCGATTGATTTCCTGCCCGTTTTTATCAACGCAACCTGCACGGTCAACATCTGTGTCAAAAATAATACCCAGATCAGCTTTGCTTTCAACAGTTGCCTTGGTAATACTTTCCATTGCCTGTTTATTCTCAGGGTTAGGGATGTGATTCGGGAACATTCCGTCAGGCTCTAAAAACTGACTGCCTGATATATCTGCACCCAAAGGTTCAAGAACTTTATGCGCATAAAAGCCACCTGCACCGTTACCTGCATCAACAATGATTCTGTAGCCTTTCAAAGGCTTATTATAGTCGGGCGCCGATACGCCTTTTTTAATCATATCCTGCAGATTCTCAGCATAGGTGCTCATATAGTCAATAGTAATGACCTTATCAGCGTTCAATGAAAAAACACTATCTGAAATACATTGTGCATCAGAAAGAATAGTTGTAATATCGCTGCTTTCAACACCACCGTATTTGGTAAAAAATTTAAGACCGTTTCTTTCCCACGGATGATGGCTTGCAGTTATCTGCACTGCACCGTCACAATTTAAATCAAGCACTGACATAAACATAGCAGGTGTTGAAGAAAGCGCACAATCATAAACCGTGACGCCTTGTGAAGTCAGCCCTCTCAAAATGGCAGATTTGATTCTTTGCGCCGAAACACGGGAATCATGACCCACCGACACTACAAGTTCACTTTGATTTTTTTCCGTTTTTTTACAAAGAAAAGAAACAAATGCAACTGCAATTTTTTCAACTTTTTCGTCACTGAGAAATAACGGCTCGTTTTCAAATCCGTCAGCAGCAAAGCCTCTGATATCGGTTCCGCTTTTTAACAATGAATAACTCATTATTCCACCCCGTTTAAAGTTGCTACATATTCGTCTGAAACTCTTAATAAAAATTTATACATCGGAGCAAAGGCTTTATACTCTTTTTCAAGTTCCCTGATAATTTCGTCCGTTTCAAGAATCTTGAAATCATTCCTGCATTTTATAAAGCACATTCTTTTAACATTATAATAAGGCAACACTGCAGGTGAAGGATTGCCCTCTTTTCCCTTTTTATATCCGTCTGCAGAAAATGATGCACCTATTGAACGGGCACTTTTAACTGCATCAACAAATTCATCCTCATATTTTATCAGGTGCTGACGGTAAATTTCCATCATAGCAGGTGTTGTTTCATAATTACCTACACCGTAAGATATACCGTCCTGACTCACCTCAAACCACATGCAAGGATGAAACTGCCACTGACGCTTCGGGCGCATAAACATCGTCCAGATATTATCGCGATACATATGCTTATCTTTTGTAAAGCGTGTATCACGCCTGATTCTTGAAACCATTTTAACAGGGTCAAGATTCATCATTTCATCAATCTCATACATCATAGGTGACAGCTCATCTGCAATCTGACGCATCGGAACGGTTACGCCTGATTTTATCAACTCTTTATGCTCATCATAAAAGAGCTTGTTATTTTCAAATCTGTTCTGAGCAAGAAGCCACAATGAATCAGATCTGATACCTGAATATGCCATAATATCAACCCTTTTTTAACATTTCCTGAACAGCGAGCATTATGCTCATTTTAGCGGCATAAAAGCATATACCGCCCTGCATCCACGCAGCAAACGGAGGACGCAGAGGACCGTCTGCAGAAAGCTCGATTGTTGAGCCTGAAGTAAATGCTCCTGAAGACATAATAACCTTATCATCATAGCCGGGCATATCCCACGGCTCAGGCAAAACAAACGAATCAATAGGTGTACCTTTCTGCAATCCCTGACAGAATGCCACAAGGTTTTCAGCTGAATTAAGCTTGACAGTCTGAACTATATCACATCTTTTTGCCTGACTGTCAGGTGTAGTTTCAAAGCCGAACTGTTCAAGCAAAGCAGATGCAAAAACCATAGATTTCAATGCTTCGGTTACAACTCTGGGAGCACTGAAAATACCCAGATATAAATCTCTGTTCTGATCAAGTGTTGCACCAACCTCTTTACCTAAACCGGGGGTTGTAAGACGGTATGAGCATTTTTCAATCAGATCTGCTCTGCCCGCTATGTATCCGCCTGTTTTTGCAATTCCGCCGCCTGCATTTTTTATAAGTGAACCTGCAATAAGGTCAGCGCCCATTTCAATAGGCTCAACTGCCTGAACGAACTCACCGTAGCAGTTATCAACCATAATTATAGCGTTACTGTGAGCTTTGACTGCATCAGCAATTTCTTTGATTTCTTCACAAGAAAGGCTGGGACGCATATCATAACCGCGTGAACGCTGAATATATACCATTTTTATGCTGTCATCAAGAGCATCGATGATAGCAGGTATATCCGGCTTCTGATTTTTAAGATCGACCTGTTTGTATTTAACGCCAAAATCTGCAAGTGAGCCATCACCTTTGCCGTCAATACCGATAACAGAATGAATGGTGTCATAAGGTGTGCCTGTAACACAGAGCATCGTATCACCCATTCTCAGAACTCCGAATAGTGCAACCGCAAGAGTATGAGTGCCGCAAGTGAAATTATGGCGTACCAATGCATCCTCAGCACCCACAATATCGGCAAAAACGCTGTCAAGAACTTCACGTCCCCTGTCACCGTAGCCATAACCTGTTGTGCCCGTAAACATAGTTTCACTGACATTATTTTTAATAAAAGCAGAGAGAACCTTTTGTTGATTGTATTCACTGATTGCCTCTAACTCTTTGAATTTATCTGCAACCATTTCCATAGCTTTATCTGATGCAGCCTGAATTCTTTCATCTATATTAAAAAAGTTTTGTTTCATACTTCCTCCTGATATGATATGGACCACTCACCTGCAACCATAAACCCGATTGATCGGTAAAAATCCACAATTGAATCATTTTTACAAAGCAGCTCTGTACGTTTGCCTTCACTTAACATCTCGTTACCCAGAAGTGTAACAAGTCCGCCGCCAAGACCCTTACCGCGTTGATTTTTGTCGGTAGCAACTGCACCTAACAGCACTGCACTATCTGTTATAAAAAGAGCCATAGCGCAGGCTGCAGGGTTGCCGTCTTCAACAGCAACAGCTGCCTTTGCCGTGCCTTTTTTCACTCTGTAAGTTACATCTGAAAGCCACGGCAGATAATCACCAACACCTAAAAGGTCAGCCGACTTAATCAAAGAATACACATTTGAATAATCTATATTCTGACAAAGTGTTATGTTTTTATACTTTTCGCGGTCTGTTGTATTTTCGTATCTTACAACATAACCCCATATATTTTCATCAAAGCCCATCTCAGCCATAACCTTACGCTCACACTGAAGAGAAGAGTAGCCTATCATCCTGATAAAAATTGCTAATTCTTCAAAATCTGCAGCATCGTTACAAGTCAATGTCATACTGCCGTCAATAAGGCTGATTGCAGCTGTATAATTATCATTGTCATCAATCTGAACCCAGAATCTTATAAAATCAAATTCCATACCGTAAGTTTTGAAATATGCATAAATCCTTGTTCCGAAAACATCAGATGAGCAGATTTTATCCAAACTGTATTTATCCGAATCAATAAACTTAATCATTGGCAAAATCCTCCGCTAAGGCGCAGATTATTTTTTCAGTTTCATATACATCATCTGCTTTTATAACGCAAGACGGTGAATGAAGATAACGGCAAGGAACAGAAACTGCCACGGTTTTAACACCGCCTGCAGCTGTATGGATAACACCTGCATTGTTGCCGCCTGCCACCATAGTTTTTGTCTGTAATTTTATATTTTTTTCTTTTGCGATTTCAAAAGCTCTGTCAAAAAGAGTTTTATCATAGAGGGTTCTTTTATCCATAAAAGAAACAACCCCACCATCACCCAATTTACAGACAGTTTTATTTTCAGCCACACCTGCAAGGTCAGCAGCTGTTGTTGTTTCAACAACTATAGCATAATCAGGTTTCACTGTATAAACAGCAGTACCTGCCATACCTGCGCCAACCTCTTCCCCTGCTGAGAAGTTAAAATATAAATCATAAGGCAGATCTGATTTTATCATATCTATAAGAATTGCACATCCTACTCTGTCATCAAGAGCTTTTGCTTTGATATATCCGTCACCGAATTCAACAAACTCTGACTTAAAGCAAGCCATATCACCTATTGAAACCAGCTTTTGTGCATCTTCTTTTGATGTTGCCCCAATATCAATACAAAGAGTGCTGACCTTCGGCAACTCAGCTTTTTTATCGGCCGCCAGAAGGTGAACAGGTGTTACACCGATAACACCGTTTATTTTATTATCACCCACAGTTACTGCTCTGCCTAACAAGACGGAGGTTCTTATACCTCCTACACAGTCAAAGCTGAGAGTACCGTCAGAATTTATACAGGTTATAATAAATCCGACCTCATCGACATGAGCATCAAGAAGCACCTTTTTAGTTGCTCTGTACCTACCCTTTTTAAACACTATAAGATTGCCCAAAGGGTCAACCGTTATTTCGTCAGCATAATCTTTGATACAGCTGATTATATAATCCCTTACAGCCTTTTCTCTGCCTGAGATGCCGTCAAGCTCACAAAGATTTTTAATTAAATCAATCATTATCGGCACCTCCTGAAGAAAGGATATACTCTGCCATAAGACGGGCAGTTGATTCGATATCGCAAGGGTTGAGCATCTCAATGCCCGTATGCATATTCTTTATAGGGATTGATAAAAGAGCTGTCTTTTTACCGCCCCTTGAAACAGCTAAAGCATCTGAATTTGTGCCTGTTGAGGATGACATTATTTCAAGCTGATAAGGAATTTTTTTATTCTCGGCAATAGCTTTGAGTTCCATACTCATCTCATAACTGAGCACAGGCGCAACACCAACAAGAGTGCCTTCGCCGGAAACAGCTGTTATTGAAGCAGGTGTTTGTGATGTTTTGGCAAAGCTGACATCAACACAAATGCATTTCTCTGCATCACAGTTGAATCCCCCTGCTTTTGCACCGATAAGGCCTACCTCTTCGTTACAAGAAAATAAAACCGTAATTTTATTATTGCAGTTATTCTGCTTTAATATTTCAAGGCATCTTAAAATTGCGCACACACCTGCCTTGTTGTCAAAATAAGCACCTGAAACAAAACCGTTTGCCATTTCGTTATAGTTTGTTCTGAGGGTTACTCTGTCCCCCGGTGAAACGAGAGAAAAAATTCTGTCTGCGTCAATACCGGTATCAATCATCAGCTCATCAAAGCCGGATGCTGTTTTATCATCACCTGATGTGAGGTGAGGAGGTATTGATGTTACAACACCGTAAATATCTTCTTTGCCGTGTACAGTTACATCCTGAGCAGCGATTGTTCGGATATCAATACCACCGCATTTATCCACTCTTAAAAATCCGTTTTTTTCAACAGAGGTTACAATCATACCTATAGTATCAAGGTGAGCATCAAGCAAAAAATGGGTGCCTGTGCCGTCTTTCTGCCCTACAACATTACCAAGATTATCGGTAGTAACAGGCATATATTCAGATAACATTTCTCTTGCAACAGATTGCTCCTTACCGCAAAAATCAGAAGCCTTTGCAAGTGTAAATAAAGTTTCTTTAATCATAATCAACCCTCTAAAACAAACAACCGCCTTTTTGGCGGTGTCTGATATGTATTAATAAAGCTTGATTCCGCCGAAGTTACGGATTTTGAGAATATAACAAGAATCATCGCCAAATACAGCCTGCATAGCAGATTTGAACTCATCAAGTACACAATCCGGCACAAAAGCCTGAATTGTACCTGCAAATCCGCCGCCGTGAACACGCCATGCACCTTTGCCCTTAAGAACTCTTTCACAAATCGAAAGTGCCACAGATACAGGCTGAACATCTGCCTGACATGTAGCAAAAACATTCTGATTAAACATAAATGATGAATGACCGCTTTCGGTGATTACTGCTTTGAAAGCATCAAAATCATTTGAAGAAAGTGCAGCTTTAAGCTCCTCAACTCTGCGATTTTCGTTATAGAAATGAGTTGCGCGAAGAACAGCCCTGTCATTTGCCTTTTCGCGTACCAATGTAATATTATCGTAAAACTCTTTTTCATCAACTTCGCGAAGAACTGTTTTGCCGAAGCAGGCAGCAGCAGCCTCCATCTCACCGCGTACGGCTGCATATTCATCAGTTAAATCTGCATGGCTGCCCTTGGTGTCAACAATGCAGAGTGAATGGCCTGTTGCGCTAAAATCAAAATCAATTTTTGTGATAACAGGGTTTGTTGTATCTTTAAAATCAATTGAAATAAAGCCGCCCACAGATGATGCCATCTGATCCATAAGACCGCTTGGCTTGTTAAAATATTTATTCTCAGCATACTGAGCAATTTTAGCAATATCAACAGCTGAAACTTTACCGTCATTATAAAGACCGTTGAGAATTGAACCGATAAGCACCTCAAAAGCTGCAGATGATGAGAGGCCTGAGCCTGATAAAACCTGAGTTACACCTGTTGCATTAAAGCCACCGATTTCATAGCCGTATTCTTTAAAGCCTGCACACATGCCGCGGATAAGAGCTGCAGATTTACCGAACTCTTCAGGATTAACAGAAAGGTCTGAAATATCAACCTGATTCATAGAATGGCCTGCTGATTTTTCACAGATAACACTGTCATCCCTTTTAGCAGCAAGAGCAATAGTGTCAAGGTTAATACTTGCAGCTAAAACCTTACCGTGATTGTGGTCAGTGTGATTGCCGCCAACTTCTGTTCTGCCCGGTGCGCTGAACATTGCAACATCGCTTTCTTCACCATAAAGCTCAGCAAAAGCATCAAAAACTTTTGCGTGTCTTTCTTTCTGAAAGCTGAGTGAGTCCGGTGTATATACTTTAAGCAAAGCTTCATCAAGCTCGCCGTTAAGAATCTGATTTTTTAATGTTTTGATGTTTGACATTTTTCTTTCTCCTCTTTTTTGTGTAGTAAAAAAATACGCCTGCAAGGTAGCAAACAATTGCTGAGAATGCAAAAACAATAATAAGCGGTAATAAGAATCCTACTGAGAACGGGTTATAAGCATGTCGGCCTACAATGGTGTAAGATATAATAAAGGGTGAATTGCCCAAAAGAGATAACCCTAAGAACAACCAATAATTAAATCCCATTGAGCCGTAAAGCTGACTTACGGGGTTTGTAGGGAAAACAGGCATAAATCTGAAAAGTACCAGCAGCCACGGATTCCCTGTTCCGTCTTTTTTCATAATGATACGCAAGGTTTCGTTCCGCTTTAAAATCACATTTACACCGCCGGGTCCGATACGCTTACCCCATACATATTTCAATGTATAATGCAGTGACATACCGAGTATATTAACCGGTATCGCTACATAAAACGGAAAAACAACGCCCGTTGCAGCACAAACAATTGAAATAGGGTAAATAGGAAAAAATGATTTAAAAGCAAACAGGAACATCAGTGTAAAAAGCAGGTAACCTTCACTGCCCATATTCTCAACACGTTGCTGAACTATATTGAGGTAATCCTGATAGGTCTGCCACCAAAGCTGCACCTGAGCGTTTGTTGATAATATAAGCATCACGGCAAGAGCGATAGCAATTGTAAAAAGAACCAATGCTGCAAGGTTGAACATACTTCTTTTAAGAAATCTTAATTTTATACTGTCCAGCTGCTATCACCTCTTCCATAAAAATTTAATCATTTTATTTTATAATAAATTCGTGTCAAGGTCAACTGATTTTTGTAAATATATAATAAGTAATATTCTCAAATCGTTAAAAATATATACTTTATATAAAAAACAAGCGATGAGCAATCACACATACTCATCGCATTTTGTTTATTCAAATGTAACATTCAAAACTATAGGACAATGGTCGCTTGAATATTTACCGTCATGGATAGAAGACAGCACTTCATAACGATTCACAACAAAGCCTGTTTTAGAGAGCATAAAATAATCAATTCTTACAAAACGCTCCTGATTACCCCAATTATGATAAGTATATACCAAGCCTGAAGAATTTGTTGCAGCATAAGCAGCATCAATAAAATTCTCTGTAACCTTAGTATAAGTTTCTGAGCCTTCAGCTGCATTGAAATCACCCATAATAACAGACGGCAACGAACCGAATTGTGCAATTTTATCAAGGATAACACCGATGCCCTTGATTCTTGCCTCATCACTTACATGGTCAAGATGAATATTAAAAACAATAAAGTCCTTATCTGTTGCTTTATCAGTCAGAATAACATAGCTGCAGATTCGGTAACATGCAGAGCCCCAATCTTTACTCATAACCTCCGGTGTTTCTGACAGCCAGAAAGAGCCTTTATCCACAAGAGTATAAAGCGATGTATTATAAAAAACAGGGCAACCCTCTGAATTTATCAATTTATCGCGGTATGTAATAACAGAATCGTAACCCTGAAGCACATCTTTCAGATAATTATACTGCCACTGTGTAGCCTCCTGAAAGCCGATAACGCCCGGAGCCTGTCTGACAATATCATCAACTATAAGACCTGCTCTGTAAAACCAGTTTCTCTCACCCTTGTCTGTAAACAGATTGAAATATCTGAGGTTACAGCTCATTACTGTAACACCGTTGTTTTTAGCCGCATCAACACTGACAGCATTTCTTCCTTCGCGATAATCAGGATAATAACGAAGAGAAACTGATGCAAATGCCATAAAAACAACAAGACCTAAACATACAACAGAAACAATTGCTTTTTTTATAATACTTTTTTTCATTATAATCACCGAATTAATCTTATAATACTTAATTTAAAAAGTCAACACCGGGCATCAACCCGGTGTTGAACATATTACCATATCACTTTTGTTTCAACATCATTGAGAATTGTATTGATAAATTCATCAACTGAAACTGCACCAATATCACCCTCACCGCGTTTACGAACTGAAACAGAACCTGCTTCAATATCCTTATCACCCATAAGAAGCATATAAGGAACTTTTTCAAGCTGAGCTTCGCGGATTTTATAGCCTGTTTTTTCACTTCTTGTATCAACTTCGCAGCGGATACCTGCTTTTTCAAGTTTTGCAGCAATTTCATAAGCATAATCATGATGTCTGTCTGCAATAGGAAGAAGCTTAACCTGAACAGGAGCAAGCCATACAGGGAAAGCACCTGCATACTTTTCAATCAACAAAGCAAGTGTTCTTTCGTAGCAACCGATTGAAGTTCTGTGAATAATATAAGGATTTTTCTTTGTTCCGTCACTTGCAACATATTCCATACCGAATTTTTCAGCAAGCATCTGGTCAACCTGAATGGTGATAAGAGTATCTTCTTTACCGTAAACATTCTTAATCTGAATGTCAAGTTTCGGGCCATAGAATGCAGCTTCACCGATACCTACTTTATACGGAATTTCAAGATTATCAAGAATGTTTTTCATGATACCCTGTGCTTCATCCCACTGCTCAGGTGTACCGATATATTTCTCTTTATCATCAGGGTCCCACTGAGAGAAGCGGTAGCTTACATCCTCATAAAGGCCAAGTGTCTTGAGCATATAAATTGCAATTTCAAGGCAGTGCTTGAATTCACCTTCTAACTGCTCAGGTGTGCACATAAGATGACCTTCAGAAATTGTGAACTGACGCACACGGATAAGTCCGTGCATTTCGCCTGATGATTCATTACGGAAAAGTGTTGATGTTTCACTTAATCTCATAGGAAGATCACGGTATGAACGGGCTCTGTTAAGATAAGCCTGATACTGGAACGGGCAGGTCATAGGACGAAGAGCAAAAACTTCATCGTCTTTTTCTTCATCACCCATAACAAACATACCGTCTTTATAATGATCCCAATGGCCTGAGATTTTATAAAGATCACTTTTTGCCATAAGAGGTGTTTTTGTCATCTGCCAGCCGTGCTTCTGCTCAGTATCTTCAACAAAACGCTGAAGAAGCTGAATAATTCTTGCACCTTTCGGAAGAAGAATAGGAAGACCCTGACCGATATAGTCACAAGTTGTGAAAAGCTCAAGCTCTCTGCCTAATTTGTTATGGTCGCGTTTTTTAGCCTCTTCAAGTGCAGCAAGATATTCTTCCATAACGCTCTGCTTTGTGAAAGCTGTTGCATAAATTCTCTGAAGCATTTTATTGTTTGAATCACCGCGCCAGTATGCACCTGTACATGATGTGATTTTAAATGCCTTGATTCTGCCTGTATCAGGAATATGAGGACCTGCACAAAGCTCTTCAAACTCACCCTGACGGAAGAATGAAATTTTTTCACCCTTACCGGCATGCTCTTTAATGAGTTCAACTTTATAAGGTTCATTTCTTTCTTCCATAAGCTTGATTGCTTCTTCTGGTTCAAGCTCAAAACGTTCAAGAGGAAGTGCCTCTTTAACGATTTTTTTCATTTCTGCTGCGATTTTGTCAAGGTCGTCTGTTGTGAAAGCTTTTTCAACATCAAAGTCGTAATAAAATCCGCCGTCAATAGCAGGGCCAATGGCCAGTTTCGCTTCCGGGAACAGCCTTTTAACAGCTTGCGCAAGAACGTGTGAGGCAGTGTGGCGAAAGCAACGCTTTGCCTCTTCGTCCTCCTCAAAAGAAAGAATTTCAAGTGAGCAATCCTCAGTAAGAGGAGTTCTCAAATCACAGTATACGTCATTGATTTTGCAGATACAAGCAGCTTTGTAAAGACCCATACCAAGGCTTTTTGCAACTTCGAGAGCTGTGGTACCTTCGGCATATTCTTTAACAACTCCGCCTTTTAATGTTACATTAATCATAATTTTACCTCCAAAAAAATAAAGCTCCACCCCATATACTGGGATGAAGCATAATCTACTCCACGGTTCCACCCGGTTTGCGGTTACCCGCCACTCAACAGCCTTAACGCAGCTTTACGGCACACCTTATTTCGGCGGCTCTCAACAGTGGTAACAACAGCTACGGTGAAAACCCTGCTTTCAGCCACGGCAGGATATCTCTGATTCACGTTATAAGCGTTGCCTTCTGTATCAACGATTTAGCTAATTTTATCATCAACGCACAAAAAAGTCAACAGATTATTTCAATTTGAATTTAGACTTCAAAATCGACTTGAACCCACCTTCAAATAAAAAGCACCTGATAATTTCCCAAATACGATATAATTGTTTGCCACCCGGTATTCTTTCTATTTTTCTTCTACGAGTATCAATTCTTCTTTGTTTTCTCTGTTCCTCTGTATACCAAGAAGCACTATATAAATGAATTGAATATGTATTATCAGTTACTTTTAACTTATTTATCCTTATGTTAAGTGGGGCAAAATAATCTATGGGGAAAATTGTAAAAGTTCCTACTTTTTGAATCACATTATTGTATAATTGTAATCCATGGGAAACTAAAACTTCAGTTGATACTGTAGGAGCAAGCACGGGAGACACCTCTCCGTTTTCGTCATAATATGTAGTATTGTTATAGTAATCCATAAATTCCTTTACTATCGGATCATTTTTTTCTGCACCAAAGCCCACACCTGTATTTACAGTCCACTCATCCTCAAAGCCACCAAACGCAGTACACTCTAACAGCGGATCAAGACTTTTTATTAACTTTACATCTGTATCTAAATAAATTCCACCATGCTCATATACCACTAAAGTTCTGACATAATCGGAAACAAATGCCCATTTTTTATCTTCATATGCATCCTGAGCAAATTTACATTTGCTTAAATCAACATTACTTTCATTCCATTCAATAATTTCGTAGTCAGGGCAAAACTTTCTCCAACTTGCAATACAGTCTTTCTCCAACTGAGAAAACTCATTTCCGCCAAACCAACAATAATGAATCACTTTAGGTATACTCATAAACTACCTCCTGAAAAGCTTTAATAAATTATACCTTTCTGATAGATAAAAGTCAACCTTGAAGCTATATATTATTGCTCAATACTATAACTATATTTTACTTGCAGAAAATTAATTTTACATTTATAATGTACTTATTCCGGTATTGAGGTGATATTATGCCATATCTTTTTGTTCATTTTAAAGAAAAAATTACGCCTGACGGTGAACAGGTTTATTTCGGTATAAGCAAAGACGGTTTCAATTGGGAGCAGGTCAATAACGGCAACCCTGTTCTTACAAGCACATTAGGTCAAAGAGGATGCCGTGATATTGAAATTATCAGAATGCATACAGGCAGATTTGTCATTATAACCACTGACCTTTGCATTGTTTATCACATGGATGAAAATTATAATGTTGATTGGAAAAAGATGAACAGCCAAGGAAGTAAAAATCTTTGTATGTGGCAGACTGATGATCTTGTCAATTTTTCTGAGCAAAAACTGCTGTATTTCGGCAGAGATGATTTTGGTTGCCTCTGGGCGCCTGAAATATTTTTTGATGAAGATAATGAGGAATATCTTATCCATTGGGGCTCAACAGTTAAGGAAACAGATTATAAGCATATGTCCATTTACTGTTGCACCACAAAAGATTTTGAAACCTTCAGTGAACCGAAGCTTTATTTTACAAAGGATAACGAAATTCTTGATTCTCACATAACAAAAGTCGGTGATACATACCATCTCTTTTACAAGAACTCATCAAATCCGCCTATGAATATGCATGCTACAAGTAAAAGTCTTTACGGCCCATTTGAACACGATAAAGCATTTGAAGAATATATGGATAAAGAAATCCGTAATCCGGGTTCTTATGAAGGACCGACAACTTATACTTTACCTGACGGCAGATGGTGTATGATGCTTGATTTCTTCGGCTGTGAAAAAAGTAAAATGGGTTATGTTCCTTTTGTATCGTCTGAACCGGGTAACGCTGATTTTAAAAGAGCAGACGATGAGTTTTCTTTCCCGTACGGCTTCAAGCACGGCAAGGTTATAGAAATAACAGATGCGGAATTTGAAAGATTAAAGAATATATAACAGGTGAAAAAATGAAAGATACTACTAAAAAAGCCCGTGATTTATTGGAACGGTCAACACCCTTGGGCCATTATGATTGCGGCAAGTTATGCGGCGGCAAATGCTGTAAAGGCGATCAGAATACAGGTATGTGGCTATTCCCCTCTGAAGAAAATTTTTATAAAAACCATCCTGATTTTACACTCAAAGACACTGACGGCAATAACGGCTATCCTATGGTAGTGTGTAACGGTACCTGTAACAGAAAAGACCGTCCGCTCGCATGCAGAATTTACCCGTTTTATCCCAAGATTGAAGAAGACGGTAAAGTAAAAGTAATTAAAGACTTACGAGGATATAACTCTTGCCCTGTAATCAGCAAAGATATGAAACCTGACCTTAAATTTATGAGAAATTTAAGAAAAGCTGCACGATATCTTATAAGAGATAAAG
The DNA here is from genome assembly GCA_045126895.1 of Acutalibacteraceae bacterium. Taxonomy (GTDB): domain Bacteria; phylum Bacillota; class Clostridia; order Oscillospirales; family Acutalibacteraceae; genus CAG-488. The sequence goes on along the minus strand of JBGVPE010000048.1, from coordinate 8,016 downwards.
AAACGCTGGACTATATCATCACAGTAAACAATGAAATTGAAGAAATTGCAGGACTGATGATGCTTTTGAAATAAGGAGAGATTTTTTTGATCGGAATAATAGATGTGGGCGGAGGGCTCAGAGGCATATACGGTGCCGGAGTTTTTGACAGATGTATCGATGATAATATTAAGTTTGATTACTGTATAGGTGTTTCTGCAGGCAGTGCAAACGCAATAACATACCTTGCCGGTCAGAAAGGCAGAACATACCGTTTCTATCACGATTACTCTTCGAGAAAAGAGTATATGAGTCTCGGTAATTTCCTGAAAGTCGGTCAGTATATAGACCTTGACTATGTTTACGGTACAATGACAAACACCGGCGGTGAAGACCCTCTTGATTTTAATGCTGTCCTCAAAAATGACGGCAAGCTTACCGTTGTTACAACAAATGCGCAAAACGGTGATCCTATATATTTCACCAAAGACGATTTTATTATTGATGATTACAGAATTCTCAAAGCGTCATCTTCTTTGCCTGTTGTATGTAAGTCTTACGAAATAAACGGTGTCCCCTGCTATGACGGAGGAATTGCAGACCCTGTCCCCATTGATAAAGCCCTTGCTGACGGGTGCGATAAAATTGTCCTTGTTTTAACAAGACCTGCAGATACACCAAGAGTTGCAGGTAAAGATGACAACGCAGCGAAGCTGTTAAGAAAGAAGTACCCTGCCATTGCAGAAAAGCTTACCGCAAGATATGCAGTTTATAACAACTGTGTTGAAAAAGCAAAGCAATTGGAAAAAGAGGGCAAATGCCTGATAATTGCACCCGATGACCTTTGCGGATTAAGCACCCTTACAAAAGATAAAGAGAAATTAGATATATTCTATAAAAAAGGATATAATGACGCAGAGAAGATAAAAGATTTTTTCTTGACACTTTCTGAATAGAATGTTATACTTGTTTTATATAATAACGGACGGTGATTTTATGAGTAAAAATTATACCGACAACGCAAATATATTCAAAGCTCTGGGGGACGAAAACAGACTTAAAATTCTTGAATTGCTTCTTGACGGTGAAAAATGTGTCAATGAGCTTCTTGAAGCTGTGAGTATCGGTCAGTCTACCCTTTCGCATCACATAAAGCTGATGTGTGTTTCAGGCATTATCAAAAGCAGAAAAGCCAGCACCGCAACCTACTATTCAATAAACCCTGAAGGTGCTGAGGCAGCTGTTTCTCTACTCGCTGAATTAACAGGCCTTTCTGCTGTTACAACGGAAAAAGTTGCCGTTGATAATAAAGTTGATAATGAAATTGAACAAACAGAGCCGGTTGCAACTGTCCGTCAGAAAGGCAGCAGACCTAACGGCTGGCTGCTTTGATAAGGAGAATTTTTTATGAAAAAATTTATGGATAAAGATTTTTTACTTAATAATGACGCTGCGAAAACACTCTTTCATGATTATGCTGACAAAATGCCTATTTTTGACTGGCACTGTCATCTTTCACCAAAAGAGATTTATGAAAACAAGCAGCCTGAAGATATTGCATTTCTCTGGCTTGCAGGCGACCATTACAAATGGCGCGCAATGAGAGGCTTCGGCATTAACGAAAAATATATCACAGGTGATTCTTCAGGTTATGAAAAATTCAAGGCATGGGCAACCGTTATGCCTTATTGTATCGGCAATCCCCTTTACCATTGGACTCACCTTGAATTACAGAGATACTTTGATATTTATGAGCCGTTAAGTGAAAAATCTGCTGACAGAATCTGGCAACAGGCTAACGATAAAATTGCATCCGGCGGTTTCACACCGAGAGAATTGATTGTCAACTCAAATGTTTCTCATTTATGCACAACAGATGACTCTGCCGACACACTTGAATATCACAAACTTTTAGCTGATGATAAATCTTTTAAATGCAAGGTTTTACCTGCTTTCAGACCTGACAAAGCACTTTATATTGACCTGCCTACTTTTGTGCCGTGGCTTAAGAGCCTCGAAGATGTCAGCGGCACAAAAATCAGCTCTTATGAAGAATTAAAGGCTGTTCTTTTAACAAGAATAGAATTGTTTGAAAAAATGGGCTGCCGTGCAAGTGACCACGCATTCTCTTATGTGCCTTATGCACCTGCAACAGATGATGAGCTTGAAGCTATCTTCAAAAAAGGTGCCAACGGTGAAGAAGTTACAGTTGAAGAAAATGATAAATGGCGCACAGAGCTTTTCAGATTTTTTGCAAAAGAATATGCAAAGCGCGGTTGGGGTTGTGAGATTCACATCGGTGCTATGCGTAACAACAATGCACGTATGTTCAACAAAATCGGTCCTGACACAGGCTTTGACTCAATTGATGACAAAGAAATTGCGCACGGACTTTCAAGAATGCTTGACAGTCTTGACGCTGAAGGCTGCTTGCCTAAAACGATTCTTTTTACCCTTAACCCGAAAGACAATTATGTTCTCGGCTCTATGCTTGGTAATTTCCAGACAGATGAGGCTGCATCAAAAATTCAGTTCGGCTCTGCCTGGTGGTTCAACGATAACCTTGACGGTATGCGTGAGCAGATGAAGGCTCTGGGCAATCTTGGTATTCTGGGTAAATTTGTGGGTATGATTACAGATTCACGCTCATTCCTCTCCTACCCCCGTCACGAATATTTCCGCCGTATTCTTTGCGGTATGGTGGGCGATATGGTTGAAGGCGGTCTTTACCCTGCAGATGATATGGAACTTCTCGGCTCGATTATGCAGGATATTGCATACAACAATGCAATAAAATACTTCGGTGTATAAATCAAAAGCAAGGGAATCTCGGTTCTCTTGCTTTATTTTTGATTAAAATCGTTAATTTTTTGTCAATTTTATGCTTTTTTATGGCAATACTGATAAAATAATAAAAATATGATAAAATATTCTTGAAAATCTTTCGGTTTTGTTATAATATTATAATGCAAAATTTTGAGTAATATTTTTTTGAAAGGACGAAATATAAATGAACGCACTTAACAAAAAAACAGTTGAAGATCTCGAAGTTGCCGGCAAGAGAGTTCTTGTTCGTTGCGATTTCAACGTAAAAATGGAAAACGGCGTTATCACAAGCGATAAGAGAATCGTAGCTTCTCTTCCAACAATCAAATACCTTATCGACAATGGTGCAAAGGTTATCCTCTGCTCACATCTCGGTCGTCCTAAGGGTGAATTCAAACCTGAATTTTCTCTTGCTCCTGTTGCAGCACGTCTTGCTGAGCTCCTCGGTAAAGAAGTTAAAATGGCAACAGACGTTGTTGGTGAAAGCGCACAGGCACTTGCTGCTTCTCTTAACGACGGTGATGTTATGCTCATCGAAAACGTTCGTTTCCACAAAGAAGAAACAAAGAACGATCCTGAATTCTCAAAGAAACTTGCTGACCTTGCAGAGCTTTATGTAAACGATGCTTTCGGTTCAGCTCACAGAGCTCACAGCTCAACAACAGGTGTTGCAGATTATCTTCCTGCTGCTTGCGGTTACCTTATTCAGAAAGAAATCGAGTTCATCGGCGGTGCTCTTGCAAATCCTAAGAGACCTCTTGTTGCAATCCTCGGCGGTGCTAAAGTTTCTGACAAAATCGGTGTTATCACAAACCTTCTTGACAAATGCGACACTATCATCATCGGCGGCGGTATGGCTTACACATTCATGAAAGCACTCGGCTACGAAATCGGCACATCTCTTCTTGAGGCTGACAGAGTTGAAGATGCAAAAATGATGATGGAAACAGCTAAAGCTAAAGGCGTTAAATTCCTTATCCCTGTTGACAATAAAGTTGGTAAAGAATACGCTCCTGACACAGAAGCTATGGTTATCAACAGCGACTCTATCCCTGAAGGCTGGATGGGTCTTGACATCGGTCCTAAAACACAGGCTCTCTTCGCAGAAGCTGTTAAAGGCAGCGGCACAGTAATCTGGAACGGACCTATGGGCGTATCAGAGTGGGAAAACTTTGCTTCAGGTACAATCGCAGTTGCTACTGCTGTTGCTGAATCAGGTGCTATCTCAATCATCGGCGGCGGTGACTCAGCTGCTGCAGTTCAGAAGCTTGGCTTTGCTGATAAGATGTCTCACATCTCAACAGGCGGCGGCGCTTCACTTGAATTCCTTGAAGGCAAAGAGCTTCCGGGTATCGCAGCTCTCAACGATAAATAATCAAATAGATTCTATCTGAAAGGACTTATAAATTATGAACAAACAGCTTCGCAAAGCAGTTATCGCAGGTAACTGGAAAATGAACAAAACTCCTGCAGAAACAACTGCTCTTATTGAAGAAATCAAACCTCTTGTTGCAGACGCTGATTGCGATGTAGTTGTATGTGTACCTTACATCGACCTTTTCGCAGCTATTGAAGCAGCAAAAGGCTCAAACATTAAAGTAGGCGCTGAAAACTGCCACTGGGCAGCAAGCGGTGCATTCACAGGTGAGGTTTCTGCTGAAATGCTTAAAGCTTGCGGCGTTGAATATGTAATCACCGGCCACAGTGAAAGACGCACATATTTCGGTGATACAGATGTTACTGTACGCGACCGTACACGTGCAGGTCTTAACAACGGCCTTAAAGTTATCCTTTGCGTTGGTGAATACCTTGAGCAGAGAGAACAGGGCGTTACAATGGAAGTTGTACGCTCACAGACAAAGATTGCTCTTGCAGGCGTTTCTAAAGAAGAAATGATCAACAGCGTTATCATCGCTTATGAGCCTGTATGGGCTATCGGTACAGGTAAAACTGCAACTGCTGAGCAGGCAAACGAAGTCAACAAAGCTATCCGTGAACTTATCGGTGAACTTTATGACGCTGAAACAGCTGACAAAGCAGTTATTCAGTACGGCGGTTCAATGAATGCAGCTAACGCTGACGAGCTTCTTGCTCAGCCTGATGTTGACGGCGGTCTTATCGGTGGTGCTTCTCTTAAAGCTCCTGATTTTGCAGCTATCGTAAAAGCAGCTTCTAAATAATAATTAAAAGTAAGCAGACTCACCGGTTACGGTGGGTCTGTAAAATTAGGTGGTATATTTATGAAAAAACCAGTTGTTTTATGTATTATGGATGGTTTCGGCATAAACCCGGGCGCTAACGGTAACGCTATTGAAGCCGCAAACACTCCTAACCTTTCAAAAATTTTCAAAGAAAATCCATTCACAACAATCGGTGCTTCAGGTCTTGATGTAGGTCTTCCTGACGGCCAGATGGGCAATAGTGAAGTTGGTCATACAAATATCGGTGCAGGACGAGTTGTTTATCAGATGCTTGTTAAAATCTCTAAATCTATTCAGGACGGTGATTTCTTCGAAATCAGCGCTTTGAAGGAAGCTATTGAAAACTGCAAGAAAAATGACTCTGCACTTCACTTTATGGGTCTTCTTTCAGACGGTGGTGTTCATTCACACATTGAGCATCTCTTCGGCCTTATGGAAATGGCTAAAAAAGCAGGTCTTGAAAAAGTTTATGTTCATTGTATTATGGACGGTCGTGATGTATCTGTTACATCAGGTGCAGGCTTCGTCAAAGACGTTGAAGATAAAGCAAAAGAGCTTGGTGTAGGCTCAATTGCTACTATTTCAGGCCGTTACTATGCTATGGACCGTGACTTCGCATGGGACAGAGTTGAAAAAGCTTATTCAGCTATGGTTTATGGTGAAGGTGTTATGGAATCTGATGCTGTTAAAGCTATGGAAGATTCTTATGCAAACGGCGTAACTGATGAATTCATCATTCCTACAGTTGTTAACAAAGAAGGCACTATCAAAGCAAATGACAGTGTTGTTTTCTTCAACTTCCGCCCTGACAGAGCCCGTCAGATTACCCGCACATTTGTTGACGAAGCTTTTGACGGTTTTGAAAGAAAGAACGGCTTCTTCCCTCTTAACTTCGTATGTATGACTCAGTATGACGAAACAATGCCTAATGTATCTGTTGCGTTCCCTCCTGAAGAATTGACAATGACAATGGGTGAATACCTTGCAAGTCAGAATATGACTCAGCTTCGTATTGCAGAAACTCAGAAATATGCTCATGTTACTTTCTTCTTTAACGGCGGTGAAGAAAAAACATTTGAAGGTGAAGACAGAATTCTTATTCAGTCACCTGATGTTCCTACTTTTGACCTTCAGCCTGAAATGAGCGCATACCCTGTTTGCGATGCAGTTGTTGAGCAGATCAAATCAGGCAAATACGATGCAGTTATCCTTAACTTTGCTAACTGTGATATGGTTGGCCATACAGGTATATGGGAAGCTGCAGTCAGCGCTGTTGAAGCTGTTGACGAATGTGTCGGCAAAGTTGTTGACGCTGCACTTTCAATGGACGGTGCTGTTATCATCACTGCCGATCACGGTAATGCAGATAAGATGATTGGTGAAGACGGCAATCCTTTCACCCCTCATTCAACAAATCCAGTTCCTTTCTGTGTAGTAGGTTATGACTGCGAACTTAAAGAAACAGGCAGACTTGCTGACATTGCACCAACAATGCTTACAATTCTCGGCCTTCCTCAGCCAAAAGAAATGACAGGCGAAAGCATGATTAAATAATCAAAAGCGTATTGCAGACAAAAATGTTTGCAGTACGCTTTTTATTGTTGCATATTAAATCATTTTTTTGTAAAATAATATCAGGTAGAGAAAGGATCTGATATTATGACAAACAGTATTGCTCCTGATTATGTTGACGCTATGGAATGGCGCGCATACTGTAAAAAGTTAAAATTAGAATATCAACAGGCAACAGAAGAAGGTCTTGACCTTGAAAGATATCGCAATCTTTTTTATGCCGTTGCTGAAATGCCTGACGGTAAAAACAAAGAAGATATGTCTGATGTTTTATTTAATATTGTAATAAATTCAAAAATCCGTGACGGATATAAATATAACGAGCCTGACGATATAGACGGCATTCATGCACTTCGTGACGGATTTACTATTAAAGGAAAGTTACCTGACAATGAAACGATGAAAAAGAAAATTGAAGGCGCATGGTACGGAAGAATCTGCGGTTGCCTTTTAGGTAAGCCTGTTGAATGCAGCAGAACCGACGAGCTTATCCCCTTCTTAAAAGATATTAACAATTATCCCATGACTCGTTATATTCTGAATTCTGAAATAACCGATGAAATTGAAAGCAAATACAACTTCCGTTTTATAAATAAAACCTATATCGACAATACAGACGGTGCACCGGTTGATGACGATACAAATTATACCGTTATGTCTCAGCTTTTAATTGATAAGTACGGCAAAGATTTCACATCTGATGATGTTGCGGATATGTGGTTATCAACTCAACCTGTATACAACTACTTTACAGCTGAGCGTGTAGCTTTCAAAAATCTGATTATGGGCTATACTCCGCCAAACTCAGCGAAATACAAAAACCCTTTCCGCGAATGGATAGGAGCGCAGATTCGCGGTGATTATTATGGTTACATCAATCCGGGAGATGCTGAAAAAGCAGCTCATATGGCATGGAGAGATGCCACAGTTTCTCATATAAAAAATGGAATTTACGGTGAAATGTTTGTATCTGCTATGTTGGCATGCTGCGCTGTAAGTGATAACATAACAGAAATAATCAAAGGAGGTCTTGGTCAGATACCGAAAAACAGCCGTCTTTATGAAGAAATTTATGATGTGATTGCAGACTATGAAGCCGGAGTTAACCACGAAACTGTTTTCAATAAAATCCACAAAAAATACGATGAATATACAGACCACGGCTGGTGCCACACACTATCAAATGCAAAAATAGTTGCAGCTTCACTTCTTTACGGTGAAGGTAACTACGGTAAAAGTATTTGCATGGCTGTTCAGACAGGCTTTGATACCGACTGCAACGCAGCAACCGTCGGTTCTGTTTTAGGAATGACTTTTGGTATTGACGCTATTGAAAGTTATTGGTACGCTCCACTCAACAACAAATTGTCAACATCAATCATCGGTCATAATGAAGTTTTAATATCTGACCTTATTGAAAATACAATTAAACATATAT
>JBGVPE010000047.1:0-4892 GCA_045126895.1 Acutalibacteraceae bacterium | reverse complement strand
CCATCACACCCTCAAGTTCATTGAAACTTGAAATATCAATAGGAATACCTTCGCAGTCAGGATACATACCTGACGGTGTTGTGTTAATAATCACATTTACATCGGAATGCTCATTTACGGCTTCTTCATAGGTTATATAGTTTTCTGTTTTGCTTCTGCTTACGGTAATTATCTCAGACGCACCCATATCTTCTGTTAAAATACGGGCAGTTTTGCTTGTACCGCCTGTTCCGAGTATCAGAACTTTTTTGCCATTAAGGTCAATACCGATTTTTTTTATAAGAGCTTTCATCCCATAATAATCGGTGTTGTAACCGTAAAGTTTGCCGTTTCTGTTTACAATGGTATTGACAGCGCCTATACGTCTTGCCACATCGCTCAATGAATCAAGATAAGGTATAACCGTCTGTTTATATGGGATAGTGACATTTATGGCATTGAAATCCTTGCTTTTGAAGAAATCTTCAATCTCATCTTCATTCAGCTCGATGAGTTCATACTCATAATCAGCGAGTTTCGAATGAATCTCTTTTGAAAAGCTGTGAGTCAGTATTTTGCCTATACATCCGTATTTTGCCATATTTTATTCACTTCCTTTAAGCCAATTCGTACCGAATCTCAATGAGAGCATATCGCAAAGTACGATAGCTGTTGCCGCATCCTGAACAACTCTTGCTCTGTGAACAATAGCAGGGTCGTGTCTGCCTTTTGCTTCAAGAATAGTCTCTGTCATATTCTGAAAATCTACTGTGTTCTGTGGCTTGAATATTGTGGGGGTAGGCTTGATTACAGTTCTGAAAACTATCGGCATCCCGTTTGTGATACCGCCGTTTATACCGCTGTTATTGTTTGTTGTGGTAACGATTTTTTCGTTTTCAACTTTCAACGGGTCATTTGCTGTGCTCCCTTTCATATTAGCAAAGCAGAAACCTGCACCGAATTCAATTCCCTTTACTGCCGGGATTGAAAACATCATATGTGAAATAAGGCTTTCAGCTGAATCAAACCACGGTTCACCCACACCTTCGGGAATACCGATTATTGCTGTTTCAAGAATCCCGCCAACACTGTCGCCGTCTTCTGCCGCTTCAAGAATTTTATTCTTCATAGGTTCTTCTGCGGCTTCATCAAGCACGGCAAAGGTTTTTTCATTTAATGCCTGAATATCAGAAATATAATCATTGAAATCTCTGTCAGAAACTCCGCCGCAGCTTTTTACATGAGTACCGATAAAGATGCCTTTTTGCTCTAAGGCTGATTTGCATATTGCTCCTGCGGCAACGAGTGCTGCAGTTATTCTTCCGCTGAAATGTCCGCCGCCTCTTGAATCCTGAAAGCCGTGATATTTACACTGTGCTGCATAATCAGCGTGAGAAGGACGGGCAACGGTTTTAAGTTCCGAATAATCTGAACTTTTCACATTTTCATTTGGTATAAGAATGGTTAAGGGAGTTCCCGTTGTCTTGCCGTTTATAACACCGCTGACAATTCTGAATTTGTCTTTTTCTTTTCTCGGTGTGGAAATCTTTCCGTCAGGCCGTCTGAGAGTGAGCATATGCTCTATATATTCTCTGTCAATTTCTATTCCCGGTGCAAGTCCGTCAAGAACAGCACCTATATATTCACCGTGACTTTCACCAATCAAGGTGATAGCAACACTGTTTCCGAATGTATTTTTCATTTATTTCACCCTCCCAGACAGCTTTTTGCCATATCAATAACCTGACTGCAGTTCAGAGTTTTTATTTCATATTTTCCGATTTCATTGACCGTTGTTACGGCAACCGTATCACCGTCTGCTTTTTTATCGTGAAACATAACTTCACTGATTTTATCCCAATCAAAATCTATAAGATTATACAGGTTGCATTTTTTCAGAACATTCACAACTCTCGGTCTTATTTTTTCATCACACATCGGGATGAGTCCGAGGGCAACGCACTCTCCGTGAAAAAGCTCTTCCATGTTTATGCTGCTTTCTATACCGTGACCGATTGTGTGTCCGAAATTCAGTATTTTTCTGATGCCGGATTCTTTTTCATCCTGCTCAACAACAGATTTTTTGATATTAAGTGAACGGATAATAATTTCGTCGATATTATCTTTTATAACCTTGTTTTCAAATATCTCGAAAAGTTCTTTATCAGAAGTGAGTGCCATTTTTACAGCTTCCGCAAGACCGTTTGAAATCTGTCTTTCAGGAAGAGTTTTCAGAAGTTCAGGGTCAATGAGAACTTTCTTCGGCTGATAAAAAGCGCCGATAATATTTTTTATTCCACCGAAATTTATTGCTGTTTTTCCGCCGATGGATGAATCTATCTGCGAAAGAAGTGTTGTGGGGATATTATAGAAATCAACACCTCTCATATATGCCGATGCAACATATCCCGAAAGGTCGCCCACAACTCCGCCGCCGACTGCAACAACACAGTCTTTTCTTGAAAAGTCATTATCAAGCATTATGCGAAGAAGCTTTGTGAATGTTTCAATGCTTTTTGATGCTTCGCCCGACTCAACTGTGCAGATAATGGGAGATTTACAATGTTTGGCAAGTGTCTGTGCATAAATTGCGGGGACACCCGAATCTGTTACAACAAGAACTCGTCTGTTCAGATTGATGTGTTCTCCTGCTTTTTCAAGAATTCCTCTTTCGACAATAATATCGTAGCTGTTATCTTTTAAATCCAGATGTATATTCATAAATATGCTCCTATATCTCGCTGTGAGGTGCGAAAGTTCCTGCAATCTTCAGTTTGTCGCACACATTATTTAATTCCGCTATCATTTTCTTACCGTCTTCGGTGTCTGTTGTGCCGTCGATTTCAATATAGAAATAATACTGCCACGAATGTTTTCTCAGAGGTCTGCTTCTCAGAGCAGTCATATTGTAGCCGTATTTTCCGATAATGCTTATCGCATTTGCAAGAGAACCGGCTTCATTTTTAACTGTAAACATCAGAACGGAGCTTGTAAGTGACGGTGACTCTGCTCTGACTTTTGAAAGGACTGCAAAGCGGGTTGTGTTTTCACCGCTTTTATTGATATTTGCTTCAAGAACTTTAAGTCCGTAAATCTGAGCAGTTTCTACGCTTGCAATAGCACCAAGAGATTTATCATTCATTTCCGCAACAGTTTTTGCAGCGATTGCGGTGTTGTTTGCTTCTTCAACATCAAAACCACGAAACTTGATATAGTCATGACATTGACCGAGAGCCTGCGGATGACTTGTTACTTTCTTAATATCATCAACAGTCGAACCCTCAATACCAAGAAGATTCTGATGAATTTCAAGCTCATATATTCCGTTTATGAAAAGACTGCCTGAAAAGATAAGGTCAATTGTCTGTCCGACTTCACCTGCATAGCTGTTTTCAATAGGAAGTACCGCTACATCAGCTTCACCTTTTGAAACTGAATCATATGCGGATTTGAAATCTCTGAATGAAATTCTGTTGCTGTCGGGAAAGATTCTTCCTGCAGCTATATGAGCAAAAGCTCCTTCAACTCCGCTATAAGCAACTTTCAATCCATTCTGCATGCGGTACTGATATGCCCGGGAGATTGCCATAAGATTTTTAACATAATCAATATAATAGCCTTTGATTACAGAGTCTTTTATCAAAGCTGAATTATTTTCAATAACCGCTTCTTCTCTTTTCGGGTCTGAAATTGGAAGTCCGAAATCCTTTTTATATTCAAAAACCATCTCGGCAGCTCTCATTCTCTCTGTAAATAATTCAGCCATCTGAGAATCTACTCTGTTAATAATTTTTCTTGCTTCATCTAACTTATTTGACATATCAGGACCATCCTTTCAAAATAGAAAAAGCCTCACTTGCTTTTGTTACAAGTGAGGCTTTAAAAATACTTTTAATTATGAATACAAGTAATTTCTAAAAACTTATCGGTGCTCTCACAAGTAATTTTCCCAACGCAAAATAAGCATAGCCAAAATAAAAAGCTACGCTAAAGTTAAAGAAATATTTACTTGCACTTGAAAGAGCTAAGTTCATATCTAATACCTTCAAAACTTAATTTTTTACAATTATATTCCTCTGAAAACCAAAAGTCAACACTTTAAATCAAAAAAATTAATATGTGTTAAAGGTTGCTCTTGATAGTGAAGTGGGAAAAGATACGACTGTTATCACAAGGTTTTATCAAAACTATAAATAATTGAAATCAATGAAACCTCCTTGCTTCGGCTCACACCGATTCAAGGAGGTTTTTTGTTATATATTAATTTTCACCGCAGACACACCGCCCATTTCAGGCTTTTTATCCATAAACCCATCAGGAATTTTGCCTTCATAGCTTTCCATATAAGTCGCCGAGCCGAGATAAGCAGAGATGTTAGTCCTTGGCATAATAACCCAATCACAGTCAGGTTCTTTGTTTGCAATATAATATTCGGCAAGAGTAATCATAAGCCTTTCAGTTTTCGCATTTACGTTGTAAGCCTTGATTTTTCGTAGTGTTTCATCGGGCAGTACAACCGCTTCAGTACGAAGTGGACCGAGAACAAGAGCATATGCAATAGCTGTGTCAAAAAGTAATGGAAAATCAGCAGAAGAACGGTTGTTGTATATCGAATACTGATACTGTATCAGCTTGTTAGCCCAAGTGCTTTCAATAGCTTTTAAGGTCTTCTTTTCGGCAAAGCAATGAAGCTTCTTTGTAACATCCTCTTTGTTCTTCCTGATGTAATCTGAAAGAGAATGCAAGTATCTGTAATACCATCCGGCGCCGTGTTCATCAACGATTTCGGGAAAATCGCTGTAAAGTTCAGGAAAAGAAGTGTGAAACTTCAATGCCTTGTTTGTTACTGCTTCATAAGGTAAACTGCACCAAGCACATAAAAACTCTCTTGCCTTATCAATTCTTTCGTATGG
>JBGVPE010000046.1:0-39897 GCA_045126895.1 Acutalibacteraceae bacterium | reverse complement strand
AGCACTTTAAAATGCGAAATTGCGTGTGCAAGAAAAGGCAAAACCCACCGATTACGCTATCGCGTATCGGTGGGTTTTAACGTATTATTGTGCCGTAATTTCACTTTTTAAAGAAAAACTGCCTTATGTGGTGTCAGCGTTCAAGCAGCGTGGTTTGTTTTGCAGTAAAAATTAAACATTTATTCTATAATCTTCACAATTTTTTTATATAAATAGTGGACAAAATCTTTTTTCTTTGATATAATGTATGAGTAAATTTGTATAAGGAGTTGCAAATGATGAAAAAATTCAAAAAACTTTTATCAATCGTTCTTTGCGTAGCTGTCATTCTTGGCTCAATGACAAGTATGGTTGCTTATGCAGCAAGCGTTAGTGATGCAGCAATCAGCATAGGTGCTAATGTTCTTGAAAACATTCTCCTTGCATTGTGCAACACTCTTGACAAAACACTTTCATTCGGCCTTAATACTGCATTGGATTTAGTTGACCTTTCTGAAAACGGAGCAGGAGATATTTCAGAATATGAAAATCCTCTTTTCGAAAAATACAACGGTCATGATGAATTTGTAGACGAAGCTGCTGACAATGCTGTTTTCAGCCTCGGTTATGACAAACGTGATATCGTTCCTGATGATTTATATACAGGTACATATTACAAATACGGCGCTGCTGATATCGGTACTTCTCTTAAAGAAGGTACTACCGTTAACCAGCTTCCTTCTGACCTTGCTGAGTACTATGCTGATGTTCACGCTGCAGAGTACGGTCTTTCACAGGCAGAGCGTGATGCTCTTGCAAAAGACCTTGCAGAAAGATATGCTGCTGACGTGTTAAGCGTTCGTACAATCTGCCTTGACGATTCAAGAGGTAAGGTTCTTATCGCAAGTGTTGACGCTATCGGTCTTACAAATGCAAGTAAAAACATCGTAGTTGGCCTTGTCAACGATTATTGCGAAGCTAACGGTATTGATGATATCGTAAGCATCAACGTTACAGCTACTCATACTCACAGTGCAATTGATACTCTCGGTATTATGCAGGGTGTTGGTCAGATTGTTGACGGTACACTTATTAACAACGCTATCGGCGGTATCGAAACACCGTTCCCTGATGCAGCTTACATTGATTTCCTTCACGAAACAATTGCTGATTCTATGATTGCTGCTTACAGCGATATGGAAAAAGGCGCTCTCTATATGACAAAAGCTGACGATACAATTACTTTCACAGATACAGAAGGTAATGAAAGATCAGAAAGCTTCTTCCAGCCGGGTAATGACACAACAGTTATTCTTGAAGATATCTACAAGCTTACATTCGTTCCTTTCAACGTAACAGCTCCGAGAACAGTTATTGCTAACTTTGCTGTTCACCCTGAAAAAGTTGGTGTAAGCACATCTGAAGAGATTCTTCCTACAGTTTCAGCTGACCTTATTCCTTATATGGAGCAGCAGATTGTAAACGATTATGCAAATAAAGGTTTTGATTGCAACTTTATTTATATCAACTCAGCTATCGGCTCAATGATTAAGATGGATATGGGTATCAACTCAATTTATGATGCATACTATGAAGAAGATGCTAAAAACCCATATTATGATAACACTTATGAGCACCGTTCAATGCGTTACGGTATCATCCTCGGTGATTACATCGCATCTATGGGTCTCGGTGAAGAAGTTGAACCTATCCTTAATGTTAAAACTGAAGAAGTTATTGTTAAGAGTGACAGCCCTATCATCAGACTTCTCGCTATCCTTAAAGTTACAAACAACGTAATGCTTACTGATGATGACAATAACGTATACACAATTTCAGAAGTAGGTTATATGGAAATCGGTGAAAACCTTAAGATTTTCATGTGCCCTGGTGAAATTAACCCTGAGCTTATTGCTACAGATGACCACCTTCTTTCAGGTGACTACTCATTAACACGTACTGACTTCCAGTATGAAGCTCTTATCAATTATTTTGACGAAGATGATGAAGTTCTTGTATTCGGTCTTATGAACGATATGGCAGGTTATATTGACCCTGATAACGACTATGCTCTTGCAGTTGTTCGTTTCAATGACTATGGTTCAGAAGGCGAGTATGCTATCAAAGCTAACGCTAACGCACTTCTCTTCTCATACTCATCAGACATCGCTTCAACAGTTATCGGCTCATTCCTTAATGTTGTTTCTGAAGCTAACGGCGGTGAAGCAACAGATATTCTTGAGGGCAATATTTACGGTATAGTTCCTTTCCTTAACTATATTATGAATATTATCAACAACATCCTCAGAATGATCGGTCTCAAATAATTAAACAAAGCTAAAGGCGATACCAATTTGATTGGTATCGCCTTTATTTTTTATCTGATTATATCCGTAACTGTCAGAGATTCACCGTTTACCTTAAATTTAATTTCATATCCGCAATAGGGAAAACCGTAAAATCTTTCAGGGTCATTGTGATAAGTGGGGCGGGGATCGTTTGACAGAATGTCAATAAGAGTATGAATGAGATCCGGATCAAATCTGTTTTTGATTTCATCGGGTATTGTAACTTGTAATCTGTAATCTTTCACATCCCGGGAAAAACCGCCTGACGCATTTTCAACGCAATCAACATTGGGTAAATAGGGTTTTATATCAAAAATCGGGGTTCCGTCCATTAAATCAGCACCGCAGACATTAATAACTGTACCGCAATTCTTTGTTGCTTCTATACTCTCTATTTTAACACATGATAAACCAATCGGATTAGGTCTGAACGGTGAACGGGTTGCAAAAACACCTATTCTTTTATTACCGCCTAATCGTGGCGGTCTGACTGTCAGTGAATCACTTTTACCTGATTCTGAAAAATTCCAGATTATCCATAAATGAGAAAAACCTTCCAGTCCTTTCAATGCATCAGGATTTCTGTATTCCGGCTCAAAAATTATCTGTGCTTTTGTAGTTTCAACCAGTCTGCTCTGACGGGGTATGCCGAATTTTGTAGGGAAATCACTTTTGATATGTGCGATAATTTTCATAGGTACTTCACTCATAAAATACACCTCTTTTGAATGATATCACATTTTATGCAAAAGGGCAAATTTTTTGAAAAATCAAGCGAAATCTTCACAAAAAATTAACATCAATATATTGTAAAAACCATAATGATTGTGATATAATAATATGAATTATAGTATAGGGGGAATATGCCTTGAAAAAACAGATAGTTTCAGCTGTGTTATGTGCTGTTATGGTAATGCTTGCTTTCAGTGGCTGCTCAATGAATATGAGTGACCCCGAAACTCTTATGAGCCCACCTAAGCTTACAGGCGGATATCAGGATTTGCAGGATGTTTTTGAAAAAGAAGTGGGTTCTAATGTTGCGCTTGTTGCACCTGTCAGTGGTGAATATAAATCAGCTTTTATTATAGAAGATTTTGATGCTGACTCTATTGAAGAAGCTATGGTTTTTTATTCAGTTAAAGAAAAAGAAGAAACCGTAAATGTGGGCATTTTTCAGAAGCAGAAAAATGAGTGGAAATATATCAAAAGTGTTGAAGGTATCGGCTCATCTATTGACAAGGTTATTATTGAAGATATGAATAACGACAGTATAAGTGAGATTATAATCGGTTGGAATCTTTACACCTTAAACAAACAGGTTTCGGTATATGAACCTGATCTGGATTCAACCTCAGCTTTTATCAACCTTGGTTCATATCCTTACAATCTGCTCGAAATGATTGATGTTACCGCAGACGGCAAAAAAGAAATCTTTTTTGTAAACCTTGATACAACAGGTGTTGTGCCTACTGCAACGGCAGAGGTTTTCTCTTTAACAGAAAATAAGCAGATGCATAATCTCAGCTCAATTTTTATAGACGGTAATGTTTCAGGCTATAACGAAATTCTCATTGATAAAAGCGGTAATATTTTCATTGATGCCTTTAAAAATGAGCACGATATGATTACAGAAGTTTTAGTGTGGGATAAAGCCCGTAAAACTCTCAAAGCGCCACTTTTTGATTCAGAAACTCAGACAACATCAGCTACATGGAGAAATCAAAGAATTTCTGTTGCAGATATAGATGCTGACGGTTTTTATGAAATCCCTGTAGGTGTTGAGGTTGTAGGTTCAACTCAGGTGAAATCGGGAATATTGCAGGATGAGGGTATTTATTACACCCGTTGGTCCTCTTTTGACGGTAATAAGCTCAAAGCTGAAAAATATTGCCTTTATAACATCGAAGAAGGATATTCATTTGATGTGCCCAGCAGCTGGGTTGGTAAAATAACAATTAACAGCCTTGATTCACAGTGGTATTTTTACCGTTGGAATAAGTCATCAAGTGAGCATATGGGCGATCTGATGTTCACCATAGTTTCCCATTCTACTGATACTGCAGCTCTTGAAGGCTATTCTCGTCTTACAGAGTATGAAGATAAGGCTTTTGAATATCTTGTAACGTCTTCAGGTAAGTCATTCGGTATTAAAAAAGAACATTTCGAAAAAGGATTTTCTATTGTAACAGATTTTATCGGAGGTAAATAAATGTCTAAAAGAGTTCTTGTAGCAGAAGATGAACAGACTATAAGAGAGTTTATAGTTATAAACCTTAAAAGAGCGGGTTACGAAACAGTTGAAGCAGCAGACGGTCTTGAGGCACTTGCTCAATATGAGGCATGCAACGGTGATATTGCAATTGCACTTCTTGATATTATGATGCCTAATATGGACGGTCTTGAGGTATGCAAACTTTTAAGAGCAAAAAGTAACTCTTTGGGGATTATGATGCTCACAGCCAAAACGCAGGAAATGGACAAGGTCAGCGGCCTTCTTAACGGTGCAGATGATTATGTTACCAAGCCTTTTTCACCGTCAGAGCTTATGGCAAGGGTTGATGCAATTTACCGCCGTGTTGCAATGCTTGAAAAGCCTGTTGATGCAAGTGATGAAATCGTATCAGGTGAATTCAGATTAAATACTAAAAACAGAATTTTGACTAAAAATAATATTCCTATTGATCTGACTCAGGTTGAGTTTCAGATTCTTGAGTACTTCTTTGAAAATCAGGGTTCAGCATTAAGCCGTACCTCAATCCTTAAAAAAGTGTGGGGTGAGGGCCATGAGGATGAAGATAAAATCGTTGATGTAAACATCAGAAGAATCCGTAAAAAGATTGAAGATCAGCCATCAAACCCTAAGCACTTGCTTACAATCTGGGGTATGGGCTATAAATGGGTGTCATAAACACAAAAAATATTATTTAAAAGGGGTGATACAATGGCAAAGCTTAAAAGAGATAACAAATTTGTGGGTCTTACAAAACGATGGTTTTTAAGGTCGGCAACAGTTACAATTGCAATATTGGCAGTGCTTTGCATATTGTGTACTCTTTTTGTAAGAAGCTATTATTATGACACAGTGTATGATAAGCTCAAAAGCTATTCAAACGGAGTTGTAACGAACTATTTTGATAACTGTAAGACAGATGCTGAATTCAGCAGCAGCGCAAGAGAATATGTTTCAGAGTTTTCAGAAAAATCTTTTATCGAAGTCTGGGTGATTGACAGAACGGGTAAGGTGCTGATTTCAACCAGCGGATTCAGTATCAATTACCCTGAAATGCCTGATTACTATGAAGCAATCGAAAGTAAAGACGGTATTCTTTTCACTACATGGACAGGTGACCTTAAATCAGGTGAGAAGATAATGTCCGTTACCAACCTTATCAAAAATGATGACGGCACAACAAAAGGCGCTGTAAGATATATCACTTCACTTGAGGCCATTGATGAGCAGATAGTTAAATGGTATGTGATTATTGCTTTTATTTTCATCCTGTTGGTTGGCGTTGTGCTTTTGTCAGGTCTGATTTTTGTTTCATCCATTGTAAAACCTCTCAGAGCGCTAAGCGATACAACTAAACTTATTGCCGGCGGGAATATGGATGCACGAATCGATCATTATCTTTATGATGACGATGAAATCGGTCAGTTGTGTCAGTCCATCAACAATATGGCTACTGAAATCAGTGCCGCGGACCGATTAAAAAATGACTTTATATCTACCGTTTCCCATGAGCTTCGAACTCCGTTGACAGCTATCAAAGGCTGGGGTGAAACAATCCTTCAGGTAAGTGATACAGACCCTGCCTTAACTCAACGAGGCATGAATGTTATTATTGACGAAGCAACAAGGCTTTCAGGTATTGTTGAAGAGTTGCTTGATTTTTCACGAATTCAGAATGGCGCTCTTGCTTTAAGAATAGAAAAAATGGATGTTCTTGCAGAGCTTGATGAAACTGTTTTTGCATTTAAAGACCGTTCCACAAGAGAAGGTGTAGACCTTGTTTATAACGCACCTGACCTTCCTGCTCCGATGGATGGTGATGCCGACAGAATCAAGCAGGTATTTGTAAATATCCTTGATAATGCACTTAAATACACAAAACAAGGTGGTAAAATTCTTGTTACTGCAGATGTAGCAAATGACACAATTGTTATTACTATACAAGATACAGGCTGCGGAATTTCACCTGAAGATTTACCTCATATTAAAGAAAAGTTTTATAAAACAAATATGACTGTGCACGGCTCGGGTATAGGACTTGCCGTTGCAGATGAAATAGTGAAGCTTCATAACGGCTCCCTTGAAATTGACAGTGTTCTCGGTGAGGGAACGGCGGTTACAATTTCATTTGATATTGACCATGTTGAGTTAGCTCAGGAATGGGATATCGAGGCAGCTATTGAGGCCGAAAATGAAAAAAATTCTCAGGAGGATGAATGATGTCACAGGAAAAGAAAAAGATCAGTATCGGTGGCTCTGCTCTTATGGAAGGTATAATGATGATAGG
Organism: Acutalibacteraceae bacterium; assembly: GCA_045126895.1. Taxonomy (GTDB): domain Bacteria; phylum Bacillota; class Clostridia; order Oscillospirales; family Acutalibacteraceae; genus CAG-488. The sequence goes on along the minus strand of JBGVPE010000046.1, from coordinate 33,053 downwards.
CCCTGAATGTGTAGGTATGTCATTAAGATTACCTGACGGTTCTATTGAAACACAGAAAAAAGAGCAGACAATGCTTAAAGATAAATACAAATTTGCACGTATTCCTTTTATCAGAGGACCAATCAATTTTGTTGAGCAGATGATTTTTTCATATAAGGCAATTATGGAATCAGCTGAAAAAACTTCTATGGAATTAGAAGACGGCTCTGAGGAAGAAATGTCAAAGCTTGACAAGTGGCTTACAGACCATTTCGGACCTAAAATGATGGCTGTTATTGGTGTTATTTCAGCTATTCTCGGTTTAGGCCTTGCATTTTTCCTTTTTGTGTATCTGCCAAGTCTTGTTGCAGACGGAATTGATGCTGTATTAGAGGCTGATATTACAAAATTCAAGCCCCTTATTGAAGGTCTTATGCGCGGTGTCCTTTTTGTAGCGTATATGTTTGCAGTAAGTTATATGAAAGATATCCGCAGAATGTTTATGTATCACGGCGCTGAGCATAAAACAATTTTTTGCTATGAAAACGATTTACCTTTAACAGTTGAAAATATTAAAAAGCAATCACGCTTTCATCCCAGATGCGGTACAAGCTTTATTTTCCTTGTTATTCTTATCAGTATAGTTGTTACTTCAGCTGTTGCTATTCTTTTCCCCGGTCTTCGTGAATCAAGAATTGTTTGGATGGCAGTTAAGCTCCTTTTATTGCCGGTGCTTCTGAGCATAGGCTATGAAGTTTTAAAATATGCAGGCAGTCATGATAATCTTTTTGTTAAAATAACATCTGCCCCCGGTCTGTGGATGCAGAGAATCACAACAAAAGAGCCCACTGACGATATTATTGAGGTTGCTATTGCAGCTACAAACAAATGCCTTGGCATAGATGAGGAAGAAGTTATTATTCCTGTTGAATTATCAGAGGATGATGAATAATGACAGTTAATGAACTTTACAGGCAAGGGGCAGAAATGCTTGACTATGCCTTTGTTGAAAACGCGTTTTTTGATGCCCGTTGGTTAATTGAAAAAGCGTTGGATATTGATTCAACTCAGTTTGCATTAAAAAAAGACAAACAGGTCAGCAAAAAAGCAGAGGTTGAGTTTTTATCTTTTATAAGACGGAGAATTGCAGGGGAGCCTTTGCAGTATATTCTTGGTCAGTGGGAGTTTATGGGTTATCCTTTTTATGTTGGTGAGGGTGTGTTGATACCGCGCCCGGAAACAGAGCTTCTTGTTGACTTCGCGCAGGAAAAACTTAAGGATATCAAAGCACCGGTTGTTTTTGACTTGTGTTCGGGCAGCGGATGTATCGGTATCAGCGTTGCCAAACTTTTCTCTAAAGCCGAGGTTTATGTGGTTGAAAAATCTGATGATGCCTTATCTTATCTTAAAAAGAATGTGAAGCTTAATAAAGCTAAAAATGTTGAGATTATTTCGGGTGATATTGCTGACAGAAAGTTGTTGCAGGGTATTGTACCTGACTTAATACTTTCAAACCCGCCTTATATAAAAAGTGATGAAATCAGCACTTTGCAAAAAGAAGTGCAGCACGAGCCGTCAATGGCATTGGACGGCGGTCCTGACGGATTAGAATTTTACAGAATCCTTGCTGAAAATTGGCTTTACCGACTCCCTTGCGGTGCATCAATGGCAGTTGAATGCGGTGAAGCTCAGGCAGAGGAAGTTTCACAGTTGTTTTATTTAGCAAGAAGTGAAACATCTATAATCAATGACCTCAGCGGTATTCAGCGTGTGGTTGTTGCAACTAAAAACAGGTGATTTTATGTTATTGGATTTAATAATGGGCGGCGATATGCTCAATGTAATAATAGGCTTTTGTGTAAGTGCTTTTATTGTATTTTGTGTTTTGCCTATTCATGAATTTGCTTATGCGTGGGTGGCTTATAAATTAGGTGATGATACTGCAAAAATGAGCGGAAGACTTACAATTTCACCCTTTGCCCATGTGGATTGGCTTGGTGCAGCTATGATTTTGCTCGTTGGCTTTGGTTATGCAAAGCCTGTGCCTGTTAATGTTATGCGCACAAAGCTTAAAAACAAAAAACTTGCAACAGCAATTATTGCTCTTGCAGGACCTGCATCAAATCTTTTGATGGCTTTTTTGAGTACAGTTGTGTTTACCATAATCGGCCGTAGCTTTACATCTGATAATTCTATGGCAGTGGCATTTTATATCTTCTTTAAATACAGTGCAATTATCAACATCAATCTTGCTGTATTTAATCTTATTCCCATTCCGCCTCTTGACGGTTCAAGGGTTCTGACTGCTGTGTTGCCTACAGAGCTTTATTTCAGAATTATGAGATATGAACGGTATATGATTCTCATTGTAATGGCACTTATTATTTTTAATGTATTGACGATTCCTCTTAACTTTGTTTCAGGTTTGATTTCGTCAGGCTTTGAGTCTTTGGCATCAGCTATTTATAATTTATTTGCATTATTGTTTTAACGGAGTTTTTTATGGAAACTTTATCTTACAAATTAGAGGTGTTTGAGGGTCCTATGGACTTACTGCTGCACCTTATAAGCAAACATAAAATTGACATAAACGATATTCCTATTCTGCAGCTTGTGGAGCAATACCTTGAGTATGTACGTATGATGCAGGAGGCTGATATGGGTGTTGCCAGTGAGTTTATTGAAATGGCTGCAAGATTGGTTTATATCAAAACAGTATCCCTGCTTCCCGTTCACGAAGAAGAGGCACAGGCTCTTAAAGAGGAGCTTCAGGGTGAACTTTCTGAATACCGAGACTGTCAGATTATGGCTAAGAAATTGAGTGAGCAGGTAGATCTTGAGCATATTTCAAGGTCTCCTCAGAAAATTCCGCCTGATATGAAATATAAAAGACTCCACGAACCGTTGGAGCTTTTCAGAGCATATCTTTCGGCAGTGGGCAGAGGTAAAAGAAATCTGCCGCCTCCTATTGAGGCTTTTTCAGGCATTGTTGCTCATAAAATCGTTCCTATTGCCGCAAGGGTCAAATACATAATGACCAAGCTTTTTAAAAAGAAAAAGCAGAAGTTTACAGAGTTTTTTGAAACTGCTGATTCCCGTTCTGAAATGGTGGCAACCTTCCTTGCGTTGCTGTCATTGACTAAAGATAAAAAAATAGCAGTCACAGGTGAGGGTAATGATTTAGAGATTGAAATGATTACCGATGACCCTGATTATGAACTTGGAGAGGATTATTTTGAAGGTTGATGAAATGCAGGCAGCTGTTGAGGCAATACTTTTTGCTTCAGGTGAGCCTATAGAATATGAAAGAATAGCAGAGGCACTTGAGATTGAACCTGAGTATACAGAGAATCTGCTTATGAATTTAGGTGCTGAATTGGACGAGCGCGGCAGCGGTATCCGTCTTGTCCGTATGGATAATCAGTATCAGCTTTGCACCCGCTCACAGTATGCTGATAAAATCCGTGCAGTTCTTGAAATAAAAAAGAATTCACCTTTATCTACCGCAGCTTTTGAGGTGTTGGCTGTTGTTGCATATAATCAGCCGGTCACCAAGTCCTTTGTTGAGCAGGTGAGAGGTGTTGACTGCTCAGGTGTTATGTCAACCCTGTGTCAGAAAGGTCTTGTTGAAGAGAAAGGCAGATTGGATTTGCCCGGCAGACCTTTGCTTTACGGTACAACATCTGAGTTTTTAAAATGCTTCAGTGTTTCATCTTTGGATGAATTACCTGATTTGCCTGAGCATGAGGATTTACCGCAGAAGCAAGAAATACCTGACCAGTTATCACTTGACCTGGCAGGTGAAAGTGAGCAGAATAACGCTCAGTAATAAAACGAATTTCAAACAGGGGGTGATTAAATGTATATAGCTTTGGGAATATTGTTGTTTTTTCTTATTGTTTTGGTTTTACCTTTTAATGTTTATGCAGAATATAAAGAAAACTTTGTATTGTATCTGAGATGGCTTTTTGTAAAGATATACATTTATCCGCCTTCTGATAAAAAGAAGAAAAAGAAACCCAAGAAAGAAAAAGAGCAGAAGCCTCAAACAGATACTGCACCGGCAGAGCCTAAAGAAAAGCAAGAGAATTTTATCAAAGTCTTTTACAATAATCAGGGCGTACCCGGAATGCTGGAGCTGATTTCAAATGTAGCAAAGAAGCTTGGTAAAGGACTTAAGGGCATCGGCAGAAGTCTTTATATCAGAAGGTTGTGGCTTCGTATCAATGTTGCTGACGGCAACAGTGCTAATACTGCAATACAATATGGTAAAATGTGCAGTGCTGTTTACCCTGCGATGGGATATATTCTCAGCATTGTACGTTCAAGGAATTGCTCAATTAAGGTTCAGCCTGACTTTTTAGGCGGCAAAACAGAAGGTGCATTTTCATTACACCTTGCAGTTATTCCGTTAAAATTACTCGGTGCCGTTATTGTGTTAGGTATCAGACTTCTTATAGAATTGATTAAAGTGTTTATATCAAACGCTAAAAACGAAAACGGAAAAACAGTTAATAATACGGCTCCTGCAGGAACCGGAGAAAATACAAATTCAACTGCTGATAATCAGCAGACAACAGTTTAGAAAGGTGGCTTTCATTATGAGAGAACAACAGTCAGCGGCAGGTATTCTGGGCACAACCATCGAAAAAATCAAAGATATGGTTGATTCACGCACAATCATCGGTGACCCTATTGATGCAGGTGAAGGCATCAAAGTTATCCCTGTGTCAAAAGTTACTTACGGTTTCGCTTCAGGCGGAACAGATTTCCCTACAAAAACATCTAAGGATCTTTTCGGCGGTGGCGGCGGTGCAGGTGTAACTCTTACACCGGTTGCTTTCCTCGTTATCAATAACGGTAATGTTTCAATCAAATATATTTCAGAAGGTCCTGATGCTTCAGTTGAAAGAGTTATCGGTATGATGCCTGAGCTTGTTGATAAGCTTACAGAAGTTGTTGATAAGCTTAAAGGTAAAAAAAATACTACTCCTGAAACAATTGCTGATAATTCAGTTTTTGAGCAGAAGTAAATAATTATTTCTGTCACCTGTGCATATAAATTGCGTAGGTGGTGGTTTTATGAAAAAGTTTTTGTCAGTGCTTTTATCTTCAGCAATCTTCATTTGCTCGTGGGCAATAAAAGCATCTGCTCTGGGGATTTATGATATAAGTGCCGAGTGTGCAGCTCTTGTTTGTGTAGAAACAGGGGAGTTGTTGTTTGAAAAAAATGCTCACAGAGTTCATTCAATGGCAAGCACTACAAAAATAATGACATCACTTTTAGCTGTTGAAGAGTATACTCCTCAAAGAGAAATTACTGTTACATCTCAGATGTTAAAGGTTGAAGGTACTTCTATGGGGCTTTTAGCAGGGGATACGGTTACTCTTGAAGGGCTTGTTTACGGTATGCTTCTGCCGTCAGGTAATGATGCAGCAAATGTTGTTGCCTATACCTTAGCAGGGAGCACAGAAGATTTTGCTGTTATGATGAATAACAGAGCAAATCAAATCGGTATGAAAAATACTAACTTTGTTACCCCGTCAGGCCTTGATGATAAAAATCATTACTCAACTGCTTATGATATGGCTTTGCTTGGTTGTGAAGCTGTTAAAAACAAGGAGTTTGCATCAATCTGCTCTCAAAAAAGTGCAACAGTAAGTTACGGTAACCCGCCGTATAAGAGAACTCTGACTAATCACAACCGTCTTTTAAAAAGCTATGACGGTGCCTTTGGAATAAAGACAGGCTTTACCAAAAAAAGCGGCAGATGTCTTGTGTCAGGCGCAGAAAGAAACGGTGTCAGATTGGTGGCGGTTACTCTGAATGCACCTGATGATTGGCAAGACCATAAAAAGATGCTGGACTTCGGCTTTGAGCAGGTTGAATCAACACAAACTGATTTTAAACTTGACAATATAACAGTCCCCGTTGTAGGAGGAACGGTGAATACCGTGTCTGTTAACTGCAAAAATATTCAATTAGTCGGTAATGTTCACGGTTATGAAACTGTACTTCTTATTGACAAATTTCTTTATGCACCTGTAAGTGCAGGTCAGGTTGTGGGTGAAATCAGATGCATGAAAGACGGCAAAGTTATTGAATCTTCACCTGTTACGGCTAAAACAGATGTTCCGATTTTTATTAAGCAAGTTCCCGAAAAAGAAAAAATAAACAGAAATCAAAAAATCATAAATCATTTAAGGAGAAATAACAATGACTGATGGTAGAATCAGGCTTCAGAAATATCTTTCACAGTGTGCAATCGCATCACGCCGTAAAGCTGAGGAGCTTATTTTAAACGGCAAGGTTAAAGTCAACGGCAGACCTGCACAGCTTGGTGATAAGATTAACCCTAAAAAAGATACTGTTATCGTTAGCGGTAAAAAAGTAGTTTTTTCAAAAAAATTATATTATATTATGCTTCATAAACCGCGTGGTTTCATTACCACTATGGAAGATGAACGTGGCAGAAAATGTGTAGCTCAGCTTGTTGACGATGTGGGGGCAAGAGTTTACCCTGTAGGCAGATTGGACAAGGATTCAGAGGGTATGCTCCTTTTAACAAATGACGGTGCTTTTGCAAATGCAATGACACACCCATCAAAGCATGTTCCTAAAACATACAGAGTTACCGTGCGCCCTGATGTGAATGAAGATATGCTTGTAAAATTCAGCACAGGTATGGAAATTGAAGGTAAAATGACTGCTCCTGTTGATGCAAGAATCATTGAGAAACACGAGGGCAGAGTTGTACTTGAGATGATTCTTCATGAAGGCAGAAACAGGCAGATACGTAAGATGTGCGAATCAGTAGGCCTTGAAGTTGCCAGACTTAAAAGAACTGCAATCGGTTCAATTAAGTTAGGTATGCTTCAGCAAGGTAAATGGCGCCATCTTAACGATGATGAAGTCCATAAGCTTATGGTGTCTTCAGGTATGAAGACAGTTAAAAAATAAGGAGTTAATATGCTTACATTTAAACCTAAAAATTATAAAGACCTTGGCGAAAAATATAAAAATGATGAGGCTGCTTTAGGCTATATCGGCTATGAGGATGACGGTAAATATTGCGGAATGGCAGTGTTTTATCTCAACGGCTACAGAGTAGAGATTACAGAGGTAACCGTTCCCGATAAAGACCCGGAAACTCAGGAAGGTCTTATCAGAAGCGCATTGAATTATGCTGCTAACAGAAGTGCCTATATTGCCGAATATAAAGCAAGCGAAGCCGTTGATGTGGCAAAAATGCTGGGCTTTGCACCTGAAGGGGACAAGCTTACAGGTGAAATCCCGTTTTTATTGGCAGGTCATTGTTGTAAGCATTAAAATTGAAAGGGTAAGATAAAATGATTAAAAGTATGACCGGTTACGGCAGAGCAAGTAAAAGTATCGGCTCTATGAATGTAACTGTTGAAATAAAAAGTGTAAACCACAGATATTTTGAATTTTCTGCAAGGTACCCGAGAATTTACGGGTTTCTTGAAGAGAAGCTTAAGGCTTTTGTTCAGTCAAAGGTTTCAAGAGGTAAGATTGAATGCTATGTGCAGATTGAAAATCTTGAGGATGACAATGTTATCGTTGAGGTTAATCATTCACTTGCAAAAGGTTATGTAGATGCATTCAATGAGCTTTCACAGCGTTACGGTATTGATAATTCAATCAATGCATCAACTCTCGGAAGATTTCAGGATGTTCTTCTTGTACGCCGTGAAGAGGCTGACGAAGAAAAAATCTGGGCTGCCGTTAAAGAAACAGCTCAGGAAGCTGTTGACAGCTTTATCGCTATGCGCACAGTTGAGGGTGAAAAGCTTAAGAATGACATTTCTTCAAGAGCATCTTACATACTCCAAAAGGTTGAATTTATCGAAAAGCGTTCACCACAGACCGTTAAAGAATATAACGAAAAGCTTCTTGCAAGAATGCGCGATGTATTAGGTGACACTCATGTTGAAGAGTCAAGATTGCTTACAGAGGCTGCAATTTATGCTGATAAAATTGCTGTCGCAGAAGAAACTGTAAGATTGCGCAGTCATATTGACCAGCTCAATACTTTCTTTGAAGCAACTGAGGCTATCGGCAGAAAAATGGACTTCTTAGTTCAGGAAATGAACCGAGAAGCAAATACAATCGGTTCAAAAGCTCAGGATGTTGAAATAGCAAGACGAGTTCTTGATATTAAATCAGAAATTGAAAAAATCCGTGAGCAAGTTCAGAATATTGAATAATCGGAGGGTATATGAAACTTGTTAATATCGGCTTCGGCAGTATGTTTAATGCTGAAAGAATGACAGCTATTGTTAACCCTGATTCAGCGCCTATTAAACGTCTTATTCAGGATTATCGTGAAAAAGGCAAGCTTATTGATGCCACTCACGGCAGAAAAACAAGGGCAGTTGTAATTACAGACTGCGACCAGATAATTCTCTCATATTTACAAACAGAAACACTTGCTAACCGTGTGGGTGAGCTTGTAGGGGAGGGTGCTGACAATGTGTGATAAAGGTACACTTCTTGTTTTTTCCGGCCCTGCAGGTACAGGTAAAGATACGGTTCTTGCCTCTTTTCTTGAAAAAAATGTACCCGGTGTATGGAAATCGGTTTCATACACAACACGAGCTCCCCGAGAGGGCGAGATTGACGGTGTTGATTACCGCTTTATAACAGTTGAAGATTTTGAAAATCTTATTAAAGAAGATGCAATGCTTGAATATGCAAAATACGGAGTGAACTATTACGGTACACCTAAAAAAGAGGTTGACCAACATTTAAAAAACGGTGATGTAGTCATTCTTAAAATTGAAGTTCAGGGTGCGTCACAGATTAAAGAGCTTTATAACGATGCAACGGGTGCTTTCATTTTTCCGCCAAGCCTTGAGGTTCTTGAAAAACGCCTGAGGAGCAGAGGCACAGAAACTGACGAAGATATTAAGCGCAGACTTAATATAGCAAAAGACGAGCTTGAATACAGCTCAAATTATGATTACCATATTATAAATGATAAGCTTGAAGATGCAGTGGATGATTTATATGCTGTTATCAGAGCTTTGCAATTAAAAAATAAAAACTAATTAAATAAAAGGAGATTTTTATTATGTTTAATCAGGACAGAGACTTTAAATTTAACCCGGATTTGAAAGAGGTACTTGCAGATAATGTAAGCCGTTACTCTCTCGTAAGAGCAACAGCTAAAAGAGCAAGAGAAATTTCAGAAGAAGCTGAAGAGAAGAAGATTATTCTCACAGAGAAGCCTGTAAGTATCGCAATTGATGAAATTGTAAGAGGCGAAAGCAAAATCATTGAGCCTGAAGAAATTCGTAATATCTAAATTTTAGGAGGTAGGGTATGTCACAAAGAGTTGCTGTTAAAGTTGCTGTTGAAAACACGGCATATCACTTTGACATAGCTTATACATATCTGTTACCTCTTGAAGCAGAGCATACTGCGGTGCCCGGTTGCCGTGTTATGGTGCCTTTCGGCGCAGGTAACAGAGGCAGACAAGGGCTGATTATTGACAAAGAAATCGTAACATCTTTAAAAGGGCTTAAATCAGTTACAAAGCTGATTGATGAAGTTCCTTTGGTTAATGAAGAGATGCTTTCTTTAGTTAAATGGCTCAAAGAACGGACTTTTTGCACCTATTTTGATGCATTCAAGGCAGTTTTGCCTATGGGTGTAACTCATAAAACAGTTGTAACCTACACATCTGTACCGGATGCCGATACATCTGTTATGTCTGAAGACGAAAAGCAGATTTACTCTTTTTTGCTTAAATCCAACGACTATAAAGAGGGTTCAAAAATCCTTTCAAAATACGGTTATAAGAATGACAGTGACATTCTTGACTCTATGAAGAAAAAGGGATTTCTTTATACCAATACCGAAGCTGTCAGGCGTTTAGGTGATAAAACTATCCGTATGGTGAGGATTACTCCTGAGGGTGAAGATGCTGTTGACGGTGAAGTAAAGCTGTCTTCAAAGCAAAAAGAAGTTCTTTCTCTTTTAAAAAATGCAGGTACTGCATCGGTTAAAGAAATCTGCTATTTCACAGGTTTTACACCTGCAGTAGTTACAGCTCTTGAGAGAAAAGGGTTGGTGCTGTTTTATGATGATGAAGTAAGCAGAAACCCTTATGAAAATATTGAAACACCTGAAGCTGCTAAAGAAATAATTCTTTCAGATGAGCAGACTCAGGCTTATAACAATATTTTATCCTTACATAATCAGGGTAATGGCGGAGTTTCACTTTTATACGGTGTTACAGGCTCTGGCAAAACAAGCGTTTACATTAAGCTTATTGATAAAATTGTAGCAGACGGAAAAACTGTAATTGTTATGGTGCCCGAAATTTCGCTCACACCTCAGACGCTTAACCTTTTTCATAAGCGTTACGGTAGCAAAACTGCGGTTTTTCACAGCGGTCTTTCTGTCGGTCAGCGTGCAGATGAATGGAAAAGGGTTAAAAATAACGAAGCGCAGATTGTCATCGGTACAAGAAGTGCCGTTTTTGCCCCTGTCGAAAATCTTGGACTTATCATTATTGATGAGGAGCAGGAACATACCTACAAATCTGAGCAGACACCTCGATATAACGCAAAGGATGTTGCTCGTTTCAGGTGCGCTAAGCATAATGCGGTACTTGTTCTTGCATCAGCAACACCAAGTTTAGAAACTTTTGCTTTAGCCAAAAGCGGCAAATATCAGATGAACAGGCTCACTAAACGGTATGCACAGGCGACTTTACCAAAGGTTAAGGTTGTGGATATGCTGTTGAATGAACTTGATGACAGTCAGGGAATCAGCCACGACTTAGCTGACGCTTTGATTGAAAATTTAAAAAATAAAAAGCAGTCAATACTTCTTATGAACAGAAGAGGCTTCAACACTTTCGTTGCATGTAAAAGCTGCGGTGAAGTTGTTTCTTGTCCGTCTTGCAGTATATCTATGACGTATCATCACGCCAACGGCAGACTTATGTGCCATTATTGCGGATATTCTGTTCCTTTTACCACCAAATGTACAGAATGCGGCAGTAACGATATGCGATATTCTGGCTTCGGTACTCAAAAAATTGAGGATGAGCTTAGCCGTCTTTTACCTGAAGCACGGATTTTGCGAATGGATGCAGATACAACAATGTCACGCTTTTCTCATGAAGAGAAATTTAAAGCCTTTGCAAATCAGGAATATGATATTATGCTTGGTACACAGATGGTTGCCAAGGGTCTTGACTTTGAAAATGTAACCCTTGTCGGTGTTATATCTGCAGACAGTCAGTTGTTTAATGACGATTTCAGAAGTCAGGAGCGTACCTTTGACCTGATAACTCAGGTAGTAGGGCGTTCAGGCAGAGGCAAATATGAGGGTACTGCAATCATTCAGACTATAAACCCTGAGAATGAAGTTATAAAACTTGCTGCACAGCAGGATTATGACAGCTTTTATAACGAAGAAATTCAGATAAGAAAAATGCTGATTTACCCGCCTTTTTGTGATTTGTGTCTTATCGGCTTTGTAGGAACTGATGAAACAAAGGTGAAAACAGCTTCACAGATGTTTTTTGAAGGCACAAAAACAGCCCTTAAAGACCATAAGGTAATTGCGTTGGGGCCAATGCCTGCAAGGGTGTCAAAAATCAGCAATAAATACAGACACAGATTGATTTTAAAATGTAAAAATACAACACAGTTCCGTAAAGATTTAGGTGAATTGCTTTCATCTTTTTCAAAGAAAAATATTTTTAATGATGTTACTGTGTACATTGATATAAATTCACAGACCTTAATTTAGGAGAGTTACTATGGCATTAAGAAAAATTGTGACAAAAGAAGACCCTATTCTTCGTAAAACAAGCCGTAAGGTAGAGGTTTTTGATAAAAGACTCTGGGACCTTCTTGATGATATGAAAGATACCCTTTACAAAGCTGAAGGTGCAGGTCTTGCTGCTGTTCAGGTGGGTATGCTCAAAAGAGTGGTAGTTGTTGATGTAGGTGACGGTTATATCGAACTTGTAAACCCTGAAATCACTGAAAGAAGTGAAGAAATTCAGGAAGAAGCAGAGGGATGTCTTTCTGTACCCGGTGAGTACGGTATAACACTCAGACCTCAGTGGGTCAAAGTTAAGGCTCAGAATCGTGAAGGTAAGTGGGTTCTTTATAAAGGTGAGGGCTTGAAAGCGCGTTGCTTCTGCCATGAGCTTGACCACCTTGACGGAATTCTCTACACAGATAAAGTTATCAGAATGCTTGAAGCTGACGAGGTATAAAAATGAATGTTGTTTTTATGGGTACGCCTGAATTTTCAGTGCCTTGCCTTGAAAGACTTATTGAAGACGGTCATACCGTCAAAGCTTTTTTCACTCAGCCCGATAAACCAAAAGGAAGAGGACACCATATGATGCCTCCGCCTGTTAAAGAAACCGCGCTTAAATACGATATACCTGTTTATCAACCTGAAAAGTTGAGAAACAGTGATTCTTTTGAGGTTTTATCACAAATAAACCCTGATGTAATTATAGTTGTGGCATACGGTCAGATTTTACCTAAAAATATTCTCGATTTGCCCAAATACGGCTGTATAAATATCCACGCTTCACTTCTTCCTAAATACAGAGGCGCAGCTCCTATTCAGTGGTGCGTACTTGACGGTGAAGAAAAAAGCGGTGTTACATCAATGCAGATGGATGTAGGTCTTGATACAGGTGATATGCTCATTAAAGCTGAAACTGTTATTGATGAAAACGAAACTGCAGGTGAGCTTCACGATAAATTAAGTGTTATGGGCGCTCAGGTTATGAGCGAAACAATAAAGGCTTGTGAAAACGGAACGCTTAAAGCCCAGAAGCAGGATGACTCACTTTCAAATTATGCACCGATGCTCAGTAAAGAGCTTTGTCCGATTGATTGGAATTTAACTGCTTCACAGGTTCATAATAAAGTAAGAGGACTTTGTCCGTGGCCAAGTGCAACAACAACTTGCGGCGATAAGCTTTTTAAAATTCATAAAACCGTTTTAGCAGGTAAAGTCAACGGTTCAGCAGGTGAAATAACAGAAAGCGGCAAAAAGCTTATTGTAGCCTGCGGTGACGGAATGGGTGTTGAAATTGTATCGTTACAGGTTCAGGGTAAAAAGGCTATGAATGCAGCCGATTACCTGAGGGGAAATCCTATTGCAGTTGGGGAATTCTTTAAATAGTGAGGTAATACTATGTTTTACGGTTACGGTTATTTTTCATATTTACTTTTTATGTTACCAGTATTTATTCTGGGTATTTTTGCTCAGTCAAGGGTAAAAAGTGCTTACAGTAAATATTCATCCGTAAGAAACTCAAGAGGGTTAACAGGCGCAGCGGCTGCTCAGATGATTCTCAGCCATTACGGTGTTACAGATGTAAAGATTGTGCCTACATCAGGTAAGCTTACAGACCATTATTCACCTAAAGAGAAGGTTATAAGACTCTCGGAGGGTGTTTATAACAGTACCTCTGTTGCAGCGGTAGGTATTGCCTGTCACGAAGCAGGTCATGCCGCTCAGCATGCAGAAGATTATGCACCTAATAAATTAAGAACAGCTCTTGTTCCTTTCTGTAATTTCGGCTCAAGATACGGCATATTGATTGCTTTTATCGGCATGTTTATAGCTGCTCTTGCAAATATGGCAGCTATCGGTGAAATGATGATTTATGTTGGTCTTTCACTTTATGCATTGGTTGCAGTTTTTCAGCTTGTAACTCTGCCTGTTGAGTTTAATGCAAGTAAAAGAGCTATTGATGTTATTGAATCAAACGGAATTTTATACGATGCGCAGGAAATTCAGGGTGCTAAAAAAGTGCTTTCTGCAGCAGCAATGACTTATGTTGCGGCACTGGCTACTTCTGTTGCAAACCTGCTTTACTATATTTTAAGATTTACGGGAAACCGAAGAAGATAGGAAGAAATTTATGAAATCACCAAGGCAGTGCGCTTTTGATATACTTTTAAAAATTCATAAAGACGGTGCTTATTCAAATATCGTTCTTGATTCAGCTTTAGAATCTTATAATTTGAACAGCGTTGACAGAGCGTTTGTTTCTGCTTTGGTATATGGCTCTGTAGAAAGATCTATCACAATAGATTATCAGATAGAGCTTTATTTAACTCAACCCATTTCAAAGCTTAAACCACAGGTGCTGATTGCTCTCAGAATGGGTGCCTATCAGATTCTTTTTATGGATAAAATTCCTGACTCTGCAGCAGTCAATGAAAGCGTTAAATTAGTGAAAAATAACGGATGCTCTTTTGCTGCAGGTCTTGTTAATGCAGTTTTACGCAAAATTGCTTCAAATTCGGTAGTGTTGCCTGAAAAAAAGGGACTTTATTACTACTCAATCAAATATTCCTGCCCTAAGTGGCTTATAAAACTCTGGAAAGATTGCTACGGTGAAGAAAATGCCGTCAGTATTGCAAAGGCATCTTTAGGTGCGGTTGATACTGTTCTGAGAGTCAATACTCTTAAAACAACAGCAAAAGAGCTTTGCGATATGCTTACTTCTCAGGGTATAAATTGTGAGATTGCAGAGTTTGATGAAAACGCTGTTATTCTGAAAAAAGCAGGTTCATTAAAGGCGCTTAAAGCCTATGAAGACGGTCTTTTTCATGTTCAGGATGTTGCATCTCAGCTTTGCTGCAAAGCGCTTGATGCCAAACCCGGTGAAACAGTTATTGATATTTGTTCAGCTCCCGGCGGTAAATCATTTACACTTGCCCAATATATGAAAAATGAAGGCAAAATCATTTCATGCGATATATATGAGGGACGTCTTGGCCTTATAAATAACGGGGCAGAAAGATTAGGTATCAACATTATTGACACTCTTTTTAATGACGGAAGCGTACATAATAAAGCTATGCCGATGGCTGATAAAATCCTTTGTGATGTGCCTTGCGGCGGATTAGGCGTTATAAGAAGAAAGCCTGAGATACGCTTCAAGAATCCGGCAGAGGTTGACAAATTATCCGAAATACAGTATTCTATATTGAAAACATCTGCCGATTATCTTAAAAAAGGCGGAGTTTTGGTGTATTCAACCTGCTCACTTAATTCAGAAGAGAATGAGAAGGTTGTTACACGATTTATTAACGAAAACAGTGAATTTGAATTTATAAAGGTTCTTCCCGATATTGAACGTTACGGTGAAGATACCGACTATCTTACATTGATGCCTCATATTCATAATAGTGACGGCTTCTTTGTATGTGCTATTCGCAGGAGGATTGACTCTTGAGTTATAAAACCGATATCAAATCTATGAATTCAGAAGAGATTCGTCAGCTCTGTGCTGAAATGGGGTTACCTAAATTCAGGGCAGACCAGCTTTATTCCTGGCTTCAGAAGGTGGGAGTATCAAGTTATGATGAAATGACAAATCTTTCAAAGGATTTGCGTTTAAAGCTAAAAGAAGAATATCCTCTTTATTGTTGTGAAATCGAATTGAAACGGGTTTCAAAAATTGACGGTACTGTCAAATATCTTTTCCGTCTTCACGATGGTGAGTTTATTGAATCTGTTTTAATGAAATATAAATACGGCTACACCTTGTGCATTTCATCTCAGGTGGGCTGTAAAATGGGTTGTATGTTTTGTGCTTCAACCAAAAGCGGCTGTGTAAGGAATCTGACTGCAGGTGAAATGATAGGGCAGATTCATGCAGCGCAGAGAGATATGAATGTCAGAGTATCTCATGTTGTTATTATGGGCATGGGTGAACCTCTTGATAATTATGACAATGCGATGAAGTTTTTATCCTTGGCAGGGGATGAAAAAGGCCTTAATTTAGGTATGAGAAATATTTCTCTTTCTACTTGCGGTATTGTCCCTAAAATGTATGAATTGATGGAAAAGAATCTGCAGATTACGCTTTCTGTGTCACTTCATGCGCCTGAGAATGAGCTGCGCTCAAAAATTATGCCGGTTAACCGTAGGTATCCGTTAGATGAGCTTATGAAAGTCTGCAGAGCTTACGTTAAACATACTTCGAGAAGAATTTCTTTTGAATACGCTATGATAGCAGGGGTCAACGATACCCCTGAATGCGCAAGAAAGTTAGCAGCATTGGTTAAAGATATGCTTTGCCATGTCAACCTGATACCTGCTAATGAGATTGATGAAAGCACCCATAAAAGAAGCGGTGAAAAAACACTTAACAGTTTTTGTGACATTTTGCGTTCCCAAGGTGTGAATGTTACAGTAAGAAGAAGCCTTGGTTCAGATATAGATGCCTCTTGCGGTCAGCTTCGCAGCAGGCACGATAAAAAGTAATCTCCATCGGGGAGGGCAAAAAATGAAAATATCCGCAAAAAGTGATAAAGGAATGGTACGTTCCAATAATCAGGATTCTTATGCCGCAGGTGAGCTTCCGGGTAATGTGGCATGGGCTGTTGTCTGTGACGGTATGGGCGGCGCTGCAGGCGGTAATATTGCCAGTGCAACAGCAGTTAAAATAATATCAGAAAAAATTGCAACCTGTTATCATTCCGGAATGAGTGATAATTCTATTAAAAATCTGTTGATGTCTGCTTTTGAAAATGCCAATGTTATGGTGCTTGACGCTGCAGAAAAAAATGAATCCCTTTATGGTATGGGTACAACGGCGGTGGCTGTTATTATCAATGCTGACAGGGCTTATGTTGCCGGTGTAGGTGACAGCCGTGTATACATTGTAAACGATACATTGTTTCAGGTTACAACAGACCATTCAGTTGTTCAGAATATGATTGACAACGGTGAAATAACCAAAGAAGAAGCAAGATATCATCCTAAAAAGAATATTATTACAAGAGCATTGGGTGTTGAGCCTCAGGTGAGAGCAGACTTCTTTTATGAAGAGATTGATAAAGATGAAGATATCGTTCTGCTTTGCACAGACGGGCTTACAAATTTTGTTGATGAATCAGAAATCTATTCCATTTCTAAAAACAGCAGCAGATATGAAATTGCAGACGTACTTGTTAAAACTGCCAACGAAAACGGCGGTGGGGATAATATAACAGTAGTCGCACTTTCAAATTGATGATTGGGGTGTATTTATGGATAGTTATGTAGGAAAGCGCCTTGACGGACGTTATGAAATCCGTGAAATAATCGGTGTAGGCGGTATGGCTGTAGTTTATAAAGCCTATGATATTATTGATGACCGCATTGTTGCAGTCAAAGTTCTTAAAGAGGAATATCTTGCAAATGAAGAATTCCGCCGCAGATTCAAGAATGAATCAAAGGCAATTGCCGTTCTCTCGCATCCTAATATTGTTAAAGTTTATGATGTTAATTACGGTGACAAGCTTCAGTACATAGTTATGGAGTATGTTGAAGGTATAACTCTTAAAGAGTATATTGAGCAGCAAGAGGTTATTAACCAGAAAGAAGCTGTTTATTTTGAGATGCAGATTCTCCGTGCTTTACAGCATGCACACGATAAAGGTGTAGTTCACAGAGATATAAAACCTCAGAATATTATGCTCCTTGAAAACGGTACAATCAAAGTTACCGACTTTGGTATTGCCCGTTTCAGCAGAAGTGAAACACGTACACTTTCTGATTCAACTATCGGTTCGGTTCACTATATCAGCCCTGAACAGGCAAGAGGTGACGTAACTGATGACAGAGCAGATTTATATTCTGTTGGTGTAATGTTTTATGAAATGCTTACAGGTAAGCTTCCTTTTGTTGCTGACAGCTCAGTTTCGGTTGCAATTATGCAGCTTCAGAATGACCCTGAACTTCCGACAAAGGTGAACCCTGATATACCTGTTGGCCTTGAGCAGATTATTATGCGCTCTATGAAAAAGAACGTTAACGAGCGCTATCAGTCTGCTGCGGAGATGATACTTGATCTTGAAGAGTTTAAGCGTAACCCGTCAATCCGCTTTAATTACTCTTTCTTTGTTGATACAGAGCCTACAAAAGCAATCAAAAAAGCTCCTGTTTCAAAGGCTCCTGTTAAAATTGAAGATGAGGAAGAAGAAACAGAAGAAGTTAAAAACAGAACTATTCCTGTTCTTATCGGTATTATTGCTGCTTTAGTTGTGGCAATCGGTGTACTCAGTGTTGTTGCTGTTCATTTCGGTTGGGTAGATATAGGTATATTGAATAAAACCAAAGTTCCTTATTTTATCGGTATGAATTACTATGATGAAATTGAGGGAGCTTATGAACAGTTTAACTTTGCAGAGCCTCTTACATTGAATGATGACACAAAAGCACCGGGTACTGTTATTGAACAGACCCCTGCTGAAGGTACTAAAATTGACGCTGACAGAACAGTTATTCAGCTCACTATTGCTATCAGCAGTGAACAAAAGGTAATACCTGATAATCTTGTAGGCAAAGATTATGCTTATGTTGTTTCTCAGCTTGAAGATTTAGGCTTTACTGTCAAAACCAAAAAGACAGAGATGGAAGGTATTGAACCCGGTACTGTTATTAAGGTTACTCCGTCATCAGGTACAATGCTTACTGTGGGCGAAGTTGTTACTGTTGAATATAATGCTTATGAAGGTGAGCAGGTTGAGTATGTTACCGTTAAAGATGTAACAGGCCTTAAAACAGCAGATGCGCAGAAGCTTCTTTCGTCATTAAAGCTCGAAGTGAAAACTGAAGAAGTTTTTGATGACAATGTTCAGGCAGGCGTTGTTGCACGCCAGAGTATTGCTGACGGCACAAAAGTTTCTGAGGGAACAGAAATAACTATTTATGTAAGTAAAGGTGTAGATCCAAGTGTTCCGTTTACTGTTAAATTCAGATTGCCGAATACATGGGATTACAGAAAGATTGAGATCAAGCATAACGGTAATGTTGTTGATACACAAAGTAATTTGCTTCTTAACGGCAGAAACTACAATGTTGATTTGAAGGGTTACGGTGCTGCAGATACACTTGAAGTGTTTATTGACAATAGCCTTTATTATTCCTGTGCTATTAACTTTACAGCAGACCCACCAAACATATATAACGAAAACAGATATCCTGTTAATAATACAGATGAGCCGGTAACACCTCCTACAGAATCAACTACAACAACTACAACAACAACCGAATCAACTGACGTTGTCGGAGGATAAATGCAGTACGAAGGAATTATTATAAAAGGTATCGGCGGTTTCTATTATGTAGAAGCCGCCGACCAAATATATGAATGCAAAGCAAAAGGCATTTTCAGAAAAGAAAAAATAACACCTGTAGCAGGTGATAAGGTAACAATAAGCGTTCAGGATAAGGGATATAACACAATCGAGGTTATTCACCCGAGGAAGAATGTTTTAACCCGTCCTCCTGTGGCAAATCTTGATAAGCTTTTTATTGTAGCTTCAACATGTGAACCAAATCCTAATGCTTTGATTATTGACAGGCTTACCGCTATTGCTGAATACAATAACATTGAACCTGTTATTGTTTTTACCAAAACAGACCTGAAGCCATGTGATGATTTGCTTGAGATATACCGTCTTGCAGGTATAAAGTGCTATTCTTTTTCGTCACATAATCCTGATGGGGTTGATGAAATCAAATCAGAGCTTGCGGGTTGCACAAGTGCGTTCACAGGTAACACAGGTGTAGGTAAATCAACGCTTCTGAATTTTGTTGATAATTCTCTGGTCAGAGAAACAGGTGAAATAAGCTCAAAGCTGGGCAGAGGCCGTCATACAACAAGGCATGTTGAGCTTTATAAAATCGGTGATGGCTATGTGGCTGATACACCGGGCTTTTCTTCTCTTGATTTTGAAAGCGGTGAGCTTATTTTAAAAGATGACCTGCAGCATTGTTTTGCTGAATTTCAGGAATATATCGGCACTTGTAAATTCACATCATGTGCCCATGTCAATGATAAGGGATGCAGCATTGTGCAAGCAGTCAATGAGGGTAAGATAAGCCAATCAAGGCATAATAGCTATAAAGCACTTTACAGCGAAGTTAAAGATATTAAGGAGTGGCAGCTTTGAAAAGATGGGTGATTTTAGGTGCAGCAGATATTTCTGATTACACCAAAATTAAATCAAGGCTGAAAAAAGATGATTATATTGTCAGCGCTGACGGAGGTCAGAGGCACCTTGCAAAATTAGGGCTTGACGCTGACTTATTTCTAGGTGATTTTGATTCATCATCCATTCCGCAGACAGATTCAGAGCTTCTTAAATATCCCGTTGAAAAAGATGATACAGATACAATGCTTGCCGTTAAAATCGGTATTTCAAGGGGATGTAAAGAATTTTTGATTCTTGGCGGTATGGGCGGCAGATTTGACCACACCTTTGCCAATATTCAGGCTCTTTGCTATGCAGATAAAAATTCAGCAAAAGCCACTCTTTGTGATGAAAAAAATCAGCTTTTTGTTATATCGGGTAAAACAGCTTCAATTGTGGCACAACAGGATGAAAAGGTTTCACTTTTTTCAATCAACGGTGAATCCTGCACAGTTACGCTGCAAGGCTTTTATTATCCGCTTGAAAACGGAAAGCTATATTCCCACGACCCGATGGGCGTCAGCAATTTTTTAGTGGATAACACGGGTGAGATAACCGTTAAAGACGGAACGTTACTCGTTGTTATTTCAAAAGAGAATCAGTAACACATTTTAAGCATCATCATAGTATGTAATAAAAACTATGGTGGTGCTTTTTTATGAGATGTCGCGGCAGGCGAGGGGTATGTAACCTTGGTGCAATAATTGCATCATTCGGTATAGGGCTTGTTGTTTCTTTTTGCTGCCCTAAAACAGTTTTACTTGCGATACTTGCGGTGGCAGTTATTGTTCTTGGTGTCATCATATCAAAATAAGGGGGATATTATGCAAGTAGTATTGATTAAAAGTCCAAAGGCATTAAGAGGGATTTTAAGACTGATTTTTGGCATTAAAAAAGAGGATATTACATAATTTGTTTAAACAAAATGCAGAATGTCCGATAAGGGCATTTTGCTTTTTTTATAGGTTGTGTTATAATTGAACAGGTGATAATATGATAATTACTGACAAACTTTTTTCAATGCAGGATTTAAAGTACCGGGATTTTAACTCAAAGCTTATGCCCACTGTACCGAAAGACAGGGTTATAGGTGTGCGTGTGCCTGAAATCCGAAAATTTGCAAAAGAAATATACGGCACTGCAGAGGCTGAAGGCTTTTTGAAATCCCTGCCACATACATATTATGAAGAGAATAATCTTCACGCTTTTTTAATTGAAAAAATACCTGATTACCATAAGTGCCTTGAAGCCATTGAAAACTTTCTGCCTTATATTGATAATTGGGCAACCTGCGATATGCTTGTGCCAAAAGCTTTTAAAAAGAATCTCACAGACAGTCAGGTTATAAGCTGGATTGATTCAACCCATCCTTATACTGTGCGTTTTGCTATCGGTATGCTGATGAAGTTCTTTCTTGATGAAAAGTTCAAGCCTGAATATCTTAAAATAGTTTCATCGGTTAAAAGTGATGAGTATTATGTGAATATGATGATTGCCTGGTATTTTGCAACTGCACTTGCAAAGCAATATGATGAGGCTGTTAAGTATATAGAAACTAAAGCTCTGCCTGAATGGGTACATAACAAAACGATTCAGAAAGCAGTTGAGAGCTTGAGAATCTCAAAAGAGCAAAAGACATATCTCAGGACCTTAAAATAATTGTATTCTTTGTTGATTTTTTAATAATACTGTGATAAAATAATGTAGTTGACTATTCAAAATAACGAAGCATAGCTTCGGGAGGTTATATAATGGCTAAAAAGTATTTAATTGTTAATGCCGATGACTACGGAATGTGCAACGCAGCTAACGAAGCTGTTGAAGAATTATTCCAGGGCGGTTGGCTCAAATCTGCAACAGTTATGATTCCTTGCCCTACAGCTAAACATGCTGTTGATTTTTCAATTGAACACCCTGAATATCCTATAGGTGTTCATCTTACTATGACAAGTGAATGGGGCAAATATCGTTGGAAGCCTCTCACTGACGGTAAATCTCTTCTTGATGAAGAAGGATTTATGTGGCATGAGAGCGACCAGGTCGAAAAAAATGCTTCTTATGAAGACCTTGAAAAAGAAATCCGTGCACAGATTGACCTTGCTCATTCATGGGGTATGAAACCATCGCACATTGATAACCACATGGGTTCCCTTTACGGTCATTATACAGGCAGATTAGGTCTTTCCAAAATGACATTACGTATCTGCGGTGAGTACGGATATGCTTACCGTCTTTATGTTAAACACGACAAACGTATCTGCCCTGCAGGTACCCCTTACTTGCTTTACAGTGCGGTTACTCTTCTTTCAAAGCGTTGGGGTAAAAAATATAATGTTATCATTCCTGATTATCTTCTTTTCCCTGATTGGAATGATGAAATGCGCGAAAGCTATGAAACTTATCGTGATACAATCCTTAAAATCTGGTCAGATATTCCTGAGGGTGAAGTTACAGAAACATTCATCCATCCGTCAGTTGAGAATGACGAGCTTAAAGGCATTACAGCCCGTTGGAGGGACAGAGTCTGGGAATATCAGCTTATGAAAGACCCATATGTACATAAATATCTTAAAGATAACGATGTGGAGCTCATCAGCTACAGAGAACTTATAAAAATGAAGTCAAAGTAATTATAAGAGCTACTGACACTTGTGGTTGGTAGCTCTTGAATTTTTAAAGGAGGTGGAATTTTGCCCTTTAAATATGAATTGCATTGTCATACAGGTGAGGTAAGCACTTGCGCGGATGCACCTGTAAAAGAAACTATTGAACGGTATAAAAAAGCAGGGTATAACGGTATTGTTATAACAGACCATTTTTCAGGGCTCACTTTTCCGCCTACAGAGTATCTGGATATCAATAAATCAGCAGACCGATATCTGAAAGGGTATAAAGAGGCTTTGTCTATGGCCGATGATGACTTTACTGTTTTGCTGGGCATGGAGATCAGATTTTTATTTACACCAAATGATTATCTGATTTACGGTATGACAGAAGATTTTATCAGATCATCAGGCAGGTTGCTTTTTAAAAATCAAAAAAAGCTTTATAAGCAATTAAAAGAAGCAGGTATGCTGTTAATTCAGGCTCACCCTTTCAGAGGGTATGTCAGACGGGCTGATGTTAATTATCTTGACGGTGTTGAGGTTTTTAACGGCAAATACAAAAATAAAGAAGAGAACGATAATTCATCATCGTGGGCAAAAGAAAATAATCTTTCAATAGTTGTATCAGGCAGTGATTATCATCACCCTGACAGTAAAATCAACGGCGGTATTGAAACAGATGAACCTATAAGAACAAATGATGATTTATTGAGAGCTCTTCGTTCAGGCAATTACAGACTTATCAGAGATTAGGAGAGATATTATGGCTAAAATTATCAGCGGTAAAGAGGTTGCAGCTTATCTTAATGAAAAGAATGCAGAGAAAGTTGCTCAGTTAAATAAAGACGGTATCAGCGTATGCCTTGCTGTTATAATTGTAGGTGATGACCCTGCATCAAGGGTATATGTCAATAACAAGAAAAAAGCTTGTGAAAAGCTTGGTATCACTTCTCTTGAATTTGCTATGGATGAAAACACAACTCAGCAGGAGCTTGTGGATCTGGTTAATGAATTGAATGCAAGAGAGGATGTTAACGGTATTCTTTGTCAGTTGCCTTTACCAAAGCACCTTGACGAATCAGCTGTTATAAATTCTATTCTTCCCGAAAAGGATGTGGACTGTTTTCACCCTGCAAATGTGGGCAGGGTAGTTATTGGTGACGGTAAGCTCTTGCCTTGTACCCCTGCAGGTGTAATGGAAATGCTTAAATATGAAGGTATTTCACCCGAAGGTAAAAACTGTGTAGTTATCGGCAGAAGCAATATCGTAGGCAAACCGATGAGCGCTTTGCTTCTTAATGCAAACGGAACAGTTACAACATGCCACTCAAAAACAAAGAATTTAGCAGAAATCACATCAAAGGCAGATATTCTTGTTGCCGCAGTGGGCAGACCTTTATTTGTTAAAGCAGATATGGTTAAAGAAGGCGCAGTTGTAATTGATGTGGGTATCCACAGAGGCGCTGACGGCAAGCTTTGCGGCGATGTTGACTTTTCAGAGGTTGAGCCTAAGGCAGGATATATCACACCCGTACCCGGTGGCGTAGGGCCTATGACTATCGCAAACCTTATGAGTAATACTGTAGCCGCTGCCAAAATGCAGAATGGAAGATGATCACGCGAGGTGATATCAATATGATAAAAGTTTTATTCGTCTGCCACGGCAATATATGCCGTTCACCAATGGCAGAGTTTGTTCTCAAAGACCTTGTTGAAAAGAGAGGCTTAGAAAAGGATTTTTATATTGCTTCTGCTGCAACCAGCACGGAAGAAATAGGCAACCCTGTTCACACAGGTACAAAAAATATTCTTGCCCGTTACGGAATTTCAACTAAAGGCAAAACTGCCCGTCAGATAACGAGAAGTGATTATAATGAATATGACTTTATTATAGTTATGGATAATAACAATCTAAGGAATCTTCTTCGTATGATGCCTGACCCTGAGAATAAAGTCAGTTTTTTGCTTGATTACGCAAACAGACCGGGGCAGAGCATTGCTGACCCGTGGTATACAGATAACTTTGAAGATACTTATAAAGATGTGCTTGACGGATGCACCGGATTTATAGATTATCTTATAAAAAACCAACGTATATAACCAAAGAAATATATGCACATAAGACAAGCAAAGATAAAACAGAATTGCAGCTCGTAATATATGATTTTTACGGGCTGCAAAAGTATTTATTCGACAATTTTTTTAAGCTAAAATATTGACTTTTAGTTTAATTTAATTTATCCTATTAACTGGTTAAATTTTTGCCTCATATGGCGAAGAGAGGGGATGCATAATTGAAAAATAATCCTATAGTTATTGATTTAAAGAATATCTCAATTGAGCTCGGAGGTAACAAGATTCTTGAAAATCTGAATCTTTACATCCGTGATAAAGAGTTTATAACTTTCTTAGGCCCATCGGGCTGTGGCAAGACCACAACATTAAGAATAATTGCCGGCTTTTTAGAGCCTGACAGCGGTGAGATTTTATTCGGTGATAAAGTAGTTAATGATGTTCCCCCTCATAAAAGACAGGTGAATACTATTTTTCAGCGTTATGCTCTTTTTCCGAATCTTAATGTTTATGAAAATATAGCATTCGGCCTCAGACTTAAAAAGATGAAAGAGTCTGATATCCGCGATAAGGTTAAAGAGATGTTATCTCTTGTAAACCTTAAAGGCTTTGAAAGACGTACTGTTGACAGCCTTTCGGGCGGTCAGCAGCAGCGAGTTGCAATCGCACGTGCTTTGGCTGTTGAGCCAAAGGTTCTTTTGCTTGACGAGCCTTTAGGTGCCCTTGACCTTAAGCTTCGTAAGGATATGCAGGTTGAACTGAAAAATATACAGCAAAGATTAGGCATCACTTTCATTTACGTAACTCATGACCAGGAAGAAGCACTTTCTATGTCTGACACAATCGTAGTTATGGATGGTGGCGCAATTCAGCAGATAGGTACCCCTGAGGATATTTACAACGAGCCTAAAAATGCTTTTGTTGCCGACTTTATCGGTGAAAGTAATATTCTTGACGGATATATGCTTGAAGATTATAAATGTAAATTCTCCGGCGCTGAATTTGAATGCCTCGATAAAGGCTTCGGGAAAGGAGAAGCAGTTGACGTTGTAGTACGCCCTGAAGATGTTGACATTGTCCCTATTGAAAAGGGTATGCTTACAGGTGAAGTAACTTCTGTTACATTCAAAGGCGTTCATTTTGAGATTATCGTTGACATCGGCGGATTTAAGTGGATGATTCAGACAACGGATTATGAAGCCGTTGGTAATAAAATCGGTCTTTTTATTGAGCCTGATGCAATCCATATTATGAAAAAATCAAAATATTCAGGCGTATTTGGTGATTACAGCTCTTTCAGTGATGAGATTGAACATCTTTCTGATATCGTTGAGGAGGAGTAATCATGAATAAAAAGAATCTTTTGCGTCAAAAGCTTTATGCTTCGCCTCATCTTTTATGGTCAGCTATATTTATAGTTGTTCCTCTTCTTATGGTTGCTTACTATTCATTTACTAATGCTGACGGTGATTTCACTCTTGAAAATATATACCGTTTAGGTGACTATACAACAACCTTTTTCAGAAGCTTATGGTATGGCATAGTTGCAACAATAATCTGTCTTGTTATTGCTTATCCGTTAGCTTACATTATTTCACAGATGAAAACCCGTGTTCAGACCACAATGATGATGCTTGTAATGATACCGATGTGGATGAATTTCCTTATCCGTACATATGCATGGATGAACATACTTGAAGATTCAGGTATCATCAATAAACTTCTGGTCACTTTGGGTATGGAGCCTGTCCACATGATAAATACAGGCGGTGCAGTAATTCTCGGTATGGTGTATAACTTTTTACCGTATATGATTCTACCTATATACACTGTTCTTGCAAAGCTTGATAAAAATCTTATTGAAGCTGCGCAGGACCTTGGCGCTAATAAAATTCGCGTGTTTGCAAAGGTGATATTCCCGTTATCTGTTTCAGGTGTTGTTTCAGGTGTTACTATGGTGTTTGTGCCAAGCGTAAGTACCTTTTACATTTCGCAGAAATTGGGCGGCGGTACCTTTGCTCTTATCGGTGACGTTATTGAAATGCAGTTCCAGGTTTCTAATAATTTCAATTTCGGTGCAGCATTGTCACTTGTGCTCATGGTACTGATTCTTATTTGTATGGCTTTTATGAATAAGTTCAGCTCTGAAGATGATGGGGGAGGTATGGTTAAATGAAAAAAACTAAACTGCCCTCAACAATCTATGTTTTTTTGGTATTTGCATTTTTGTATGTGCCGATGCTGATAGTGGCTTTTTACTCATTCAACTCATCTAACAGTACAGGCGTTTTTGAAGATTTTTCTGTCAGATGGTATGTGGAGCTTTTTAAAGATAAAGAAACACTCCAGGCTTTTTACAACACCTTGATTTTAGCAATCACATCTGCAATAACATCAACACTCATAGGTACACTTGCAGCGTTGGGTATTGATAAGATGAAAAAATCATGGCGCCGTTCAGTTGTTATGATGGTTACCGATATACCTATGACAAACCCTGAAATTGTTACAGGTGTTTCTATGATGCTGTTGTTTGTTTTTATCGGTTCATTCCTTAAAATCAACGGTGTGTTAGGTTTTTGGACGCTGTTTATCGCCCATGTAACCTTCAGTCTTCCGTATGTTATTCTTAATATTATGCCTAAGCTCAAACAACTTAACCCTAACTTAGCTGAAGCTGCACAGGATTTAGGCTGTGCACCGGGCAAAGCTATCAGAAAAGTTGTTATCCCTGCAATCAAGCCGGGTATAATGTCAGGCTTTATTATGGCTTTCACACTTTCTCTTGATGATTTTATTATCAGCTATTTTGTCAGCGGACCTAAATTCCAGACCCTTCCTATCAGAATTTATTCTATGACTAAAAAGAGAGTTACACCTGATATGTATGCACTGTCAACAATTATATTTGTTGTGATTCTTATTTTACTTGTTGCAATCAATATGAATGACCTTAAAGGTAACAAGTCAAAAGATAAGGAGGCTGCAAAATGAAAAGATTTTTCAGTGTGGTCGCTGTTGTGATTCTTTTAAGCTTGAGCGTTATTCCTGCTTTTGCAACAGAAACTAAAGATTACAGCCATTTAAGAGGTACAGAAATTAACGTCTATAACTGGGGTGAATACATTTCTGACGGTGCAGATGATTCACTTGATGTTAATGCCCTTTTTGAAAAAGAAACAGGTATAAAGGTGAATTATACAACCTTTGACTCTAACGAAAATATGTATAACAAGCTTAAATCAGGCGGTGCAAATTATGATATTGTAATTCCGTCAGATTATATGATAGGCCGCCTTATTGATGAAGGTCTGGTTCAGAAGCTTGATTTCAGCAATATCCCTAATTATTCTAATATAATGGAAAAGTATAAGAATCTGTACTTTGACCCTTATAACGAATATTCTGTGCCGTATAATGTTGGTATGGTAGGTGTTATTTATAATACCAAGGTTGTTAAAGGTGAACCTGACAGCTGGTCTCTTATGTGGGATGAAAAGTATGCCGGTCAGATTATGAATTTTAATAATCCGAGGGATGCATTTGCAACTGCTCAGTGGTATTCCGGTATTGATATCAACACAACCGACAGTGCCGAATGGGATAAAGCCTTTGAACTTTTAAAACAGCAGAAGCCTCTTGTTCAGTCTTATGTTATGGATGAAGTTTATAACAAGATGGAAAGTGGGGAAGCAGCAATCTGTGCCTATTATGCAGGTGATTTTCTCTCAATGTATGAAAATAATAATGACCTTGCATTTTTCTATCCCAAAGAGGGCACTAACATTTTTGTTGACTCTGCCTGCATACCGTCTAATTCTCAGAATAAAGAAGCTGCAGAGTTATACATCAACTTCCTTCTTCGTGAAGATATAGCTCTTGCGAATGCAGAATATATTTGCTATGCAACACCTAACAGTAAGGTTTTAGAAAACGAAGACTACTCTTTTAAAGACAGTCAGATTTTATATCCTGATGAAGCTAATACTCCAAAAACAAACTATTTCCACCATCTTGATTCACAGACACAGTTAATTATGACATCCCTTTGGGATAATCTTAAAATTGACGGTAATGAAAATACAGGTATCTATGTAGGTCTGATTTCTTTTTGTGTGATAGTGGTTGTCTTGATAGTTGTTACAAAAGTACGTCAGCGAATAAGAGCTTCATATTACGATTAAAAACTGCTCCCTGAATAGTTTTTTCAGGGAGCAAAAAAATTTTTAATTTTTTAAACTTTTTTTTAAAAAAGTGTTGACAAATTAAATATCATCTGATATAATCTCTAATGTTGTCAGCGAGATAACAAAGATATGCGAGAGTGGCGGAATCGGCAGACGCGCACGTTTGAGGGGCGTGTGGTAATCCCGTACGGGTTCAAGTCCCGTCTCTCGCACCATATTGAGTATTCATAAGGGATTTGACCTGTGAATACTCAATTTTTTTTGCTTAAAATAGAGTTTTGTAAATATATTTAATGTTTTTTATGTATCGTCGCATTCCTTTCGGAGTGCGACTTTTTGTTATGCTGACTTTTCTGTGGGTTTTGCAATATATCCTATTGCTACTCCCTGACGGGTATCTGCTGTGAAGCAAGGCTCGTCGTTTTCAGGTATTTCAAGGTATCCTACAAAGTTGTAGTGAATCACAACTCTCTGTGTCTTGTTCTTACCCTTGCCCTCTGCTTCATAAACATCAATGTGGTCAATGAGCTCGTGAACGAGTGGTGCTGTGATTGTGTCCATATCTAAGAACTTTCTTACTGCACCGATAAACATATCCTTGCTGTGCTGAACTGTCTGCATATTTGCGACCTCTTCTCTCAGGTTAAATATCTTGACCTTCAGCTCTGCTCTCTCAACCTCATACTTATGGGACATGTGCGTAAACCATTCATCCGTAACTTTGCCCGTTGCATTATCCTCATACAGTTTCTCGTAAAGAGAAGCAACCGACTGTTGACGGACTATTGATTTCTGCAACTGCTCCTCAAGGTGTTTCTTCTCATCATAGAAATCCTTGTTGGTTTTCTTCTCAAGGATTTTTGCAAGAAGCTGTTCATCCTGTTGGAGCATTATTGCAAGGCGTTTGAGCTCAAAGATTACTATCTGTTCAAGAGCGTCTGCACGGATATAGTGTCTTTCGGGGCAAGTGCCACGGGTATCCGTTACATAATTACCACAACTGAAATAGTGAATATCCTTGTTGACAGTATTTGTGTGATACCTCATATTACTGCCGCAATCAGCACAGCGTATAAGACCGCTGAAAATATGCTTTCTTGCATTCTCTTTCTTAGGAGCCCTGCGTTTTGTTCTTGCTGTATGCTTCTGTACCATTTCCCAAGTGTCACGGTCAATGATTGGCTCGTGAACATCCCTGAAGATTTTCCAATTCTCCACAGGATTATCAATACGGGTTTTGTTCTTAAAGTTTTTTGAATAGGTCTTGAAGTTGATAACATCACCGCAGTATTCCTGTTGAGCTAATATCTTCTGCACAGTTGTTTTGCACCACTTATACGGATTCGATTGAGTTTTCTTACCGCCACGGTTTAAGCCTTTACTTTGCCAATATGCCATAGGGATAAGAATTTCACGTCTTTGCAATTCTCCTGCAATAGCTTCATTACCCATACCCTCAAGACACATTCTGTAAATGTCCCTTACAACCTCTGCTGCTTCGGTATCGATTATCCACTTTTTCTTGTTTTCAGGACTTTTCATATACCCATAAGGTGGTTGAGATAATGGTTCACCCATATTACCTCTGATTCTGTGTGCGGAGCGTACTTTTCTTGAAATATCTCTCGCATACATTTCATTCATAACATTCTTGAAAGGTGCGATTTCATTCTCACCCTCATCACTGTCAACCATATCATTAACAGCAATAAATCTTACGTTATGCTCAGGGAAATAGTTATCTGTGTAGTGACCAACCGAAACATAATCACGTCCTAATCGGGAAAGGTCGTTGACAATAACAACTGAAATATATCCCATTTCAATATCGTCAAGAAGCTCCTGAAAAGCAGGTCTGTTGAAGTTCGTACCCGTGTAACCGTCATCAACATAATACTTGGTATTTGTTAAACCTAATTCCTTTGCTTTTTGTGTCAGCATTTTCTTTTGGTTGCCGATTGAATTACTCTCTGTCTCTGTGCCGTCATCTCTTGATAATCGGCAGTAGATAGCAGTAATTCCGATATTTGCTTCAGACTGCATTAATCCTCCTTCCCGGCAGTCAAACATACATATTCTGCATTCATTGTATTTTTATCTTGCGTCTTTGTCAAATGTGCAAAATCGCTGCCTACATATTTTTGTGCTTTGTCGCTTATGGTGTTCTCTATCTTACAGATATTAACGGGTGCAAACTTGGAAGAAACCTTGTAACAGACACCGTCAATAACATATTCACTGTCACAACCGAGACCGTAAAAATCTTTAAGCTTTTTCATTATCTCGCACCTCTGTCTTTCTGTCTCATAAGATGCTTTCCGTAATACTCAACAGCCTTTGCAAGAAAATCTTCCTTTTCCTTTACGGTAGCATTAGATTTCATATATTTGCTGATCTTATCATCGGGGATTTTAACCGTAATAACCTGATTAGGTTTTGGCTGTTTAACCATACTAAGAATTGTACCGACATCAAGCGTTCCCTCTTGTTCCAGCTTCTTCAATTTCTGTGCCTGAGCAAGGGAAGGTGTAGCAAGCTCTTTCTCAATAGCCTCAGCCAAAAAGTTCTGATGCCCTTGGCTGAGATATGAAAGCTCAACAGCAGGACCAAGTGCGATTTTACCGCTATCTACCAAAGCAAGAAGCCTTGGAATCAGGTTAGTAAGGCGGATATATCTTTTAACCTGAGATGCACTGTCGGTATCAGATATTTCATCTGCTGACAACTTCGGTCCGACTTGGTCCGAAGTTAAATCTGTTCGTTTACCTTGCTTTTTAATAGCATCCATTTTCATCTTGTAGGCAAATGCTTTTTCCGAGGGGAGAATATGCTCTCGATGCAGATTACTGTCAACAAGGATAATATCTGCTTCTTCCTTTGTGATATCTAAAACTACCACCGGCACCTCTGTCAGCTTAAGTCTTGTTGCTGCAAGAAAACGTCTGTGTCCTGATATGATTTCATACACATCAGCCTTATCATCCTTTCGCACCATAAGCGGCTGTATAATGCCGTTTTCACGGATACTGTCCTCCAACGGCTTCATATCTTCCTCACGGCACTTGTACGGATTCTTAAAATTGGGAACAATACTGCTCATAGGCATCTTTATGATTTCTGTTGTCTTAGGCTTTACCGCCTCCGGTTTTTCTAATAACGTGTTGATAAATCTGTCTTCTTTTGTCATTTAATTTCTCCTTTTCTTTTTTGTGATAAAAACACAGTCTTCAATTAAACTGTTTGTTTCAATAACCGCATCAACGGTCTGCTTCATTTCTTTGCCGATTGGTAAATTTGATAGACCAAAGTTGCCGCAAAGATTGTTTAAGGTACTTGCAATTCCTCGAAGCCTCAGAATAAACTCCATACATTCAGGCTTTCTGTCTTCCTGAATCGGGTAGCCGAGGATAACATCCCTCAGCACCTGCTCCTTTGTAAAAAAGCTACGCTCTGTCAAACGGCTGATTTTGTTATACTGCTCTTCACTTACTCTAACTGCAATTCTTCTCGCTCTTGTACGCACTGTGCCACCTCCTTTGCTTTTATGATTTCGGACATAATTTCATTTGTGCTTTTAAGAACTTCACGAAGCATTACCGTATCAAGCATTTTAGTTTGCCACACTCTTTTGGATACAATGCTCAGCTTGTCGCATATGGGCTCAAGCAGATTGATATATTTCTCATAGTCCATATCCAATGTGGGCTTCATTTTTGCATTATCAATCTGATGCCTGATATACTGCGAAATACTCATATTTGCTCTTTCGGCATCCTTTGAGAGCATTGAAAATTCTTTCTCATTAAGATACAAAAATATTGTTTTTGTCAGCTTCATTTTTTTCACCTCCTGTCTTTCGGGTTTTAGGGGCAGTCCCTAACAAGTGGGATTTGTATGCACAAATCCAGTGCTTGCTAAGACTTATGCCACGCTTTTTTACTGCTTTTTCGGTTGGTTTTCTAAAGCATTTTTTCACCTCCTTTGTTTTGGATTTTTGAATTAAAAAATCCTCGCACTAAAACATAAAGTACGAGAATATGTATTCAGGTTGATTTATTTTAATGGTATGTGTTATAATTGTTTCGACAAATAAGAATTTGTAGATGTGAATGATGAAAACTTTATATATGATTGGTGGCACTATGGGAGTTGGAAAAACAACTGTGTGTCAACAGCTCAAACAGGATTTACCGAATAGTGTATTTCTTGACGG
>JBGVPE010000045.1:0-15401 GCA_045126895.1 Acutalibacteraceae bacterium | reverse complement strand
ATGAATAGAGTGCATAAACAGAACCGTCTTCACGGATGCCGTTTTTAATTTCAGAATAATCTATAACATCAGTAATAAGAGCCCACGATACCATTGAGAACATACCGAGACCGAGCCAGCAAAGCATCTGCAGACCTGCATATACCCACACATTATCAGGGCGAACGATAAACATCACTATACATACAACTGCAGCAAACAGACTTGAAACAACACTGATTTCAGCCTTGCCGAATTTATTGGAAAGAGGTTTTGAAAGTGCAGCTGCAACTGCCATACCTACGCCCATAAATAAAGTTGAAGTTGACTGTGCATCAGCGTTGTTATAATAATCAGGGAATACATAGGCTGCCATATTCTGTATTGTCAACTGAGCAAGAAGCATAACGATTGATGCCGCAATAATAGAAATCAATGCACGGTTTTTAACAGCATTTTTAAGCATTTTACCGACAGAATTATTTTTAAACTCATCAGCAGAAGCTTCAGGTGTTACGCGCTCTGTAACAAGTTTATAACAAAGAATATAGCAAACAATCGCAAGAGCTGAAAATATACCTGCAATAATTGTTACTTTGCTGCCAACAAGCACATCTCTTGCAGCCTCACCCTCACCTATTTTTTCATAGGCAAAAAGAGGAAGACCGATACTTACAATTCCACCGGCAAGCATACCGCCCACTGTACGGAATGTTGAAAGAGACTGACGGTCGCCCGGATCACTTGAAATAGCTGATGCCATTGAACCGTAAGGGATGTTGATTGATGTGTAGAATACTGAACCCCAAAGGATGTATGTCACAAACAAATAGATAATTTTACCTGTAGATGAAAGCACATCTGCCAGTGATGACTGATACATAAGGAATGATGCCAAAGCTACAGGTCCGCACATACGGATAATCCACGGCTTGAATTTGCCGTTTTTGTTACCTTTGTATCGGTCACAGATTCTACCCATTGTAACATCAGTAAACGCATCAACAAAACGAGCAATCATCATTATAGTACCAACAGTGCCCGCACTTACACCCATAACATCGGTGTAGAATTTCATAAGAAGCATTGTTGATAAAATAAAAGTGAAGTCATTACCGAAATCACCGAACAGATAACCCAGTTTATCGCGCATACTAAAAGGTCTTTTTTTATTTTGTGAGTTCACAAAAGCATCCTCCGTATCTGATATAAAATTATCTTCTCCTGCTCCAAAGATCAGGGCTGAACAACGCTAATATGGGGAAAATCTCAAGTCTTCCTAAAAGCATATCAAAAATAAGAACGAATTTTGATAAGTCGCTGTAATGCCCGTAGTTTCCTGTTGCGCCAACTAACTCAAAGCCGGGACCGATATTATTAAAGCATGCAACAACTGCCGAAAAGTTTGTTCCTAATGAATAGTTATCAAAAGAAACCACTATAAAGCTCATCAATATGATTGCACAATAAACAGCAAGATAAGCATCTACGCTGTTGGCAACCGGTTCACTCACTCTGATTCCATCCATTTTAACAAGATGAACTCGTTTCGGATGCAACACCTGACTGATTGTTCTTAAAATATTTTTACCAAGCAGAAGAACTCGTGAAACTTTAAGACCGCCACCTGTACTGCCGGCACAACCGCCGATAAACATCAGAACAAATAAAATACCTTTTGAGAAGGCGGGCCATTGTTCAAAATCTACACTTGAAAAGCCGGTTGTTGTAATGATACTGCTTACCTGGAAAAAAGCATGGTGAACAGACTCTCTTACACTGCCATACATATTATATATATTTACAGTTATCAGAACAACTGCAACGGTAATAATTCCCAGATATGTGCGAAGCTCTTCATTTTTAAAAACAACTTTAAACTGACGGAGTAACAGAAGATAAAAAATGCTGAAGTTAATACCGAACAACATCATAAAAACAGCAACAACACCCTGGGAATAAGTTGAGTAACTGCCGACACTGTCATTATATATACCAAATCCGCCTGTACCTGCCGTACCTAACGCGGTGCAGACACTGTCGAACAACGACATACCGCCAAAAAGCAAAAATACCATACATAAAATTGTCAACGCAATATAAATCAAATATAATATTTTAGCTGTCTGCTGCAAATGCGGGGTAAATTTGCCTACACTGGGACCGGTACTTTCGGCTTTCATAAGAAAAATGCCTGACCCGGTATTTTTTTTGGCCTGCGGAACTACTGCCAATATAAAAACCAGCATTCCCATACCGCCCATCCAATGAGTGAAGCTGCGCCAAAAAAGATTACATCTTGATAAAGCCTCTACATCGCTGAGAACAGATGCACCGGTTGTTGTAAAACCTGAAACCATTTCAAACAGGGCGTCAATATAGCGCGGTATTTCACCTGTAAGGCAAAAAGGCAATGCTCCGAAAACAGATATCAGTATCCAGGATATACTTGTAGCAGCAAAACCCTCCTGAGCATATGCAGTTTGTTTATAGTTTCTGCTTATTAAATACAGCATAAGACTAAAGAAAAGCATAAGAATAATCACAGACAGATAAACTAAAGCATTTCTTTTTTCTCCGTCATATACAGCAATCAAAGAAGGAACAGCCATAAACAATGCCGTAATAAGCATTGTATTGGACACTATTCGACAAACATATTTAATATTCATCAGTTATTCACCTTACGCAAAAATATCATTAAACTGTAAAATAGGATCTTCCCTGTTTGTTACAACAACAACTGTGTCACCTATCTGGAAAGAGGAGTCACCGTCAGGGATGACAGTCTTGCCTTTATGAGTAATGCAAGAAATCAACGTATGTTTTTTAAGCTTAATCTTTTTAAGAGGTTCACCTAAATAGCGTGAGCTCTCATTAACAACAAACTCCAGAGTTTCTGCCCTTCCGTTTGCAATTCTATGCATAGTAACAGCTGCACCTGACTGATTCTGCATAGCACGCACATACTGAACAACATTAGCACTGCAAAGGTCCTTAGGGCTTACCATACTGCCTATAGACAGATTTTCAATCATACCTGCCATTTCAGTTCTGTTGATTTTTGTAACAACATGGGGAACTCCCTTGGAGCTACTGTACATAGATGCGATAACATTCTGCTCATCTACACCGGTAAGTGTAATAACAGCGTCCATTTCAGCTATACCTTCGCTATCAAGAACTTCTTGTGATGAACCGTCAGCAAAAATAATTGAAGCTTCTTCAGGCAGAATTTCAGCAAGGTGTTCACATCTTTCAAAATCTTTTTCTATGATTTTTACTTTTACACCTGCATCAACAAGATTTTTTACAAGATAATAACTTACTCTGCCGCCCCCGATTATCATTGCATGGCGAATCTTTTTTTGTGTAATATCAAGCTTTTTAAGAAGATATGAAAGTATTGCAACAGGTGCAGTAACATATATATGGTCACCTGCACGAAGCATTGTATCACTTGTTGGTATAAAGGCTTTACCGTTACGGGAAACAACACATACAAGTACTTTTCTCCCTTTAAGAACATGTGATAACTGATCAAGGTAAATACCGTCAAGAACACTTTTTTCAGGGATTCTGATTTCTACAATCTCAACTCTGCCCTTTGCAAATGTTTCTCTTTTAAGAACACCGGGAATCTGCAAAAGACGAAAAATTTCCTGCGCTCCGTCACGCTCAGGGTTGATAATCATCGAAAGGCCCAGGTCACTTCTCATCATAAAAAGCTGCTCTGTATATTCAGGGTTGCGAACACGGGCAATTGTATGCAAAAACGGATTCATTTTTCTTGCAGTAATACAACTGAGAATGTTAATTTCATCCGCACTTGTAGCCGCAATAAATAAATCTGCAGTCTCTACACCTGCATCTTTAAGTGTTGACATAGTTGCACTATTACCCACAACGGTCATAACATCATATTGCTGAAGATTCTCTTCAAGCACTTCACGATTGGTATCAATAGTTACGATATCGTGCCCTTCCTGTGAAAGAAGTCTTGTAATAGCTAAACCAACTTTACCGTCACCGGCAACAACAATTTTCATCTTGTAGTCCCTTCCTCTAAAACAATATACATATTAAAGCTGAGTTGATTATATATCATTTATTCTTAAATGTACATATTTTTTTAAAATTATTTTACTAACATATAAAAAGCCCGATATCTTGGGGATATCGGGCCTGATATCAGATAAGATTTAAAATGAAATCAACAATCCTGAAAATGAACTTTGCAAGCTCATAGAAGCTGAATACTTCTGTAAGGTCATTAAAATCATCTTCAACTGTACCTTCGGGTTCAACCGGTGAGAAAGTCTGGTTAACAATATCATTCTGAAGGAACTGCGGATATTCTTCCATATCAAAAACTGTCAATTGCTTTTCGCTTTCAAACATAATGTCATAAAGTTCACCGTGACCGTCATGAGTTGTTGAATGAAGCATATCTTTTACAAACCATGTGCTTTCAGGCAGAAGGCTTGTTGAAGCGTCAATCATTCTGTCAGCTGAAATATAATTTTTATCGGTGTAACGAGCCTGTCTGTAATCTTCAGGGAGAGTTTCACCAATCGGTGCGCAAGTTGCGCCTAAAGAAGCGTATTTGGTATCAACAGTACCGTCTGATGTTTCTTTATAAGCAGTAACAAGAGGGGTTCTGTACATATTATAACCTACTACATTATATACAGTTGTGCCGCCAAGTTTTGCAAGAGCAAGAAGTTCACCTGCTTTTGACTGAACCTCATAATGATAGAAATTGATTTTTCTGAGAAGCTCAGCGTTCTCAACAGCGTCAAGCTGCATATATTCTTTAGCTGATTCATAATATTCGTCAGGAACAAAGCTCCAGATACCCGGCATTGTAGCAAAGATAGGGATAAGACAATCAGCAAAAACTCTGTCTTTAAGATTGAGAAGAAGATCATCTGCTATAGGAAGAAGTGCATCAAAAAGACCTGCCATATCAAGCACTTCGACAAGAGCATAAAGGAAACCTGCAAGAAAATCCATTTCTAATTCAGGTAATGCCTGCTCAGCGTATCCGATAAGTGTCTGCTTATCAATCTGAACAAGTCCGTTATAAAGTTCACCTGCTACTGCAGTACCCTGCAACGGGCAACACTGGAAAATAATTGTTTCAATATCACTTGCACCGTAAAGACGAAGGTATGACATTGTAACAACGCCGCCCATACTTGATGCACGGAAACGGACTGTATTGTGACCTGTAATATCCTTAACTTCCTGAACAAAAGCGCGTAAGCCCTTTGCGTTTTCAACAGGGTCAAGGCGGAAATCGTATCCGTAATAATAGCTATGGCCGATGCCGTGGTCTGCAGAATCAGGATGGAACTCTTCACAAGTTACACGTTCGCTTGAGTTACCGTCTTTATCAAGAGCAAGATCACCGAAAGCATTGTTGATACACTCAACAAGAACATCACCGAAAGCATCGTAATCACCGTCAGCAATCAACTTAGCTGCAGCAGGAACTACAGGTAAAACCTCAGGGATAACATCTGCTATTTCAGGTCTGAAAAGTATTCTTTCATCCTCGGTACCTTCATCAATGGTAAGAGTACCGCTACCTAAAGCAGCAACATAAATAATCGGGGTATCACCGCAATTACATTTGTTACTTTTTGCAAATCCCGGTATAACAGCTGTTGCCATCAATACCAAAGCAAGAAAAACGGATAAAACCTTTTTCATCATAAACACCTCTTATTTTATTTATACTTTATTTTATCATATTGAACGAATGATTTTATATATACATTTTCAACAAAAATATTTACCATATTTTAGTTACAAAAAATCACCGTTCTCATTCAACAGAACAAGAACGGCAATACTTAAATACTGATTAATAGATGCCCTGTGCAATCATAGCATTTGCAACCTTGATGAAACCTGCAATATTAGCACCTGCAACAAGGTCATAACCCATACCGTAATCTGCAGCAGCCTTTGCTGAATTATCGTGGATGTCTTTCATAATCTGCTTGAGTTTAGCATCAACTTCATCGGCAGTCCATGAATATCTCATTGAGTTCTGGCTCATTTCAAGAGCTGAAACTGCTACACCGCCTGCATTAACTGCTTTTGAAGGAGCAACAGCCTTACAATTTTCTTTAAGATATTCAAGAGCATCGTTTGTTGTAGGCATATTTGCAACTTCAATGTAGTAAGGAACACCGTTTGCAACCAATTTCTTTGCCTGCTCCATATCAATTTCGTTCTGAGTAGCGCAAGGCATAGCAACGTCAACTTTAACGCCCCATGGTTTTTCACCCGGGAAGAATTCAACACCGAATTTATCAGCATAATCCTGAACCTTATCGCGACCTGATGCTCTCATTTCAAGCATATAGTTGATTTTTTCAGGTGTTGTAATTCCGTCAGGGTCATAAATATATCCGTCAGGGCCTGAGATAGTAACAACCTTACCGCCAAGCTCAGCAACTTTTTTAGCTGTACCCCAAGCTACGTTACCAAAACCTGAAACTGCAAATGTTTTGCCTTTGATATCTTCACCAAAGTGCTTAAATACTTCAACTGCATAATATGTTGCACCGTAACCTGTTGCTTCAGGTCTGATAAGAGAACCGCCGTACTCAAGGCCTTTACCTGTGAGAACACCGTTTTCATAAGCACCTCTGATGCGTTTGTACTGGCCGAAGAGGTAGCCGATTTCTCTGCCGCCTACACCAATATCACCTGCAGGTACGTCAACACTCGGGCCGATGTGTCTGTAAAGCTCTGTCATGAAAGCCTGGCAGAAACGCATAACTTCAGCATCACTCTTGCCTCTCGGGTCAAAGTCTGAACCGCCTTTACCGCCGCCGATAGGAAGACCTGTAAGGCTGTTTTTGAATGTCTGCTCAAAGCCGAGGAAGTGGATGATGCTTGAGTTAACTGAAGGATGGAAACGCAAACCGCCTTTATATGGACCGATTGCTGAATTGAACTGAACGCGGAAACCGCGGTTCACCTGTGTTTTGCCCTCATCGTCTACCCATGCTACACGGAAGCTTACTGCTCTTTCAGGTTCAACCATACGACCGAGAATATCTTTTTCAATGTATTCAGGATGAACATCAACTACTTTTTCAAGTGAGCCGAGAACTTCTTTAACGCACTGTAAAAATTCTGATTTTTCACCGTCTCTTTTTTCAACGGTGCTGATTACTTTCTGGATATATTCGTTCATTAATAGTACTCCTCTCAAAATACGCTGGTGAAATTATATTCTATTGACCTAAAATAATCTATATACAAATTACAACAAGATTTTTATGATTTAAAATAATCATTTGTGCACTTTCACTACAGTTGATTTATTTTAACGTAAACGAGGGCAATTCAAGGCTTTTTTGACTCAAAATAGCATATATTTACTCAATTTGTATGTAGTTTCATTGATTTAAAATGTTATTTATTTAACAATCTATGTATGTAATCATCAGTTAAATCTTGATTTTATATAGCATTATGCTTTTTGTTCGTCATTTTGCCCATACTGTATCATTATATTATAGGTTTGCTAATTTGTTTCACAAAAACAAAAGGAGCTGCCTTGCAGCTCCTCTAATCAACTTAATTACAAAGAATATCGGTTTCCATATATTTAATGCCCAGATTATAAAGCATTTCTGCATCTTTGATATTATTGACTGTCCAGAAAGAACATTTTATACCGTTATCAATTGCTAATTGAATTGACTCAGCATCATTCTGGTCAAAGTGCGGCGAAAACCATGCATTACCGAGAGTTTTAACTTCATCTATGGCCTTCTGGTCAATTCTGCCGATAAGATACCAAAGCTCTATCTCACTGTCAATACTTCTGATTTTCTTAAGCTGTTCAAGATTAAAAGAAATGATAATTGCCTGCTTATCCATTCCCCGTTCATGCACTGCTTTAATAACTTTTTTAAGGTCATCAATATTATCGCCTTTTATTTCAATCTGAGGTCTTGTTTCACTACCGGCAAATACATCAAGAAATTCCTCAAGTGTAGGAACTTTCAGCTCTTTATTCCAATGATTTGTGCCGTTTTTGTAACTGTATTTTCTCAATTCATCAAAATCAGTTTCACTATATTTACCAACCTGCCACAAGCGGATGCTCATTTCTTCATTATGGCTGAGAACCCATTTTTTGTCTTTGGTCAACACTATATCACACTCTGCTGAATAGTAACCTCGTCTTACAGCCTCCTCATAAGCAGGAAGAGTGTTTTCAGGTGAAAACTGAGTTACACCTCTATGAGCTGTGAGATATATTCTGTCTTTATCAGCAAATCCATTCTCTGAAAGTGAAATAAGCTTTTTAGGTTTTTTAGCAAAAAGCTTTGCACATCCGTTTAAAGCAGGAGCAAATGCTGTTATAATTTTATTGACAAAAACTTTTGACATGATATCAACCTTTCATAACTGTGTTTGCGTATAAATGATATCATACAAAAAAATAAACAACAAGTAAATTTTTAAAAAAATATATATTTTTTAATATTTGTGTGATATAATAATGCCACGAGGTGATACTAATGAAAATCACACTTAATCCTGATAAGGAAATTGTTAAAACAGTTAAAGACGGTTTAAAACAAACCGGTGGCTATTGCCCATGCAAACTTCAAAGAACAGAAGAGAATAAATGTATGTGCGATGAATTCAAGTCTCAGATTCAGGACCCTGATTTTGAAGGATTTTGCCACTGTATGTTATATTATAAATCATTGGAGTGATAATAATGGCAGAAATTAAAATTACATCATCTAATTTTGAGCAAGA
Organism: Acutalibacteraceae bacterium; assembly: GCA_045126895.1. Lineage (GTDB taxonomy): Bacteria > Bacillota > Clostridia > Oscillospirales > Acutalibacteraceae > CAG-488. The sequence goes on along the minus strand of JBGVPE010000045.1, from coordinate 6,617 downwards.
GGTATTAAATTCAGATATCCCTGTTCTTGTAGATTTTTGGGCTAGCTGGTGCGGACCTTGCAAAATGCTCGCACCTTTTGTTGAAGAAATTGCTCAGGAATACAGCGGTAAAGTTAAAGTCGGCAAAATTAACGTTGACGAAGAACAGGACCTTGCAATGAAATTCAGAATTATGAGCATCCCTACTCTTATGCTTTTTGATGCAGGTAAACCGATAAAAACAGAAGTCGGATATATGCCGAAAGCTCAGATAGAAGCAATGCTCAAATGATATAGGAGGATTATTATGAGTAAATACGCAGGTACAAAAACAGAAAAAAACTTAATGGCAGCCTTTTCAGGTGAATCAGAAGCAAGAAACAAATACACATATTTTGCTTCAGTTGCTAAAAAAGAGGGATACGAGCAGATTTCAGCTCTTTTCCTCAAAACAGCAGATAATGAAAAGGAGCATGCAAAAATGTGGTTTAAAGAACTTGAAGGTTTAGGCAACACAGCAGCTAACCTTACTGCAGCTGCAGAAGGTGAAAATTATGAATGGACCGACATGTATGACGGTTTTGCAAAAACCGCTGAAGAAGAAGGTTTCCATGAACTTGCTGCAAAATTCAGACTTGTTGCTAACATTGAAAAGCACCACGAAGAACGTTACAGAGCACTTCTTAAAAATGTTGAAACTGCTGCTGTATTTGAAAAAAGTGAAGTTAAAGTCTGGGAATGCAGAAACTGCGGCCATATTGTTGTAGGAACAGCTGCGCCACAGGTTTGCCCAACATGTGCACATCCTCAGAGCTACTTTGAAATTCACGCTGAAAATTATTGATTTATCAAAAGTAAACAGCTATCAAAAAGGGAGACGCTTCTTTAAGAAGTGTCTCCCTTCAGCTTTGTTGCAATAACACAAATTATTTATTGCCTTATCTTCGGTGTTTTTTGCCTGATAAATCACCGTATAATGGTGTTGCAAGACCAAAACCGCCTGATACTGTTAATATCTGCCCTGTTGTATAAGCAGATTCATCACTTGCAAAATATACCGCCGCTGCTGCAATCTCTTCAGGTTTACCCATTCTTTCAAAAAGTATATGTTTAAGAAACAGTGCTTTAAATTCTTCAGAAAGCTTTTCTTGCACTGCATCAGTTGCAGTCATACCCGGAAGAACTGCATTACATCGGATATTATTTTTTGCTTCGTGAACTGCAATCAATTTAGTCAGATAATTTATTGCAGCTTTACTTGTTCCGTATGCAACCTGTGAAACATCAGGCACAAGACCGCCGACTGAAGAAATATTGATAATACTTCCACCGCCTTGCTTTGCCATATATTCACTAACCTTCTGACTGGCTAAAAACACACTTTTCAGAAAAACAGATATACCGATTAACAGGGTTATTCTTCGCCCTATCATATCCCCTAATTTGCCAAGAACAGGTGCAAACGTAGCACTTGACATAGCCATAGCAAGTGCAGTCCATGTTGAATTGTTATAAGGAAGGTTTAAATCTTTAACAAAAGCCGGGCCAAGCACAGCTGTAAAGCCTCCCACTATACCAACAAGTGAAGCTGCAAATGCATAAGGCAAAAAGCCTTTTATGTGCGGCTTTCTGAAAATATTTTCCAAATTGTCACATCCAATCTATTCATAGTATATCTCATTATTCTGAATTTATTTAATTGTTTTCGGGCATACTTTTAGAAGAAATAAAGGACAGATTTGAAAGTTGTATTTTTATCCGTAATCAAAACACAATTGTAATATAAATATAAAAAGCAACATCAGATATGCCCCTAAAATTTCTTTTAACAAAAGGTAACAACGTTAATTCCGTTTTGCCTTTTGCAACCGACTAAATCATCAGAAAGCATAACAAATTTAAAAGGAGTATTACTATGTCAATTATAAATAAAGAAATTTCGGATTTCAAAACTTATGCCTTTCATGAAAATGAATTTAAAACTGTTTCTAAAGACGATATTCTCGGTAAATGGAATGTTTTCTTTTTCTACCCTGCTGATTTTACTTTCATTTGCCCTACCGAGCTTGAAGACTTAGCAAACAAGTATGAGGAATTCAGAAATATCGGCTGTGAAATTTACTCAGTATCCACTGATACTCATTTTGTCCACAAAGCATGGCACGATACTTCTGAAAGAATCAAAAAAATCAACTTCCCTATGCTTGCAGACCCGACCCACGCAATCTCAAAGGATTTTGAGGTTCTTATTGAGTCTGACGGTTTAGCTGAAAGAGGAACATTTATCATTAATCCTGAGGGTAAAATTGTAGGCTATGAGATAACTGCAGGTAATGTAGGCAGAAATGCGCAAGAGCTTTTCCGTAAGGTACAGGCTTGTCAGTTCGTTCATACACACGGTGACCAGGTTTGTCCTGCCAACTGGCAACCGGGTGCTGAAACCCTCAAACCCAGCCTTGATCTTGTAGGTCAGTTATAATGAATACTCAAAAATTCAAGTCTGAGGATTTATATGATGTAATTATAATCGGCGGCGGCCCGGCGGGACTCACCGCTGCCATTTACCTTTCACGGGCAAAATACAGAGTTCTTGTTTTGGAAAAAGAACAGTTCGGCGGACAGATCACTATCACTGAAGAGGTTGTAAATTATCCGGGTATAGGTAAAACAAGCGGTAAATCACTCACAGATACCATGCGCCGTCAGGCAGAGTCTTTTGGAGCCGAGTGTCTTCTTGCAGAAGCAGAAGGTATTGATATTGATAATATTATCAAAACAGTTCATACGAGCCGAGGGGATTTCAACTGTATCGGTATATTGATTGCAACCGGTGCGCATCCCAGAACAATCGGCTTTAAAGGTGAAGAAGCTCACAAAGGTCAAGGTGTTGCTTATTGCGCTACTTGTGACGGTGAATTTTTTACAGATAAAGAGATTTTTGTTGTTGGCGGAGGTTTTGCAGCTGCAGAAGAAAGTGTTTTTTTAACTAAGTTTGCCCGACACGTAACAATTCTTATCCGCGATGATGACTTTACCTGCGCTGCTTCTGTAGCTGATAAAGCAAAAAATCATAAAAAAATAACCGTAATCACAAACACTGTCGTTGAAGAAGTGTCAGGTGAAAACGGATTGAATTATATCAGATATAAAAACACAAAAACCGGTGAAATTTCTGAATACCGTGCAGAAAGCAGAGATTTTTTTGGTGTGTTTGTGTTTGCAGGCTATTCGCCCGATACAGAATCATTCAAAGATATAATTGAACTGAATGAACACGGTTATATTATCACTGATTCAGAGCTTAAAACAAATGTTGACGGTATCTATGCTGCCGGGGATGTATGCATAAAACCGTTACGCCAGATTGTCACCGCTACAGGTGACGGTGCATTAGCTGCAACAGAGCTTGAGAAATACGTTGCAACCATTCAGCAAAAAACAGGACTGTATGCTAAAAGTCCTACACCAAGAGTTATTGAAGAAACACCCGTTACAAAAGAAAACGTTGCTCATAATTCTGATGAAACCTTCACATCAGACATAAAGCAACAGCTATCAGGTGTATTCAGCAAAATGCAGCGCAACCTGATATTAAAGCTTTATTCAGACAATCGTCCTGTTTCAACTGAGTTAGAAGAATTTATGACAAATCTCGCATCACTTACAGATAAGCTCACAGTAACAGTTGCAGAAAAAAATGATACAACTAAAGCGGCACCTTGTGTAAAAATTTTTCTTGAAGACGGAACTGATACAGGTATTGCCTTTCACGGTATACCTTCGGGGCATGAATTCACTTCATTTATACTCGGTCTTTATAATGCAGCAGGACCGGGGCAACAGGTTGATGAAGAAATATATCAGAATATTAAAGGTATAAAGAAACCTGTAGATATGAAGATATTGGTATCCTTATCATGCACGATGTGCCCTGATTTAGTTATAGCTTGTCAACGTATTGCAACACTCAATCCTCACATCCGTGCAGAAGTTTATGATATTCAGCATTTTGAAGAATTAAAGAAAAAATATAATGTTATGAGTGTTCCGTGCCTTGTTATTAACGATGATACCGTATCTTTCGGTAAAAAGAATATAAATCAGGTTTCAGATTTGATAAGAAACTGATAATTAAAAATCAGGTGCAACAGAATCCTAATCTGATGCACCTGAATAAAAATATCTGCAATTTACATATAAGAAAACGGCATAGCCATAGCTATACCGTTCAAATTTATAGTAGTTAAACTAACCAAAAGTGCTGTTTTAACACCGCTTTGATATTCTTAACACTCTGTTCGGTTGAAATTATATAAACTTCAACTCTTCAGGGAATGCATTTATCATCTCAATCTTTTTCTTGTTAACTGCATCTTCAGATATCTGATATGAATCAATAACATTACGGATTGTCGGCAGCTCAGATGTTTTATCTAAATCCCAACAATTATGCTCAAGGCCAAAAGATGAGTAGTAATCTTTGAATTTAAAGCCGTCACCCATCAGGCGATCGGTAACCTTCAGATGTAAATTAGGTACGCCCACAGAATCAGCAAAAATCAAACCGTGAAGACTGCTTGAAATAAGCACTTCACATTTGCTGATATTCTCCAACACTTTTTCAGCACTGTCAGTAATATCGATAATAAGGCTGTCAGCATTATCGTCATAAAGCTTTTTAAAGCATGGCATATCTTTTTCAAGGTAATGGGAAATAATACCCAGTCTGTATTCTTTTTTGGGGGCAACAGGGTAAAGAGCATCTATAAGAAGACCGGCATCACAAAGCGGAACATCAATATCTTTTTTCATAATTCCTGATGCTTTTCTTCGGCTTAATTCACCGCGTAAAGCACGAATCTGAATGTTCTTTCTGTAAAACTCCCCTACTTTCGCTCCGAATATAAACCCGGAGCCCCATACATATATAGGTTTAGCCCCTGCAGTTGCACCGAGCACAGCCTGAGCAGTACGCTTTACAAAACCTGAACCATACTGTAAATTAGACAAACCTCCGCCGATTGCAATCATGTCTGATTCATAAGCTTTTGATTTAACTACCTCTGCACCTGAAAAATGCTCAATCAAGGGTTTATTAAGTGCATCCCCCGCGTTTGATATTAACGGATATGTAACTTTAATTACCTTCTTATTATCTGACATAATTTTCACTTCCTGCCTATAAAGTTGCGATTTGCTCAGCGAATAGTTTGATTTTATCACAGGCGGTTCTATGTGTCAACTTTTAAAAAAGAGTTTTAATTTCATAATTGAAATATAAATTTAAATATATTTTTACCTGCTTTATTAAATAAAGAGCAAAAAATATGAAAATTTACAGTTATTTTTCTATAAATTTTTAAAAAACTATGGAAATATTGTTAAAAAGATGATATTATAGACATACCTTGAATTTAAAGTGGAGGTTATTTACAATGAAAGAAACAATCATCAAGGCTGTCACTGCCGTTGTTTGTGTAGCAATCGTTTGCGTAACAATGTCAACTGCAGTAAGCACTTGCAACGAAGCAGCATTAAAAACAGCTGAAATCGTAGGACCTGCTTCATCAGTTGGCGGTAACAACAATAACAATGTCAGCACAGATGTTGTAACACCTGACACAAGCACAGACGCTGTAACACCTGATGCAGGTACAGATGACACAGCAACACCTGATGCAGGTACAAGCGATACAGCAACACCTGATGCAGGTTCAAACAACACAGCAACACCTGATGCTCCTTCAAAAGCTCCTGCAGCTAACAACCAGCAGTCTGCAGCTCTTACAAAAGCTGATGTAATCAAATTCTTCAATGCAGAAACAGCTAAAGCAGCTAAAGGTTCTTACAAGCTTACAAGAAGTGGTAAATTCGTTAAGAACATTAACGTTGGTTCAGCAACAAATGCAATCAACAGCATCATCAAGGGTGTTGACGAAAACTCAGACCTTGACTCTGTTGTAGGCGGTTTCCTCGGCATCAAGAAAGAACCTATCACAGGTACAGTTGCTAACGGTAAAGGTGAAGGCTTCGATGCAAAATATATGATTAAAGCTATGAACCTTACAGATGCTGATGTTGAAAAGTTCAGTGTTAACGGCAACAAATACACAATCGAAGTTAAAGCTTGTGTAAACCCGACTGCTAACAGCGCTATGGGTCATGCAACAAACGACTTCATCACATTCCCTGAAGTTAACAAGAGTATTGCTAACGAAGTTGGTAACGCAATCAAAGTTGTTGAGAACGAATCAAACGCTAACTACAGCAAAATCGTTTTCACCGCAACAGTTGCTAACGGCAAAATCACAAGTCTTGATTAGTCATACTCATTCGATGCAACTCTTAAACTCAAGCTCGCTATTATCAATGCAACAGGTACAGGCGCAGCTGCTATCACAGGCAAATACACAGACATTAAATATTAATATAATCTGATTTGACAACCCCCGGTGTTCAAACACCGGGGGTTACTTATTAAAAAGACTACACAAGCCTTAACGCCGGCTGTTGGTAAGGAAGTATTTGTTTCTCGAACAAAATTCCCTGTATTTTTGCCAAAAGCCTCGCAAGGCGGCAGCCTTGCTGCATTTTTGGCTTCAATACAAGAAATTTTCTGTTCTTACGAAACTGCGAAG
>JBGVPE010000044.1:0-9608 GCA_045126895.1 Acutalibacteraceae bacterium | reverse complement strand
TTGCCAAAAGTTTTCTCCTGAAATTTCAGCAGCTGCAGTTGAGCGTCTTTGTGAAATCGGAATAGTCAATGATGAACGCTTTGCAAAAATGTATGCCGAAGAACTTTATCATAAGAAGGGTATGGGTGAAAGGCGTATTCTTTATGAACTTGCATTAAAAGGTATTGATAAAGACCTGGCGTTAAATGTTACTGAAGAAATTATTTCTGATGAAGAAGATAATATTCAAAGAATAGTTGATATTCTTTCAAAAAAATATTATAATGTATCGGATGATGAAAAACAGCGCCGCCGTGCGTGGAACTCATTACAGCGGTTAGGTTATTCGCCTTCAGATATAAGACGTGCATTCAGTCAAATATCTGAGTCAGACTTTGATTCTTCGGAAGGATGGTAAAATGTCATACACAGTAGGTTTGATTTCGTTAGGTTGCCCCAAAAATCAGGTAGATGCTGAGCATATTCTTGCAGCTCTTGACGAGGCAGGGTATGAAATTGTTGATTATGTTGACGGTTGTGATGCTGTTATTGTAAATACCTGTGGCTTTATTGATGATGCTAAAAAGGAAGCTATTGAGAATATACTTGATATGGTTGACCTTAAAAACGAAGGTGTTATCGGTTCAATTATCGTTACAGGCTGCCTTGCAGAACGGTACAAAGATGAGATTTTGACTGAAATCCCTGAGGTTGATACAATTGTAGGTATCGGTGCTAACGGTGATATTGTTAATATTGTAAAAAATACTATTGAGGGTGCAGGTATGGCTACATTCCCGCCAAAATGCCAATTGCCTCTTGATTCACAGCGTATTCTTACAACACCGTCTTATTGGGCATACCTTAAAATTGCTGACGGCTGTTCAAATTGCTGCACATATTGCACAATCCCTTCGATCAGAGGCGAAATGAGAAGCCGTAAGATTGAGAGTATTGTTGAAGAAGCAAAGCAGTTAGCAGAAATCGGAGTTAAAGAGCTTGTTGTTATCGCGCAGGACACTACTGCTTACGGTATCGATATTTACGGTGAATATAAATTACCTGAGCTGCTTGATTCACTTTGTGAAGTTGACGGTATAGAATGGATAAGACTTCTTTATTGTTATCCCGATAAGGTTACAGATGAGCTTATTGCAACCATGGCAAGGCAGGAAAAAGTTGTAAATTACATTGATTTACCTCTTCAGCATTGTAATGATAAGATTCTTAAATCAATGAACAGAAAAGGTGACAAAGCTCAGATAGAGTCAGTTATCTCTAAGCTTCGCGCCGCAATGCCTGACGTTGTTATCAGAACTACCTTTATCACAGGATTCCCCGGTGAAGATGAAGATGTTTTTGAAGAGCTTAATGTTTTCATCAACGAAAAAGAGTTTGACAGATTGGGTTGCTTTACATTCTCACCTCAGGAAGGTACTCCTGCAGCAGAGATGGATAATCAGGTTGAGGATGATGTTAAAACACGCCGCGGTGAAATTCTTATGGAAGACCAGTATCTTATCATGCAAGAAAAGAATAACGAAAGAATCGGTAACGAATATAAGGTTCTTGTTGAAGGCTATGACCCTTACTCTGACAGTTATTATGGCAGAACATATATGGATGCCCCTGAGATTGACGGTCAGATTCATTTCACCAGTGATGAAGATATTGAAGAAGGGGACTTCGTTGATGTAGAAGTTCTCGGTGTGAACGATTATGATTTGATCGGCAGAATTATATAAATACGAGGTAGCTATGAATACACCTAATAAAATAACAGTTTTTAGAATTTTTTTAGTTCCTGTTTTTTTTGCAGTATATCTGCTCGATTTACCGTATAATCACCTGATATCAGCTGCAATATTCGGCCTTGCGGCAGCAACAGATGCTGTTGACGGACACTTAGCAAGGAAGAATAATATTATTACTGTTTTCGGTAAATTCCTTGATCCTATTGCAGATAAGATGCTTGTTACAGCAGGTCTTCTTGCATTTATGCAAGACGGACTTTGCAGTATATGGATTGTTCTTGCGATTCTTGTAAGGGAATTTGTGATGACTTCACTCCGCCTTATTGCATCTGCACAAGGAGTTGTAATACCTGCAAATGTTTTCGGTAAAATCAAAACAGTTATGCAAATGGTATCTTTTATACTTGTAATGCTGATATGTGCAATAAATGATTTTGTTACACTTCCGTTTTCAATACCTCTTGTTTCAAATATCCTTCTGGGTGCGTCAGCGCTTATGGGCGTCATTTCGGCGGTTATTTATTATAAAGAAAGCAAAAATGTTATAGATTTCACAAAATAACGGAGTATTTATGAAGATTTTTAAAGTTGCAATAAGAATATTGTGCTTACTTCTCGCTGTGGGTATTGTTCTCACAGCGGTATTCTTTCGCGATAATTCCGTAATAAAAGCCAATGTAAATGCAGATGATTTCATCTTTGAAGAGGAAATGCCCGTAAGGAATATATCAACAGGCACCTTTGAAAAAATAGCTGAATCAGGTTTTATGCAACTTTACTTTAACAAAACAACTTCAGCCATTTCTGTTAAAGATGGTTTAACCAATCAGGTGTGGGAATCTGTTCCGTACGGCTCCGGTGCCGATATGGTCAGCTTTAAAGTAATTGATAAAAAGGGTGTTCATCACCTGAATTCTTATGATAACAGTGTTGCCCGTTCAGAGTGGTCATATCAGCTTGAAGAATATGGTGTTAAGCTGAATTATAAAATTTCAGAAGATAGCCTTTCTTTTAATGTTATGGTAAGTATTTCTCTTGAAAACAGTAACCTGTATGTAAGCTCAAAAATTGAAAATTCTTCACAGGATAAAGAATGTGCTGTTTCAGATTTTTCTGTTTTGCCTTATTTCAGTGCGTTTTCAAAGCCGGGTGCAAACGATTTTCTCTTGCTGCCTGACGGCTGCGGTGCAGTGATTTACCCGTCTTTAAGTGATGAGAAAGCAACCTATTGTGCAAAAGTATACGGCGATGATTTTTCTGTTAAAACAGATAAAAGCAGTTACGCTTTAATGGGTGCTTTCGGTATAAGGCACGGCAACAAGGCGGTTGCTGTAATTATTGATAACGGTGAAGAAATTGCAACAATCAAGGCTGTCAGTGATAAAAACTCATTCAGCCGTATTTCTGCCTGCTTTGATATCAATGATTATTCGATTAATGACGGAAAGCTTTATATAAGTGAAAATGGTTATAATGATAAAATATCATTGTGCTATAAGTTCTTATCAGGGGATAATGCCTCTTATTCTGAGATTGCATCATCTTGCCGTGAGCAGTTTATCAGAAATGGTTCGTTGCCCTCTACAAATGTTGAAGCGCACGATAACGTGCCTCTTTATCTGACGTTTACAGGTGTATATAAAAAAAGTCCGTGGTTATCGGTTAAAAAAGAATATACAACTTTTTCTCAGGCTCTCGATATCCTCAGCCGAATCAAGTCAAAGGGCGTTGATAATATAACTGTCAGGTATAAGGGTGTGCTCAGGCAGAATGCTGTTTCTTTTGATGGTTCTCTCGGAGGTTCAAAAGATTTCAAGGCGCTTTGTGACTATGCAAATTCACAGAATATTGATTTATTTGCTGATGTAAATATTTTCACATACAGAAGTTTGGCAGGTAAATTTGACATTCTTGCAGCTAAACAGATGAATAAATCAACGTCAACTGTTGTTGTCAATGAATCTCCTGATACTGTTTCTGAAAACTTTGTAAAATACCGATTCAGAAAAAGCTCCGATATACGCGATTTTGTTGCAGATTTGATAGAAGATCATAAAACTCAGACCTTTAAAGGCTATTGTGTAAGTGATGCCGGGCTTCTTGTGTCAGATTTTTCAGCAAAATATACTGCAAAAAGTCAAATAAAAAACACCTTATCCTCACAGTTGCCTGCCATTTCGAATATCGGTCAGGTAATGGTGGATAAGGGTAATATGTATATGATTAAAAACAGTTCGTCTGTTATCAATATACCTATGAGTACATATTACAGTGAAACCAAAAGCTATGTTGCAATACCTTTTGCTCAATCTGTTTTACACGGCAGGGTAGTTATTGCTGCGGAGCCTGTCAATACAAAACAGGATGTTAAAATAGCAATACTCCAGTGCATAGAGTATGGTGTTTGCCCTTCTTTCACAACTGTTTACAGCTCAGCGGAAGATACTGTTGTTTTTGATAAAATAGTTAATGACCTGATTGATTATTATAGCATATCATCATCTGCTCTTAAAGGTCTTGAGGGTGAAAGAATCACTCAGCATACCTGCCTGAAAGAAGGGGTATATCTGACAACCTTCTCTGACACGGCAAAGGTTTATGTGAACTATAATGATAGCCCTGTTACAGTAAGCGGTGTTACAATCAAAGCACAGAATTATTTGAGAATAGATTAAAAGCTCGGATTTTACTCCGAGCTTTATTATTTATCAGTCTTTAATCTCTACAACTGTATATCCTGCATCGGTAACTGATTTAGCGAGAGTATTGTTGTTTACCTCATTTGTAATTTCAACAGTTGCATTTTTGTTTTCCAGGCTTACATTTACGCTGATGACGCCTTCAACTGCTTCAAGTGCTTTAAGCACGTGTGCCTGACAGTGAGGGCACATCATACCTTCAATATAAATTGTTTTTGTCATTTTATTTTCTCCTTTTTGAATAACTTTAATTTCATCATCGACACTTGTTTTTGTTTTAAAATGCCGTAGTCTTAACGCATTTGTAACAACACACAAAGAACTCATACTCATAGCAAAAGAACCGATCATAGGGCTGAGTAAAAGTCCGAAAGCGGGGTATAATGCACCTGCTGCAAGAGGAATTCCTAATGTGTTATAAAAGAATGCCCAGAATAAATTCATTTTGATGTTTCTGATAACAGAGTGGCTTAATTTTATCGCTGTAACAGCGTCTTCTAACGAGTTTTTCATCAATACAATATTGGCAGAGTCAATGGCTATATCTGTACCTGCACCTATTGCAATACCTGTATCGGCCCTTGTCAGAGCAGGGGCATCGTTTATACCGTCACCAATCATTGCAACTTTATGACCCTGTTGCTGCAGCTTTTGAATGCATAAATCTTTATCAACAGGCAAAACATCACTTATAACTTCTTTAATATTCAGCTTCTGAGCAATTGCCCGGGCTGTGATATTATTATCACCTGTAAGCAGAACAACGTTTATACCCATTTTCTGCAATTCGGCAACAGCGGCTTTGCTGGTTTCTCTTATAGTGTCGGCAACTGCGATTATTCCGATAATTTCTTTACTTTTAGCAAAAAGCAAAGGTGTTTTGCCTTTCTGAGAATATTGTTCAACAACATTGTTATTAAAGCTTATGCCGTTCTCTTTTATAAAAGAGATATTACCTGCAAGATAGGTTTCGCCATTGATATCGGCTATGACACCTCTGCCTGAAACTGACCTGAAGTTCTGAGCTTGACCGAAAGAAATATTTCTTTTCTTTGCTTCTTCAATTATTGCAACTGCAAGGGGGTGCTCACTGCTTGATTCCAAAGATGCTGCAATCTGTAAAAATTCTGTTTCGGTAAAATCCTTTTTAATTATCAAAACATCTGTGACTGACGGATGCCCTGATGTAACAGTGCCTGTTTTGTCAAGCACAACTGTATCAATTGAATGCAGATTTTCAAGGCTTTCTGCAGATTTTATTAAAATGCCGTATTCTGCCGCTTTGCCTGTGCCTACCATAATAGCAACAGGTGTGGCAAGTCCTAAGGCGCACGGGCAGGATATAACAAGCACAGACACAGCGCAGTTTAATGCAAACTCAAAATCCTTACCGGCAACTGACCATATAATTGCAGTGATAAAAGAGACGGCAATAACTGCAGGTACAAAAATACCGCTGATTTTATCAGCTAAACGAGAAATCGGAGCCTTTGAACTGCCGGCTTCATCAACAAGCTTGATTATTTGTGAAAGGGTAGTGTCATCACCGATTTTTGTAGCTTTAAATCTGAAACTGCCGTTTTTATTGATTGTTGCTGATATTACATTATCACCAATTGCTTTTTCAACAGGTATACTTTCACCTGTAATTGCTGATTGATCAACAAATCCGTTGCCCTGAGTTATGATACCATCAACAGGGATGCTTTCACCGGGCTTTATAACAATTATGTCACCAATAATAATTTCTTCTGATGGGATTATTATTTCTGCGTCATTACGTATAACAGTGCACGTTTTAGGTGCAAGATTCATAAGCCTTTCTAATGTTTTTGTTGTTTTGGCTTTTGAACGTGTTTCAAGATACTTGCCAACAGTTACAAGTGTCAGAATCATTGCACTTGATTCAAAGTAAAGCGAATGAGCATATTGATGAATTACGTCAGCATTCTGATTACTGAAACCGTAAATCAGTTTGTAGATAGCAAATATTCCGTAAATGAAAGATGCACCTGAACCTATCGCTACAAGTGAATCCATATTTGGTGCTTTTTTAAATAATGCTTTAAATCCTGTAATAAAGAACTTTTTATTTATTATCAACACAGGCGCTGATAATAAAAGCTGTGTAAATGCTGATGTGAGTGAATTGTCAACACCGGATAAAAAAGAGGGGACAGGCAACCCTGCCATTTCGCCCATAGCGATATACATCAAAGGGATTAAAAGTATAATTGAATAAATCAACCTGCTTTTCATCGATGCTGTTTCTTTGTCTTCAGAGCTTGATTTAAAAACAGCTTTACTTTTTGCTGCATTTAAAGAAGCACCGTATCCGATGCTTACAACGGCATTGATTATATCCTGCTGTGATATAATACTTTCATCAAATTCAGTGTTCATAACACCTGTCAGCAGATTTACATCAATTGTTTTTACTCCGTTAATTTTGCTGACTGTTTTTGTTACATTAGCCTGACAAGCGGCACATGTCATACCTGTGATAAGAAATTTTACTTTTTTCATTTGATCACCTGAGTTTCAGGGTAAAATTTTGAATAATAAGATATGAGTCTATGGCAAAAAAATAGAGCAATCAAAAGATTGCTCTGAAAAATTAAAGCTGTGCGAAAAGATCTTTAAGAGTTACGATTAAAGAAGACAATGTTTCTTTAATAAGCGTAAAATCAATGTTGCCTACAATTGCACCGAGATCTTCAATCAATGCATCGAAATCCATAGTTGTAAAGAATTCAGCAATTGAATCAAATACTGCCATCTACAATATCTCCCTTCAAATTCATATTGTTATTTTATCACCAAAAATTCAAAAAATCAATAGTAATTAATAAATTATTATAAAATTTTTTAATATAAGTATTGACAAAAAGGATAACATTTGATAAACTAATGAAGCTGTTTGCGATGAGGACCATTAGCTCAGTTGGTTAGAGCAACCGGCTCATAACCGGTTGGTCCGGGGTTCGAGTCCCTGATGGTCCACCAATTTATATAGGGGTATAGCTCAGTTGGTAGAGCAGCGGTCTCCAAAACCGCGTGCCGAGGGTTCGAGCCCTTCTGCCCCTGCCATAGAAAAGTCCGAAAAACCTTGATTTTACAAGGGTTTCGGACTTTTTTCATACCTAAAATCAATTTTGCTTAAATCGCAATTTACCGTAAAATATCGCACATTTTCGAGTACTATATGTCCCCCGATATGTCCCCCGCAAAAGACCGCGAGTCCTGTTGTTATAAGGGGTTTTGAGCTTTGGGTTAATTGAAAATATAGCATTTTTTAGGGTGTTTTTTACCGCGTGCCGTAATTTTGATGTTTTTAACACTTGTTTTATTGATATTTATAACGTAAAAAAATAGAGCAGAATGGCAATGAAATCATTCTGCTCTTAATCATTTATGAAACTAAAGTTTCCTTTATAAATTTATCCTGCAGTATAGCTGCATTGGTTTTGGTAGCGTCATCAACATGCGTGTAAATATTTGCCGTAACACCGTACTCACTGTGTCCCATAAGCTCCTGCGCTGTTTTAATATCAACGCCTGACCATTGAAGCATAGAACAATAAGTGTGACGGAGCTGATGAGCAGTAAACTCTTCAAAGCATTCATCCGCAAAGCAGAGGCTATTCTCATCTGCACCGTCAGCCACTCTTAACGCTTCCATATAGCTCTCAAAAAGGCGCTTCCACGCTGTTTCCGTCATTCTTCCACCGTAAACCTTCTGAACGACATAGGAGCCCTTAGAATGCTTTTTAGCTTCGAGAAGTAAATTGTAAAGAAAATCATTCATTGGAATTTTCCTCATACCGGCTTTAGTTTTAGTTTCCTTCAATTCGCACTGTTTGAAATCATAAGATTTATTAACATTGATAATTTTGTTCTTGAAATCAATATCAAACCAAGTCAGAGCCGTAAGTTCACCTCGTCTGAGACCTGCGAGAAGCATTATGCAAGCAGGAAGCTTTGCTCTGTGTTCAGTGGTTAGAATTAACTGAATGGTATGCTTATTTATAGCGGTACGGGTTTTGGTGACTGAATTTTTAGGAATTTTCAAATCATCGCAGGGATTACAGAAATTATAGGCTCTCTCTTTTCTTGCAAATTCAAAGACATTAGCAAGAACTCTGATATATCTTTGAATTGTTTTCTTCGCCGTAGTTTTGCCTGTTGACGGATTCTTCTTATATAATTCGTTTATGGCGGGTTGAATGTGAGAAGGAAGAATATCATTGAGCTTTGTTTTTGCAAGAAGTCCGCCTTTATAATCTATAAAGTATTGCAGTCTTGCTTTCAGAGTTTTATATTCTGACTCTTTGATATTATCACACATTACCTCACTTTCTATTGTTTCAAGATAATGATTTACCCACTTTATAAGGGTATCATTATTTTTCAGAATGTTAAGACCGCTGTCTATTGCGTTCTTGTATTCTCGTACTCTTTTCTCAAGCTCTTTCTCTGTCTGAGCCTTGAGCTTTTTGTATTTGGGTTTTCCGTTAGCATCTGTACCTATATAAAGTCGGGTACAAAAGCTGTTTTTTTCTACATAAATCTTATTCATTTCGTCCTCCTGAAAAAGTATTTGAGGGATGCTTTCGCACCCCTCACGTCAATATTACTGTTTAACATCATTATCATCAAATGTGCCGAGTCCCATTTTGAGAAAATCATCCTGACTGACACGCCATTCTCTTCCGATTTTTCGAGCCTTGATTGTACCTTTCTGACAGTATTTCTTTAACGTCTCATAATTAAATCCCGTCAGACCTGCCACCATCTCCAAAGTAAGCAGATAAGGTAAACCGTCAAGGCTTGAAATATAATTTCTTTTAATTGTATTAATCTTCAATAAACATCACCTCCTTATCGTGAATCCCTGTCTCTTTGACGGAGCAGGTATCTGTAATAATGCTCGCAGGCTTTCAGCACAAAATCTTCAAAGTCTTTGTCCTTAACCTTAGGTGCAACCTTCTGTAATCTTTCCATAGAAACCTTGAACATAGGCTTCTGATTTGCTTTGTCCTCCTGCATTATGGTTTCAATGCTTTCATCAGAAAGCTCACCCGCCTGACTTAACTTTTTGAAACGGACTGCCTGAGAAAGTGAGGGCGTTCTGTCTTCTTCCTCAATCGTACCGAGAAGAGAATACTGTTCTTCA
>JBGVPE010000043.1:0-26319 GCA_045126895.1 Acutalibacteraceae bacterium | reverse complement strand
GTATACAGAGTCACCAAACCACTCAGACAGATGTCTTATGCAACAAAAAGATATTCTGAAGGTGATTTCAGCTTTAAGGTTACGGTTGACGGTGATGACGAATTAACTGACCTGGCAAAAGCTTTTAACAAAATGGCTTCTTCCCTTTCTGTACTTGAAAGCTCAAGAAGAAGTTTTGTGGCTAATGTTTCTCACGAGTTAAAAACGCCAATGACAACTATCGGCGGCTTTATTGACGGCATTCTTGACGGCACTATTCCGCCTGAAAAAGAGAGCTATTATCTTGGCATAGTTTCAGATGAAGTCAAACGCCTTGCAAGGTTGGTTACAGGTATGCTGAACATGTCAAAGCTTGAAGCTAACGAGATGCAGATAAACGCTACAGATTTTGATATTTCACAATGTCTTATCAAAACTCTTCTTAACTTTGAAACAAAAGTAACTGCAAAATCAATTGAAATCCTTGGTCTTGATACCATTGACAGTGTTTTTGTAAATGCTGATGAAGATATGATTATGCAGGTTATTTACAATCTGATTGATAATGCAATCAAATTCACACCTGATAAAGGATTTATAGCATTCAAAGTTTTCACTGACGGCAGCAAAACTTATGTATCAATAAAAAACAGCGGTGAAGGCATCTCAAAAGAAGAGTTAGATAAGGTCTTTGAAAGATTTTATAAAATTGATAAATCCAGAAGTTTTGATGTAAGAGGTGCAGGTTTAGGCCTTTATATTGTTCAGAGCATTATACATCTTCACTCAGGTGAAATAAAAGCAACCAGTGAAGAAGGAGCTTTCACAGATTTCACATTCTGGATACCCAATTCTCAATAAATATTTTAGTTATAAAACCAAATTATCACATATGCCACACGGCGCGATCAGGAGGATCCTTATGGACGAAAAAGAGAACATTTTTACTAATCAGGAAAACGAAACCCCGCAAACTGATTTCCGGTCATCTGAGCCTATTGAAACCACTGCTAATACAGTAAATGAAAACAATACCCCTTGGTATCAGCAGCAGGCAACTTCACAAAAGACTGAGGCAGAATCATCATACAGCCCTTACTCAGCTAATCCGGGTTATTCTGCTAACTATGCTCAGAATTTTAACCCGCCCCCTGCCCCGACTAAAAAATCCAATACAGGTAAAAAGGTTCTTGCTGTTGTTCTTTCTTTAGTTGTTGTGTTCTGCACAGTGTTAGGCGCCGTTCTTATCAAAGACTCTGTCAAAGATAAGCCGTCTGACGAAGTGAAGCAAGGTGATGCCAAGCTTGAAATCCAGGAATCTTCAGACAAAATTGCAGTTGACGAAAATGATGCAACAGCAATTTATGACCGAGTTTCCCCCTCTTGTGTGGGTGTTATTCTTTACTCAACAGGCAACTCACTTTTTTCATCAGGCAACTCTGCGAGTCAGTCAAATATTGCAGGCCAGGGTTCAGGTATTATCATGGGTGAAAACAGCGATAAAACCAAAACATACATTGTAACCTGCGCCCATGTTATTTCATCAGCAAGTTCATCAGGTCATAAAGTTGTTGTTCAGGATTATACCGGTGAGCAACATGATGCAACCGTTGTAGGCTATGACTCAAAAACTGACCTTGGCGTTTTAGCTATCAGCAAAACAGGTCTTAAAGCAGCATCATTCGGTGATTCATCAAAAATAAAAATCGGTGAAACAATCTATGCAATAGGCAACCCCGGCGGCACTGAATTTTTCGGTTCATTTACAAAGGGTATGGTTTCAGCTATCGACCGTTCTGTCAGCAGTGAAATCGGCTATGATATGAAATGTATTCAGCATGATGCCGCAATCAACCCTGGTAACTCAGGCGGTGCTCTTATTAACTCAAGAGGGCAGATAATCGGTATCAACTCATCAAAAATTGCTTCTACAGAATACGAAGGCATGGGCTTTGCAATCCCTATTTCTTCTGCTCAGGATATTATAAATGACATCATCGCAAACGGCTATGTTACAAACAGACCTAAGCTGGGTATCAAGTACTCCCCTGCTTCAAGCTATCAGCAGTATGCTATGGTGGTTCAGATAAAGGGTCTGCCAAGCGGTTCGCTTATTATTGCAGAGATTGATCCTGACGGTGCATTCAAAGGCACTAAAGCTCAGGTAGGTGACCTTATCACCGCAGTAAATGGTGAAAAAATGGATTCAGCAGATGTTCTTCTTGATAAGATAGAAAAAGGTAAGGTTGGCGACAAGCTCACCATTACCCTTTGCAGAATCAATGAAAATTATGAAATAAACGAATTCAACGTAACCGTTACTCTTGTTGAGGACACAGGCGTTATAAAAGAAGAAATGACCACTACAGCATTTGATTGGAATCAATTCTTCGGTTATTAAAAACAAATCCCACCTTGGTTAACAAGGTGGGATTTCTATATATATTATTTATCAATATGATGATACCATATTAACAATACCTTCACCGTCTTTAAGTGTAAGGCTGAATATCGACATTTTAACCGCTACTTCTCTGATATCAATGTGAACATCATAGCTCCATGAACATGCACCCTTAACAAGAGAACCTGTTTTGTTATCTACCTTAATAGTAATCTGCGGATTTTTATAATGAAGGAAAAGACCTCCGTTACCAAAATCTGCCTCAAGGCCGTTAAGCTTTGCAAGTGCAGATGCAACACCGTCAAGAACACCGATTGAACGGCCTACTGTGCCTTCACTTGTTTTGCCGTACGGGTCATCAGTCTGCTCAACAAGTTTAATTTTAACTGTTGTGTATTTACCGTCATTAACAGCTTTAACAGATGCCCAGTCAGATGCTTTGATTTTATCATGAACACCCGGAAGGCCTTCGTGTGAGGTTGAGCTGTCAGCAAGTGCTGATTTGGCAACAGGCTCAAACATTGAGATAAATCCGCCAACGCCGCCTTTACCGCCGTCAAGCTTTGTAAGTGTCATTTTTTGTGAATGGCCAAGACCGTCTTTTTCATTCTTGGTCATTACCATCTGATAATATTTAAGCACCTCTGCCTTATCTGTACTGTTAAGTCCTGATGTAGGTGAAATCACCTTGCCGGGTGTGCCGGCTGACGGTGCGCTGCTTGATGATGAAGATGATGAATCAGCTGATTCTGATGATACTGAATCAGAATTTGCTGAGCTGTTGTCTTCTGCAACAGTATTATCTTGTGTAGCAACACTGTCATCAGTAAAAGCGTTATCATCAGCGCTTACGGATGAATCTTCTGTATAAACATCATCTGAAGAGCTCACATCACCGGCAGAAGTATCTGCAGATATATTAGCAATTTCACGATCAATACCAACTATTTTATCGGTAATAACAACACCTGTGATTGCAACAGCGGCACAACATATAACTGCTGTAACGCCATTAAGAATGGTAATCAACAACTTACTATTTTTCATTAAAATACAATCCTTTCACAATTTATGGAGCTGCTTTTAAAAAGCAATCTCTACTGACCGGTAGATTATATAATATTTTTTACATAATTACTACTGCCTTTTTAGAATTATCTGCTTAAAACATCAACTTTTTTGCTATAAAAATCAAAAGAACACTAAAACAAATGAAATATGGAGTTAAAATTTGTCAAATTCACTATTGATTATGATGCACTTTGCTGATATAATATAGTAGCTTGCTAAAGTAATAAATCGAAAGAGGTTATTAAAATGAAAAAGAAATTAGCATTAGTTTTAGCAATTATCGTTACTCTTACCTCAATCCTTGCACTTGCAGGTTGTGGTGACAAAGGCACATCAACAGATTCAGACCTTGCTTACGTTCAGGAAAAAGGAACACTTGTTGTTGGTATGACAGAATATGCTCCAATGAACTACAAAGACAAGACAACAGGCGAATGGACCGGCTTTGACACAGAATTTGCTCAGGCAGTTGCAAAAGAGCTTGGCGTTAAAGTTGAATTCATCGTTATTGACTGGGATAACAAATTCCCTGAGCTTAACTCAAAGTCAATTGACTGTATCTGGAACGGTATGACAATCACAGACGAAGCTCTTAAAAACGCAAGCGTTTCTGACGCTTATGTTAAAAACGCACAGGTAGTTGTTGCAAAAGCTGACGTTGCCGCAAAATACACATCACTTGATCAGATGAAAGACCTTGCATTTGTTGCTGAAAGCGGTTCTGCAGGTGAAGGCGTTATCAAAGATGCAGGTATCAAGAACTACACTGCAGTTCTTGCTCAGTCAGACGCTCTTATGGAAGTTAATGCAAAAGGTTCAGCAGATGCATGTGTTATCGATATCACAATGGCAAACGCTATGACAGGCGAAGGCACAAGCTATGCAAACCTCAAAACAGTTTGCTCACTTAATGAAGAAGAGTATGGTATCGCTTTCAGAAAAGGCTCTGACCTTACTGCTAAAGTTAACGAAATCATGGCAACTCTTAAATCAAACGGTACTCTTGACGCACTTGCAGCTGAGTACAGCCTTACACTCGTAAAATAATTGAGAGGAGATAGACTATGTTCTGGCAGGTTACCCAAAGCCTTCTTGAAGGTTTCGGAACCACTCTCGAATTATTTGGTCTTACATTGTTATTTGCTCTGCCATTAGGTCTGATTATCAGCTTTGGTTCAATGAGCAAATTCCAACCTCTTAAATGGTTAGTTAAAACTTTTGTCTGGGTCATCAGAGGTACGCCTCTGATGCTCCAGATAATCATTATTTACTACGGACCCGGTCTTGTCGGAAGCTGGGCATCAGCGATCGACAACCCCGGTTTTCTTGTGTCCTGGCTTGCTACATGGACGGTATATGACCGCTTTGTAGCAGTATTGGTTGCTTTTGTTATCAACTACGCTTGTTATTTCTCTGAAATTTACAGAGGCGGCATAGAAAGCATCCCTATAGGTCAAAAAGAAGCCGGTCAGGTTCTCGGTATGACAAAAACTCAGATTTTCTTCAAAGTTACATTACTTCAGGTTATCAAACGCTTTGTTCCCCCTATGAGCAAGGAAATCATTACCCTGGTTAAAGATACTTCACTTGCAAGAATTGTTGCAGTTTATGAAATTATCTTTATGGGTCAGAATTATATCAAATTAGAGGGTATTATCTGGCCGTTGTTCTATACAGGTGCTTTCTATCTTGCATTCAACGGTTTACTTACAATCGTTTTTGGCAGAATAGAAAAGAAATTGAATTATTACAGAGGTTAATGCCATGGCTATACTTGAAATTAAAAATATTCACAAAAGCTTCGGCGACACCGATGTTCTTAAGGGAATTGACCTGACCCTTGAAAAAGGTAATGTTCTTGTTATTATCGGCTCATCAGGCAGCGGTAAAACTACCCTGCTTCGTTGCCTCAACTTCCTTGAAACACCAAGCAAAGGTACAATATCCGTTAACGGAAAAGTTTTGATTGACGGTGAGGATAAAGCTACCCTTACTGAAAAGGAAATAAGAAAAAACAGACTTCATTTCGGCCTTGTTTTTCAGCAGTTCAATCTTTTCCCTCAGTATTCTGTTAAGGATAATTTAGCCCTTGCTCCGAAGCTTGCACTTAAAAGCGAAATAAAGGAATTTAAAAAGCAACACGGTGCAGCAGCTGCAAAAGCAGAAAAAGCAAGACGCGAAAAAGAAATTGAAGAAAATACAATCAGACTCCTTGAGCAGGTAGGACTTTCAGATAAAATCAACTCTTACCCTTGCGAACTTTCAGGCGGTCAGCAGCAGCGAGTTGCTATTGCAAGAGCTTTGGCTTTAGAGCCTGATATTCTTTGCTTTGACGAGCCTACATCAGCACTTGACCCTGAGCTTGTCGGTGAAGTTCTTAAGGTTTTGAAATCCCTTGCTGAAAGCGGCAAAACAATGGTTGTTGTTACTCACGAAATGCGTTTTGCCCGTGAAGTTGCTGATAAGGTAGTATTTATGAGTGATGGTGTTATTACTGAAGAAGGTACACCGGAAGAGGTTTTTGACAACCCTAAAAACGAGAGAACGAAACACTTTTTAAACAGCATTTTATAAAAGAAAAAGCCGCCACTAAGGCGGTTTTTTTGGAGGAATTATGAGCAGAAAAAAGGAATTTTTAGGCAGCGCGTGCCTTTTACTTGCAGCATTTGTCTGGGGTGTTGCCTTTGTTGCGCAAACTGAAGGTATGGAACATGTGGGTCCGTTCACTTTTCAGGGGATAAGATTCATAATCGGTGTATGCATACTTTTGCCGGTTATGTTTATCTCTGATTCAATAAAGAAAAAGAACGGCACATTCGTCCCCCTTACAAAAGAAGAAAAGAAATATCACATCAAATCAGGTGTTGTATGTGGTTTAGTGTTAGTTGTTGCTGCTAATATTCAGCAATTTGCACTTCAATATACTACACCGGGTAAAGGCGGTTTTATTACTGCATTATACATCCTTTTTGTTCCGTTATTCGGCATTTTCTTGAAAAAGAAAGTATCAGCAAAAGTATGGATAGGTGTTATAATCGCTGCAATCGGTCTTTATTTCTTGTGCATCAACGAAACCCTTACTGTTAATAAAGGCGATGCATTCCTTTTGCTTTGCGCCGTAGGATATTCATTCCACATTATTTTTGTTGACAAGTATTCTGCTAAATGTGACGGAATAAGACTATCTATTACACAGTTTGCTGTTGCCGGCTCAATTTCTGTAGTGCTTATGATGATTATTGAAAGACCGCAACTAAACGATGTGCTTTCTGCCTGGTTGCCTATTTTGTATGCAGGTGCTTTCTCTTGTGCGGGCGGATATACACTTCAGATTATCGGTCAGAAATACTCATCCAACCCTACTGTTGACTCACTTCTTATGAGCCTTGAATCAGTTTTTTCAGTACTTGCGCAGATGCTCATATTAAAAGATATTCCTTCAGGCAGAGAATTTATCGGCTGTATACTGATGTTCGGTGCCATAATTCTTGCCCAATTACCAAATAAGAAAAAGATATAAAATCAAGCTCCTATGAAAACATAGGAGCTTTACTTTTATACTCTGCTTATACCTTCCCATTCTTTAACTTTAGGAACTTCAAGCAAATCTGCAACTGTAACTGCGATATCTTTGATTGAGCATTCATCGAGCGCTTTATTTTCTTCAAACTTCGGTCCGCAGAACAATACAGGGATTGTCATATCTTCAGGGATATCTTCACCGTGAGTTCTTTCGTGGCCGCCATGGTCAGCAGTAACAATCATTGTATAACCTTCAGGTAAATTATTATAAAGTCTTTCAATACAGCCGAATGCTTTATTGACACTATTTAAATACTGCTCACTCATCCAACCGCATGAATGACCGCCTACCTCATCAGTTTCGCCAAGATAGAGGAAGGTAAAATCAGGCAGCTCTTCTTTAAGATACGGTATAAGCAAGTCAGTGATTTTTATATCAGTATCTTCCTGCTTATGCTGATTAAGGCAGATTGCAGTGTGAAGATGGTCAGGTCTGCTTAAATCACGAAGCTCTTCCCATGTGTAGAAAAACGCACATTTTTTATCAAAATTATCAAGTCTGTCAAAAAGGCCCACAATCGGACGAACCTGCGGAACGTAAGTGTTTGAAAGAAGCCCGTGACGTTCAGGGTCAACACTATGGAACAAAGCCATATGGCAAGGTAATGTTACAGACGGCATTACTGTTTTGCCCGTAAGACAATGAGTAGATTTTGAAATAAGCTTTTCAACAAAAGGATGGCCACACTCAAGCATACCGTCAGGGCGCATACCATCAACTAAAACAAGCACAACTTTTTCAGACATTTTAAAATCCTCCTAAAAATTGAATACAACATTATCCTACTATCAATGAGAATAAATGTCAATAATTATATCCATAAAATACATTGACAAAATTTGTATGTATCGTATAATTCAATCAGTCCTGACAAGTGGTGGAGTCTGTCATAGAATGCCCTGCATTCTATTTGTTGTGGATTTGATTCATGATTAAGCAGATTCCGTATATCTTTACGGGCTCTGCTTTTTTATTTTATCTGAGGAGTGGTTTTATGAGTCCCATTACCGTCACTGCGCTGGTTTTATTTTCCGCAACCTACGTTCTTATGTTGGCATTCCAAAAAATCAGACCCTATGTAACAATCGGTTCAGCTATTATTTTTGTTGCATTGGGTATTATTGCTTCTGTAAATCCCGGTCTTTTTGGTGAAGGCTTCTTTAATTTAGCTCAGGGCAGCTATTCTTACGGCATTAAAGATGCTTTAGGTGAAATAGACTGGAACGTTATTATGATGATTGCAGGTACAATGGGTACCGTATTCCTTTTTATTGAGTCAAAAATGCCCCAGCTTATGTCTGACATTTTAATTTCAAAAATGCCGAATATCAAGTGGACAGTTTTTGCTCTTTCGTTATTTGCAGGTATTGTTTCTGCTTTTGTTGACAATGTTGCAACCGTTCTGATGATTGCACCTGTTGCTCTTGCATTTTGTAAAAAAGTTAATATATCCCCTGTTCCGTCAATTATTTGTATCGCAGTTTCTTCTAACCTTCAGGGTGCAGCCACTCTTGTTAGTGATACAACATCAATCCTTCTTGCAAAGCAGGCAAACCTTGACTTTTCTGATTTCTTTGTAGATGAAGGAAAAGCAGGTATGTTCTGGATTGTTGAAGCAGGTGCACTTGCAAGCGCCCTTATTATCCTCTTTATGTTCAGAAAAGAGAACACAAAAATTGATTTCAACAGCCGTACCGTTGTTGAAGATAAATTCCCTACATTTTTACTTGTCGGTACTGTTGTTGCTCTTATTGCCGTTTCTTTCATCCCATATAAAGATGTTGCGGCAGACGGTCAGCTCTACAAACCTGATATCACCAATGGTATTATCTGTATCGGTTTCTTTGTTATAGGTATTTTACGCGAACTTATAATCCACAAAAATACAGATATAGTTAAAAACGCTTTTAAAGAAATTGACTATTATACAATTGCTCTTTTAACAGGACTTTTTGTTGTTATCGGCGGCATCAAAAACGCTGGTGTTATTGATATAATCGGTGAAGGAATTGCAAGCCTTGGCGCAGGCTCTCCGTTCCTTATTTTCACGATTATTGTGTGGATGTCCGTCATTCTTTCTGCATTTATTGACAACATTCCGTACACTGCAACAATGCTGTCAATTGTACCTGTTATTGCAATGGATGTGGGTGTTGAGCCGAAGCTCCTATATTACGGCTTACTGTGCGGTGCTACATTAGGCGGTAACCTTACACCAATCGGTGCTAGTGCAAATATTGCAGGTATCGGTATCCTTCGTAAAGAGGGTCACGAGGTTAAAAGTACAACATTTATGAAATACGGAATACCTTTCACCCTTTCAGCCGTTATTACCGGTTATATTCTTATATGGCTTATCTGGAGTAAGTAAAAAGAAATCCCCTGACAGTGTCAGGGGATTTTAAATTATAACAATGTTTTACGAAGCTCTTCGGCTGATTTTGATGAAAGATATGCAGGCGGAACGTCGAATACTGTTTTACAGCCTGACTGACCTTCGCTGTTAAGCCTTGCAGCAGCCCTTGCATAAGCAACGATAACTGACGAGGTAAACTCAGGGTTTGAATCAAGCTTTAAGCTGTATTCTATAATATGAGTATTCTCAAGGTCCTTGCCTGTTTTACCGCAACGGATAACAAAGCCGCCATGTGGGATACCACTGTGATTTTCATCAAGCTCCTGCTGCGAAATAAAATGAACTGTTGTGTCATAATCAGCAAAGTAGTTTGGCATTGTTTTAATTTCTTCTTCAATTTTAGCCTTATCGGCACCCTCTTTTGCAACAACAAAGCATTCACGGGTATGCTTCTGACGGGTTGTAAGCTCAGGGTTTGAGCCACTTCGAACAGCCTCTAATGCAGCTTCAACAGGGATTGTATACTGCTTTGCATCAGCTACACCGTCAATTCTGCGGATTGCATCTGAATGACCCTGACTTACGCCCTTGCCCCAGAAGGTATAATCCTTACCGTCAGGGAGAATTGCGCCTGCATACATTCTGTTAAGAGAAAACATTCCCGGATCCCAACCAACAGAAATCATAGCAACCTTACCTGACTCTCTTGCTGCTTTATCAACATTAGCAAAATGCTCAGGGATTTTAGCGTGTGTATCAAAACTGTCTACTACGTTAAAAAGCTTTGCTAATGCAGGGGTCTGCTCAGGCAGGTCAGTTGCACTGCCGCCGCAGATTATCATAACATCAATTTCATCTGTAAGCTCTGCTGCCTTATCAACATGATAAACAGGTACATTATCTGTATTTATCTTAAGTGTTGACGGGTCACGACGTGTAAAAACTGCTGCTAATTCAAGATCATCATTCTGACGGATAGCATTCTCTACGCCTCTGCCAAGGTTGCCGTAACCAAAAATTCCGATTTTAATACTCATAAAAAGACCTCCGTCCTTATTGAGAAAATATTATATAACAATTCTCACAATGGTAAAGTATATCACGATAAAAACTACTAATCAAGAAAATTTTAAAATTTTTATTTCTTTTTTAAATCAATAACCTGAATTTTTATTTGATTGACATTTTCTTTTTATTAAATTATAATTAGCAGGATATGCTTAAAGAAAGGAATTTCATCATGCTCGATAACATAATTGCAACGGTAAGTGATGCTTTATATAGCTATATACTTATAATTCTACTCGTTTTAGGCGGTCTGTTTTTCACCTTTAAAACAAAATTTGCTCAATTCCGTTTATTGCCTCAACAGTTAAAATCTGTAACTGAAAAACCATCAGACGGCAAAGGCGTTTCATCATTTCAGGCTCTCATGGTTTCAACAGCATCAAGAGTTGGTACAGGTAATATTATTGGTGTTTCTACAGCTCTCTGCCTTGGCGGATTCGGCTCTGTTTTCTGGATGTGGATTATCGCTCTAATTGGTGGTGCTTCTGCTTTAATTGAAAGCACACTTGCACAGATTTATAAAAGAAAAGGCCCTGACGGATCATACGGCGGACCTGCTTATTACATTGAAGGTGCCCTGAAATGCAAGCCGTTGGCTATTATTTTTTCTTTTCTTCTTATTATAACCTATGGATGCGGATTTAATATGCTTGCATCATATAATCTCCAGTCCACTTTTTCATCATATAAATTTTATGACGAAAAAACTTCACCATGGATCATAGGACTTATTATTGCAATTATTGTAGGATACTGTCTGTTAGGCGGAGGAAAGAGAATTCTTAAAACAACAGGTTTTCTTGTTCCTTTTATGGGTGTTGCATATATTCTTGTTTCGTTGATTATTATTATAATGAATATAACCTCTCTCCCCTCTGTTTTTCAAAGAATTTTTGCAGATGCATTTAATTTTGAAGCTATTTTTGGCGGTTTCAGCGGTTCTTGCGTAATGTTTGGTATCAAGCGCGGCCTTTTCAGCAACGAAGCAGGTGTTGGTTCAGCGCCTAACGCTTCAGCTTCAGCAGATGTAACTCATCCGGTTAAACAAGGTCTTGTGCAGGTGCTTTCAGTCTTTATTGATACCATCCTTGTTTGCTCAGCAACTGCTTTTATGTGCATGGCTTCAGGTGTTGAACCCTCAGAAAAGCTTTCAGGCGCACCATATATTCAGGCTGCACTGTCAGAAAATCTCGGCAAATTCGGTCCTTTGTTTATCACTATTGCAATGGTACTTTTCGCATTCACAACTTTAATCGGCAATCTTTATTATGTTGACCAATGTATGTTTTATATTTTAGGTAAAGTACCCGGTAAAAAATTCCAGAAATTTTATCACATTATTGCTGCTTTAATAATTTTTGTCGGTGCAGGTCTTAGTGCGGATTTACTCTGGAATATTGCAGATATAACAATGGGTGCTATGACAATTATCAATATGCCTGTTATTGTTATTTTAAGTAAATATGCAGTCCGCGCATTAAAAGATTATGATAATCAGCGCAAACAAGGTCTTGACCCTGTTTTTAAAGCTAAAAATATCGACCTGCCTGATGATGTTGATTATTGGCAGTGATTACATATATAGCAAAACGGCTTGTAAAGTTTTATCACTTTACAAGCCGTTTGTTTTTATTTATAGGACACGAGCTCTTCTATCGTTTTTCTCTTTTTATTGCGCAGAGGGTCATCTTCTTTAGCATAACCGACAGTAATTATAAGCCTTACCGGATGTTTAATTCCACAGATTTTCTTTACTTCGGATTCATCAAAGCAACCTAAAATGCAAGTGCCCAGGCCTTGCACGGCAGCTTCTGCTGTAAGATATGCTACAGCAATACCTATATCCATTGAACGATAATCATTTTTAAACATAACTGAGCCTGCAGCAGCCATTTTGGTATATGACTCTTCAGACACCACAATCATCACCGGAGCCTGAGAAGCAAATTTGTTCAAGCCCATTCTTGCTGTTGCCTTTGCAATTTTTTTTGCAGTTTCATCTGTGCAGACAGTGAAATGATACGGCTGACCGTTACAGGCGGATGGTGCAAGCTGAACGGCATTAAGCATTGAATCAAGCTTTTCTTTTTCAACAGGCTTTGTTTCATCATAACTTCTGCAAGACTGACGAAGCTTAGCGATTTCTATAAAATTCATAATAAATCTCCTTATGTTTCATATTTTAATTATAATTGCTTTTTTAAAATTATACAAGACATTAAAATATTATATTTATTTTTTCTTTTTAGCATGATATAATCAAGTTAATCTCATTATGGAGGTGTAAACTTGTTTAACAGAATTATATCATTTTTATTAGCAGTTATCCAATTTATTTGTCTGCCATGTGCGGGACTTTTCGGGAGGCATCAGATTTTGATTGACAAAACAAAAGAATATCAGACCTTTGAAGAATTCGGCACAAGTTCTTGCTGGTGGGCACAGACAATAAGTGATGACAATATGGCAAGAGAAATTGCTAAAAAGCTTTACAGTGAAGAAGGTCTGGGACTTAAAATTTTCAGATACAATATCGGCGGAGGTGAAGCAGATAACCCTGACTGCCGCATCTGGGACACTTCAAGACGAACAGAAAGCTTTTATGTTTATAACAATGAAACAGGTCAATATACCTATGATTTCACAAAAGATGAGAACGCAAGACGTGTTATGGACTACGCTGTAGAATACGGTGCTGAAAAAATAATTTTATTCTGTAACAGCCCTCATTTTTCAATGACTAAAAGCGGACACGCTTCAGGCGGACTTGAAGAATATTCATCAAATCTGCCCAGAGAAAACTACAAACAATTTGTTGACTATGTTCTGACAATTGCAGATTGGTTTGTTGAAAAAGGTTACCCGATTTATGCCATATCCCCTATAAATGAACCACAGTGGTCATGGGGCAGTCCTGATTGGGTAGGTCAGGAAGGATGCCATTATGAAGTTGATGAGGCTATTGAATTGCTTGAGCTTTTTGCAACAGAAATGAAAAGAAGAAACTCCCCTTACAAACTCAACGGCCCTGAAAACGGACAGATGTCGTGGGGATATTACGACTATGTAGAAAAATTTTTTGAAAGTGAAATTCTCAATGAATTCTGCGATACCTACAGTGGTCATTCATATTGGATGGATTCAAGCTTTGACGAAAAGAAAGAAATAGGTAAAAAATTCAAAAAGGATTATCCTGATAAAAAATATGAAATGAGTGAGTGGTGTGAGCTACCGTTAAATATTGACAGCACAACCATTGACAGCGGTATTCACATGGCACAGGTTATTGTTGATGACCTTAACCTTATGAATGCTGTTTCGTGGCAAAGCTGGACCGCCGTAAACGGTGACGGTCTTTTAGATAAAAACACTGACGGAACACTCACAATATATAACAGATACTACGCTTTTAAGCATTTCTCATCTTTTATAAAACCGGGTATGGTAAGAGTGAGAATTTTTGATAACCTTCTTAAAAGCAAACTCAAAACAGTTGCTTTTAAAGATAGTGATAAAAACATTGTTCTCGTTATAGTGAACCCTGATGATTCAGATGAGGAACTTAAGATTTGTGGTGTTTCAGGTAATTCTCAGGTTTATCTGACAGACAAAACTCATAACTGCGAAAAAGTCTATGACGGTGAATTTGAAGAAAACATTACCCTCCCATCAAAAAGTATTGTTACAATCTGCATTAATAAATAAAATTAACGCTGACTGCCATTAAAGGAAGTCAGCGTTGTTTTATATTTATTTTCTGTTTGAATTAAAGTTGACATCGATATTCTTTTTGAATAATCCGCTGTCGTACTGAGGTTTCCACTGGTCACCGCAATGAACCTTTTCTTCAAAAGCTTTTTCGTCAGCTGCTACATCAATTGATGCCACGCCATAAAGCTCACCGTCTTCTTTATAAACGGTATCCCAGAAAGCATGGTGACCGATAAATGTAACACTTGAAGGGATGTAAACATATGTCAAAGCCTGGTCATAGCCGAATGCATCTGAGCCGATATATTCAAGACCTTCGGGCAATGATTTGTAAGCATCGTCCGTTGTTGATTTATAGCTGTAAACATTCTCAAGCTGCTCTGAACGGAAGAATGCAAGAGTTTCAATAGTTTTAACGCCCTGTGGCATATACACATCTGTCAATGTTGAATAATTAAAGCAAAGCTTGCCGATTTTTTCAACGCTTGAAGGCAATACATATGTAAGAACATCTTTTTTATACTCTTCATATTTTTTATCTTCAGGTAAAATCTCTGTTTTATAGCCGTTCTTTGTTGCAAGATATGCATCGTGATTTATCGGGTAGCAGATAATTTCTTTCATATCTTTAGTATAAAGCACACCGTCAATATCACAGTAAGCAGGATTGTTGTCATCAACTATAATCTGTTTAAGATTTCTGCATGTATAAAAAGATTTACCGTCAATCTTTGTTACATCAGCACCTATACGGATAATTTCAAGCTTTTCATCACAGTTAAAAGCATATTCGTGAATAACTGTAACGGGTTTTGTTTTATCCTTAACAAAGCTGAAATTTGTATTAGGGTCATTGTTTGTTTTATCGTATTCCATTGATAAAACATAATCTACATCTATCTCTTTAATAAAACCTGTGTTGCTGAATTTCATTAACTCATAACTGTTATTTGCAACAGGCTCATAGTCAAGAGTATCTTGCTGAACTGTTCTTATACTAAAGAACATCGATAATGAAACAGCAACTACCACAAGCACTATAAACACTATTTTTTTCAAGGTGTAATGAGTGTATTTCTTGCCGATTTGCGGAGCAGCAAGGCCTTCTATATGATAAGTCCAGACTTCATCATCAGGTATGTTGAGCTGTTCCTCTTCTACAGGATTGACATCAACTTTCTGCTTTTTTTCTTTTTTATCTGTTTTCATATCAATCCCTCCTTAACCTGTGTATCCGCCTGAAACATTCTCGCCGCTTGCTGCAGCCTTTTGTTCTTCAACTTCGGCACGGCGTTTAAGCACCTGCATAACCTTATTCTGCTTTGCACTGTCATAATCCCAGAAGATATAAGGAATTGTCATAAGTGTAAAACCGACAATATCTATAATCAGAGGTATAACAATAATCTTAAGTCTTGATTCGTCAACATAAAGAACATCCCAGTTACTGTTAAAGCCCGCTGAAAGAAGAAGCAGTGGGATAATAAGGCTTACAAATGATGTAATCGGACCTGTGAACCAGCTGAAAATACCTGTATATGTGTATACACCTGAATAGTTTTCAAGACGCTCACCTGAAAGATACATCTGATAGTCAGTAACACGCACATTCATATCGTGAGACGCTGAGGTAGGAACGGTTTTTGTAGCTTCCATAAAGAAAAGCACTGCTACGCATATAGTACCGCACAAAACAAGATTGTCACCGCAGAAAAGCATCGCCAGAACAATTATTGCATTACCTATCGCACGGGATAACTGATAAAAAATCATTATCTGCTTATAAGAAAATCTTTTGAGGAAATACGGTGTAAACAAATCAGGCGGTGTTCCTGCAAAAGAAACAAGGGCAACAATAAGGCTGTATGCCAGACCGCTTAAACGGAAGGTATAAAGATAAAGAACTACCGTGAAAGTGAGCATACCGTTACCAAGGGAGTCAATAAGACCTACTATGTTGTTAATCCACAGATATTTATTGTGAAGAACACCAAACATACCGTCCCAGAACTTAATCTGCACCTTCTTTTCAATAGGTGGCTGAGGGATTCGTTCTTTAACTCTGCCGGCAAACACCATTGTAAGAGATGCAAACACTATAAACATTATCGGAACAAGATATCTGTAAACATTGATATCTGCCCATTCATGACGGAACATACCGATAACCGCAGGAATAACAATCGCAGCTATAGAATGAACAAAGTGAGAAAATTTGATAGGATAGCTTCTTACAAGAATTCTTTCGCGAAGATTAGGGCTGATGCTCTTACTGCAGGTTTCAAGGTTATTTGCAAAACCGAACACATTATAGCAGGCAAAGAGCAAATTGGCTGCCCATACTCTTGTAGTTACATCTTCAATCTGATATATAGGCAACCAGCCGATAAGAATAACCATTATACATTTAGGTACAAAATCACAGTAAAGCGAGTATTTATATCTGCCGAATTTGGGCAAAAGCTTTTTACGCCAGAAAATATTTCTTGCACCTACCCAACCTGTATAAAGAAGATGCGTACCAAGTATCTTGAAAGCAGACGCGGCATTCATACCCTCAAGTCCGTTCATATATATAATAAAAGGACTTGTCTGACTGAAAAGCTGTGTAATATCACCGATAATAAGACCCAGACCTGCAACTATCAGTGAAAAATACAGGAAATATACCTTTCTCTCAGTTTTCTTTGGCAAAAAGCCAAGGTTATCACAAACATACCACCAAACAAGAGACCATATGTAGTTAAGCGGCATATTGATAATGTTAATGACAGAGAATGTAAGGTAAGGCAGTTTATAATGATACATCATCAGATAGCAGGTTGCTGCAAATGCGATGTATTCAAGCATTTTTGCACCGGTGTAGTTACTGCCTACTGCGATAAAAAGATCTTTATACTCTTTATAAGGGACATAGTTACCCTCTTTCGGAGTATTCCAATGAGTTTTTATTTCAGTAAAAAGCGCTTTGACTTTACCGGTACCTTTTGAATTCTCACTCATACACATTCCTCCTCTTATTAAAAATATAAACTGATTGTATCATATTTATTAAAAAATAACAACATATTTTAACCAGATATAACAAAATATTCTGTCATAAAGCAAAAAAAATTATGCAACTTATTTAAATTACAAGCTGAATTTATCCCCAACATCAAACAGCATTTTAAACACAGGTCTTTCATAAAGAGTCTGATTCGGTGTGTGATAAGTAAGATACAAATCTTCACCATTTTTGAATATCATACCGTGACCGCCGTCATCTTTAATCAACGGGTCAAGATGCTCGAAAACCTTACCAAGCTCTCCGTTTTCGAATCTCACCATACATTCTGCATACTTATGCTCAATAAATGTTGACCATATCATAATAAGCTCATCATTTTTAGTTCGGTAAAGGAATGGTCCGTCAGTAATATAATGCTCCCCTTCTGCTTTTTCACTGACCCATTCAGGTGAAGATGCTTCAAAAAGAGTAGTAATTTCACCTTTAATTGCTTTAAGATCTTCTGTTAATTCAGCGTAACAGATTGTGCCGTCAAAAATCTGCACATGCTCGTGGCAGAAAACGATATAAGGTGTGCCTTTTTTGTCAACATATAAAGTACCGTCCAGGCTCATCCATTCTTTTGGGGTAACTGCCGAATCACTGTGAGGTGTAAAAGGCCCCATAGGACTGTCAGCTTTAAGAATGTAAGTGCCTCTGTTGCCGTTTTCCATTGTAAAAGTAGCAAACATATAATATTTACCATTATATTTATGAACCTCGGGAGCCCAATTGACATCTCTGTTCATATTGAATTCATCAGAATTAAAGCATTCAACAGGGTCGCTCCAATTTTCAAGATCAGTTGATGTATAAACATCAAATCCGCCTACATTAGTTCCGAAATCCTTTGCTCTTGTGCCATAAAGATAAAAAATACCGTTTTCATTCAAAATAAAAGGGTCGCGTATGTTAATTTCATGATTTTGCATAATAATACCTCTCTTTAACACCTGATTTACAGCTTTAATATATCATTTTGCATTGGTTTTTTCAACAAAAGTTGTTGCTATTTTTTCTTATTTTATATATAAAGTTATGGAAAAACAAAAATAAATGTGTTACAATTAGGTTAATATTTTATAAAGTGGTGATTTTTGTGACAGAAAAATTTAATAAAACATACCTCGGCATTGAGCTTGGCTCAACACGAATCAAAGCTGTTCTTCTCGGTGAAGATTTCAAGCCTCTCGCATCAGGCAGCCATACATGGGAAAATCAGCTTAAAAACGGATACTGGACATACTCTATGGATGATGTATGGGCAGGTCTTAAAGATTGTTATCAGGATCTGAAAAATCAGGTTAAGAGCACTTATGGTATCACTCTTACAAAAGTTGATGCTATGGGTATATCAGGTATGATGCACGGTTACCTTCCCTTTGATAAAGACGGCAATCAGCTTGCTGAATTCAGAACATGGCGTAATACCACAACTGCTCAGGCTGCCGATGAACTGACAGAATTATTCGGCTTTAATGTGCCTCAGCGTTGGAGTGTTTCTCACTTGCGTCAGGCTATGCTTAACGGTGAAGAGCATGTTAAAGATATTGATATGATAACAACCCTTGCAGGCTATGTTCATTACCGCCTCACAGGTGAAAAGGTAATGGGTGTAGGTGAAGCATCAGGTATGTTCCCTATTGACTCAGATATTATCGATTATGACAAAACTATGCTCCAAAAATTTGCTCCCCTTGCAAAGGATTATCCTTGGGAGCTTGAAGATATTTTACCAAAAGTTCTCCCTGCAGGTGCTGCCGCAGGCTGCCTTACTCAGGAAGGTGCAGCTTTACTTGACGCTGACGGTGATTTGCAAGCAGGTATCCCTCTTTGCCCACCTGAAGGCGATGCAGGTACAGGTATGGTCGCAACAAACGCTGTTGCTGCAAGAACAGGTAATGTATCAGCAGGCACATCAATTTTTTCAATGGTAGTTCTTGAAAAAATGCTTTCTAAGGTTTATATGGAAATCGATATGGTTACCACCCCTTCAGGTAAGCCAGTTGCAATGGTACACTGTAACAACTGCACATCTGATATGAATGCGTGGGTTAATCTTTTTAAAGATACTCTTGAAATGATGGGTCAGCAGGTTGATCTTGGTGAACTTTACACAAAGCTTTATCAGAAAAGCCTTGAAGGTGATACCGATTGCGGCGGAGTTACTGTTTATAACTACCTTTCAGGTGAACCTATTACAGGTTTTGTTGAAGGCAGACCTTTAATGGTAAGAAGCCACGAAAAAGAATTTACACTTGCCAACTTCCTTAAAGCACATCTTTACTCAACACTTGCTTCTCTTGCCGCAGGTATGGAAATTCTTGAAAAAGAAAATGTTGAAATCGACCGTCTTATGGGTCACGGCGGATTATTCAAAACACCTGTTGTAGGTCAGAAATATCTTGCAGCTGCAACCAATTCATCAGTATGGGTTATGGAGACTGCAGGTGAAGGCGGTCCTTACGGTATTGCATTACTTGCAGCATATCTTAAAAATAATGACGCTCCTCTTGAAGACTTCCTCTTCGACAACGTTTTTGCAAATGCACCGGGTACAAAGCTTGACCCTGACGAAGCCGATGTTGCAGGATTCAAGGCATATTTAGACCGTTTCATCAAAGGTCTCCCTGTTGAACAGGCTGCTGTTGAAACTCTTTAATTGGAGGAAAATAAAATGAATAATTACCAATTCTGGTTTGTAGTCGGCTCACAGTTCTTATATGGTCCTGAAGTTCTTGAAACTGTTGAAGCAAGAGCAAAAGAAATGGCTGCAGAATTAAGCAGCAAGCTCCCCTATGAGCTGGTTTATAAAGTCACTGCAAAAACAAACAAAGAAATTGCTGATATTGTCAAAGAAGCTAATTATGATGATAATTGCTGCGGTATTATCACATGGTGTCATACATTCTCACCAAGCAAAATGTGGATAAACGGTCTTTCAGCATTACAGAAACCATATTGCCATTTTGCTACACAATATAACAAAGAAATCCCTGATGAAGAAATTGACATGGATTTCATGAATCTTAATCAGGCTGCACACGGTGACCGTGAACACGGCTTTATAGCAGCAAGATTGAGAATGCCGAGAAAAGTGATCGCAGGATTCTGGAAAGATGAAAGCGTTCATAAAAAAATCGGTGACTGGATGAAAGCTGCAGTCGGTGTTGCAGTCAGCAAGAGCATGAAAGTTATGCGTTTTGGCGATAACATGCGCGAAGTTGCAGTTACCGAAGGCGATAAGGTTGAAGTTCAGACAAAACTCGGTTGGCAGGTAAACACATGGGCAGTAGGCGATTTGGTCAAAGAGATGAATTCTGTTACTGACGCAGAAATTGAATCCCTTGTAAACACCTACAAAGAAAATTATGATATTGCAACCGACAATATTGAAGCTATATATTATCAGGCAAAAGAAGAAATTGCTATGAAGAAAATGCTTGATAATGAAGGCTGCAAAGCTTTCACCAACACATTCCAGGACCTTTACGGTATGGAACAGCTGCCGGGTCTTGCTTCACAGCACCTTATGGCACAGGGCTATGGCTATGGCGGTGAGGGCGACTGGAAAGTTTCTGCCATGACAGCCATTATGAAAGCTATGGGAGAAAACGGTAACGGTGCTTCTGCATTTATGGAAGACTACACATACCACCTTGCCGAAGGTCAGGAATACAGCCTTGGTGCTCATATGCTTGAAGTCTGCCCAAGCCTTGCAGGCGATAAACCGAGAATCGAAACACATCACCTTGGTATCGGTATGAATGAAAAAGACCCTGCCCGTCTTGTTTTTGAGGGCAAGGAAGGCGATGCCATTGTAGTATCACTTGTTGATATGGGTGGCAGACTCCGTTTGATTTGTCAGGATATTATTTGTGTTAAGCCTATTATGAAAATGCCGAACCTGCCTGTAGCAAGAGTTATGTGGCGTGCTATGCCTGACCTTGCAACAGGTGTTGAATGCTGGATAACTGCAGGCGGTGCTCATCATACAGTTCTTTCTTATGATGTTTCAGCTCAGCAGATGAAAGATTGGGCAAGAATGATGGATATTGAATTTGTTCACATCACCAAAGACACTACTGTTGATGAACTTGAAAAAGAGCTTTTCCTCAACGATCTGGCATGGAAATTAAAGTGAGGTCATTATGTTAGAAGAATTAAAAGAACTTGTTTTTAAAGCCAACCTTGAATTGCCTAAGCATAATCTTGTTACCTTTACCTGGGGCAACGTTTCAGGTGTTGACAGAGATAGCGGTCTTATGGTCATCAAACCAAGCGGCGTTGAATACGATAATATGACTGCTGATGATATGGTAGTGGTTTCACTTAAAACAGGTGAAAAGGTTGAAGGCAAATGGAAACCCTCCTCTGACACTGCTACACATGTTGCTTTATATAATGCATTCAGCAAAATCGGCGGTATAGTTCACACCCATTCACGCTGGGCAACTTCTTTTGCTCAGGCCGGCAGAGGCATACCTGCTTACGGCACAACCCACGGTGACTATTTTTACGGTGAAATACCTTGCACACGAAAAATGACACCTGAAGAAATCGGCGGTGAATACGAAAAAGAAACAGGTAACGTAATTATCGAAACCTTCAACGGTAAAAACGAAAATGATATGCCTGCAGTTTTAGTCAACAGCCACGGCCCTTTTGCATGGGGAACTGACCCGATGAATGCAGTTCATAATGCCGTTGTTTTAGAAGAGCTTGCATTCATGGCACTTCACACCGAGATACTCAACCCTCAGGTTTCAGTTATGCAGCAAGAGCTTCTTGATAAGCATTATCTTCGCAAACACGGTGAAAACGCCTATTACGGTCAAGGCTGATACAAATTCAAACAGGGTGCTTTAGTTCGCTGACAGCACCCTGTTTTTTTATAGCAATACACTTGTTATAAGTATTATACAAAACCCTGCAAGTAAAGCATAGGTTGCCCCCTGTTCATTACCGTCTGCATGAGTTTCAGGTATCATTTCATCACTGATAACAAAAAGCATAGTTCCACCTGCAAAAGCAAGAGCAAACGGAAGAATTGCAGTTGCAATATTAACAGCCATATACCCTAAAAGCGTACCAACGACCTCAACAAATCCCGTGACAAGTCCTGTAATGAATACTTTTTCGGGAGCTATCCCCACTGAAAGCATTGGCCCTATAATAACCATACCCTCAGGTATATTCTGTAAGGCTATCCCACCTGCAATCATCAGCGCATGAGATATATCGTCTGCGCCAAAGCCCACACCTGCAGCAATCCCTTCCGGGAAGTTATGTATTGCAATTGCAGTAACAAACAACAATGTTTTATCAAGTTTTCTGTTCTCTTTTTCAGGTGAGCGTATAAGCCGCCTGAAATGAGGCACCAATCTGTCAATAACATTAAGACATAAAGCTCCTGCAAAAATACCAGTGACGGTTACCGTCAGACTCCCGTAATCAACCGAAGGCATTATAAGGCCTAACACGGCAGAGGCAAGCATTACACCTGCTGCAAAAGAAAGTACAATATCTGAAAATTTGTGAGAAACTTTTTTAAAAATAAAACCTGCTACAGAACCTACTATTGTAGCACCGCCTACACCAAAGGCAGTTAAAAACACCAATTCCAAAAAATCACCCCTTAACATACTATTAAGGGGTGTCGGAATTGGTGTTTGATTTAATCAAGTTTTAAGAACATACCGAGAATTCTCTTAACACAAAGCTCAAGCTCTGCTCTTGTTAATTCACCTTTATCATAAGCAGCTTTAAGGTCTTCAGGGTATCCGCAGTGCATTTTCATATCGTTACCTGCTTTAACCTCTTTAACAGGGTCATTTTTAACGCCCCAGTCAGTTGTTACCATACCGTCAAACCCCCACTCATCACGAAGGATACCAGTAAGCAGCTCATAGCTTTCAGAAGTATGCTGACCGTTAATAAGGTTGTATGATGACATAACAGTCCAGGGTTTACCCTCTTTAACGCAGATTTCAAAGCCTTTGAGATAAATCTCTCTCAATGCACGTTCTGAAATTCTTGAATCACAGCCGAAACGGTTTGCTTCTTTATTATTACAAGCGAAGTGCTTCATTGAAACAGCAACCTTCTGAGACTGAATGCCTCTTGTTGCAGCTGCTGCATTTTTACCTGCAATCAACGGGTCTTCTGAATAATATTCAAAGTTTCTGCCGCAAAGAGGATCTCTGTGAATATTAAGAGCCGGCGTAAGCCAAATAGCAAGGTTATTCTCTCTAACCTCTGCGCCGCCTGCAGCACCCACGCTGTAAACAAGGTCAGGGTCCCAACAACAAGCAAGAAGCGTTGCACACGGCCATGCTGTTGTAGGTATGCCTACATTAGGCTCAAGGCGAAGGCCTGCAGGACCGTCTGCTGTTGGCATAGCAGGTATATTAAGTCTTTTAAGAGGTCCGAAACAACCGGTGTTTGCAACACCTGTAGGCCCCTGTCCGCCAACAAAATACATTAACTCATCAAGAGTAAACTGAGCAACAAATTCATCAAGAGTTATATCTTCACCAACTTTGTCAAACATAACTTCTTTTTCAGGAGCAACTGCGCCTGATGGCTCAATTTTGCCGTAATAATAGCTTTCTTCACCTGTAGTAAGTTTTTCAAAGCTGCCATCAGCAACCATTCTTTTTTCAAGTTTAAATGGTTTACACCAATCTTTTAACTGCTGTGTAACAGTATCTTCACCCACTTTGTATTCAAAGCTGAGTTTATCTGCATCTCTGACAGAAGTACCAAGATAAAACTCATAAACGCCTTTTTCAAGCACATAGGCAGATTTATGAATTTTGCCTGTATCGTCAAAGCTTGCCATATCACTTATGTTAAATGTAAGTGCAATAGTTTCTTCTTCACCGGGAGCAAGTAATTTAGTCTTTTTAAAAGCAGCCAACTCTCTTGACGGTTTACCTAATTTACCCTGAGGTGCACTGTAATAAAGCTGTACTACTTCTCTGCCTGAAACATAACCTGTATTTTTAACGGTTACAACAGCCGCGATTTTACCGTCACTTTCGCAACACACTTTACCGCTCAAATCAAAGCTTGTGTATGAAAGACCAAAGCCGAACGGATAACGCACACTGTCTTTAGCAAGAGTTTCAAAATAACGGTAGCCAACAAAAATATCGTCTGAATAATCAAGGTGATCAAAGCATTCCCAAAAATCTTCTTTACAAGGATAACAATCGTAAGATTTTGCAATTGTATCAACCATTTTACCTGACGGATTCACATCACCGTAAAGAATATCTGCAATAGCACAGCCGCCTTCCATACCGCCCTGCCATCCGAAAAGTAATGCTGAAACATTGTCATTCTCTGCAAAATATTCGCAATCAACAGTAGCACCTGAGTTAATAACAACAACTACCTTTTTAAACAGATTGCAGATTTTATCAAGCAGCTCTTTTTCCACATCTGAAAGATAATAGTCACCGCCGATAGGTCTGCGGTCAACACCTTCAGCTGAAAAACGGCTGAGTGTTACAACCGCAACATCTGCCCAATCAGCAGATGAATTGATAAGCTCGTCAGGCACCGCAGGCTCTTTAACGTGCATACTTGCAAAGGTGTCATAGGTCATATCATCACGCTTGGTACAGAATTCCATAGCGTTTACAATATCCCATGTTGCGTTAATTTGCTCCTGAGTAGGAATATTCACACTTTCAGCCTTTACATATTCTTTATAAAAATCTACAAGAGGCATAT
Organism: Acutalibacteraceae bacterium; assembly: GCA_045126895.1. Classification (GTDB taxonomy): domain Bacteria; phylum Bacillota; class Clostridia; order Oscillospirales; family Acutalibacteraceae; genus CAG-488. The sequence continues at coordinate 1,355 of JBGVPE010000043.1, read as the reverse complement.
AAACGCAAGCGTCTTTCTGACAGAATCCGTCATAAACATTACGGATATAAGGTGTGTGAACATCACCGCTGCCGCCGCCGCCTTTTATGTATTCTATAGTAGCTTTGCCAAAAAGAGCTACTTTCTCACCTTTTTTCAAAGGTAATGCATTATCTTTATTTTTAAGAAGTACCATACCCTCTGTTGCAGCTTTACGTGAAAGTGCAGTATGTTTAGGTGACGCTGTAACGCAACGCCCGTCTTCACCTAAAGGAATGCACGGCTGATACTTGAATCTTGCATATTTTTCCATATATAATTCACCCTAACATAAAAAGTTTAAAATTATTATATAACGGTAAAAAACTACCGTCAAGAGTATTATTTGTTTTTAAATTCAACTTGTTTAACATACTCAATAAAAGTATTCAGACAATTTGAAATCCACTTGTTTTTATGGAAGATCAGCTGTTTCCATATATCGCTTTGAACATCACATACATCAAGATAAATCAACTTACCCTCCTTAACTTTTTTATCAGTGACAAAATCAGGCAGATAAGAAATACCTTCGTTTTTTTCAAGCAAAGATGTGATAATATCAGTTCGCCCTACCTCAAGACCGGGTTTTATTTCAATTGACTGTTTTGCGAGTTCTTTATCAAGGACCCTTCGGTAACCCATGCTTTTTTCTGTAAGCAAAAAAGTTTCATCAGCTATATCTCTGATAGACAGGTTTTTAACCCCTGCAAATCTTGAACCCGGATTAGACACAAAATGCATATTTATATGCTCTTCTTTAGCAATAATATAATCACTTTTATAAATATGATTATCAAGTGTCATCATAACATCAGCTTCATTACGGTCAAGCATATCAAACATATCCCCCGTATCAGCATTGGTAAACTTGAGATCAATACCCGGATACATAGAATGAAAGCCCATATAATTCTTAAGCAACATATCTTCACAAACCGAATCAGGTGTAACAATATGCACAAAGCCTTTAAGCTGACGGGAATTGCTGATGCTTTGCTTAAACTCATCAGTAAGTCTGCTGATACTCTGAGCATATTTCAATAACTCTTTACCTCTGTCAGTAAGAGTTATTGTATGATTTATTCTTTCAAAAAGTAAGCAGTCAAGCTCTGTTTCAAGCTGCTTTATCTGAAACGAAACAGTAGACTGGGAATACCCCAGAATATTTGCAGCTTTGGTAAAACTGTTAAGCTCTGCAACCTGAACAAATGTAATCAGATTCCTAATCTCCATAAAGTCCTCCGACATCGAAAATATCGATAGTGTTTATCTAAACTATTTGTTTTATTTATCGTGAGTTTTATTATATACTATTGGTTGCAGAAATACAACAT
>JBGVPE010000042.1:0-27944 GCA_045126895.1 Acutalibacteraceae bacterium | reverse complement strand
CTTTAAGCTTTTCATTGTTTAATCGGTTATAAACATTCACCATAGCTATTTTGATAATATCTGCCGCAGTGCCCTGTATAGGCATATTCCTTGCAACTCTTTCACCAAAAGCACGATTATTGAAATTTGAAGATAACAGCTCAGGCAGCGCTCTTCTTCTGCCGAAAGCAGTTGAAACATATCCGTCAGCCTTTGCATTTTCAACAACATTTTTCATATAAGTATCAATACCGCTGTAATGATTAAGATAACCTTTTATATATGAATCCGCTTCTTTTCTTGTAACCTTGATATCTTTTGCAAGTGAAAATGCACCGATACCGTAAACAATACCGAAATTAACAGCCTTTGCCTTACTTCTCATTGAAGGTGTAACCATTTCAACAGGCATATTAAAAACCTGTGATGCTGTAACTGTATGAATATCCTGATTATTATTAAAGGCTTCAATCATTGCTTTGTCATCTGCAATATGTGCAAGAACACGAAGCTCAATCTGAGAATAGTCAGAGTCAACAAGCTTATGTCCTGCAGGTGCAACAAAGAATTTTCTCATCTCTTTGCCCACAGCAGTACGCACAGGGATATTCTGCAGATTGGGTTCAGCAGATGAAATTCTTCCCGTTCTGGTTTCAGTCTGGTTGAGAGTTGAACGGATTCTGCCGTCAGGTGCAATTTCTTTAATAAGACCCTCACAATAGGTTGACCTGAGCTTTGCCAACATTCTGTATTCAAGCACCTTTTCAACTATAGGGTAATCAACAGCTAAATCTTCAAGAACATCTGCACTTGTTGAATATCCGCTTTTTGTCTTTTTTCTTGCAGGTAGCCCTAATTTTGAAAAGAGAATTTCACCCAACTGTTTAGGTGAGTTTATATTGAATTCTTCACCTGCAAGGTCATAAATCTCATCAACCATCGTATCAATTCTTGCCTGAAGCATTTCACCGTAAGAAATTATACCTTCTTTATCAACAAGAAAGCCTGCAATCTCCATAGATGCAAGAACTTTTGCAAAAGGAACTTCGATGTTATCAAGAAGCTCCTGCTGAGAATTCTCATTGATTTTTTTAATGAGAATTTCCCAAAGAGTCGGCATAACAGCTGCCCTTGATGCACATTCAATTTCTGTTTCAAAGCACGGAGTAGCAACAGAATATTCTGTTACCAATCTTTGAGGGGTGTAATCACTGCCCATAGGGTTAAGAATATAGCCTGCAAGCATAGTGTCACTTACTTTGCCTTTTATCTCAATACCGTGACGGAATGCCCATTCATAAAGAAGCTTTATATTATCTGAAATCTTTTTAATTTTTTCATTCTCTAAAAGCGATGCAACATCTGATGAAAATGTAAAGTTATTGTTATATGCAACATATACATTATCACCGTCAGAAACAGCAATTTCTGTAATTTCACCGTCATCATACCCGGCAGAAATATACACACAGTCTGTTTCGGGAATTTCATTAAAAGATGCTATTTCTTTAATCTCTGCAACTTTGTCGCACTTCAGATCTTCTATCTGAGAAGCTGCTTCATTTAATCCGATTTTTTCGATCAACTTATACATTTCAAGGCTCGTAAGCAGCTTATAAGTATGGGCCCGGTCAATTTCAGCAGGGATATATGTGTCAAAATCCATATCTATAGGCGCATCTGTTCTGATAGTTCCGAGAGTGTGGCTGAGAAGCGCTTGTTCTTTGTTATTAACAAGCTTGTCTTTTAATGTTGCTCTGATATCAAGAGAATCAATATTTTCATATATATAGTTAACGGTAGTGTATTTTTTAATTAAGTCACCTGCAGTTTTAGGACCAATACCGGGTACGCCGGGGATATTGTCAGACGAATCTCCCTGTAATGCTTTGAGCTCAATCATCTGATAAGGCTCTACTCCGTAATCCTCAAAAAGCTTTGCCTTGTCATAATATACCGTACCTTTTGAAGTTGCGAGAAGAACAACTGAATTATCACTTATAAGCTGAAGGCTGTCTCTGTCCCCTGTAGCGATAAAGCATTTGTCATCACCCTGACAGGCAGCGCTGATTGTACCGAGAATATCATCAGCCTCCCAGCCTTCCTGCTCAATAATTTTGTAACCCAAAGATGTGAGCAGCTCTTTGATAACAGGCATCTGCTCACGCAGCTCATCAGGCATACCTTTTCTGCCGGCTTTGTATTCTTTATACATTTCGTGACGGAAGGTAGGTGCTTTCAGATCAAAAGCTATAGCTACCCTGTCAGGCTTATACTCATTTTTCAGGCTGAGAAAAATATTCATAAAGCCTTGAACAGCGTTTGTAAATCTGCCGTCTTTAGTTGTTAAAATCTTTATTCCGTAAAAAGCGCGGTTTGCAATACTGTTACCGTCTATAACAAGAAAGCGCATACCATACCTCCGAAAAAATTATATAGATATATTATACCATAATTTTGACAATATGTGTCATATTATGTTAAAATATTTTTCGGATGTGATTTTATGAAAATTAAAAACTTAAATATCAATGGTTATGCTGCTCTTGCTCCTATGGCAGGTGTTGCCGACAGAGCCTTCAGAGAAATCTGTAAAAGCTTCGGTGCAGCCTACACCATAACCGAAATGGTAAGTTCAAAAGGGCTTACAATGCAGGATAAGAAATCAAAAGAACTGCTGTTTATTTCTGATATTGAGCGCCCTGCAGGAGCTCAACTTTTTGGAGATATACCCGAAATAATGGCAAATGCTGCAATAAAAGCTTTGGAGTTCAATCCCGACTTTATAGATATCAATATGGGATGCCCTGCCCCTAAAATAGCCGGTAACGGCGGCGGTTCTGCTTTAATGAAAAAGCCTGAGCTTGCAGGTAAGATTGTCAGAGCTGTCAGAGATGCAGTGGATTTACCCGTCAGCGTTAAAATGCGAATAGGTTGGGACGAAAGCAATATAAATTGCGTTGAACTTGCTAAAATCTGCGAAGCAAACGGTGCAGATGCAATTACCGTTCACGGCAGAACAAAGGTGCAGATGTATTCCCCGCCTGTTGATCTGACTAAAATTGCAGATGTTAAAAAAAGTGTAAGTATCCCTGTTATCGGCAACGGTGATATAATTGACGGAAAATCAGCTAAAGAAATGCTTGAGCAGACAGGCTGTGATTTTCTTATGATTGGCAGAGGTGCGTTAGGTTCCCCTTGGGTATTCAGTCAGGTAAATGAATATCTTGAACACGGCAATATTCTACCGGAGCCTGACATTGAAGAAAAAATGTCTGTAATGCTCAATCATATACGCACCATATGCGAATATAAGGGTGAATATGTGGGTATGAGAGAAGCAAGAAAGCATGCGGCATGGTATATTAAAGGAATGAGAGGCGCCGCAGAATTCAGACGTGAAATAGGAAGCCTTGAAAGCATGGATCAATTAGAAAACCTTGCCCAAAAGGTTATAAAAGCCTGTAAATAACTGTAAAGTCAAAAACTTGCCTGACAAAAAAATCAATTGTATTATACAGTGAATATACGATAAAAATTTCAAAAAGTTATTTTCCTAAATCCGACATCATTTGACACTGTAAAGTAAATCACTTTACAAAATAATGTGCAAAACCCGTATTTTGCCCTTAAAATCCGTTGATTTTGCACATTTTCCACAGAGTTTTGCACAGGCGTCAAGTTTAATCACTTCCAGTGCAAGTAATTTACTTTACAGCAAAAAATATAAAAAATAATATTCATTACTGATTTTTTATTCATCAGTTTTCATCCAAAATGAATTAAAACTTGATTTTTTTGTTTTAATCAAATTCACTATTGACAAAACAATAAAAACTTACTAATATCTTATTATATAGTACTTTCAGCAGGAGGTAACGGTATTATGACCTTTGAAAAAATAAGAAAAATACTCAGTGATTTTTTGGAGATCCCTGAAGAAGAAATCACTCTCGAAAGTAAACTTAATGAAGATTTGGGAGCTGACAGTCTGGACCTGGTTGACCTTGCAATGAGTGTTGAAGATGAATTTAATATGGAATTACCTGATGAACTTATCGAAACAGTTCAGACTGTGGCAGATGTTGTCGATTTTATCGACAAAAACAACTGATTATTTTACAAAAAGCACCATTCTCAGATGAAGAATGGTGCTTTTGTTTGTAAAGTATAATTACTTGACAATATTATAATGGTCCTTATATATCAAGCATTTCCCGGGAAATTTATGTAAAGTTATCAAGCTTTACTTTTAAGTGAATATAAAGTATTGCACAATTTACCCAGATCATCCATACTGAGACTTTCGGGTCGCACTGAAACAGCAAAACCAGCCTCTTCAAGAGCTGAATTTACAATTTCTTTTGATAATCCCATACCTGAGCTGATAGAATTTGAAGCAGTTTTTCTTCTTTGAGCAAAAGCAGCCTTTATCATTGAGAAAAAGAACTTGCTGTCAACAACCTCAATCGGAGGATTATCCCTGATATCAAGCCTGATAACCGCGCTGTCAACGTTTGGTGACGGCATAAACGAACCTCTTGATACATCAAAAAGTTTTTTACCTTCGGCATAATAATTCACAGCAACAGTAACCGCACCTGCATCACGGCTGCCCACTTTAGCGCAAAGGCGCTGGGCCGCCTCTTTCTGCACCATTACGGTTATTGATTCAGCATTTATTCCGCTTTCAAGCAGTTTCATAATAACAGGCGATGTAATATAATAAGGCAGATTTGCACATACAACAAAAGGCATATCGCCGAAATTCTCTTCAATAATCTTGTGAAGGTCTGCTTTCAGAACATCCTCATTAACTATTGTAACATTATCAAAATCAGCAAGTGTTTCATCGAGTACAGGCAACAATCGGCTGTCAAGCTCAATGCACACAACCTTATCTGCTCTTTTGGCAAGTTCAGCAGTTAAAACTCCTACACCTGCACCGATTTCAAGGGCACCTACCCCTGCCCTTGCACCGCCTTCTTCAGCAATTCTGGGGCAGACAGACGGATTAACAATAAAATTCTGACCTAACGCTTTTGAAAAAGTAAAGCCGTGACGGGTCATAACATCTTTGATTACGGAAATATCCGATAAATTTTTCATAAATACCTCGCAAATTCTCTTGCATTTAAAACTAAATGTTATATAATATTTTATAGTTATTATACTTTGGAGGAATGATTATGTCAATATTAGTTACCGGTGGCGCAGGTTTTATCGGTTCACACACTTGTGTTGAATTATTAAATTCAGGCTATGAAGTTGTTATTGTTGATAATTTTTATAACAGCCAGGCAGAAAGCCTTAACAGAATCAAAAAAATCACCGGCAAAGATTTCAAGTTTTACCAGACTGACATCAGAGACCGTGAGGGTCTTGACAAAATCTTCAGTGAAAACGAAATTGATGCTGTCATTCACTTTGCAGGTCTTAAAGCTGTTGGTGAATCATGTGCAAAGCCGCTTGAATACTATGAAAACAACATTTCAGGTACTGTTACTCTTTGCGAAGCTATGCGTGATGCCGGCTGCAAAAAGATTGTGTTCAGTTCATCTGCAACTGTATACGGTATGAATAACGTTTCACCGCTTACCGAAGATATGACAATAGGCGGCACTACCAATCCGTACGGCACAACAAAATATATGATTGAGCTTATTTTACAGGATTTATATAAATCTGATAACGAATGGAGCATCGTTATTCTTCGTTATTTCAACCCTATCGGTGCTCACGAAAGCGGTCTTATCGGTGAAAATCCAAACGGAATACCAAACAATCTTATGCCATATATCACCCAGGTTGCTATAGGTAAGCTTCCTCAACTCAGCGTTTTTGGTGATGATTATGACACACCTGACGGAACCGGTGTGCGCGACTACATCCATGTTGTTGACCTTGCATTAGGTCACATCAAAGCTGTTGAAAAAGCACTTAACTCTAACGAAATCAACGCTTACAATCTTGGTACAGGTACAGGTTACAGCGTTCTTGATATCGTAAAAGCATTTGAAGAAGCATCAGGACAAGAGGTTAAATATAAAATTGTTGACCGCCGTCCGGGTGACCTTGCAACATGCTACTCTGACCCTTCAAAAGCACTTAATGAACTCGGTTGGAAGGCTGAACGAAATCTTGACAAAATGTGTGAAGATTCATGGCGTTGGCAAAAGAATAATCCTAACGGATTTGAGGAATAATTATAAGTGTTCCGCTATCAAACAGCGGAACACATTTTTTAAGGAGCGAAAGTATGGAACTTACCGAAACATATAACGATGCCCCTGAAGTTGCCGTACTTGTAGGTGTTGATTTAGGGACATATGATGCAGAGGTTTCTCTTGATGAACTTGAAGAACTCGCAAGAACAGCCGGTGCAGTTGTCACTGCCCGTGTTATACAAAAAAGGGACAGACCTGACACAGCAACTTATATCGGCAGCGGCAGAATTCAGGAAGTAAAAGAATTTTGTGAAAATAACGATGTTGACCTGCTTATTTTCGACTGTGAGCTATCCCCTTCTCAACAAAGAAATATTGAAAATGAAACTGATGTGAGAGTTGTTGACAGAACTATGCTCATCCTTGATATTTTTGCCGCAAGAGCAAGAAGCGGTGAAGGTAAAATTCAGGTTGAATTAGCTCAGTTAAAATACTCTCTCCCCCGTCTTGGAGGTAAAGGCACTCAGCTTTCTCGTCTGGGCGGCGGTATAGGAACAAGGGGTCCGGGTGAAACCAAGCTTGAAAGTGACAGACGTCATATACGCCGCAGAATACAAAGCCTTGAGGAAGACCTTGTTGATATTGCAAAAAGGCGTGAGCAGTTGCGACATCGCAGGGAGAAAGACGGTGTTGAAACCGTTGCAATTATCGGCTATACAAATGCAGGTAAATCAACCCTTATGAACGCCTTGACACAAGCAGGTGTTTTGGCAGAGAACAAACTTTTTGCAACGCTCGACCCTACATCAAGAGCATTGACATTGCCTGACGGCAGAGAGGTAATGCTTATCGACACTGTTGGCCTTATCAGAAGATTGCCCCATCATCTTGTTGAAGCATTCAAATCAACCCTTGAAGAAGCTGCAAATGCGACAGCTATTTTAAATGTCTGTGATGCATCTGACCCTCACTGTGGGGAGCATCTTCAGGTTACTTATGATTTACTCAACGCTTTGGGCTGTCAGAACAAGCCTATTATTTCTGTTATGAATAAATGTGACAAGGCTGAAAATCTTTATGCTTTACCAAATATAGGTAAATTCTGCATGATATCAGCATTAACAGGTGAAGGACTGCCTCAACTCCTGGCAACTATACAGATATCATTACCGCCTACGAGAAGAAAGGTTGAATTTTTATTCCCATACAATCAGGGCGGTCTGGCATCAAAAGTCAGAGAAGACGGCGTTATTTTAGATGAAGAATACCGACCTGACGGAATTTATATAAAAGCTGTAACCGATATTATTTTTATAGAAAAAAACAAAGAATATCTTATATAACGCAAAAAGTAGCAACCTCATCGAGTGTTGCTACTTTTTATTTTAATAATATAAAACTATTGTTTCTGTTGCTAAAGATTTTTTAACATCTATGATTCTCTGATTTTCAGAGCCTCTGAATTTAAGGGTTATATTTTTTAACTCCTGCTTAAATTCACCGTCAACTAAAACATCTATCATAGACAGCATTTCATCGGTTACTTCACAACGTGCACGGCTTTCTTTTAAAAGCTCCTCATCAAAAAGATAACCGGAATAACACCAGATGCTTTTATCAGGATACTGCTCTTTCACCTTTTTCAGAAATTCAACCAAAACGCGTTGATTCTGAGGTTCAAAGGGTTCACCGCCGAGAAGTGTAAGTCCGTTGATAAAATCAGGTGACAAAGCTTTTAAAATTTCATCCTGTGTTTCTTCAGTAAAAGGCTTGCCGAAACTAAAGTTCCATGTTTCTTTATTGAAACAGCCTTCGCAATGGTGAGTACAGCCTGACACAAAAAGTGATACTCTCACGCCCTCACCATTAGCAATATCTGTTTTTTTGATTTCTCCGTAGTTCATATTAAAGGTGAAGAACTCTCTCTTTAATTTCCTGAGTTCTGCCCTGATTCCAGAACTGTGAACCGATGTATCCGCAAGTTCTTCTTGCAACATTCATCTTAGCCTGATCACGGTTACCGCAATTCGGGCATTCCCACACAAGCTTACCGCCGTCATCATTTACAATCTGAATTTCACCGTCATAGCCACATTCCTGACAATAGTCGCTCTTTGTATTAAGCTCTGCATACATAATATTGTCATAGATAAACTTGATTACCTGTAACACTGCTTCGATGTTATTCTGCATATTAGGAACTTCAACATAAGAAATAGCTCCGCCTGTTGAAAGTGCCTGGAACTTGGCTTCAAAAGCAAGTTTATCAAAAGCATTGATTTCTTCTGTAACGTGAACGTGATAGCTGTTAGTGATGTAGTTTTTATCAGTAACACCTTCTACGATGCCGAATCTCTGCTGAAGGCATTTTGCAAAACGGTATGTTGTGCTTTCGAGAGGAGTACCGTAAATACCGAAACCGATGGTAGTTTCAGCCTTCCAACCGTTACAAGCGTCATTCATATGCTGCATAACATCAATAGCAAACGGTGTTGCCTCAGGGTCAGTATGTGACTTGCCTGTCATATATCTTACGCATTCGCAAAGACCTGCATAACCGAGTGAAATTGTTGAGTATCCGCCATAGAGAAGCTCATCAATAGGCTCACCTTTAGGAAGTCTTGCAATCGCACCGTGCTGCCAAAGGATTGGCGCAGCATCTGACAATGTGCCTTTAAGTCTGTTATGACGGCACATAAGAGCTTCATAGCAAAGCTGAAGTCTTTCATCAAAAATCTTCCAGAATTTGTTGTAATCACCGTCTGAAGAAAGGGCAACGTCAACAAGGTTGATTGTAACAACGCCCTGATTGAATCTGCCGTAGAATTTATAGTTACCTTCTGCATCTTTCCATGGTGTGAGAGCACTGCGGCAACCCATTACAGGGAAGCAGTTGCCTTCTTTGAGCTCTTTCATTTTCTTTTCTGAAATGTAGTCGGGAACAAGACGTTTAGCTGTACATTTTGCAGCAAGTTCGGTAAGGTAATAATAACGTGAGCCCGGGACAATATTGTCTTCTTCAAGAACATAAATGAGTTTAGGGAACGCAGGTGTTACCCACACGCCGCTTTCGTTTTTAACGCCCTGGTGTCTCTGTTTGAGAGTTTCTTCAATGATAAGAGCAAGGTCCTGTTTCTCCTGCTCATTTTTAGCTTCGTTAAGGTACATAAACACAGTAACAAAAGGTGCCTGACCGTTTGTTGTAAGAAGTGTAACAACCTGATACTGAATAGTCTGAACGCCTTTGCGGATTTCGTCCCTGAGGCGTCTTTCGACAACTTTATTGATTGTTTCTTCGTCAGCATTACCGCCTAACTCTTCAACCTCAACGAGGACATCCTTACGGATTTTTTCTCTTGATACCTGAACAAACGGTGCAAGATGAGCAAGGCTGATGCTCTGACCGCCATACTGGCTGCTTGCAACCTGAGCAATAATCTGAGTTGAAATATTACATGCTGTTGAAAAGCTATGCGGCTTTTCAATGCAAGTGCCGCTGATAACTGTACCGTTCTGAAGCATATCTTCAAGATTTACAAGGTCGCAGTTATGCATATGCTGAGCAAAATAATCCATATCATGGAAATGGATGATACCCTGCTCGTGAGCCTCAATGATATTCTGAGGGAGAAGGATTCTTTTTGTGATATCCTTACTTACCTCACCTGCCATATAGTCGCGCTGAACACTGTTTACTGTAGGATTCTTATTTGAGTTTTCCTGTTTAACTTCTTCATTGTTGCATTCAATAAGAGAAAGAATCTGATTATCTGTAGTATTTGCCTTACGGATGAGAGAACGGGTATAACGATACTTAACATAGCGGCGGGCAACATCAAAAGCGCCTTGTGCCATAATCTGGTTCTCCACTATATCTTGTATCTCTTCAACAGAGAAAGCTCTGTTGGCTTTGCCTATTTTGAACTCAACATACTCAGATATCTCTTTAATCTGAGCAGGTGTCAGTTCTTTTTTAGTGCCGTCTGCATCATTTGCCTTGGTTATAGCTGCCGTAATCTTAGATAAATCAAAATCTACCTCTGAACCGTTTCTTTTAATAATCTTCATACTACTCACCCTTTTATATTTTTCACTTCATTTTTACCCAAATAATGTATCGCGTGCTTTTAAATAATACAATATATTGTGTCCCGTGTCAATAGCTTTTTATATAAAAATAAAAAAATCTCCACATTGTAAAATAGTGGAGATTTCTTATATTTTTGTTTATTTACCGCCATTTTTCAGGTATTGAGCATATAATTCCTGCTTTCTCTCGTCAGTATATTCATATGCCCACAAATTGTATATACCATCAAAATCTTCAAAAGTTTCATCATCATGATGTATAGCATTACCCACTATATATGGTAGTTGAAATTCCATTGTACCATTAGAAGCAATATAGCATTCATCGGCAATCTCTACTGCTCTGCGATTGACATCAATTTTTTCAAACTCTTCATCGAACTTTATTTGTGTTGTGGGGAACAGAATAGTCTTAGCATCTGAAAGCTCATAAAATTCTGTTTTAGTACCCATATGACCGTGGTGTGCAGCCTGCATAATATCACATTTGAGAAGCTTGCCGAAACGGGCGCAGACAACATCACTCTCTTCATGACCGGCATCACCGGGGAACTGAACCGTATTACCGCAGGCATTCATTATAAGCATCACTGAAGAATCGTTATAATTCTCATTAGAGTTTGGATAAACATCTTCATGGGTGCAAAGAACGCGGAATTCAAGATTTCTTACAAAAAAGCGCTGACCTGAATGGAGCTTAACCTTTTTAATCTCTGTATGTTCTTCAAAAAGCTGTTCATACTGCCTCTGGAACTGTCGGTTAGAGAACATCCAGTTATGGCTGTCTCTGTGTTCGGTTGAAATAAAGTTATAATATATTGTTTCAATAATTATGTCATTATTATATTTTAAAACATCACAGAATTTGCCCACATGATCATCGTGGCCGTGTGAGAAAAGCCAACCGGCAACCCTTACCTTTTCCCCTGCAGGTGTTAATTTGCGAAGGAACTGATAAAGTCTTATATCATCGTTCACTGAATAAGGATGGGCACTGTCAATTATAAAAAAGCTGTTATCGCAACAACGTATAATATAACACATACCACAGTCAATAAGTGAATGGTCAACCTCAAACTGCCATAGAGTTGTAGGGCAACGTTCCTCTACCTGAGGCATTGTTTTATCATATAAAGCAGTGAAACCGTCTGCAACTATGCGAAGGGATGAATCTGCCGCAGTAAAATAAACATGCAGACAGAACCCGTCTTTAGTTAATGTTGTGTAGTAGTTTTCACCAAAAGAAGTGTCATCAAAAACGCTATAACCCATTGTCAGAGCGCTGCTTACATAAGCATCCATATCAGCTTTACTTTTTTGCCTGAAAAGGAACATCCACACACCGTTATTGCAATCGTACGGAGGTTCTCCGCCCTCAGGTAAAACGGGAATTCTTTTTAAAATATCCTGCATAATCAACACTCCTAAAGTATATTAAACATCTTCAATAATACTGCGCCTAAAAAAACAGTTATAACCGAGCCTACACTTGTCCATACAACAAGCTGGCCTGCCAATTCGGCATCATTATCCATCTCTGCTGCCATAACAGCACTCGATACTGCTATAGGAGAGCCAAAAAGAGCTATATACGCCGCATAGTCAGGTGCACTCAGTAAAAGTTTATCACCTAATATTACGGCACAGCCAACGCCTACTGCAGGCGCAAGAACAATTCTCATTAATGTGCCTAAAATAATTTGTTTCCTGAGTCCTGATATAGATTTAAAAGAAAACTGACCGCCTAAAACTATAAGCATTAACGGTGATGCCATTTTTGACAAAGTGCTTATTGCCGAATGTAAAAAGGGCAGCTGATTTTTTATCGTAAACAAAGGCTCACCGTATTCATTCAGCGGAAGAGCGTTCCTCACAACAAGGCATACAACACCTGTCATAATCGCAATTATCAGTGGATTTTTGCAAATTTTTAACGCTATTACCCCTACTGTAGGTGATTTTTTATTTTCATCTTTTATAAAAACTGTCAATGAGATAACTGCCAGAACATTAAAAATTGCTATAGAAAAAGCAGACAGTACCGACACTATCGCAAGGGTTTCATCACCGCCAAGCGCCTGAGCCAACGGAATGCCTATTATTGCAAAATTAGATCTGAATGAACTTTGAAGAATTACACCTTTTTGCCTGTCATCTTTACAAAAGCTGAGTGTTATAACTAACCCCACAACAAACAGCACTAATATCATCACAACGGCATAAACCACATTATTCCAATTTATTGAAGAGAGATTGTCAATCTGATAAACATTGTAAAAAAGCAACATAGGCAAAGCCACACGGAAGCCTAATTTGTTAGCAGTTTTTAAAAATTTATCGTCATAGAAATTTCTCTGCTTTAAAAGATAGCCTAAGCCTATAAGCAAAACTATGGGCAGCACTGCATTAGCAGCGTATATAAATACATTTATCATAATGAATTTCTTTCTTTAACTACACTCTCATAAGCAGTCTGAAGCCACTGCCTTGCCTTTTCAACACCGTCATCAGAGCCTTCGAACTCAAGGGTCTGAATTTTCCCCTCATCAGTTGCATCAAAAGAAGCGTTACCCACATAGCATTGTGCACAAACTAAAAAACTTTTTTCACCGTCAGCCTCTTTTTCAGTAAGAAAAGTCCGATATTTAAACTCATCATCAAAAGCATTATAACTTTCAGGGTTTAATGATAATGAGCCTGTATACACATTACTTTTGCCGCCTACATTGGCTGCACCTACAAGGAACTTGTAGCTTAACACTTTAACCTCACCCATCTGAACACCTCTTTTTCAATCTTTTTTAAGTATAGCATTTTTAATTTTTGATATCAACAATTTTATTGAAAAAACGAAAATATTCTGATATAATAAAAGCAACAATTCTACGGAGGTTTATTATGGACTTAAGACAAAAACCGGTCAGAGGCTCAACACCAATGCCTGACCATATTATGCTGAGCATCTCTGACGATGCAAAAACTACCATGACAGTTACATGGAGAACATCTGTTGATGTTAAAACAGGTTATGTGCTTTGCCATGAAGAAGGCAGTGATAAAGAAATCAGAACCGATGCAATTACAGAGGTTTTTGAAAGTGATATTGATATAAGCAATATTTTCTGGGCAAAAATCCAAAATCTTAAGCCCGGCACAAAATATTATTATACCTGCGGTGACGAAAATAACCGCAGTGATGAGTTCTATTTTGAAACAGAGCCTGAAAACTTAACAAAATTCAAGTTTATTGCTATTTCAGACCATCAGAAATGTAAGAACTTCAACAAGCCTGACTATTCACAGCTTCAGAATTGGCTTAATGAAGTTCTCGAAAAACACCCTGACACCCGTTTTATCTTAACAGGCGGTGATAACTGTGACTGCGGTCAGCACGAGGTTCAGTGGAACGGTATGTTCAGCGGTCTTACAGGTATTATTGAGCATATCCCATATATGATGACTTTGGGTAACCATGATAACAGAGGCTTTGAGGTTTATACTGAAGAAGAATGTATCGGCAGATATTATTCAGAACCTGCAGAGTTTTTTGGTAAGCAGTTCAAATACTCTTACCCTTACAACGGTCCTAAAGATTGGAAAACAGAAAACTATTCATTCAATTACGGTAACTGCCATTTTGTTGTTTATGGTGTCAACGGACCTGAAGATGTTAACGAATGGTCCATCGAAGACCATAAAAGCCACGATAAAACATGGACCTTCGGAGCTTACCATTTCCCTGTTTATTACTCAGGCCCGGAGCTTACAAATGATGACGCTTATCCTATGATGCGCGAATGTATGGAAAAATGCGACATTCTCTTTTCAGGTCATGAGCATAATTTTTCAAGAAGTTATCCTATAAAAAATGAAGAGATTTTTGACCGTCCTTCTCAGGGTACTATCCACTATATGCTCGGTAACGCTCACAATAATCCACCGGGTTCTCGTACACTTGACAAAGTATGGCACTGCTCATTCTACCCTCAGGAAGAATATAATCAGATGGTTGCCATTATTGAAGTTGACGGCAACAAGGTTACAATGACATCTATTTTAAATGACGGCAGAATTGTTGATGAATGTATTATCGACAAAGAGAAAGACGATATTTTCCCTCACAGAGTTGCACCTATCTTTAAGCAGACACGCCTGATGTATAAAGGTGTTGACCTTGGTCTTTGCATGGCAGAAACTCCTCCTATTGAAAAAGACGGGGTATGGTATGCACCGATGTCAACAATGGTAGCCTTTGTAGGCGGCGGTATTCTCAAAGAGAAAGGGAAAGTAACCTGCGACCTTTACGGTCATACTGCAACATTCTTTGAAGACAGTGATATCGCAATACACAACGGTAACGAAGTCAGAATGAATGCAAAAGTTTTCAGAGGTGCTAAAGACCAGCTTTACATACCTGTTGAAGGTTTTGCAAATATTTTCGGTATGAAATGGGCATATGCTAAACGAAATAATTTTATAACCGTTGAGCATCCCTGCGAAGATAAACCATACAGCATTCAGCCGTAAAAAAAGCCTGTGGAACAAATCCACAGGCTTTAACTTTTGCGATTTTATTATATATCAAAAAGACCTCTTCTCTTAACGCAGGTTTCAAGATTGATTGCATCATATACACCTTCATCAAAAAGGTCGCATACTTTTTGATATTCTTCAAGAGGAAGTGTTTCGAGGGTGTAATTGTTAGCGATACAGAATGCTACAATCTCACCTGTTGCTTTATATGCATCTCTGAATGCCAGACCCTTGCTTACAAGGTAATCTGCACAGTCTGTTGCATTGATAAATCCACCTGCAGCTGCTTTTCTCATATTTTCAGGTAAAGCAGTCATTGTGTCAATCATAGGGATAAATGCTGTCAGGCACAATTTTACTGTATCAACAGCTTCAAAGGTTAAATCTTTATCTTCCTGCATATCTTTGTTATATGCAAGAGGTAAGCCTTTCATCATAGTCAGTAATGCGTTCAAATCGCCGAAAACTCTGCCTGCTTTGCCTCTGATAAGCTCTGCAAGGTCAGGGTTTTTCTTTTGCGGCATAATACTTGAGCCTGTTGAAAAAGCGTCATCAAGCTCAACAAACTTAAACTCCCATGAACACCAGAGAATAATCTCTTCACTGAAACGAGAAAGGTGAACCATAATAAGAGACATAGCACAAGCAATTTCAGCGCAGAAATCTCTGTCTGCAACACCGTCAAGAGTGTTGAGAGTGTAACCGCCCTCAAAGCCGAGAAGCTGAGCTGACATAGCTCTGTCAATAGGATATGTTGTACCTGCAAGAGCACCTGAGCCGAGAGGTGAAACATCCATTCTTTTAACAGCATCATCAAGTCTGCTTAAATCGCGCTTAAACATCTCGATATATGCGCCGATATGATAGCCCATTGTTATAGGCTGAGCGCGTTGAAGGTGAGTATAACCCGGCATTACCATTTTTGAATATTCTTTCTTTTTCTTTTCAAGAACGGTGAGCAGCTCCTCAAGCTGAGCCTTGACAGCCTTACACTCTTTTTTAAGGTACATTCTCACATCGGTAGCTACCTGGTCATTACGGCTTCTTGCTGTGTGAAGTCTTTTACCGGGGTCACCTACACGGGCAGTAAGTGTCTGCTCAATAAATGTATGTATATCTTCAGCATCAGGGTCAATCATAAGCTCACCTGATGTAATTTCATCGCGGATTTTTGCAAGCTCTTTTATTATAATTTCACAATCCTCACTGCTGATAATTCCCTGCGCACCAAGCATGGTTGCATGGCCGATACTGCCGTTGATATCTTCCATATACATACGGCTGTCAGTTGCAATTGAAGAGTTGAAGTCATTAGTTTTTTTATCTGCCTCTTTTGAAAAGCGGCCTGCCCAAAGTTTCATATTTGTCGCTCCTTAGAAAATGAAATCATCAAGTGATTATTCTATCATAAAAAAGATATTAAATCAATCTTTTTATCTGCTTACTTTCATTTGCTCGTTACCGTCAAAATCAAGCCAACGGTATTCACCGTTTTCAATGAGCATATATCCGTGCCAACTGTCTTCTTTAGGTATAGATACAGAACCCGGATTCATAACAGTAATATCACCGCAAAGAGTATCGCATACCGGTATATGAGTATGACCGTGAAGCAGAATATCTCCGGTTTTCAGATTAGGTAAATTATCTTTATTAAATTTATGTCCGTGGGTTACAAAAATCATTTGCCCGCCGTCATAAATAATTGCATAATCCGCAAGAATATCAAAATCAAGCACCATCTGGTCAACCTCTGTGTCACAGTTGCCTCTGACACAAAGAATCTCATTTTTGATTGAATTTAAAAGCTCAATCACCTTTTTAGGTGCATAGTCTTTCGGTAAATCATTTCTCGGTCCGTGATAAAGAATATCACCTAAAAGTATAAGCTTATCTGCCCCACTGTTTTTATAAGCTTCGACTAATCTTTCACAATAGTAGTATGAGCCGTGTATATCTGACGCAACTAAAATTTTCATAAAAAACACTCCTTTAATCCCATTCGCAACCTGTAACGGTATCCATATCTATACCTTTTGTGTCGTGAGTTTTACGCACAAGGGCAAAGAAAGCCAGAATAAATCCTGGTACAAGAAGAGCAACGCTGACAATACCCGTAACGCTGTTACCTAAAATTGTAATCAACGGAAGGCTTACGGCATAAGAAAGTGCGAATCCCACAGCAGTAACAATGAACTGAGCTGACATAGTTGATGAGCGCAGGTTGGTAGGTGCCGACTCACCAATCATCATAATAAGAACATCGTTAGTTGAATAAAAGCTGCCTACAAACGCTCCGCAAAGAAAGCCCACAATGTATGGATTCCAGGCAAGACGTGCGCCGATTGAGAACCCTAAAAATGCAACAAAGCAATTTACTGCTGTTGTAATTGCCGCTGCTTTTCTGCCCTTTGAGTCAGAAATGAATCCCATAATAACCTGAGATATTGCGCAACCCACAGGGAACATAAACAAAGCAGTTGTAACAGGCCCTATACTGACTGCGTTCATCACCTCTTCACCAAGTGAGGCAAACAAACCGTTTTCAATATAATTCTGAGCATAACCGTAAGATAGAATAACCTGATAATTAACTGTGCCGATGAATCCGATATTCACAAGAGATGAAGTTATATAAAGCCAACGAAGCTGTTTGTGCTTCATCGCAAATTTAAGGGCAGGGATAAGACCGCCCTGAGCGTTTTCGGTGTTTTTCTGCTGTTTCTCAAGGTCACGCTCTTCATCTGTCAATTTAAGATAACGAAGTCGCGAATCAATAAACGAATCCGTTTCTCTTGCAGTAATCAAAGCAATAAAGCAACTGACAACACCCACAACTGCCGGGATAAAATAAACTATTCTCCATTCAGATGCATCTTCCATAAGCATTCTGCGAAGCCACGGAATAAGCATCACGCTCATATTGGCGAAGAATTTGATTGTAGAATAAACTCTTGCACGATGCTTTGACGGTGACGATTCCATAATATAAACCACATGCATATCGTGAGGAATAAAAAACTGTACCATACAGGCACCAACAAAATAAAGAAACAGATTATCTGATAAAAAGATAACCAGCATCGCAAGGCTCATACCAAAAGTATTGATAATGAGGAATGTTTTTCTTCCCCAACGGTCAGCAAGAGGACGATACAAAAGACCGATTGCCTGAAACGGTACAACAGCAATCGAAAGAATATCAAGAAGACCTACAGAGCTTTCACCGTATTTAGAGAACAGGTCATTTGCAATTTCTGTTTTCATCAGAGTACCAATCTGAGATGCAATTTCATCCGTTGCATAAATCAGTGCAATAATAAAAACGAGATAAACAAAATAAAGATTCTTTTTAGGACGGGCTTTTTCTTTTTCCCAACGGGCAATTTCTTTTTGCCTTTTTAAAAGAAGCTTTTGCTGTTTTTCAGGGGTAAATGTTTTTGATTTCATCTTTTTCACCTCGGTGTTTATCTGAAAGTTATCGGTCGGTAAATTATATTAAGCGCCTTGTTTACAACTTTCATTATGATAGGCTTAAATTTGCCTGAGTTTTTGACAAAGTCACTTTTATCAGCATTTTTAGCAATAAAGTCTATAAAATCAGGCGTACCTGTCACCTTCATTTTAACCTTATTTCTCAAAAATTCAATCTCTATAAATGTGGTTGAGAGGGTATTTATCGGCTTGACTACTGCATTGAGTTTGCCGTCTTTTATAAAGGCGTATGCCCATAAAGTAAAAGGATAACCCTTGATTGAAACGTGACTCAGCCTTGCTTCACCGTCAAGACCGCAGTTAATAATAACGCTGTCACTATCTTCTTCCCACTTGATTGAAAGGATATTCTCACTTAATTCAAAAGAAAGATTATCAAGATTTTTCTTTGGTCTTTTTGCCATACTGCAGCTGACAGAGCGTGGGATTATACCGGCAGGGAAAACGAGCCCTGCAATAATATCTGAAACAGTTGAAATACGGAAAGTTTTGCCGGTTGGAATTTGGGGAAGTGCTTTACTGACAGGGATTTTCACATCTTTATTTTCAAGATAAGAACGCAACTTGCCTTCATATTTTATATCAGGCTCTTCTTCAAGGGATTTTGGCAGAATCTGCTCAAATGCACGGCTGAAATCACCGTCATTAAGGCAACAGTTAAAGCTCGCCATAACAAGCTCTTTCTCAGGGAAACAGGTGACCTGCTGACCATACATACCTGTCATACTGTAGCCGCCCTTATGAATCCAGAAAAGATATCCGTAACCCTCCGAACTGTTTTCACCAAAAGACACCTGCATTTTAGTAGCTTCTTCAGTCCACCATTGAGGGATAATCTGTTTGCCCTCCCACTTGCCGCCATTCTGATAACATTGACCGATTTTAGCTAAATCTCTGAGCTTCATATAGCAGCCTGTTCCGCCCACGAGCTCATCTATACAGTTAGACTCCCAGAACGGTTTATCAATCCCCAACGGTTCAAAAAGGCGTGGAGTCAGGTAATCAATAAGATTCATACCCGACAGCTTCTGCACAATGGCAGCAACTACATGGGCATCGTTATTGCTGTATAAAAATCCCTTATTCTTGCGAAAAGGAGCTTTCATAAACATTTCCACATAGTT
The DNA here is from genome assembly GCA_045126895.1 of Acutalibacteraceae bacterium. Lineage (GTDB taxonomy): Bacteria > Bacillota > Clostridia > Oscillospirales > Acutalibacteraceae > CAG-488. The sequence goes on along the minus strand of JBGVPE010000042.1, from coordinate 8,557 downwards.
GCCCGTCATATCCTGAGTAAAAGAAAATTCCTTGTTACTTTGCATCGTAAGGAGTGAACGGACAGTAAGAGTATCCCACTCATCACTTTCACAAGCTTCGTATTCAGGGAAAATATCAATCACTTTTGAATCAAGGGCAAACAATCCTTCTTCAACAGCAAAGCCGACAGCCGTTGAAACAACTGACTTAGTCAAAGAAAACATTGTGTGAGGGATTTCAGCAGAATAAGGTTTTATATAATGCTCATAAGCAACCTGACCCTTATGAAGAATTATAAGGCTGTGATGTTCAACCTCATTTTCATCAAGCTTCTGATAAAATTCCAGAATCGGTTTTGCACTGATTTTTATGTCTTTTGAAATAAACATAATAACCCTCCCCTACTACGCTATCATTATATCATTTTGACAAAAATAAGCAAGAGCTTTACCTCAATGAGATAAAGCTCTTGTGAAAGAAGAATTATTCAAAATCAAACCAAAGGTTACCTTTATAACTGCCGGTTGAGATTTGTAATGTGATAAGTGCATCACTTGAATTTATTGCGCCGTCTCTGTTGATGTCAGCATATCTTTTGTCAACGTTCTGCAACTTACCTACAGAGTACTGAAGAATGTTAAGTGCGTCAGATGAGTTAGTCACACCGTCTCCATTTGTGTCACCGAATCGTCCAAGGTCTTTGGTTTCGGTATATTCACAATGGATGCATTCGCGTGTTTTTTTACCATTGTCATAATCATATTCCCACTCAATTGAACTGTGTTCAATTTCAGGGACATAATCATCAACATAACTATCACCGCATTCACAAGTGTATGTTGTATAGCCCTGCTCGGTGCAGGTTGGTGCAACTACATTTTTAATATATTTATGACCATCGCAGGCAAAACGGATTGCGGCACTAAATAGAGGTGTATTATTGATTCCTATATAAACATTTCCCCATTGCTCTTTTGTACCTGAATAATAAACATTGATAAGACTGTTGCACGTTAAAAATGCACTACTGCCGATGTTTATTATACTGTCAGGAATTGTTACACTTGTAAGTCCGGTACAATTGTAGAATGCATAGCTACCGATGCTTGTTACACCGTCGGGAATTGTTACACTTGTAAGATTTCTACAGTTTTCAAAAAGCGACTCCGCAATTTTGGTTATACCTTTGCTGATTATTACGCTTGTGAGACCGGTGCAGCCATTGAATGCAGAAGCACCTATGCTTATTACACTGTCAGGAATTGTTACGCTTGTAAGGCCGGTGCAGCTATTGAATGCAGAATTGCCGATGCTCGTTACACTTTCAGGAATTGTTACGCTTGTAAGGCCGGTACAATCATAGAAAGCTTTTTCGCCGATACTTGTTACACTGTTACCGATTGTTAAACTTGTAAGCCCGGTACAACCATAGAAAGATTTTTCACCAATACTTGTTACACCATTGCCGATTTTCACACTTACAAGTCCGGTACAATTATAGAATACATACTCATCGATGATTGTTACACCATTACCGATTATTACGCTTGTAAGCCCGGTACACTCACAGAAAGCTTTTACACCAATGCTTGTTACACTGTCAGGGATTGTTACGCTTGTAAGTCCGGTACAGTTATAGAATGTATTATCACCGATACTCTTTACACTTTCAGGAATTGTTACGCTTGTAAGGCCGGTACAGTTATAGAATGCATTATCACCGATGCTCGTTACACTTTCAGGGAGTGTTACGCTCGTTATACTATCAGAATTCCTAGTAACCCAAGTGTAAAAAGCATACGAGCCGATTGTTGTTACTCCGCTGCCTACAGTTACCGATTTGATGCTTAATCTGAAATCATCCCACGGTGCATCAGAGCTATATCTGAAATCAGTCATAGCACCCGATCCCGTGATGGACAGAACGCCCGTTGATGAATTAAATGACCATCTAACATTTGTACCGCAGTAACCTGAGGTTGCCGCTGCACTCGTTTTGATAGTTGCCGTTGGAATGATTGTAATTGCCATTATCAGCACCAACAATACCGATAAGAATTTGCTGAAGGATTTTTTCATTTTTGAACCTCCTCAAAAGCGTGTAAAATGTTATATCAAAGTAAAAATGTATCTGCAAGCTTTTTTAAAAATTCTGTCTTTGCGTGATTCTTCAACTGAACAAGCAACAGTTATACAAGCAATCGGGTTATTACCTAAAAATCACAAAACAGCTCCGTTATTCTTAAGTTTTTGTTGCAGTGATTTTACATCAACAGAATGGGCATTGGCATTTGTTTTGTGAGCAATAGCAACAGCTGTACCTGCAGCTTCACCGAGGCAACAGCAAATAGGCATTATTCTTACCGATGCCTGTGCCTCATGCGTTGCCGAAATACAACGACCTGCTACAAGAAGATTATCATATTCCTTGGGCAAAAGTGATCGGTAAGGTATTGAATAAAACTCTCCGTCTGCGAAATACCTGTGGCTTGTACCGGTGCCCGTAGGGCTGTGAATATCAATATCATAATTGCCGAGAGCTATTGAATCCTTAAACCGTGTGCAGTTGATAAGTTCATCACCTGTAAGAATATGAGTGCCTTTAAGCTTTCTGCTCTCCCTGACACCAATATTGATTGCAACAGAAATCAAGGCACTTTCGTCAAATGCTTTTGAATTTTCTTTTAAAAAGCTGATAAGCTCATGAATCTGCTTCCTTGCAATAACCTCAGCTTTGCTTACATCAAAGGGATTTGTCGGATCAAGCATCACAACACGGGTTGAATTGAAATGCAACACATCTTCCCCAACGCCAAAGAAAACAAGTATATTTTCACGTGGATTTTTAATTTCACCACTCGCCTGTTTTTCTTTGTAGAGCTGCTGAAGCCCAGGTCTTTCTTCAGTAAATAAATCAAGGTCAACGCCGCTCATTCTGAAGCAAGTTGTCATCGGCTGGCATAGGCTGTCACTTTCACGGCCTAGCTGATAATCACAGCCTGCAAGATAAAATAAATCTCCGTCACCTGTTGCATCAATGAAGAAGTCGGCATCTACGGTTATTTTCTGTGCTTTAGCGGTTATGTCAACGGATGATACTTTTCTGTTTTCAGTTTTCACATCATATACTACAGCGTGAAAAAGAACTTCCACATTCGCCTCGGCTGTCATATCATCAAGAACTATTTTTAAATACTCTGAATTAAACTCGTGGTCTTTGCAATCATCAACATATTCATCATGTCGTTCTTTCATTTCTTTAAAAATACCCTGTGACAAATACTTTTTAGTAACAGAGTTATTATCTTTTTCTTTTGTCCAATAAGGCATAAAAGGATAAACAAGATTATTAGCAATTGCACCGCCGAGACAGCCTGACTTTTCAACAATCAGAACCTTAAGCCCCTCACGGCCCGCGCTCACTGCCGCCGCAACGCCGCTGAGTCCGCCACCTGCAACAACAAGATCATATTTCATAATAACACCTTACTCTTTCAGATTTTCACACAAATAATTATAACACCCGAGCAAAGCAAAAAGCAATCGTTATCTGTTTGTAACATTGTTACAATTTCAGTTTTGCTCTGCAAAATAAAAGTTTTTATGAAATTGCAATTTTTAATTTTCAACCATCGCAGACAAAAAGAAAGAGCTCTGTCTCAAAGTGAGACAGAGCTGGTTTTTTGTTTATATATTATTACTTCACTGTAGATATTCATTTAATACAACAGGCTTAATTACAACCTGTTATTTATCTGTTTGTGTGCACCTTACAACAATTCTGCTAACGCCTCGGTACGTACAAGTGTACAGAATAAGATCATCTCCTGTATCCTTTACTTTATCAGAATCAGAAGGCTGCAGAATTTCGACCGATGTGACAATGTAAGATTTTTTCTCACCTTCCATATCAGTAAAGGAAATCGCTGAGCCGATATCAAGCCTTCCGAGATATCCGAAGTGACTTCTGTAATTATGAGCAGCAATAACAAGATTATCTGTTTTAGTTGATCCGTAATAACGGCAGGGAGCTATTTTTAACCGACCCTGATCCAGTTCAGACATAACAGGAAGATTGATTTTCAGGTCAGGCACAGAAAGATATCCGATATATCCGTATCCGTTGATATCAACAATCTTCATTTCTTTATCAAACGGATCAATATCACCTGATTGATTGCTGTTGATTTCTTCAACAATAGAGCCCATTAAAGCATCCGCCTGATCCTTAGCTCTACGGCTTTCGTAATTATTATAAACAAGGAGAGCTGCCGCACAAAAAATGAGAATCAGTCCTATCGTTATAAGGGAAATACCGACTTTTCTCTTCATACAATTGCTCCCCTTTCTGTTTATTCATTTTCTTTTTTACCGAAATTCAGCACAGACCAGCCGATGCTGAAGAGTAAAAGTCCTGCAACTGCAAAAACAGGTATCGGCCAATTGAGCTGACCCGTATCAGCAAGGTCATCCTTACCGTCGTCATCTTCTCCATCTGACGGTCGTGTTGTTCCTTCACCGGGTTTGGTTGTACCTGTTTCGTTACACTCGTTAATGATTGTAACTGTATTCGATGAAGTTTCGTAAGAAACCGTATATCCGTCAGGAACAGTTGCTTCAACAACATTCCATACGTGATTTTTAGAAAGATTGTCCCAACGATAACGCCAATCATTATCTTCGTTGAGCTGAATCTTTGCATACTCCTTAAAATCTCTGAGTAATACAACTGTAACGCTGTCAGGGATAGCCTTGTCTGTTTCCCACTTTTTCACAACGCTGATATAGGTATCCTTTCCGTCTGCGTCAATGTCACCGTTGATTTTAGGACTTGCATCAACATCATATATCCACTGCTTATTTTCGTAGTCGTACTCAGGAACACTGATAATAAACGGGGAAGCACTACAGTTGTCTTCCGCATTCTGTAACGGCACAATAAGATATAAACCGGGAGTAAGATCACTAAAAACAATTGCACCATTTTTATCTGTACTTTTTTCAGTAAAGTCAAGTGAACGTGATGCTGCAAAAAAAGCCAGATGTATCGGCAGATATGAATCCTGACGGTCTTTAAGATCAATGTTTGATTCACCATACGGAGAAACAAAAGCAAAGTCTATTCCCTCAGCTTTTTCATATGCCTTAGCAAAGAAATACAACCTGAACTTCATATCAGTAATCGGAGTACCTGACTGTACATCTTTGATATTAAGGGTAATACTTCCGTTTTTGTCAGGAGTTGCTGTGGCAGTTGCGGAAAATGTGACACTAAGTATAAAAAAAGCCATAATCAATGCAATAACTCTTATATAACTTTTAGTTCTCATTGTTCCGCCACCTTTCTTTTTTGCTATTCATTATCTTTGTTTTCTTTTTTCTTTTTATTATTGTTTTTTAAAGCGGCATTCTTTTTCTTTTCTTTAGAAGATTTGATCATAAGGAAAACGAGAAGAGCACCGAGTATCGGGGCTGCAACAGCAGGTGTTACAATAAACGGATCAATCTGATATGCCTCGGTAATAACATTGATTTTCTTCTCTTCTTCAATGTTTTCAATCCTTGTGCCTCGTACAAGCATACGGTGAGTATTTATGCCGTAAGGCGTACAGGTTACAAGAGTACAGTAATCCTCACCTTTCTGTACATATAGGTCATTCAGCTGACCGGGAAGAACAATTTTAATCTGATCAACCTGATAAGTGATTTTTCGATCAAGAATTGTTATTGTAAAAATGTCACCAACCTCAACCTTATCCAGATTGGTAAACAGTTTTGCAGACGGCAAACCTCGGTGCGCAGATAATACACTATGAGTATTAACACCGCCAACCGGAAGACTTGAGCCTTCCATATGGCCGACTGCGGAGTTAAGAACCTTGTCGCTTGTACCATGGTAAATAGGAAGCTGAATCTTGATTTTATCAATCGTTATGTAACCCATCATTCCGTCTCCGTTGACATCAAGCGTTGAATAATAAAGGTCATCAAGCTCACTGTATCCGACAAAAGGAAATGAAATCTTTCTGAGCTTGCGATTATAATCGTCTGCTTTATTAAAATACTCCTTAAAATCTTCGGGGGTAAGATCAACAATCAAATCATCATAGTTCATTATTGCCTGAGACTGTCTTTTCTCGTTCCAGAAATCACTTACCGTGGGATAAAGCAAGACACACAAACCAACAAAAAAGATAGCAACCAGAGCTATAGTTGAGCTCAGACCGCCTTTCTTTTTCTTATTCTTGGTCTTTTTGACTTTTTTCTTTGTGTTTTCTTTCATAATATATCTCTTGATTCTTTTAAAATTTTCAACGCCACAACCGATATTCAGTAACAGCGTTCAGAATTTTAAAATTTCTCGGGGGTTTCCCCTACCGGCACAAGGCCGGCAGGGGGTTGTTTTTTACTTTACAGCATTTGCTGCGGGAATCTTAAGATTCTTTGGAATCTTCAGAACCGTCTGACTCCTCAGAATCGTCCGATTCTTTATCCCTTCATGCAACCGAAGACATTCTCTTCTTTGAAACAAGAACTACGAATGCTGCAACCATAAGGATAGCACCAACTACATAGAAAATAGTTGTACCGATACCACCTGTTTCAGGGAAGAGGCCACCGGTCTTGTTTTCTACTTCGATTGTTACCGGATCAGCATCGTTGATTTTATATGAAACTGAGTCATCTTCTCTGCCATCAAGTTCGCTTGTGATAACAACTTCCATATCTTCTGCAAGCTTGTTATAGCCTTCCGGAGCTGTTTCTTCGTGAAGTGCGTATGTGCCTTCATCAAGACCAACGATGATGAACTTACCTTTATCATCAGTTGTGATATCTGTAACTGTGCCTTCAGCGTCTACTTTATAAGTAGGAACTGCAGCACCATTAACAGCTGAGAATTTGATAGCTTTGCCATCTTTGCCAAGAAGCTGGAATACAGCGCCTGCAAGTGTAATCTTGGTTTCGCCATCCTGTGTGAACTTCAAAACATCCATTTCCCATGTGTATGTAGATGTTTCGTGTACATTTGTCTTCCACTCTGCATCTTCACCGTATGAAAGGTAAACTTCGTTTTCGTTACCATCTTCTACAGCGCCGATAACTGCATTCTCATTAAGAGTTGCTGAGTAGTAAACTGTGATGATTGTACCCTTAGCAAGACCTAAGATGTAGTCATTGTCAAATGCAACATCAAATGTGTGGCCGTCAGCAGGAGAAACTGTTACTGTGTAGTTATCAGCACCAACAGGTGTACCGTCAGCGAGCTTAACAACTACGTCTTTATTGAATGTAAGGCTTTCTTCCATTGTATCGTGCATTACATAATTTGTAACGCCTTCACCAATAGTAATATTTGACTGATAGTTAACTTTCTGATCGATATCAGCGTCATTAACTACGCCCCAAGAACCGTCACGATCTTCCTGAACCTGCTTGTCGATATCAGGCTGGATATTCTTTTCAACAGCTTTAAGTTCATTAGTAGCTCTTGTGAGAGCACCCATTGTACCTACAGTTGTATCAATTGCATAGTAACCATAGTCGAGATTTGTGAATACAACGTCTTTGCTTGTTGCTTTGATCGGAGTTGCTGCAGGAGCGATGGTTTTCTCTTTAGCATACTTGAGAGCTGCCTGTGCAAGTTTCTGGTCAACTTCTTTGCCGTTCTCTTTGAGAACAACTGTAGTCTGACCGCCCTGTGTAACTAAATCAAAGTATTCTTTAGCTGTGTCAGTTGCAAAGAAATCAGCCCAACCGTCAACGATTGTGTAGATACCTTTGTCACCGGCTGCGTTAGACGGTGTGAAGTGAAGCATTTTGTAGACAGAGTAAGTTGAATCTGTAATTGCATTGTCAATTGTGATTGTACCTGTACCTGCTGCAAATGCGAATGTTGTTCCCATAGAGAGAACGAGTGCGATTGCCATTAAAACTGCAAATAATTTTTTCATAATCTTACTTCCTTTCTTTTTTTAATTTGCAATTTTGTGCATGCTTTGTTTTCTCCGTCGCAAATGGTATTTTGCTTAGCTCAGGAGATTAAGATAACCTCCTTTCCCGTTTACGACGAATCAAACTATACAAAATCGGAGCTGCCGTTAAAGCAAAACCGATTATTGCCGTGTAGAATACGGTACCACCTGTTTCGGGAATCAGAAAACTTCCCGAGAAGTTTTCAATTGCTATAAGGGTGGTAACACTTTGAATAAATCCGTCAGGATCTGTATCAAAGAAGTAAAAGTATACGGGTCTGTCCAAAAGCTCATATCCTTCCGGAGCAACAAGCTCAACAAAAGCATACGGGCCGCCCGGTGTAAGATACTGTGTTTCTACTTTTACAGTTCCGTTGTCACCTGTTTCATAGGTGCCGATATAATAAAGCACTTTACCGTCTTCAGTTGTAATCGTACGATTAGTAACTCCTTGCGGCAGTTGTGCATTTGCATCACCCATGGGACCAAAAAGCATAAACTTCGCATCAGGTAACGGAACATTTGTAATACCATCCTGCTTAATAAGTGTTATCTCATGGTTTGAACCTGAAGCATCACCGCTATGCTCTTCAACACGGAAGAT
>JBGVPE010000041.1:0-24133 GCA_045126895.1 Acutalibacteraceae bacterium | reverse complement strand
TTCTACGAAACTGCGTAGCACTTTAAAATGCGAAATTGCGTGTGCAAGAAAAGGCAAAACCCACCGATTACGCTATCGCGTATCGGTGGGTTTTAACGTATTATTGTGCCGTAATTTCACTTTTTAAAGAAAAACTGCCTTGTGTGGTATCAGCGTTTAATCCTATCGCTTTCTTTTAATCATCCTCTTTAGCAAGAGCAAGTATCAGATTCACACAATTATCCTGACCGAGCAAACCGCTGTCGAGGCACAGATGATAATTATGTACGTCACCCCATTCTCTGCCTGTATAATGCTCGTAGTTTATGCTTCTTTTTTTGTCTTTTTCATCAAGTCGTTTTTCAGGCTTCTTTTCACTTTCACCATAAAGACGGACAATTCTGTCTGCACGGTAGTCTTTACTTGCATGAACAAAAATATTAAGACAATCTTCACGGTCTTTGAGAATGTAGTCTGCACATCTGCCTACGATAACACACGGTTCTTCATCAGCTATTTTTAATATGACCTTTCTCTGAATTGTCCACAAAAAATCTGCAGCAGATAAACCATCCATTATACCGGGAGTACCCGATGGAGTAAAAACATAAGCAAACCTGTTTTTACCAGGTGCATACTCGCCCTGCTCTTCAACATATTGAGGAGCAAAACCTGTTTCGGCTGCAACCTGTTTGACAAGCTCTTTATCATAATACTTATAACCAAGTCGATTGGCAACTTCTTTAGCTATACTTCTGCCACCCGAACCAAACTCACGGCTTATAGTTATAATTTTTTTCATACGGATACCTCCTTTGTATTTATCTATCTATATATTATATTAAATATCACTAAAAATCAATAGATATTTTGCAAAATTATATGAAATATATATATTATTCTTATATTAGCTCATATTGACTTTTTAGAAATAAAGTGATACTATACATAGGAGGTGTTTCTAAATGAGAAAAATGAAATCTTTTTTTACTATTATGATGGCAACAATTTTATTATTGAGCGGTTTATCAATTATGCCATCAGCATATTCCGAAAGTAAATCTGTAAAAATCTTAAATTTCAATGTTGCAGGGCTTCCTAAATTTGACGGCACAGATGTAGGTGCCAATCAGACAGTTATTGCCGACTATATAAACAATAATAATTTTGACATTGTTGCAACTCAGGAAGATTTCGGCTATCACTACAAATTATCAGGTGCACTCAACGGTTATACATATAAAACCAACCACTCCGGTTCAATACCCGGCGGTGACGGTCTTAATATCTTCACACAATCTATGCCTATATACAACGAAACAAGAGTTCAATGGAACGACTCTTTCGGTGATATTGCCGAGGGTGATACACTTACACCAAAAGGAATTCTTCACTCCGTTATCCAGATTGATGACGGCATTTATATTGACTTTTATGACATTCACGCTGACGCTTTTGACGGTGAAGGCTCAATAGCTGCGCGTAAAAGTAACTTCACACAAGTTGCAGAGATGATTAACTCAAATTATGAAAAATATCGCCGACCTGTAATTATTACAGGTGATTTCAACACTTATCTCCACACACCAAACCACGATCAAAACAGTAATATGTATGAGATTTTTGTTGAGCAGTGCGGACTTACCGATGCCTGGATTGAACTTCATAACAACAATGATTATAGTAATTTCGGCAAATGGTACGAAACAGGTATATCTTATTGGGGTGAATGGGATTCAGTTGAAAAGTTTATGTATAAAGACGGTGAAAACATCGACCTTCAGGCTACCGATTTTAAATATACATGGATCAAAAACGCTGACGGTAATAGTGTTTCGGACCATGCTGCAGCTGAATGCACAATCACTTTTACTAAAACAGGGGAAAATGTTTCAGGCGCACAGGATTTAGAAATCATTGAAAATGACCCTATGAGAAACATTATCAACACAATCAGATGGATAATCAAAGACCTTATTTATATTCTTTCAAACATCAATGAGCTTATAGAAATGCTTTCATAAAGCTATGGTGGAGTTTACAATCAGGTAAACTCCACTTTTTCATTTGTTGACTTTATTGACTGTTAGCTATATAATTAACTATATTATTTTAATTAAGGGAGTATATTATGGAACAGTTTGCAAAACGATTTAAAATCGACTGCTCTCCTGTAGCTAAAGAAAAACAGATAACTGTGCGCGGTAACACAAGATTCACTGTAATCACACCGTATCTTTTAAGAGTTGAAACTCAGAAAGACGGTAAATTCTGTGATGAACCTACTCAGAGTGTGTGGTTCCGTGATTTTGCCGAGCCTGAATTTGAAGTAAAAGATTCAAACGGAATTACAGAAATAAAAACCGACAAGGTTACCTTTGTTTACTCAGTTAAACGAAACAAAATGCTTCGCATTAAGCTTGATGATAACAGAGTTGTCACTAACTACAAAGCAGGTAACCTTAAGGGCACCTGCCGTACACTTGACATAACCGCAGGTATAATCACACTTAATGACGGCGTTTGCTCTAAAAATGGTGTTGCTGTGCTTGATGACAGCAAAACACTTGCATTAAAAGAGGACGGTACAATTCTGCCGAGAGAAAACGCCGAATCTGATAAATATTACTTCGCATACGGCAACAACTATATCGGTGCAACAACTGACCTTTATCAGTTAACCGGTAAAGTGCCTCTTATTCCGAGATATGCTCTTTCAAACTGGTGGAGCAGATACAAGGCTTATTCACAGGATGAATATCTTAATCTTATGGATAAATTCAAAGATGAAGAGATTCCTGTTACAGTTGCAACTGTTGATATGGATTGGCATTGGGTTAAAATCAAAGAAAAATTCGGTAAAGACAGCCACAAAATCAGTAAACATCTTAATTTTATGGAGTATGTTTATGATTTCTGGTCAGTCGGTTGGACAGGTTACAGCTTCAACACCGATCTTTTCCCTGACCCTGAAGGATTTATTAAAAAACTAAAAGACGATAAATACCACGTTACATTCAATATTCATCCGTCAATGGGTGTCCGTTGGTTTGAGGACCAATATAAAGAAATGTGTGAAGCTATGGGTCAGAATCCTGACTCAAAAGAGCCTGTTGCATTTGACATTACCGATAAAAAATTCACAGAAAAATATTTTGATATCCTTCATCATCCTTTTGAAAAAATGGGTGTTGACTTCTGGTGGATTGACTGGCAGCAAGGCACACACACCAATGTAAAAGGTCTTGACCCGTTGTGGGCGCTCAACCACTACCACTTCCTTGATAATGCAAAAGATAACCACCGTCCGCTTATCCTTTCCCGTTTCTGCGGTGCAGGCAGTCAGCGTTATCCTTTAGGATTCAGCGGTGACACCACTCAGACATGGAAAAGTCTTGACTTCCAGCCGGGCTTCACTGCAACAGCATCTAATATTGCATACCCTTGGTGGAGCCATGACATCGGCGGTCATTGTATGGGTAAAAAAGATGATGAGCTGTATCTTCGCTGGGTTCAGCTTGGTGTATTCAGCCCTGTTATGCGACTTCATTCAACCAACAATGAGTTCGCAGGTAAAGAGCCGTGGAATTACAGCGGTCCTGTTGAACAGATTGCAAAAAATGCACTTCGTTTAAGACATAAGCTTCTCCCCTATATTTACACAATGAACTACCGTACCCATACACAATGCAGAGCTATCTGTGAGCCAATGTACTACGCTTACCCTGAAGATAAAAATGCATACAACTGCAAGAATCAGTTCTTCTTCGGCACAGAGCTTATTGTTGCACCTATCACAAAGCATACATCAAATAAAACAAACCTTGCAGGTGTTAAGGTATGGATACCTGACGGCAGATATACTGATGTTTTCACCGGCAGAATTTATAACGGCAATCAATTTATTGAAATGTACCGAGATATTGAAAATATTCCTGTTCTTGCCAAAGAGGGTGCAATAATCCCTATGAGCGTAAACGACAGGAACAACGATTGCTCTAACCCTGAAGCATTAGAAATTCTCGTTTACAGAGGCAATAACAAATTCACACTTTATGAAGATGACGGCGAAACATTGTCATATCAGAACGGTGAATATTTAAAAACAGCTTTCACTGTAAGTGAAGAAAATGATAAAGTTTCTTTCACAATCTGCAAAGAAGAGGGCGACACAAAAGTTGTCCCTCAGGAGAGAAATTATATCATCAAATTCAAAGATATTGTTGACGGCAACTTCAAAGTTATGGTTGACGGCAACGAAATGGATATTGATGCAGAAATCTGTGATTCTACAGCAGAAATCAGCATAATTGCAAAAGCAGATTCAACTATTGAGGTTGTTGCAGATAACTGCACATATCTTACAAACAAAGATAAAAAGCAGGAGCTTACACAGGTAATTTCAAAATTCCAGATGTCAACCGACTATAAAGGAATGCTCTTTGGCTCATTTATCAATAATGAAAAACCTTTGAAAGCAATATCAAAAGATTTCAAAGGCCCTATCAACGAAATACTTAAGCTTCACAGATAAGCAAAAACTCCACTCGATATCCGAGTGGAGTTTTCTTTATTCTGATAATATTTTTTCAACAACTTCTTTTATTTTTTCAATACTGTCTGCAACAATTTTGCCCTGTGCATGAGTATCTCTGCCTCCACCCTTGCCGTTGAGTGCAGAGTTAAGCTTACCTACAACTTCTCTGACATCATTTTTTGTGCTGCTGATAACATAAATATAATTCTCATCATCAGTCTTTGAGAGCAGTATGCATCTGCCAACACCTTTTTCAATCAAAGAATTAGCGCAGAAAATCAAATCATCATAAGATGAATTTTCAGTAACAGCGTATGCTGAATCATTTATCATTACGGGATTAAGCTCAAAAAACGCAAGTTTTTTTGACATTTTCTGATTTTCATATTTAAGGGCAGCAACAAGCTCAATTTGTTTGCTGACGGCATCTTTAACATTATCTCTTGCTGCTGAAAGCATACCCATCATAGCTTTTGTTGAATTATGCAGAGCAACATAATCTTTATATGCATGTATACCTGCAACCATTTCAATTCTTGTTCCCTTTTTACGAGGGCATGAATCAAGAATTTTGATAATGCCTATTGCGCCGGTGCTTGACGGGTGGGGTGCACAGCAGGCGCAACAATCAACATCCTGAATTGTAACAAGTCTGATACCTTCCTGAATATCAAGCTTACTGCGGTAGTGAATATCTTTAAGCTCGTCCTTTGACGGATATGTTGCAAAAATCGGAGTGTTACGATGAATTGCAAGGTTGGCTTCATACTCTACCTTTTCAAGGTCTTCCTGTGATAACGGTCCGCTGAAATCTACAGTCATCACAGCTTCGCTCATATGAAAACCAACATTATCATAACCGAAAAGGCTATGAACAATACCGCATACAACATGCTCACCGGCATGGCTCTGCATACGTGAAAAACGAAGCTCCCAATCAAGTGAGCAATCAACCTCGGTACCGATTTCAAAAGGCACATCTGTTTTGTGGATGATAATATCATCTTTTATCTGAACATCAAAGACAGTTGCACTATTGATTGTGCCTTGGTCTGCAGCCTGTCCGCCGCCTTCAGGGAAAAAGGCAGTTTTATCAAGAACAATATAATAATATTCACCGTCAGACTCGCAAGACTCTACAACTGCTTTAAATTCACGGCAATAAGAGTCAATTTCATAAAGTTTCTGTGTCATAAATTCATCTCCGACTATATAACTGAGATAAGATAACGGGAGTAAGATAGTTACCCCCGTCATCCGATTTTATTTAAGCTTTGATTCTAAAAGGGATTTGATTACTGTCGGGTCACCGGCACCTTTAAGTTCACGCATACAAGCACCGAACAATGCCTGCATAGCTTTAACTTTACCGTTTTTATAATCTTCAACAGCCTGTGCATTCTCGCTGATAATTCTGTCAACAATACCCTCAACAGCTGATGAATCAACCTTTTTATCAAGTCCGTTTTTCTTGCAGAACTCAACAGGGTCAGCACCGTCTTCAATCATAGCGATAAGCACTTTTTTACCTGCGTTTCTGTTAATTTTGCCTTCATCTACCATTCTGATAACTGTAGCAAGGTTTTCTGCAGTAACATCAAGTTCACTTATTGTTTTACCTGCTTTGCGCAAAATACCCATACAGTCTGTAAGAATCCATGCAGCTACATCTTTTGCATTAAAGCCAAAAGCAACAGTGTCGTCAAGAAGTTTGCTTATTTTGTTGTTTGAAATAAGCATATCGATTTCTTTATCAGAAATACCTGCTTCACGATACTGCTCTGCTTTTTCGTCAACTGCAGCCGGCTTGCTTGCCTTGATTTCTTCAAGCCATTCATCATCAATGATAATAGGCATAAGGTTTGCATCAGGGAAGTAACGATAGTCAGCCTCTGTTTCTTTATTACGCATAGCAAAGGTTTTACCGCTTGCATCGTCAAAACGTCTTGTTTCCTGAACAAGCTCTTCTGTTTCAAACTCAAGTGCATCCATATGACGCTGAGCTTCATAACGGATTGCACGTTCAATAGCTTCAAATGAGCTCATATTTTTAATCTCGGTGCGTACGCCGAACTCTTCACTGCCTTCAGGGCGGACAGAAATGTTGACGTCACAACGCATAGCACCCTCTTCGCATTCAGAAATTCCGCCTGAACGGAACATTGATTTAAGCTTGTTAAGGTAAGTTACAACCTCCTCAGCACTGCGGAAATCAGGCTGAGTAACAATCTCAATCAAAGGTACGCTTGTACGGTTAAAGTCAACAAATGAAGAATTGCCGCCATGAACAAGCTTACCTGCATCCTCTTCCATATGAATCTGCTTGATTCTGATATCACGTGCACCTGCAGATGTTTTTAATGTAACACATCCGTCTGTACAGATAGGGTGATTGAGCTGAGTAATCTGATATGCGCAAGGCAAATCAGGGTAATAGTAGTTTTTCTTATCAAATGTTGTATAGCGGTTTATATTACAGTTAAGCATAAGACCTGCTGTAACAGCCAACTCTACAACTCTTTTATTCATAACAGGCAACATACCCGGCATACCGCTGCAAGCAGGGCAAACGCAATCGTTAGGCTCATTTGCAGCTGAATGACCGCCGCAAGAGCAGAAAATTTTAGATTCGGTGCTTAACTCCACATGAGTTTCAAGGCCGATGACAAGTTCATAATTCATAATTATTCACCCTTCCTTTCAACAATGTGTGCAAGACTGAGAAGTGTGCTTTCGTCAAAATGATTACCCATAAGCTGAACACCATTACTTACAAATGCAGGTGTGCCTATAAGGTTTGCTGTTGCAGTGAAAACACTCTCTTCAAAAACTTTGCCGAAAGCATCATGAATATCGTAAGCTTCATAAGATGCCTTGCTGCAAACAGGTGTAAGAACAGCATCAAATTCTTCCATAAGTTTTTTGATACCGTCTGCTACAACACGGCGCACTCTGAGTGATTTATCGTAGCAATCTTTATAACGGTTTTTAGATAAAACATCTGAGCCGTAAAGAATAACTGCTTTTGTAAGGAAATTAAAGCCCTCTGTTCTTGTATTTACATAAAGCTCATCAATATTTCTGTATTTTTCTGAACGGTGACCGTATTTAACACCGTCATAACGAGAAACATTGTTGCATGTTTCAGCGCACATAAGAATCTGCCATGCTGTGTTTGCAAGCTCAAACAAGCCGGATGAAACAATCTCAACAGTTACACCATTTGCACGAAGAGCATCAGCAAAAGCATCAACCTTCTTTTTATTTTCATCATCTGCTTTTTCATAAAGCTCTTTAATGATGCAGACTTTTTTACCTGCAACATCTTTATCAACGCTGTAATCATAGCTTTCTGCAGGGAGGCTTGTGCCGTCTTTATCGTCATGACCGGCAATAACATCCATTATCTCTTTTACATCGGTTGAATCTTTGGCATATACACCGATCTGCTCACCTGATGCAGCGCAAGAAATAACACCGTAACGCGAAACAGTGCCGTAAGTCGGCTTTAAGAAATCAACACCTGCAAGAGCTGCTGAACGTCTTGTTGCGCCATTCATATCAACACCTAAAGCTGCTTTGACTTCACCGTTTTTAACAAGCGAGGCTGCTGCACCTTCAAGCTGACCTTCCTGATTATTATAGTAAGAAAATTCACCTACAAGGTCAAGACCAAACTCACCTACATTGGTTTTGCCTGATACCTGATAACCTTTATCTTCCAGCCTTGTAACAGCCTCTGCGCTGAACAACGGCTTGAAGCCTTCAAGAATTCTTGAACCTGAAGCTGAGGCACAATCTTTAACAAGAATTGTATCGTCAACAGCTACAGTTCCTTTATCACTTAACTGTGTCATATAATATTTCATTGTTCGCACCTCACTTTACAAGTCTTGGCACTTGCCAACTGTCTTCATTTCTTTCAGGGGCGCCTTCAAGAAGACTCTCTCTTGTGAAAGGCTGTTTACGTACATCTTCGCGCAAAACATTTGTCATTGGCATAACGTGTACCATTTCTTCGACATTCTCTGTGTCGCAGGTTTTAAGAATCTGCTCATTTTCATTCATCATATTAAAGATACCCTGCATTACGGTTTCTTCATCATCTGTGAGTGAAAGCTGATTGAGCTGCTGAGCATTTGAGAATGTTGAACGCTTACCCTGAGCGCTTTTACCTGCTGCACCGGTTGAACCTGCACGCTGAGCAAGAGCGTTGCCGTTACCGAGAAGGTGAACATCCTCAAGCTGCTGATTCGTAACTTCGCTTGGTGCACCAAGCAATAAATCCTGAGCGTTACCGTTAAGCGGGAATGCGATAACATCAAGGATTTTTTCTTCATCTGTCAGAAGCATTACCATACGGTCAATACCCGGTGCCATACCTGCGTGAGGAGGAGCACCATACTGGAAAGCTGTATATAATGCATTAAATCTGTTTTTAAGCTCTTCTTCGTCATAACCTGCAATTTCAAATGCTTTTTTCATAACGTCAATATCATGGTTACGAACAGCACCTGAAGCAAGCTCAATACCGTTACAAACAAGGTCATACTGATAAGCAAGAACCTCTGTAGGGTCTTTTGTCATAAGTGCTTCCATACCGCCCTGTGGCATTGAGAACGGGTTGTGTGTGAAGATAGTATCGCCTGTTTCTTCATCGTTTTCATACATAGGGAAGTCAACAACGAAGCAGAATTCGAAAGCATCATCACCGATAAGGTCAAGCTGCTCTTTTTTAGCAAGCCATGTGCGGATAAGACCTGCTTTTTTCTCTGTATCATTTTTCTTATCATCACAGATGAAGAAAAGAGTTTCCCCTTCTTTAACACCTGTAATAGCTGTGATTTCAGCCTTCTGCTCATCACTTAAGAATTTAGCAATAGGTCCTGCAAAAGCACCGTCTTTGAGTGTAATATAACCAAGACCGCCAAGACCAACTTCAGCTGATGTTGCATATTTAAGTGAATCTTCAAAGAATTTCTTTGATTTACCCTTACAATCAGCAACAATACCTCTTACCGGTCTGCCTCTGAATGCAGGGAAATTAACACCTGCAAAGAAATCAGTAAGGTCGCATATGATAAGCGGGTTTCTTAAATCAGGTTTATCTGAGCCGTATGTCATCATAGCATCTGCATAAGTGATACGGCGGAAAGGCTTTTCTGTTACCTTTTTCTGAGAAAAGGTTTTGAATGTATCATAGATAACATCTTCACAAACATCAAGCACTTCTTCCTGAGTAGCAAAAGCCATTTCAAAGTCAAGCTGATAGAATTCACCGGGTGAACGGTCAGCACGTGCATCTTCATCACGGAAGCAAGGTGCTACCTGGAAATATCTGTCAAATCCTGAAACCATAAGCAGCTGTTTGAACTGCTGAGGTGCCTGAGGCAAAGCATAGAACTTACCCGGATGTTTACGGCTGGGAACAAGGAAATCTCGGGCACCCTCAGGTGAAGACGCTGTGAGAATAGGTGTCTGCATATCGAGGAAGTCTTTCTCTTCCATTTTGTTTCTGAGATGACGGATAATCTTTGAACGCATAACAAGATTATCATGATTTTTGGGATTACGAAGGTCAAGGTAACGATATTTAAGACGAAGCTCATCTTTGCTTGTTCTTGAATTTCTTACCTCAAAGGGAAGCATATTTTTGCTTTTGCCCAAAACCTGTAATTTGTCAGCAACTAATTCCACATAACCTGTTGCGATTTTAGTGTTGACAGTTTCTTCATCACGTTTCTCAACAACACCGCTTACAGAAATAACTGTTTCACGGTTTACATTTTTTAACAGCTCTTCATTATGGATTACAACCTGTGTTACACCGGTATAATCGCGAAGGTCAACAAAGATAACGCCACCATGGTCTCTGACAACATCAACCCAACCTGCAAGTTCAACAGTCTGACCGATGTGTCTGTCGCAGATGTCGTTACACAATAATGTTCTATACATCGTAGTATACCTCCTGTTTTCTACAAAAAATAAGCCCCGGGAATATATAAAATATTCCCGGGACGAGTAAACAAAATACCCGCGGTGCCACCCGCATTGATGCCTGAGGCATCCTCTTTTAATATTAAATTAAATCACCGCAGAGTGTTCCCAAGCTTACTACTCATCTCAAACGCGCTTTCAGTCGGTGACGCATTCTCCCTGACAGACTTTCCAAAAAAGCTGAGTCTCTACATATATTATATTCAAAAAATCAATTTTGTCAACAGTGTTTTTGCAACCAATTATTTGCAATCCTTTATTGGCTTCAATTAACAGATGATTCCTGCCGCGGAATTGCAAACTGTTATCTGCAGTGCAATCATCAAAAACGGAGAATATTATACTTTTTGTTTCATTAAGCCGTGCTTGTTGCAGTAAATATACAGAACTCCCCTGCCTCGCAACTGCATTCGGGTGTCTGCATTACCTTCAGGGTAAAACTTCACAAACTGCACTCTGTCGGTTGTCAGATACGCAACAAAAGAAATGTAATGCCCCTTGCTCATATCATGGTTTATGCTTATAAAATGCTCATCCTCAACCTTTTCTATTATTATTTTATGATTATCATCCGTTTCTTCTGCTTTAAGAGGAGGTAAAGCTATTCCGCAGCAACTGATAACCGCATCCCCTACGGTTCGGATAATGTTTCCGCACAAAGGGCATACATAAAACTTTGAATGCAAAATATTTGACGAAAGGTTTTTGTTAGTAACGGTATTCCCTGACATAAGCTCAATTACCGAAACACCTAATGCATTTGCCAAAGGCTCAATTAAAGATATGTCCGGTAGCCCTTTCGCTGTTTCCCATTTTGAAACAGCTTTACTGCTAACGCCAAGAATATCTGCCAGACGTGTTTGTGTAAGACCGTTTTTCTCACGTAAAGTTTTGATTGTTGCCCCTGTTATATAAATATCCATATCGGTCACCTCTGAAACAATTATACTGCCTTATTATCCATACTGCAACCTACTTCGCGTAGACACAAAATCCCCTCAGATTGCTCCAAGGGGATTCATTAATTTATTATGCTACGAAATTAAATTAGTTTTCTTTGATAGCTGCCTGTCCAACAGTTAGCAAGGTGTGGGAATTATTTTTTTGTTCTCAGCCATTTCTATGGCAATATCAATATTATCAGCAATAAGAACTTTATCAAGAAGTTTTGCTTTTTCAAGGGTTTTCTTTGGTTGTTCATTGATATGCGAAAGAATAAGTGTTTTGTTTTGCTTTTCACACACTTTAATAATTGCTTCAAGGCTTTGAATACCAGTTGCATCAATAGCAGGAACGCTTCTCATTCTCAAAATAAGAACTTGCTTGTTTGCCGTTTTGATAACATCGGCAATTTTTGTTGATGCGCCGAAGAAAATAGGGCCCGTAATTTCAAATACCATGGTGTTTTCAGGCACCTTTTTGAGTCGTATACTCTCATCATCCGTATTCTCGTCGATTTCTTTCCAACCATAAGCATCCGTAACATCGCTCATACGTTTCATAAACATAACGGTTGCAAGTATTACACCTACAACAATTGCAACAACAAGGTCAAATACAACAGTAAGAATAAAAGTAACAAGAAGAATAAGAGTGTCGCTTTTAGGTGCTTTTTTAATAATTGCAACAAACTCTCTCCACTCACTCATATTATAAGCAACAACAAAAAGAATTGCTGCAATAGTCGGCATAGGAATAAGTGCAGCATAGGGCATAAGAACCACAAGAACAAGAAGGAGAACAACGGCGTGAACCATACCTGCGACAGGAGTGCTGCCGCCATTTTTTATATTTGCTGCTGTTCGAGCAATTGCACCTGTAGCAGGAATTCCGCCAAAAAGTGCTGACGCAATATTACCTGCACCCTGAGCAATAAGTTCTGTGTTTGAATTGTGTCTTCTACCCGTCATTCCATCTGCAACAACGCAGGAAAGAAGCGATTCAACCGCGGCAAGCACTGCAATTGTGAAAGCATCCGGAATAATCGCTTTTGCGGTTTCAAATGAAAAATCAGGAACTGACAGAGCAGGAAGTGATGAGGAAATGGTATACAACAAGCCTATTGTGTTTACATTCATATCAAAAGCTTTTACAAGCACCGCTGAAATGATTATTGCAAAAATTGATGGCGGGATTTTTTTGATGAATTTAGGGAACACAATAAGTACTGTAAGAGAAATTGCACCAATTAAAAAAGCTTCAAAATTGAATGTGTTGAACTGATGCACAACCTCTTCGATTTTTTCAACAGTTTCAATAGGTGAGTTCACAAAAGTAAGCCCGAAAAAATCTTTAATCTGACCGATTACCAACGTAACGGCAATACCTGTTGTAAATCCCGTTGTAATTGTGTAAGGGATATATTTTATAAGGCTACCAAGTTTAAACACGCCCATAAGAATAAGCATTACACCTGCTATCAGAGTTGCAAGAACAAGTCCTGAGAATCCGTTCTCGGCAACAATACCGGCAACAATCGTGGCAAAAGCAGCAGTAGGCCCTGCAATCTGAACACGGCTGCCACCAAGCATTGAGATTACAAAACCTGCAATTATTGCAGTATAAAGACCTTGCTCAGGAGTAACACCCGATGCCAGTGCAAGAGCAATAGAAAGCGGAAGTGCAATAATAGCAACAATAACTCCCGATGTCAGATCTTTTCCAAATTGAGTACCACTATAACCTTTAAGACAAGAAATAAGCTTTGGTTTGAAAATTGCTTGCTTTGATTTTTCCATAAATACACCCATTTACCATAAAATTACTGTTTGATTATATGACTTATATATTTGATTTTCAAGGAAATTTCCTGCTTTTTTAGTAATTCTATGTTTTGTTATATTTTAGTAAGTTTTTGTGATATATTATGTGCAAAATGCAATCCCCTCAGATTGCTCTAAGGGGATTGGTTTTAGTTATTCACTTGTTTCATCTCAGCAATTGCTGCCTGTTTGGCAGTTAGCAAAGTGGGGAAAATGTATTACATTCTGACTCTATCATTTTTATAAACAGTTTTTAAACCATTATTTTCAGTAAATACATAACAATAACCATGATAGATTAAAATCACACTATCACCATACACCTGTTCTTTTTCTTCAATGATACCTCTTTCGGATTTCATAAGTTGTAGTTTACTTTTACCGAATTGATATGCTTCAAAGGCAAGAGCATCCATTTTATGAGCCTCATTGATACCCATTCGCTCTCGCATACGCTCACGGGCATGATTGGTCAAATATATAGGATTTTTTCGAATATCCAAAAACCCTTCTTCACTGTACAAATCAGTTTTATAGCATTTAACATTATAAAAGCGATTATATTTGCCTTGTCTATTTTTGCCAATCTCATTGTAACCTTGTCTATTATATCCGTACTCATCATACTCTTGGATGTGTTGTGGTGTGGTTGGTTTTGTTGGCTTTCGAGAAACTTTTTTCTTTGGTCTAAATAGCAATAAACAAAACGCAAATATCGCAATAATAAAAAACAATATTAATGGTAGGTATTCCATTATGTTCACCTCTAGTTTATTATAGCATTTATAACAAACGATTTCAATAAACAAAAATCCCCACCGATTGCTCGATGGGGAGTTCGTTTTAGTTATTCACTTATCCGAACTAATCCGTCAGGAATTAGTTGTTAGCGATTGCTGCCTGTGTTGTGGCAAACTAAGGGAGGAAACTTTTGCGGAGTCTTTACGCTTGCCCTCAATACCCAATGTTTTAGGCGGTTTATCGGGACTAAAACGTAAATACCAGTCAAATCCATCCTTATGAGCTACGATTTTTATTACGAATGCACGAATTACATCTTCCGGTATATCCTCATCATTTGTAGGCTTAACCGACTGTTCCAAATAGTATTTTAACAGTGTAATCTTTTCTTCGTGTGTAGCCTCGTCTACCACTTCTTGAACCGGCTCTAACTCAGCCAATTCCTTTTGAATAGCAGTAAGGCGGTTTTCAATTTCTTCTTTCTTCACTTTAAAAACATCTCTTGAAATTTCGCCGTCTGCTCTCATCTCAATGAGATTATGCAAACGCTTATTTAGCTTGTCTGCCTCATCTCGTTTTTGCTTAATTATCTTTTCGTTGTCCTGTGGTTCTTCTACATCGTCAATGTGCTTTTCTAACATCGACTCTGCAAGAGCCAATACTTGTACGGTATCTTTCAAATACTCTCTGAAAATGTGCTTAGCCATCATTTGTAATTTCCACCCAGCCAGCATAGGCACTTCACAAATGCCTTCAGTAGATAAGCCTTTGTTTTGTCTTGTCTTTAATGAGCCGGTACGGATAGATGAGTAACACTGATACCCATACTGTTTAATATCACCTTTATTGTGCCAAATCTTACGATTGAATTTATGACCGCACTCACAGATAAGAAGCTCAGTCCAAACGTCACCCGGCTGTTTTTCGCCTAATGCTTTTCTCTTGCCGGAGGTCACATTTGATAATGTTCTTCTACGTGCTGCAATCATCTTTTGCACTCTTTCAAATTCTTCCTCAGTAATGATAGGCTCGTGTGAACCTTTTACTTTGGTAAATTCCATATCTCCAAAATTACGGATTTTCTTCTGCTCTAAGAAGTCAGGAGTAAACTCTTTGTGATAGGTGATAATACCACAATAGAAGCTATTCTGTAATACCTTAGATATGTTGCTCTCGTGCCAGTTGCTTTTACCCATAGCAGTCAATCTTCCGGCTTGTTCAAGTCTGAACTTAATAGCACGAATACCAACACCGTCTAAGTAATCATCGAAAATCATTCTAACGGTCTTAGCCTGTTCTGGGTTAATGACCATTTCCTTACCTACACGGTCATAGCCAAGAATGTTTCCATTTCCGTAGAAAACGCCATTTTCCATTGAGGTCTGTTGACCACTCTTTACACGGATTGAAGTCTTACGGCTCTCATCCTGCGCCAATGTTGCCATAATGGTAAGTCTGAGTTCTCCATCTCCGTCAAAAGTCTTAATGTTATCGTTGATAAAGAAAACCTCAACACCCTTTGCCTTCAGGTTACGGGTATATTGTAAGGTATCAACTGTGTTTCTTGCAAATCTTGATACCTCTCTGGTAAGAATCAAGTCAAATTCTCCATCGTCAGCATCTTCAATCATCTGCATAAACTGAGGTCTCTTTTGTGCGGATGTACCGGTGATACCCTCATCAACATACATCCTAATTACAGTCCATTCAGGATGTTGTGCAAGAATAGGTTTATACCAATCTTTTTGGTTTTCAAGTGCTGATAATTGTGCTTCGTGTTCCGTTGAAACACGGGCATAGACTACCACTTTTCTTTCTTTTGGAGTAAGTGTATTATAGTTATACATTTTCCTCTCTCCATTTCCTCACTTTGTTAATAGTTGTTGTGTTTTAAGTATAGCACTTAAAAGCTGATATGTCAATAGACTCTTTGTAATCGTCTAATATGTTCTTAAAAATGTGCTGTTTGATTCTGCCTTGCTTGAATAAGTTCTCGATGAGCTTTAAGGCAGCATAAGTAATATTATATTCTTCTTTACTAAGTTTCTTCTTCATTAACAGGTCTCCTATATATTGAAAGAGAGGACAGCATATGCCATCCTCTCTATTACTTGTTTGTGAGCCACGGAAAAATACCGTGCCTTGTTTTATTATCAAAATTTTTAACCATTCCAAACACTTCATTGCCGTTTTCGTTTGGGATATATATTCTGGATTTATTATCTAATTTGTAATGGATATTTCCTTGCACATCCGGGTAACAGTCATAAGCTATCATAATTTCGGAATCAACGCTTTTTGTTGGACAAATAATACAAGGTGTTTCTTGTACGATTCCGCTATTCAACTTTGCTGATTCTAAACAATACTCTTTATATTTGTCACTGTATATTACCAAATCACCCGTATATTTTATATTTTCACCATATGAAACAATCTTGCTTTTAGCTGTTATAGCCTTATACCCAATGTTGCTATAATAATCATATAGTCCAAAATAAGCTGGCAACATTATGGAAAACTTATCACCAGCTAATTGCCGTTCTTTTATCATTTCATCAAAGAGATATAACCCTAAATGTTTACCTCTATAATCTTTATCAATAGTTAGTGCGTGTGCTTGATGTCCTTTTTCGCCTTTGTAATAACAAGGGATAAAAACTATCATTCCAATTATCTTGTTTTCGTGTGATAGAACATAAGATGTTTCTTCACTAATAACATTATATTTAAAAGGAACATCGGGACACTTATCAACAAAACCAGATTTATACAAATTAAGTATCAATGGCAATTCATTGTGTTTAGGTTTTCTAACTACGTATTTATACATTTTCTTCCTTTGGATAACAATAGTATTTTTTTACAAAAAACTCAGGGTGATATGACAGTTTTGCCTTTCTCAATCCCTCTATACCCATATCATCTTCACGGTTGATATATGTGTAATCTAAATTCTTTGCAAACTCACGGTTAATAACAGCGTAAGCCTCTGCATATTCAGGCAATGCCTTCTCAAAACATACATCAAACATTTCGGGGTTTATCTCTGAGCCAAGATAAAAAGCGACGATATTGTTATCTACAACAATACCGCCGCCCATAATATTCAATTCCTTATAGTGGTCAAAAAGTAACTCAATGCCTTTTCTTTCAATTTCTAAGGTGTTGTTTGCATCATCTCTTGACTGATACCACCTTATAGCACATTCACGGAATTTGTCTATGTTCTCATCGGTAAGAGCTTCATAATGCCAATCATATTTTCTTGAAAAAGCTGATATGTGATTTCTTTTAGAATGGTACTTTCTGCCCGGAAGGTTAGCAAGATTTTCTCTTAGATAAACATAGTCGAATGAATTTCTATCCTCAACAAAAGTATATCTATCTCCATACTTTTGCCGGAACTCATCTAATCTTTGACCTTCAGCAGACCAAAATATTGGATGTTGGTTATTTTCAAGTTCCCGAATGTGGTCTATTCCTTTTTCTAATTCACCATCAATAGGCAAACGGAATATATTACCGTCTTTTTCTTTTACTATTATTTGACCATCACTAATATTGTAATTTGGATTCCAGATAAGCAAATTAGCAAGTGTGTTGTCGCACGACATCTCAATAATTCTGTTTTCAGTTTTCAATCCGATAATACCACCACATTTCTACCTATACCCAAAAATCCAGTTTCTCTTTCACGATTTAACAAATAATGATATGCAGCATCATAACGATTAAATTCTCCCTCAATAGTAGATTCTCCAATCTCGCAAGGTAACACTTTATCATTAGTAGGTGATAAGATACCTAAGCGATATTTCTCATTCAATGAATTCAATTTCTTAAACTCTGGTGTAGCTTTAATATCGCTTGCCGTAATGAGCCTATAAAACTTTGTCGTTTGATATATAGACTGTAAGATTGATTCACCTATAATTTCCGGGTGTAAAAGCAATAAATACGCTGTATAATTTATTTGTGCATTATCAGTATGTCGGTGTAGGTTTTTGATGTAAAGATTAAAAATTTCACTATCTGTCGCATTAAGCCATCTTAACCATTTTGGTTTTTCCATATTGAGTGCAATAGGTAATACATTCTGGCATATGTTAGTAACCTCGTCTTTAACATCAAAAATATAATCCTTAGGCATTAAAATATTAGTAATTATATCTTGCACTGGCACATATGGATATAAGTCTCGTGCTAATTTCCTAAGTTCATATATCTTATTGAAAATATGCTCAGCAACAACATAGTGCATATCAAATTTGTGATTATTAGCATATACTCTATTACATCCTGATAGATACATTTTTATACATCGTATGTTATCCCAATCACAGCAAGATAGTAAACATTCATCATTATTTCGCTTAATCATTTCTTTTATTGACTCTGCATATAAGTTGCCAATAGAAAGTTCGTCTAACTCTTGATATGAGACTTCCTCATCAAATGCAATATTACCATTTGCTAAAACTATGAGGCTACAAAAGACCTCATTGTTCTGCACCTTAATTCTGTGTTTGTTAATATACGACATTTGAATACATAATACATCATCCATCTTTTCATCAGGATTATCTGCTATATATTGCCGCCCATACCCTGAACATTTCAAGACATCTAATGTATCTTTAAGTTGAATTGATACTCTTTCATTTTTCACAAATGAACTATAAGTAGTGTATGCCAACGTTGAATCTTCTATATTATGAAATCTATCAGCCGATACCCTCATTAGAGCTTTACAATTACTTTTATTTTCACACAGCTTTTCTAATGCTATGATTATTCTCTCATCAATAATTGAACCATTTGTTGTAAGGTTAAAAAATTCAATATTCCAATTTGAACTCACAATTTTATCAATCAAATATTCAAGCATATCAAGTTCAAGCAGTGATTCACCGCCTAAAATAGAAATATATTTACAATCCTCAACTTCTTCAAAAACTTTATCAATTATTCCCTGTGTGATAGTACAATCCTGTGCTTCGCCTCTCATACAAATAGGACACTTTTTATTACATTTGCGAGTGATTTCAAACCCCAATGCTCTAAACTTATACCTATTCATTTACACACCCACTTTACTAAGAGAAGATAAGGCGGTCAGAATTGCCGCCTCCGCTTCTGCCTTAGTCAACCCTTTATCCATTAAGAGTTGCATCTTCTGAGCCTTGCTTAGCTTTGTCTTTGCGACATACAAGCTGGCTTCTTCCATACTGAGTTTTCTAATTTCATACTCAGCAAATAAAAAAAGAATTTTATTTATCATATTGACTACCTCTTTATGCTCCGTTACAGAAAAATACTTTATCATTAGTGAATGATAATAGTCCACTCTTATACTTATCATTAAGAATAGATAAAAATGCAAAAGATTGTGAAGATACTATATCATCCTTAGTTCCAAATATATTATGTGAAGATACGTATAAATTTTCATCCTGTAATATCATTCTTGCAACAAACAGTTTTAATCTATAATCCAGTTCTCGTTTTGGAAGTTCTTTATAGTCAGAAACAAACTTCTGCATAGTATCATTGTCCAACTTATTGATGACATCATTTGCTTGCAGAGCATTACAATATTTGTTATAAATATTTTCAACTAAAGTTGATACTTCAAAATCTGTTGGTGTAGGTAAGTATTCAATAACATCTTGCGCCGGAACGAATGGATAAATTTCTTTTGCAAGCTCTCTTGTTTTTAAGACTTTCTTGTAAACCATAGAGATTACATTAAGAGAAATTCTATGATTTTCAGATAAATTAGGAACAAATTCCCTATATTTTTCACCATAGGTTATTTTTGATGCTTCTTCACAGCGTAGCAAACATTTATCATTGTGGTTTAGTAGTATATTAGTGAAACTATCTTTTAAAATATTACCCATTGATACTTTATCATCTATTTCATAGCTTGCGTGTTCATCAAATACTACATTACCATTTGCACGCAATCCTAATGTGCAACATACAGTATCGTTTTCGATTTTTATTCTATGATTATATAAATATGGATATATTACTGGTTTTGCTCCCAAAGGAGTAAAAAGACCCCTATTGTTATCAACAAAATCTTTTCCTCTGCCAGAATAAATTATGACAGGCAAATCACTACTATCCCTATGTTTTGAGGCAAACCAGCAGACCATTTCTTTTTTATCATCATAATTCCGATTTCGTTCATCAATCAGAGGGTTATAGAAAGCAAACGCATTTTGAATTTCTCCTTTGTCGTGAAAGACATCATCCGAGATTCTAAGTATTGCAAGTCTTTCTTCTCCACTTTTGCAAAACTTGTCATATATATCAACAATTTTGTCGTCAAGTATCGTACCATTTGTGGTAAGTTGTATATCAGTCGTATTCCACTTGCTGTTGACTAATTTATCAACGAAATAGTCAATCAAATCAATTTCTAATAATACTTCTCCACCACCAAAATAAATTGTTTTGCAATCATCAATATCTTTAAACAATTTATCAATAATTTCTTTGCTTATAGAAAGGTTTTGTGCCTCACCTTGCATACAATGAACACATTTTTTGTTGCATTTTCTTGTGATTTCAACAGAAAGTGCTGATAATTTGAGTCCCATTATTTTTTACCTCTCTTTAAAATTTCAACTATTGCTAACCTCAAAAAATCTGGCTTTGTCATTGTATTTATCTCAATTCCGGTAAGGTCAGTATTATTTGTTAGATATTCCTTTACAATATCAACATTACGGCTCGTGTATAAATCATCATCTGTTAAAAAGGTTAAGATAGTGATTAACAAAGATAATTCGGAAATTTCTGCTTCATCGTATGAGGTCAACATTGGGGTAATATCCTTTTCAATAACTTCAATCATTTCTGAAAAGTTTTTACTTGTTAGTGATTGTATCGTTTGTTTTAAGCTGAGCTTATCAACAAAGTCTCCTTTATAATCATTCATTTCATTGTCTCCTTAAATTTTCTTAGTCAGTAGGCTTGCCGCCTAATTTCTCAATATATTTCTTCATAAAGTCAATATCAGACTGTTTACAGCCTTTCATTGACATAGTTTCCTCAAATTCATCTGGATAGAATTTGTAGAAGTCTACATTCCGCTTAGCTACACTTTTCAGGTGTTCTAAGTCATTAGCTGTTTTCACTTTTAGTCTCCTTAGGTTTCTTCTTAGTCGTTTTCTTGACCGGCTTTGCGACATCTCCGGTCTCTGTTGCCGTTTTCGGCAAATTCACATTAGATGGCTTGACATATGTACCCATCTTTTTTGCCGCAAATGCAGCGTTAATTCCTTTAATAATTTCATCGTGATTATATTTTGTAACATCCTTTGTGCCGTTCTCCACCTGAACGATTAAAGGCTGTGAAATTTCGCAATAGGCAGCTACGTCTCTGGTAGTCAAACCTCTTAGCTGTCTGTATTCCTTAATCTGCTGTCGATTTAGCATAGTGCCTCCTTGTTTTTCAAACTCTCTCTAAATTTCGTAAAAAAATTGAACCGTTCCAAATGAATATGAGACAGGCACAAAGCCTGTCCCACATTCCAAATTATCTATATT
This sequence comes from Acutalibacteraceae bacterium, assembly GCA_045126895.1. GTDB lineage: Bacteria > Bacillota > Clostridia > Oscillospirales > Acutalibacteraceae > CAG-488. Next base: position 2,548 of record JBGVPE010000041.1, on the reverse strand, counting down.
TTAAGGTGAACAATGAAAAAAATTAAAAAAGATATAGAGAAAAGAATGAATTTATATATTTGTTTATGTTAAACGGAAAAATTAGATAGCATCCTCTGTGAGTTCTACAAAGTCGAGAACGTTACCGTCCTTGTCCTCCATCAATGCGAAAGACAATTCGACCTCTGCGGGGTCTCCCTCAGAACTGAAGGAAAGCTCAAAGTTACGGTTGATAGTAGCCTTGTAAGCAATAATCTTGAAAGGAGTCAAAAGACCATTCTCGTCCTTGTCAACCGTAGTCATAGTAATGTAATAGTCCTTAGGAACTCTACTGTTATTGAAGGCAATCTTCTTAACACCGGTACGGTTAATAACATAACCAATGGTGTATTTAGCACCCACAGCAATCTCACTTGCAGTAGTAGCAGTGAACTTATTATCAGCATATGTACCGACAATCAAAGCTGCCTCATCACCGAAAGAATCTTCGGGATAAGCAAACACTGTACCGGCAGTAATAGTACCATTCTGGGGAACAGTCAAAGCAAGTTCACCGGCAGTCTCACAAGCAACAGTCTGGCTGTCTGCATAAACGGCAGTGCTATCAATCACACCATCGGAAAGCAGAGCATAGAACTTAAAGGGGTACACCTGTGCGCTAATCTTCATTTCGCCCTCCAAGGGGTTAGTGAAAGAGATTCTACGAGAACCCTTTGCCATAGCGTACACGCTGTCGCTGGAAAGACCAGCAGTAGTAGTATTAGCGGTATCGAAACTCAGAAACGGCTTCATAGTCTTGAGGTCGTTAATAAGAACATCGCATACCTGTCTATTAGCTTTATTTACATCAGGCATTTGTTTACACCTACACTTTCATTAGAATTTTTTAGAATATATTTAAAAAATACAATCTACCCCGTTAGGTGTAGTAACGGGGCAGTATCATCAAAATATTAAATTTAGAAATTAGATAGTGATTTCGAGAACTGATACACCATCAGTATGAACGAGCTTAGTTGCATAAAGTTCATCTGCTACAATGTCAGTAGCACGCAACTTAGCCTCTCTTTCTTCCTCAACGGAAGGAACACGCTGCCAAACAATGCCAAGGGCATCCTTCTTAGCAATAGCCAAAAGAGCCTTACCGTCATTGTAAGTGCCGTTGTTGGAAACGTACACGGGGATAGTGCCGTTCCACAAGCCGATGCAACCGTGCATTACAACACCATTGCCGTAAACGGCATTAGTCTTAGTGCCATCGGTGAAAGCATCCATAGCCATAAACTTCTTACGCAGACGAGAGTTGATGAGAATACCGGCAAATGTATCATTGTCGATGTCATCACCGAACACATCAAAAGCGGTCTCAATGTCAGTCTGTGTCAAATCTTCAAGAGTAGCATCCTTGTAAACAGCCTCAGTACGAATTGCATTAACAAGGTCAGCATCCACAGCCTTAGCCAAAGATTCACCAAGCTGCTTAGCCATAGAATCCTTCAGATGACCCTTAACCTGCACAGAATCCTTATCATAGATTCTGACAGATGCACCCACCTGCTTGATTTCAGCCTCGGCATCAGTCATATTCACTTCGTTAGGAACAAGGGCAACACCCTTTTCAATCACCGCTGCATCGTTGATACGGTCAATCACGGGGAAGTGAACCTTATTACCATAAGTAGTAATGTCATCCAATAAATTGGTATAGTCTGTTGCGATATTACCAGCACGGAGCTTCACGCCCATAGCGGCATTAACGGCATCAGCAAATACCTCAGGGACAATAATAGTATTAGGCATATTAAAAGCCTCCTTTTCAATTAGTTAGATAAATAAAAAAAGCACGGACAAAGCCGTGCAAAACAATAATATATTCAGTTGTTTAGCCTCTACTTAAAGACTTGTAAAGGTCTGGATTTTCTGCATACAAGCGTTCTTTTTCGCTCATATTCATCTTCTTAAAATCATCCTTAGTTAAGGGATTTCCAGACTTATGACCAGTAGGAACAAAGCCATCCTCAGTCAAACGCTCATCAACAGCAGTACCGACAATCTTCTTGAAAGTCTCAGCGAGAGCAGAAACGTCAACATCATCCTTCAGGTACTTTGCCATCTCATTAGAAATGCCATTAGCCTTTAAAGAATCATTAAGTGTAGCTGCCTTTTCTCTGGCTTCAACTGCTGCAAGTCTCTTTTCAAGGTCAAGTTCTGCCTCCGACTTTTGCACCGGAGTAAGCTCCTTTACCTTTGCTTCGAGTTCTTTAATTTGCTTAGAATACTGATTTCTAAGTTTATCTGTCTCACTCTGAATCTTTTTATTAAGTTCATCCTGAGTCATCGTTAATGTGGTTTCTTCGGTTTCCACCCCAGAAGTATCAGTTGTGTCTGTTGCCCCAGAAGTATCAGTTGCACCAGTGCCTTCTACCACAGTATCAATTTTATCATCCATAAATAAAATACCTACTTTCTGTGTTTGCTTTACACGCCCGTAATTGTTCGCTTTACGCACCCACTATTTTTAATCGAAGATGGCATACTTAAAGGCTATGCCAGACCTAAAGAAAGGAAA
>JBGVPE010000040.1:0-9304 GCA_045126895.1 Acutalibacteraceae bacterium | reverse complement strand
GACACTGACGAAAACTGCCCGACCTTGACATTCAACACAATCGGCAGACATCAGTCAAGAATTGTTCGCACAAGAATTGCTTCAAACAAATCTCCATGGCTTATGGAAACTAATGCAGGTGATGTTTTCTCTGTTCCGATTTCTCACGGTGAAGGTCGTTTCTATGCAAGTGAAGAGCTTATCAAGAAGCTTGCAGAAAACGGTCAGATTGCTACACAGTATGTTGACCTTGAGAATAATCCTACAAGCAACATTCTCTTCAATCCAAACAACTCAGCTTGTGCTATTGAGGGTATCACCTCACCTGACGGCAGAGTATTTGGTAAAATGGGTCACTCTGAGCGTATCGGCAATGGTCTTTATAAGAATGTTGAGGGCAACTACGATATCGGTATGTTCCGTTCAGCAGTTAAGTATTTTAAATAAATCTCATATAACTTACCTGCTATCTTACAGTAAGTTGATCAAAAATATAAAAGAGGTAATACGGAAAACCGTATTACCTCTTTTTAATGTATTTATGCATAACGATTACATCTGATCAGTTAATTTAATCAAGTGCATCTGCAACTCCTCCAAGGAATGCACCTAATACACCTGCTTTTTTTGTGCCTGCAGATGCAGGGGCAGATGGTGCTGTGGAAGAAACAGGAAAACCGCCTATTGTACTGTCAATCGGAGCGAGAAGAACTTTACCTGTACCTCTATAAACATTAACAAAACCTTCCCCTGAAGCCGCAGAACCAATAAGCGTTTTGCCTGATCGTTCTACTGTAAACGATAATGAATCACTCCATGCAATTGCAAAGCTTCCGTCAACTTTGAGAACATCATTTTCAAGAGTTACTTCTATAAGTTCTTCTTGTGGACAACGGCATTCAAGCACAGCAATTCCGTTGCCGTCAAGTGCAAGGTTAAACAAGCCTTCACCGCCAAGCACTGCAGATGAAATGTTTGAACGAGCAACCACTTTCTGTTTAATTGAAGCATCACAAGCAAGAAAAAGTCCGTCATCAAGAACAACCTTGCCGTTCCAATTGCTTGTATCAAGCAAAACAAGGTGTCTGTAGGTAGGTTCAAGCACAAGAATTCCGTTACCTACATATTCCGGTTTAATAGAACTTTCACCGGTAACCTTTCCTTTAACAAGTTTTCCAAGAAAATCTGAAGCACCTTTAACTCCTGTAGTTGCTTTAACATCACCGACAGTCCATTGCATTGCACCTGCCTGGCATATAATACCGTTTGATTTTGAAAGATCGCAAACAACCTGCCTTTTTCTGATATTCATTTTATCGCAAAAATAAGCAGTAACTGCAGTTGAAGGAGAGACACTCAAATCTCTTTTATATTGTATAACCTGAAATGGTCCTTTTTCCGAAATGATTGCAACATCATCATTATTTGTGAAATTATTAATTTTAAACATTTTACATCCTCCCTAAACAAAATCCAACAGATTTTTACTATCTGTTGAAAAGATTGTAGCACAAATATTTTTTACTTTCAATGTTTTTATTAAATTATATTTCACACAAGTATATTCCGCATAGTACAATAATATTAAACCCGACACAAAAGAGGTAATACAGAAAAACCGTATTACCTCTTATTAGTTAATTATTGAATTTCAATGATTTCACATTCGTAACCGAGAAGTTCATTACTTACTTTGTCAGGCTGATGTCCGCCAACATAGAGAGTAATTTTACCGTCAGGGGTCACTCTTTCGCCTTTTTCTGTAACAGCTTTAATCCAATAACGGTCAATATCAAATGTTACTGTTGCTGTTTCATCAGGTTTGAGTTCAACAGATTTAACACCGCAAAGCTGATAATGAGGTGTGTATGTTCTGCTGTCGGTATATGAAGCATATACCTGCGGTTTTTCAACACCCTTCATTTTACCTGTATTTTTTACATTAACGCTTAATCTGATTATATCATCATCGATATCAATAATCTTAGCGTCAGAATATGCAAATTTGGTATATGAAAGACCGAAGCCAAAAGGATATAATGCATCACCCTCGATGAATCTGTAGGTTTTGCCGCGCATATCATAATCTATGAAATCAGGTAAATTGTGATTTTCTTCATAAATTGTAACAGGAAGCTTACCGCAAGGTGAAAATTCACCTGCAAGAAGATTTGCCACTGCAAGACCGCCTACTGCACCGGGGTACCATGCATGGATAATAGCTTTAGCATGATTTCTTACCTTCTCACCAACATCAATTGAGCTGCCGCATAAAAGAACAACAACTACATTATCACATACATCGCAAACTGCTTCTGCAAGTTTCTTCTGAGTTGCAGGTAAGGTAAGGCTCTTTTTATCACCGCAAGCGGTATAATCATTATCAAAGCCTGTATCTTCACCCTCAATTGAACAGTCAAGACCAAGAGCAAGAACGGTTATATATGCCTTAGAAGCTGCGGCAACACCGTCACTTATCATATTACCGAAGCCACTCCACTCATTGAGCTTTTCAAAACAATAGTGAGAACCTTTTTCAACAGTAACACGTGATTTATCAAACACACGGCGTATACCGTCTGCAACAGTTATGTACTCTGAAGCATAAGCGTTGTAGTTACCTTCAAGGGCAGTTACCGACATTGAGTTAGGGCCGACAACTGCAATCTTTTTAGACTCCTCTTTATTAAGCGGAAGGAAATTATCATTCTTAAGAAGAACAAGACATTCCTCAGCGGCTTTAAGATTTAATTTTTTGTGTTCATCACAGTCAAGTAAATCATAGCTGAGATTACTGAAAGGTCTGTTCTCTTCAAATTCACCAAGAAGGAATCTGATTGTATAAAGTCTTTCTGCAGCTAAAGTAATATCCTCTTCAGTGATTAAATCTTCTTCATAAGCGTCAATAAGTGAAGTATAAATTTCACCACAGTTAAGGTCACATGAGTTTTTAAGTGAAACAGCTGCAGCTTCTGCTTTTGAAGAAACATATTTATGATGCTCATAAATGTCATTAAGGGCACCACAGTCTGAAACTACATAGCCGTCAAAGTTCCAGTCCTTACGCAATACTTCCATAAGAAGGTATGAGTGAGCGCAACAAGGCTCACCGTTAGTACGGTTATATGCACCCATAACACCTGCAACACCTGATTTAACTGTTTTTTCAAATGCAGGGAGATATGTTTCATACATATCATGAAGACTTGCTATTGCATCAAAACCGTGACGGTCTTTTTCAGGACCTGAGTGAACAGCATAATGCTTTGAACAAGCTGCTGCTTTTAAAAACTCACCGTCACCCTGAATACCTTTGATAAAGTGCTCACCTAAGGTTGCTGTAAGATATGGGTCTTCGCCAAAAGTCTCCTGACCGCGTCCCCAACGAGGGTCACGGAAAATATTGATATTAGGTGCCCAATAAGTTATACCCTTGAAGATATCCAAATCATCGTATTTGACATGTTCGTTATATTTAACTCTGCCTTCTGTTGAAATAACATCTGCAATTTTATTAACAAGCTCAGGGTTAAATGTAGCAGCCATAGCAATAGTATGAGGGAAAACAGTAGCTGTTCCTGAACGTGCAACACCATGTGCGCCCTCATTCCACCAGTTATATGCTTTTATGCCCAATCTCTCAATTGGTGCAGATGTATAAAGAAGCTGTGAAATTTTTTCTTCAACAGTCATCTTAGATACAAGATTTTTAGCTAATTCTTTTGCTCTTTCTTTATTCATAATTAAATTCTCCTGTATTAACACAAAGCCTCCTAAATGGAGGCTTTAATATGAGTTTAGTCAAGGAAATCCTTGAGTTTTTTACTTCTGCTCGGGTGACGGAGCTTACGTAAAGCTTTAGCTTCAATCTGACGGATACGTTCTCTTGTAACATCAAAGTATTTGCCAACTTCTTCAAGTGTATGAGGATGACCGCCTTCAAGACCGAAACGCATCGAAAGAACCTTTGCCTCTCTTGGTGTAAGGGTCTGAAGAACGCCGTCAAGCTGCTCTTTAAGAAGAAGGATTGATGCAGCATCAGCAGGTGCCGGAGCGTCATCATCAGGGATGAAGTCACCAAGATGGCTATCTTCTTCTTCACCAATAGGAGTTTCAAGTGAAACAGGCTCCTGAGCTACACGAAGAATTTCGCGAACCTTATTAACAGTCATACCTAATTCATTTGCAATTTCTTCAGCGGTCGGATCTCTGCCGTTTTTATGAAGAAGCTGACTGTTAGTTTTCTTAACTTTGTTGATAGTTTCAACCATATGAACAGGGATTCGGATTGTTCTTGCCTGGTCAGCAATAGCTCTTGTGATAGCCTGACGAATCCACCAGGTAGCATAAGTTGAGAATTTAAAGCCTTTTGTATGATCGAATTTGTCAACAGCTTTGATAAGGCCAAGGTTACCTTCCTGAATAAGATCCAAGAACTGCATACCTCTGCCCACATAGCGTTTTGCAATACTTACAACAAGACGAAGGTTTGCCTCTGCAAGTCTTTTCTTTGCATACTCGTCATTGTCAACAATTCGCATAGCTAATTCAATCTCCTCTTCAGGTGAAAGAAGAGGAACACGGCCGATTTCTTTAAGATAAACCTTAACAGGGTCATCGGTACCCTGATTTTTATCATCAACAACTTCACCTGTAAGCTCAGGTGATTTAGGTAAATCCATATCAAAATCAAGATTTTCAAGCGCTGCTGCATTGAAATCATCAATAATTTCGATATTCTGATTTTCAATGGTTTCATAAAGCTTTTCAAGCTCTTCGATATCGAAATCCATTTCAAGAATAGCTGTGTCGATATCCTGAGTTGTAAGCTTGCCGTTATTGGCTTTTCCTTTTTCAATCAGGGCTTTTATCGATGATTTTTTATCGACAGTTTCCATAATTAATCTCCTTTTATTTTACTTCCGTTAATTAGATTTTTTCCTGAAAAAGTTCATAAATTCATCGTCACTTGCTTCTGCAGGGTTAACCGACTTTAATTTTGACTTTTCTTCTTCAAGAACCTTAATACAATCATAACACTCATTCAAGGTGTTACTGATTTCTTTTTTCATTGCCATAAATTTGGCAATTCTTCCGTTTTCGTCAGGTGTAAATTCACCTGCAAAAGCAGATAACTCAATGCTGAGTCCGCTTTCCAAACGGTCTGAAAGGAATGAATAAACCCGTCTGTTAAAATCTGTTAAAAATTTTTCAGGTAAAAGCCTGTCCTTTACAGAATCATAAAAATCAGGATTATTCAAAAGAGATGACAGCAATATGTCCTCGGCTCTGGCAGCTCTGACATATTGTTTACGCTGGGGATTTATCTCATCTTTAGGTGTTATGGCTGCACGTTTAATTTCTTCAAAAGCATTTTTACGCTCACTTGAGCGCTTTCTTGCTTTTTTCTTGCGAACCTCGCTGATTATTGCAGCTTTATCAACCTCTAACTCCTGAGAAAGTCTGCCTGCGTAAATATCAAGCTCTATATCATTACACCCTGCCAATAAATCGGTAACTTCTGACAAAAAGCTCAACTTACCGTCAGGGAAAGTGATATCATATTTTTTCCTTACCTTTAAGATGCCATATTCAATATCATTAGCAGCACCGTCAAGCAAGGCTTTATAGCGTTCTTTACCGTGTTTTTTGATGATTTCATCAGGGTCTTTACCACCTTCAAGTCGTAGCACACGGACTTTCAGACCTGTTTCAGAAAAAATCCTTATAGCTTTCTGCGTAGCCTCCTGCCCTGCTTCGTCAGCATCATAAGAAATTATCACCTCATCTGTATAACGGCTTATAAGGTTAGCTTGCTCTCTTGTAAGAGCTGTGCCTAAAGAAGCTACGGCATTTTTAAAACCTGCCTGATGAAGTGCGATAACATCCATATAACCTTCAGCAAGAATCATTGAATCAGGGTTACCGTTTTTGGCAAAATTCAATGCAAAAACATTATCTGTTTTTTTGTAGACAAGAGTATCGGATGTATTTATATATTTGGGTTTTGAGTCATCAAGAACTCTGCCGCCAAAAGCAATCACATTACCTCTTAAATCAATAATAGGTGTCATAACCCTATTTCTGAAATTATCATAATATCTGGTCTTACCATCACGCTCACTGCGTTTGACAAGATTGGCATCAAAAAGCTCAGCTAAAGTAAAGCCTTTTGATTTCATATGTTTTATCAAAGAATCCCAACTGTCAGGAGCGTACCCTAAACCAAAATGCTTGATTGTTTCAATGGTAAGTCCTCTTGACAAAAAATAGTCAAGGGCAACTTTGCCCTGTGAAGAAATAAGGGATTTATAAAAGAATCTTGCAGCTTCTCTGTTAGCGGCAAGTAATCTCTGACGGTGCTTTGCCAAGGAATCATCAAAGCCGTCATTGGGCATCTGCATACCTGCTCTGTCAGCAAGAAGCTTTATTGATTCAACATAATCAAGATTTTCAATCTGCCTGATAAAAGTAATAACTTCACCGCCTGCACCACAGCCGAAGCAATAAAATGAACGGGTATCGGGATAAACGGTAAAAGATGGTGTTTTTTCATTATGAAACGGGCATAAGCCCTTGAGAAGCTTACCCTGGCGCTTAAGATTGACATAAGATGAAATAACACTTTCGATATCGTTTCTGTCACGAAGCTCCTCTATAAACTCATCACTGAAAGCCAAGATAATCTCCCCTTTCTGAAATAAATTTTATATTATTATACCATCCACGAGCCGGGTATCAACAACCGTTTAAAAGTGTTGACAGCGTATCTGTCTGTCATACCGGCAATATAATCACACGCTGCTCGTTGAGGCCCTTCTTTTAAACAAATCAATGTATATTCTTCAGGTAATTCAAGCGGATTTTTGGTGAAATAATCATACAACCAACAAATCATATCAATAGCTTTTGACTCTTCACTTTTACAAACAGGGTTAGTATAAACATTCCTGAACATAAAAGTATGAATTTCATCAAAGGCACCCTGAACTTCACTGTCAAGGCAGATATCGTCAGTTGAATTACTTATACAAGATGTAACAAGAGTGTTAATTCTTTGTGATTTATTAAACCCGAGAGTTTTTCTTATTTCTAAAGGAATATCCTCTTCTGTTATTACCTTGCCGTGAATTGCATCCTCAATATCATGATTGATATATGCAATTCTGTCAGACAAGCGGACAATTCTGCCCTCAAGGGTTGTGGCTTGCTCACCGTTGGTATGACGCTCAATGCCATTACGAACCTCTTGTGTAAGGTTAAGACCTTCACCGTTTTTTTCGATTGTGTCAACAACGCGCAAACTGTGTTCATAATGCCTGAAACCGTCAGGATAAACGCTGTTGAGCGCCCTTTCACCTGCATGGCCGAAAGGAGTGTGTCCTAAATCATGGCCTAAAGCAATAGCTTCGGTTAAATCCTCGTTAAGCTGTAAAGCAACCGAGATAGTTCTTGCAATCTGAGCAACCTCAAGAGTATGTGTAAGACGGGTTCTGTAATGGTCCCCTTCAGGTGAAAGAAAAACCTGGGTTTTATGCTTTAACCTTCTGAAAGAGTTACAGTGAATGATTCTGTCACGGTCACGCTGATAGCAGGTTCTTATTTCACACTCAGGCTCCTGACGGATACGCCCTTTGCTTTCATCGGCAAAAGAAGCATATTCTGAAAGTACTTTATGCTCTGCCTGACAGGTAATTTCACGAATTGATTTAGACATAATATGCTCCTTTCTTCTCCTCTAATAATATATACTCCGTTAACTTCGCTTTTCCTCTTACATTTTACAAAAAATTTCACCTTTTTTTTCGGCATTGAACTTGCCGAGACTTGTATCGATAAGTTTAGCATTAAACTCATCAACCATGTCTGTCGGCATACGGAAAGTGATTTTAACATTTTCTTCAAAAACAGTATCATCAACTATTCCACCATATTCGGGGATAAGAGAATTTAATCTGCCGTAAAAGTTATAGTCGCAGGTAACACTCATTATATTACAAAGTCGCATAGTGATGACTCCACCCGCATCAACAGCAATTTTAGCAGTATGAGAATAGGCTCTGACAAGTCCGCCTCCACCTAAAAGAATACCGCCGAAATAACGGGTTGCAACCACTACACAATCCACCACATTCTCTTTAAGTAAAACATCAAGAACAGGAATACCTGCAGTACCCTGAGGTTCACCGTCGTCAGAATAGCGTCTTGTCTGACCGTCACGAAGCACATATGCATATACATTATGTGTAGCATCCCAATGCTTTGATTTTATCTGATTGATATATTCAATTGCATCTTCTTTAGTGGTAACGGGCTTGATATAGCCTATGAATCTAGACTTTTTTTCAATAAATTCATCACAGGATTCTTTTTCGATAGTCTTATACTCCATAAAACTCACCTAAAAAATTCAGCGGTGCGCAAAAACGCACCGCTTCATAATTATTTATCAAGATTATAACGTTTCTTGAATCTGTCTACACGTCCGCCTGTATCAACGAGCTTCTGCTTACCTGTGAAAAACGGGTGGCAGCTTGAGCAAATATCAACACGCATATCGCCTTTTGTTGAACGTGTTTCGATTACATTACCACATGCACAACGCACGTTAACTGTATCATACTTTGGATGAATTCCTTCCTTCATGACTTTCACCTCTTTCAGTCTCTATTACGCAACAGCTATTCTATCATATTATTTTACAAATTGCAACAGTTTTTTTTGGTTTTTTTAACAAAAACAAAAGTTTTTTATGAGGCTTTAAGATTAAGCCTAAGTTTATCGGCAATCATAGCAATAAACTCGGAATTTGTCGGCTTACCTCTTGAAGATTGGATAGTATAACCGAAATACGATGAGAGAACATCTACATCCCCTCTGTCCCACGCTACTTCTATTGCATGGCGTATTGCACGTTCTACTCTTGAAGCTGTTGTTGAAAAATGCTTGGCTACTGTAGGATAAAGCACTTTGGTAACAGAGCTTATCATTTCAGAATTCTCCACCGACAAAGTTATTGCATAACGAAGATACTGATAACCTTTGATATGTGCAGGTACGCCAATCTGATGCATTATATCAGAAATTATGATTTCTATATCTGAGCTGTTTTTCTCAGCTTTGTTATCCCCACTCCATTCACGCATCTGCATAAGTCTTTGCGCCATAATCTCAATATCAAAAGGCTTTAGAAAATAATAATCTGCACCGCTTGAAATAATCTCTTTTTCAAATTTAGGGTTATCTACACTTGAAAGGACAACTATCATAGGTTTACTTTTTAAGTGCAGGTCAGAGATCTGTTTCATTACCCCGAGAGCATCTA
>JBGVPE010000039.1:0-20400 GCA_045126895.1 Acutalibacteraceae bacterium | reverse complement strand
GGACAGCCGCAAACGGCTTGTTAAGGATTCTGAGGGAAACAGATACACCTTTACTTTAAGGCGTTTACAATGCCTTAAATGCGGTCAGGTACATACAGAAATTCCAGATTTCATTGAGAAGTTTAAGCACTACTCTAAACCAACAATAGAGAAAGTAATCTCCGGCTCAGATGATACTTTTAGCGGAGACAATAAGACAATTTATCGCTGGAGGAAAAAATAACACACCAACTTTGCCTTTATCATTTCTTCTTTTCGCACTAAAATAGGAATAAGCTATCTTAGGAGAAAGGATGCAACCAGTGAAGAAAATGCACATATTCTTAATTCTCATAGCTGTGATAGTGATTTTGGTATTGTTGATTTTCCTTTTACGGTCTTGCAATACGAACAAGCCACCTGACAAGGGAGACACGTCATCTACAACGACATCCAGCACACTTGACTTTACACCAGCTATTGACTATGAGGACAAGTCAATCACTATTCCCGGCGTAACCGGAATCAACCTCAAAGCTGGTCAATTAGAACAGAAGGTAGATTTCTTTAATCCCAATAATAACCCTTGCTATTTTGTCATATCGCTATATCTTTCAGATGGTACACTAATCTATAAATCAGATTTCCTTGCACCGTCTGAGCGTATTCAGAATATCAAGCTCACGCAAGTATTGAAACGTGGGGTTTACGGAAATTGCCGGTTAGTTTATGATTGCTATGCTCTAAACAATAAAGCTACTCTCAATAGCGGAGAAGTGAAGCTGGAAATCAACTCTCAATGAAGAAAGGATTTAATAAGATTATGAAAAAAATATTTGCATTAGTTTTGTCTATCGTTATGATTCTCAGTTGCAGCGTAACCGCTTTTGCCTATGAAGATACTTACGCTGGCTCTGGTGAATTGGAAGTTACCGGACACATTTATTCCCACTATAATATCACCATTCCGGCAACTATCAACATAAAGGACACACCCATCTGTGAAGTGACCGTTAATGACGGTTACATTGAGGAAGGTTATTCTCTTGATGTGTTTGTGACCAATCTCAATGACTCTGGTTTCCTTAGCTTGAAGCACGTCACAGACCAATACGCAAGTGCTGAATGCTCTGTACTTAGATATGAGGGTGACAGCACCGTTACTGTGACTACTCCTAATGAACCGATTGTATCTTTTACAGCATCGGATTTTCCGTCCGGTACTTCTTGTGTTAAGTATTTCGGACTTGAAATGTCACAATGGGGAACGCCGGGAGATTATACCGGAATTATGAAATACTCTTTTAGCTGTAATCCCATCGACTAAAGAAAGAGGCGTGACTTTTGACGGTCACGCCTTAATCTTCATATCATATACTTTATTGCTTACCACTTATATCCACAGTTATTACATTTGAATTGTGATGTAGCATTTTTACTAAACAGACCAAACAGAGATGCACCAACTACCTTAGATGTAGTTGAGATTTTTTGAATGTTGGTAGAACTGCAAGTAGGGCATTTAGGAATGTTATCTGTTTTTGTCTGTGTGTTATAGTTGTACGTCGTAATCGGTTTGAGAGATTCAGCATTAGGATTATATAAAGGATTTTGTTCTACTTCGAGCATTAAAAATTCTTTCCAATGTGTCAAATCTCCGTATTTCTTCATTGATTGATTTTGATAATACTCATAATCGTGTATGGATTGAACCATAGCTACCTTGTTGCGACAATTCACACAGTAAATATTTGTTGCGAATTGAGTTTCACCACATATAGGACAATAGTTGTGTTTTCCTGCCATCACTTTATCCTCCTATTACCATTTATGTCTGCAACTCTTACATTCATATTGTTTTCCAATTTTGGAAGATGCAAGTCCAAATGCAAACACAGAGGTAAGTCTATTTGCTGTTGATATTTTATTGACACGGGTAGAGCCACAAACAGGACACTTAATGCTTTGCAAGCTACTTTGAACGGCGGCTATCTGCTGTGCTGAGTTACCGCCTCCGTGCTGTCTGAACATAGAAACAACGTGGTCATACCAAGATTGTTTACTTCCAGCAAATGAATGTTTGAGTATAGTCATTAGTTTTGCCTTATTGCTCTCAGAGCCATATTGCAACACCATATATGTAGCATAGAAGAAAGGCGTTATATAAGCATAACCACCACTACCATCATCATAGAACTTTTGGATGGAGAGAACGGAATGAAGCTGATTAGTGAAATAGTCCATACCTTCAGCAGATAGAGCTTTATAATTGATTAGCTCACAATACTGCTTACCATTCATCCAGCTAAGCTTGCCGGGAATAAGAATCAAACCATCAATAATGCCTTTTGCTATTAAGTCAGCCGCTTCTTGTTCACTATGAGACTGCTTAATCTTATAAACCTCTTGCACAACACTTGAAAAGATGTTATTGACATCTCCAACGGATGAGCTATTAGCGGCATATGCTTCAAACAAAGCGACAATACTATTTACATTCTCTTTCGGCTCAGCAGCTTTAAGAGGGAATCCACAATGAATACAAGCCTGTGACTTGTCGGAAATTTCTTTTCCGCATTCGGGACACTTAATCAATGCCATAATGTAACCTCCGATATTCAAAAACATATCACGAGTACATTTTAGCATACTTTTTAATGCTTGTCAACTGGATTGATACACATATCAACCTAATACTTACGATAATAGGGTAAACTATCTTAGAACGGAGGTGTTAATATGGTCAACTTTGGAGATAAGTTAAAAACTCTGCGTACAGAGGCAGGAATGACACAAACAGAATTAGCCAAGCGGTTAAGCATAACAAAGTCTGTTGTATCTTACTACGAATTGCAGGAGAGAACACCTTCTCCGAGTGTACTCGTTCAGTTAGCGGATATTTTTCACGTCACTACCGACTATCTTTTAGGCATTGACCATAAAAAGATGATAGACGTATCTGACCTCTCAGATGAGGATATGCACTTTCTTCTAATCACCATAGAAACACTCCGAAAAAAGAATAAAAAGTAAAAGGACTTTATCACCAGCACGGATGATAGAGTCCTTATTTATTATCATATAAAAGATAACTAAGCAAAAACGAGATAGAATACAAAAAGAGCTATGCCAAATGAATGACATAGCTCTAATTTGTTTTTTTAAATCAAGATATTTAATTCAATATCCTGCCATTGTAGGATTCTGTGTTTGGTTGACTCTGCGTAAAGGTAAGTCTTTGCATCGTCTTTTGTGAAGATTTTCTGGTAAACTCGCACAAAAGAGCTTTGATTTACCCTTGAAATCAGGTCAAAATTACTTCCTACTTTCGTTAATTGCAGCCTGAGCTGCTGCGAGACAAGCGACGGGTATCATATTTCACGCAGCGTTCGGTCAACTTATGCTCGCAACAGCACTTGCACAAACAGCCACCTTTCCGGTGGCTGTTATGGGTATTATTCTTTATCCATATTTGCTCTGTACTGTGCGATAGCGTCATCGTAAGCTTTCATTGATTCCTCTGTAGGAATGTATTCAGCTCTTTCGGTGTTAGCAATTGTAGGTGGGTTACCCTTTGAATCATAGCAAGGTGTGAGGAAATCGTTTTCATAACGAACTCTGTCCTCTTCCTTACGGAAGTCAGGGATATCATAAGGGGTACCGTATTCCAATGCACTTCTGTGACCGAGAATTGCAACAGATGCCATTGTAGTTGCAAAATACTCATCAAACATAGGCTTTTTGTTTTCGCGGATACTGTTAAAGAACTCTCTTACGATAAAGAAATCTCCGCCGCCGTGACCTGCTTTTTCTGCTGCTTCTTTTTCTTCAGGAGCAAAATCTGCTTCATAACTGCTTACGCTTTCCATTCCTTCAGGAGTATGAACATCGTTGAAAGAGAGGAGAACTTTATTATCTTCACCACGAAGATTCTCAATCTGACCTAACTCACCGCAAACGCGATATGTATTGGCATGTCCGCCAAAATGAGACCAACCTGTTACACGGAAAACAGAATCATCATCATTAAGGCAAGTTACAACAGCGCTTCTGTCAGGCAAACGCCAATAAAGGCTGCCGCCGCCGTTTTCTTCATTAAGAGGTCCGAAAATAGGCATAGCTGTTACTCTTTTTGGGAAAGCGCCTGTTATATACATAAGTGGGCCAAGAGAATGAGTGATATAATAAATTCTTGGGATATGATATCTCCAATGCTTTGAATTAGGGCAATAATGATTGATTTCTTTCTGAGAAAGAATAGGATGATTGTATTCACCCTCTGCAAACAAAGCCTTACCGAGAACGCCTGAACGGTAAACCTTGCGCATTTCCTGATTAAATTTCATGAAAGGATAATTTTCGGCAATCATGTAAAAAGCGTTGCTTTTTTCAACTGCTCTTACAAGTGCAACACCCTCACCCATTGAGATATTTGATGTGCATTCACTTAAAACGTGGATGTCCTTTTCTAATGCTTTTATTGCATAAGGTGTATGCTCATGGAAATAGTTGCAAAGGAAAACTGCCTCTAATCCCTCGTGATTTATAAACTCATCAAAATCAGTGTATGTTGCTACACCTTCATGCTCTTCTCTTGCTTTTTTGAGTTTTTCTTCATCGAAATCGCAAACTGCAACAACTTCACCGTTATTAGCTGCAACTCCGTCATAAAAGCCGCTGCCACGGCCAAGGCCGAATATGCCGAACTTAATTTTTTTCATACTGATACCTCCAATGGTAAATGTAAGCCTATTTTATCACATAATTTTTGTTTGTAAAGACAAAACAGAAAATTAAAAATAAAAAAACAACAAATTTATTTGCTTGTATTTCTTTAGTTGTTTTGCTAAAATGTCATATAGAAAAGGAGGCTTTATTATGCTGAGTATATTCAGGTTTTTATTTAAAATATTTATGGCTGTTTCAATATCCATATCTTCATTTATGTCCCCTGCTGTTATCGTTCCTCCAAGTGAAGGGCTTGATTTTGATGTACTTGAATACCCTACAGAAGCTGTTAAAACCCTTGACGAATGGGGTATTACTGAGGAAGAGCTCAAATCCCGTGCCGATTCAGAAAAAGAGCTTTATGAAAGTGCTCAGGGCTACGACGATATAAACGGAGTCATTGTTTCACCTTACTACGCTGCAAAAATCGGGAATGAATTCATACCCGTTTATGCTGCAACAGTTTTCCTTGGTGAAACCCAATACGGTGAGCTCCACTCATTTTCAGAAGTTTATCTTGATGAGGGTGAAGAGTTTTCGTTTAACATTGAGCTTTATTCAAGGGATTTAAAAATCAAAAACGCTGTCTGCTTACCCGAAAGTCTTGGTGTTAAAGCAAAATGTTCTGACGGAGTTATGACTGCAAGCATCAATGATTTCGGTATATACACATTCCTTTTTAACTCAGCATCGCAAAAATGTGCTTACACCCTTTTTGTAAAAGAAAGAGTTGATGAAGAAGCTGAGATTGCACAGTATAAAGAGAAATACGGTGAAGAAAACGTATTTGTTGTTGAAAGCGGACTTACAGAAACCCCCTACGCTTCATTTGCAGAAAAAGACGGTTACGTTGTTTATCTTAAACAAGGTGCTTATGTTCTCGCACAGCATTCATACGATATCATGAGTGAAGAGGATGAAAACAAATATGTTGACCCCGGTGCATCAGACCTCAACTCATTAGGTCTTACCAGATTCCCATTCGTGAATTTCTATAAATGCAACGATATTAAATTTGTCGGCAGAGGTGTGCTTGATTTATCACACCTTGACAGAAGAGAGCGCAGAGGCGTTGTCTTCACTCAATGCAGTAATATTGACGTAGAAGGCATCAAAATCGTCAACTCCCCTGAATGGTCATTCATCAGCTACCGTTGTCAGAATATCAATATCAAGGATGTTGATGTTTTCGGTTACAGGCAGAATTCTGATGCATTTGCAATCTGCAACACTCAGGGCGGTTTGATTGAGCGTTGCTTTGCGCGAAGCGGCGATGACCTTTTTGATGTTAAAGCGTTAGGCTCACCGGAACCGTCTGCCAGTGAAAACATCACATTCACCGATTGTGTTGCCTGGGGCGGTAAAGCAAGATGCTACGGCATTCACGGTGAAGTCAACAAAGCTATCAGAAACATCACATTTAAAGACAGTGCAGTTATCTGCCGCGATGCTACATGGAACAATAACCGAGTAGCTTCCCTTGCTGTTATTGTTGAGCTTGCCGAAGGCAGTATTGACGGTGTAACATTTGATAACATCGAGATATTCCGCGATGACGGACGCGCTATGGCGTGTGTTATTTTTACAGAAAACATCAGTGATATGGAAACTGTACCGATTAACAACTTCACCGCTGACAACATTGTGTTTAAAAATATCACTTATAACGCAGCGATGAAATCAAAATTCTCTGCAGCCAATGAAACAAACACAATGAATATAACTGTTGAGAATGTAAAAACAGGTGCTCTTTCATCATCTGTAAGCCACAGAACAATGTTTGAAACTGATGATTTTGTAAATGTGAAATTTAAATAAAGTGAACGCCATCGGATTACCGATGGCGTTTTATTTTATAGCTCAACCTGATACTTATCGTCAATAAGTATAAAATTCACTTTGTGTTTTTTAGCAAGAGAAAGTATTTCAGCATTTTCTTTTATTGCATCCTCCGCAGTGTAGCAACTATCATCAACACGGGCTTCAATAACATTTGCATACTTCTTTATATCGTCAAAGTTATTTTTTATATAATTCTCACTCATTACAAGACAATAGTATCTTATATTATCAAGGTATTCTTTTGTAAAATCCTTTTCCCAATCAAACGGGATATAGCAACCTTCCACAATAAGATTCTGTCGGTTTTCTATGGCTGTTTTTATCATTTCACTGACAACAGGCCACAGATATCCGGTTAAATCGTCATCATCACTCAGAGGCGTCAGATCTGTATAGCCGCAACGAATCAATCCCATTTTTAAATGATCAATTGAAAGATAGGGATATTTATATTTTTCAAGCATTTTTTGCGCAAGTGCAGTCTTCCCTACATGTGACGCGCCGGCGATTAAAATAACCACTTAATTCACCCCGTTAAATTTTAAGCCTTATGCAAAATATTTTATCAGATAGAGCACAAGCATATGCACCGGATAAAATGCGTAAAATCCGTATTGCAGAATTTTGCTTGAGCGTCCTTTTTTGCCGCCGTAAAGCCAGATAGGTATAAGTGAAAAAACTGCATAGCCTTGGGTGGGAATTTCAAAAGCTTTACCAAAAAGCTCAACAGGTATAACCTGACCTTCAAAAAACACAATATTGATAAGCACCATACCAACCAACTGACAAAGCCAGGCAAAAGGGAAATCCCTTAACAGATAAAACATCACTACTGTTATCATACCCAAAAATCCATAATTCACAAAGCCGATAACTGATGCAATACATATCAGAATAATCCATAACAAAGATATCGCAGCTTTTTTTGCAGAGAAATTATTTTTAAGGTTATCTATAACATATATTGCCAACAAACCTAAAAGTAATGTGAATAATACATTCTGATGATAGGGATTAAACCAGCGACTGCTGTAAAAAAGATTAAACGGAATTTCGGTAATCAAAGCAAATCCCAGAAGTCTTAATGCATATTTTTTTACATTTGAAGTATGAACAAAACCTTCTGCAATCTGAAAAGCAAATATAGGAAAAGCAATTCTGCCTATGTATGTCATCCAATTACCAAAGCTCATAGTAGTTGCCCATATATGATCACTCAGCATCAAAACCACAGCAATTATTCTGAGCATATTTGAAGTAAGCCCACCAAAAGGGATTTTTTTAAACGGACTGTTTTTTGGCAATTCTGTAATTAAACTTCTTTTCATATCTTCACCTCAAACATTTCATTTACATAGCAAAGCATATTTTCAACACCGTTAAAACCTGTGCCAGAAATCTTTGCCCCACGGATGCAACTGCTCTTCCCATTGATCACGGTGCTTGATTATTTTTTCTCGCATCTCACTTA
The DNA here is from genome assembly GCA_045126895.1 of Acutalibacteraceae bacterium. Classification (GTDB taxonomy): domain Bacteria; phylum Bacillota; class Clostridia; order Oscillospirales; family Acutalibacteraceae; genus CAG-488. The sequence continues at coordinate 12,380 of JBGVPE010000039.1, read as the reverse complement.
CTTTATCTTTATATTCTTCATTTTGGGCAAGATTTTTCGTTTCCCAAGGGTCATTTTTTATGTCATAAAGGAATGTCCATTTATCATTTTCACCGTCACCGTTTCTGTATTCAATAAGCTTATAATTATCATCTTTAACACCGCGAACAAACTTATCAAAAATGAGATACAGTTCATCACGGAAACCTCCGCAGTTTTCACCGTCAAGAAGATGGGCAAAGCTTTTACCGTCTACAGAGTCAGGTGATTGAATACCGACTTTTTCGCAAAGCGTAGGAAAAATATCATAGAGATACACCATAGCTTCATTTTTTACATTCTCAGCAATCCCGGGACCTGCCATAATTAGCGGCACACGCACACCATGTTCATAAATATCCTCTTTACCAAGCCAACCGTGCTGACCAACAGCAAGTCCGTTATCACCTGTAAATACTATAATAGTATTATCTTCCTCCCCTGATTGATGTAATGCATCAAGCAACCTGCCGATTTCAAAATCAAGATGAGTTATCATTGCAAAATACTCTGCAATATGACTCTTTATTTCATTTTCTTTTCTAGGATACGATGCAAGATGCTCATCACGATGAACCATCAAAGGATAATTAGTGTCAATAATCTCTTGGAAATTAGGCGGTAAAGTGATTTTTTTGGCATCATACATCTGACGGAATTCGTCAGGCATTGTGCGTGGGTCATGAGGAGCCAGATATGCCAGATACATAAAAAACGGCTTGTCTTTACCTGCATTTTTCTCAAGCAATTCAATAGCTGAATCCGTAAGTAATGTACTTGAATGCTTACCGGGATCAAACTCATCACAATGCTGCAGCTGAGGAGTATTATCCTTATAAAAATCTACCACAAAATTGATTACATTATCATATTCACCGGTAGGGTCATATCTGCACGTAGGCACATTCCAATGGTCCCACATTCCGCCAAAGAAAATTTTTGCACCCTGAGTGAAGCTTCTTGCATAAGCAGGGCAACCGTTGTGCCATTTACCAAGACCTATAGTTTCATATCCGTTATTTTTAAATGTTTCGGCAAGAGTGCTGTGCTCAGGGGGAATATTGCCGCCTAATTCTTCTAAATGAAAAGGATTACGGCCGGACAATACCATAGCCCTGCTGGGCATACACACTGCGCCGCAAGTGCCACCGGCAATATGAGCCCTTGTAAAAGATGTACCTCTTTTCACTAATCTGTCAAGATTAGGTGTGATTATTTCTTTATTACCTAATGCATGAATTGTATCAAACCGTTGGTCATCGGTAATTATAAATAAAACATTGGGTTTTTTAGGCATATGATATTCCCCTTAATAATCGATTTTGTTTATTTCTTTACGGTAATCGGTTACCTGCTGCACGATAAATTTCATACCATTCTTCACGGGTAATATTGACTTCACTTGCTTTAAGGCAATCCGTAAGACGAGTAAGATTTGTTGTGCCTGTAACCGGCTGCATTTTTGCAGGATGACGAAGAATCCAGGCAAATGCCATTGTTGTTTTTGAAACAGAATATTTATTGCCGATTCTTTCAAGAGTTTCATTCAATTCAGGGAACTTATCATTATCAATAAAACAGCCTTCAAAAAAGCCATACTGCATAGGTGACCAGGGCTGAATGGTGATTTTGTTAAGACGGCAATAATCAAGCACTCCGCCGTCACGGTTGACACCTGATTCATTATACATATTTACATTTATACCTGACTGAATCATAGGCGCATGCATTATGCTGAACTGCAGCTGATTTGCGCAAAGAGGTATATCGAGAGCATTCTGTAAAAGCTGCATCTGATACGGATTCTGATTTGAAACGCCGAAATGACGGACTTTGCCTGAAGACTTCAAATAATCAAATGCTTTCGCAACCTCCTCAGGCTCCATAAGTGCATCCGGACGATGAAGAAGCAAAACATCAATATAGTCTGTATTCAGGCGTTTAAGGCTGCCGTCAACAGAGCTGACAATATGGTCATATGAAAAATCAAACTGACCCTTACGAATGCCGCATTTCGTCTGGATTAAAATATTCTCTCGCATTGACGGTGAAATTACTTTGCCGAAAACCTCTTCACTTTTGCCGCCGCCATAGATATCTGCATGGTCAAAAAAGCAAGCGCCAAAGCTAAGCGCAGTGTCAACAAAGGCTGACACTTGCTTTTCATTCATATCGCTTATACGCATACAGCCCACCGCTATTGTCGGGACTTTTATTCCGCTTTTACCTAAATCAATGTTATACACAAAATCACCCTTTCTTGTTTTCGATTATATCATACTTTTATTTGCAAATAAAGAAAAATTTGCAAAATAAATCAACCTGAACAAAAGGCTGATGCGCAAGAGCATCAGCCTTTTATATATCAGGAATTTTTATTTTTAACAAGATTTTTTATTGTGAGTGAAAGAATCACGATTGCCTCAATACCTGTGAGTATATACGCTGATGAAACATTGAATACCGGTGCCCCGCCTGCAAACATCAGGTAAGATATCAGGAATGCTCCCCCATAAAGCACACCCCATATCACCAACGCAGAAGCAGCGCAAGCGGCTCTTTTCTTTTTACCATCTGCCATCATAGCACCCATAAAAGCAAAAAGCAACGGAATAAGAACAAGAGTCAATATGTATCCGAATTTATCTGTGCCGTGAGCAAAAGCTCTTTTGTGCCAGCCAAAAAGCTCATAAAACACACCAATAAGAACAGGTAACGCAATATATGCATATTTTTTAGGCTTATTTTTAAGCGCAATAATCATAATCACAAAGCTCATCGCAGCTGCAACACCATAAATTACAATTGCAATCGGGAAAAGCACATCTTCACCTATACTGCTTGCTTTCCCGTTAAAGAAAACAAGTCCGTCCGGGCCTTGTGTGTCTGATTCACTCACCATCGTAACACCAAATGATTTTATATCTTCAATAAGCTTATCTGTTTCATTTTTGTCAAATGCATTATAGCCTTTCCAATATCTCCAGCAAACCTCACTTCGTCTGATATTATTGAGCTGCTCATCATTCTGAGCTTCAGCTTTTGCTTTTTCCCAGAGAATATTTGCCTTTTCAATATCATCCCTACTGAAATCAAGAGTTTCTTCCATATGGTCGTATATTTTAAGATGACTGCCTTTTCTGACAGCCTTATCAATAGTCATATCGATAAACTGTCGGATATATACATATCCCTTACCGTAATAAGCATGAAGGAACTCATTCATACAAGCATCATAGTCAATATAAGGATTCTGCATAAGCTTTGAAAGAAGGTATGAGCGAAGTTCACCAAACTCACCGTCGCACTGCTCCATATAGTAATTACCCTCTTCATAAATGCCTGCAACATTGTTTTCATAAAAGAACTGAATGTTTTGCTGAAGCACACCGAAATCAGGGAATATGCCCAGGGTCTGAGCATAGTTTGTTGTGTAATCCCAGATATAAATACGATTGCAGATTTTGCTCCAGGCTTCAAGGTCTGCCATAAGTGATACATTTTCAGAGCAGTTTTCATCATCGAGAGTATGGGCAAAGCAGCATTCTATTGTGCAAAGACGGACTATAACATTATCTTCAGGTATAACTTTTGCAGGCGCTTTTCTTGTATAACGGTACGCAAAAGTGTCGATTGCCACATTCTTATAGCCTGCATCTTTTACGGCTTTTGCAACACGGTTAGCAAAGGTTATCATTGTACCTGAATGAGAACCGTTAGCGTCATCAATAGCTTTACAATTATCACATTGGCACATTTTTCCGTTTTCTCCGCTATCAGCCTGTGTGAGTGAGATAATCTGCAAAGATTTATCCGGGTTATGACGTTCCTTAAGCAACGTCATAACTTCATCAAGGACAATACCATATACATCTTCATTTGTAAGACAAAGCTGTTCACTCTGCCTTATGCCGTTATGAAGTGCAAAATATTCAGGATTCGACTCAAAATATTTATCTCTTGAGCAAAACTGTGAACCAAAGGTATGACAAAAATCAGAAATATATTCTACCGTACCGCCAAGCTCATCAGAAATATCTCTGTATGCACCGCCCGTAAGACCGTTTGCAAGAGAATATTCAATATCATGAGGACTTTTCCAGTCAGTTTCTGTGTATTCAAAGAAAGGCTTATACTCAGTTTTTTCGCCTGCAGGTATAGTTAAACTGCTCTTTTCAGGGATTGAATAAATACCTGATGTGAACCATCTGCAATTACAGTATTTTTCAAGGAATGCATAAACGCCGTGAATAACACCCCTTGTGCCGTTGCCGAGAATTGAAACCTGATTTTCAGCTGTTTCAATAAGATAACCATTATCCTGAAGATTTTCGGAATAACCAAGTTTGAATTCAAGTCCCCTGCCCTCAGATGCAATAACAAAATCTTTGCCTGTAATCTTTTCCATATATCTTTCAAGTGTTTCGCCTGCAGCAACAAGACTTTTGTCATTTTTATCTGACAATGAAATATAGCCACCCTCTGCCACCTGAGCAGATGACAAAACCGGAACCATAAAAATCAGAGCAACAATAATCGCAAGAACAAAGCAAAATCTCTTCATCATAATAGTCATCCTTTCACACAATATATCTGACAGTTTCAGTATATCATAACGCTCTGACTGATACAAGTATATAAAAATTATACTTTTTCTTGCACAGACATATCTGCTGTGATATACTAAAAGCAGGTTTTATATTAAGGAGTGTCAATATGAATAAAAAGCCAAAAAAAGTTCTTATAGCAATTCTCAGTGTAATCTTAGCCGTTATTGTTTTGCTCAGCGCAGCAGGGCCTTACCTTGTTCTTATGAGTGCACGTCAGCCTGAGGTCGAAGCTGAATATGCCTACAGTCAGTATTTTTACAACAGCTATGATGAAATCCGTTCACATCTTAAAGAGAGAGTGTCAAAGCTCCGTGAGAATAATATTACAGTTGAAGTAAGTGAATTTGCAGTTAATAAGAATGATAATCTTTATATAGATAACATCTATTTACCCGCCGGTGAAGAAAAAGAAAATCTTATCGTTCTTACAACAGGTGTTCACGGTATGGAAGGCTACATCGGTTCTGTTATGCTTGATGTATTTTTTGAAGAGATTTATCCTACTGTTGATACAGCAAAAACAGGTATCCTCGTTGTTGCAAATGTAAACCCTTACGGCATGAAATATATGCGCAGATATAATGAGAATAACGTTGACCTTAACCGTAACTTTATTCTTGATTGGAATAATTTTGATATGAGTTCAAATAAAGATTATCCTGAAGTCAAGGAATTCCTTCAGCCTGAAGGCAAAATCGGCAACGCATTCTGGCACGAAGCCGGTTTCTATCTCAACCTTGCCAAAGAAGCTATAACAAAAGGTGCTGACAAAGTATCAGACGCTCTTCTTACAGGTCAGTACGAATACCCTCAGGGTGTTTATTACGGCGGCAATGGTGATGAAACATCAACAACTTATCTTAAGGGTGTGTTTAACGACTGCCTTGACGGTGAATATAAAAATATTGTTCACATAGATATCCATTCAGGATATGGCCCTCGTTACAATATGGTTGTTTTTAACTCCGTTTTTGAAACAATGACAGAGGCTGAAACCAAAAAAGCATTTGGTTATGATTATGTAATCTCTCACGATTCAGAATCCTTCTATGCTACAACAGGTGATACAACAGACTATTTTTATCGTCTTAATGAAAGTAAAGCTGAAAATAAAAAAGAATTGTTTTCAACCTGCTTTGAATTTGGTACAATCGGTGACAGCTTTATAGATTCAATCCTTTCCCTTAAATATACTGTTGATGAAAACAGACAGCACTGGTTCCCGTCAGACAACAAAGTTGCAAGTGAAGTAGTAAAAGAGAATTATAACGAACTTTTTTACCCGACAGAAACACAGTGGCGCGAAAAAACTGTAGCTGACTTCAAAGTTGCAACACAAGGCGTACTCAATGCAAAGCTGAAATAAAAGACTAAACCCACTGATAATGCAGATACATATCAGTGGGTTTTTAATATATTATGGCATAAATTCACATTTTAAAGAAATAAAATCTTACATACACCCGGCTAAACAAAAAACTCCATATCAAAATAAGTCGATTGCTTTTCTATCGGAGCATATCAAACCGACCAAAAGCATCGTATCCCTGTATAAATTCAAATTATATTAAATCTGAAATCAAATTTTTCAACACATTCCAATTGTTTATTACCAAATAATTTTCACATATATCATCTGCACAAAATTCAAAAGGAACCCCTGACTTTTCATCAAGCAAAACAGGTGTAATACCGCAACCGGATGAACCGTATACATCAGGAATTTTTCCGTCACCGCAATACCAGCAATCAGATGCCTCCAGTCCGGCATAGCTCAACGCTGTTTTAAATATATTTTTTGAGGGTTTTGCAAAAAGAATATCTGCACTTGTAAGGCAAAACTCAAATCTTGAAGATGGAATCCATCTTTTGACAGCAAGAGACAAGCTCTCACCGCTCATCATATTATTGCTTATTACAGCTGTACGGATACCCAATACATCAAGCTCACAGAGGAGCTCTGCTACACCGTCAATAACTTTTCTTGTGGAGTTATATCTGTCAAAAATCTCTTCCTGCTCTGCCATTGGTGTATCTAAAACCAGACCTGTATTCATCGTGGCATATTTTATAATGGCCGACAACGGAACATCAAGGGGGATCCCTGTTTTTGATTTAATGCCCAAAACTTCATCAAGGTACTCATCCCAATACATTGCAAGTTCATCAGCTGTTGTTATTTCAGGGTTGACGGCAGAAAGCCTTAGCTTTTCAAATCCGTCAGCAGGATTGCACTTACCGTCATCAAAGAGTGTGCCACCCACATCAAAGAGAATCATTTTCGGTTTTTGGTTATATGACATATAAAACACCTGCTTTATTTTTTACCTGTTTTTTACAAAAAACTCTATAGCTTTGCCTACAAACTCTGCAGTGCCATCTGCATACTTATCGATATTGTTTTTAAAGCGTTCATCAAAAACATACATCTGACCCAGACCTGCAAAAATCTCATTTGTGCAAAGGTAGTAATTTTCAGTGATATGTTTCTGCAAACTTTCTGCAAGTTTTTGTGCCTTATCAGAATCAGGATTTTCGCCGCTTTTTATGCATAATGCAAACCCGGCAAAAATACTGTCCATTTCACCTTCAAGATTATTCCACTTATCTTCTGAATAATCTTTTGTTTTTGCTGTATACTCCTTGTACGAGTCAGTTTCGCCCCATTTTTCCTGTGCCTCAGCTTTGTATTTTTCAAATCCGCTGTTATCAAATGCAACCATAACGCTCCCCCTCTTTAAATTATCAATAGCAAGTTTATATCAAAATAGACTTTCCTTCCCACTCTTCATCAGGCTCTACCCCGATAAGCTTTGTAATTGTGGGAGCAATATCCATAATATTTATATCTTCATTAATCTCGCCCTGTGAGAAACTTTCACCACAGATAATAACAGGTATAACCATATCCTCAGGCATTTCACTGCCATGTGTTCTGTCGTGTCCGCCATGGTCGGCTGTGATAATATAAGTGTATTCTTCTCCAAGCTCAGTCATTATTTTTTCAATATTGTCCCAACTTTTTTGCATTGAGTAAAAATATTCATCACTCATCCAGCCATATTTATGACCAGCCCAATCGGTATAGCCAAGATAAAGAAACGCAAAGTCCGGCTCATAGTTTTTTGCATAGCTGATAAGCTCATCTGTAAGCTTTTCACCTGCTTCAAGGTAACCTATCCTTCTGCCGGCATAAAAGCAAGCGTGTGCAAGGGAATCAGGGCGGGAAACATCACGGATTTCTTCCCAATTATAGAATATCGCACACTTTTTATCAGCTTGCTTAAGCACCTCGCAAAGACCTTTAATCGGCCTGACCTGAGGCATATATGTATTTGTGGTAGTACCGTGCCTTTGAGGTGTTACACTGTGAAAAAGTGAGATATGGCAAGGTAATGTAACAGACGGAAAAACTGTTTTTCCCTTCATTGTATAAGCTGATTTTTCAATGATTTTCTTCGCATTTTTAATATTTTCCAATGAATCAGGGCGCATACCGTCAACAAGAATCAGAATTGTTTTCATAAGCATAACTCCATAGATAAAGGTATAATTTCAAATTCTATCCGTAACTATCAATCGGGTTGAAAATATTATAGCAGTTTAAATAAAACTTTGCAAGAAACAAAATCCCCTTGGATTGCTCCAAGAGGATTCGTTAATTTATTATGCTACGAAATGAATTCGTGGAGAATTACATTTCTTTGATAGTTGCCTGTCCCGTGGTTAGCAAAGTGGGGAGCTATTCTAGCACATCGGCAACTGTATAGCACTTAATATCTTCCTGATTTGATTTTTCAATTTGAAATGAAATGATTTTTTGCAGTATTTCATCTTTAAAGTTTAAATCGCTATATTCATTTATAACAATATTAAACAATCCTGCTCTTCGCAACAAATCAGCTTTTTGAACTTTTAGTGTTTCTTCATTGCTATTGTCTATAATTTTTTCGAGTTCTACAATAGCAAGTTTCCGACAATAAACTGCCTTATCTTTATCTCCAACATCATCGCAAGACCACGCAGCGTGCAAAATTGCATGAAATGCATCGTCACAATTATTATCTAACAAATTAATCATATAATATCTATAAAACATTTTTGTGAGTTCAGATTTAAAATCATTGTTTGAACACAAACGGTATTCCTTGCTTTTCAAAAAATCTTTATCTATAGTAGTATCATCTTCTATATTTTCTGAAACATAACCACAATGTGGACATTCTTGTATCCAAAAAGACATAGTACTCCTTAACATTTCAGGAGGACGTAAATCTAAATCAGAAGCACCAAATCGATTAGACGATGCAAGTACACGTTGTTCTGATTCCTCTGCACAAACTGAACATATGCATTTAATAGTTCTTATCGTTGACATAATAACCCTCTTTTTCTTTTAGTAAAATATCATTATATCAACAGTTTAAATCAATCCATCTTTAATTTCAATAGTCAACGCTTATTCACTGTCCCAAAAATCGGACTATACACAAAAATCCCCTCAGATTGCTCCAAGGGGATTCGTTATTGTATTACGCACGAAACAAATTCGTGAGGAATTACATTTCTTTAACATCTGCCTGTGAAGCAGAGAGAATCTAAATATCATACCTATCGGCAACTTCTGTTACACACTTTTTTGCAATTTCAATCTGTTCGGCAGAAACTTCTTCATCAAAGTTGCAGAAGGTATTATCAGAAACATCGTTGCCAGCTAATATTTTGTACCAAATAAGTCCAAGCACATATCTGCCAAGCCCAAGACTTGCGTGAAAAGTATCGCGATGAATTTTTTCTATGCCATTTTCCAGCATAGCATCAAACACTTCGCCCGACGGGATAATAAAATCCGCGCCGATGCGCTCTGCTGCTTTGCGGTAGGATTTTATAATATCATCAAGCATTTCTTTGTAATCACTATATTTTAATTCTTCATTCAACCTTTTACTTCCTTGTTCATACGCCCAGGTTTGATGAATAGCAATTTTAGCTTTAGGAACAAAATGTCTTATATAACCCGCTAACTCATCAAGGTATGGTTGATAAGTATCATAATTCGGTGATTGAGAACTAACCTGCTGAATAGTAACAACATCCCAATCGCGATTTAATAAAGCTTCTTTCAAAGATACACTGAAGTCGGTGCTGCTACCATTCATTTCAAGAGTATATGCTCGCTCTTCACTAAGCATATTCTGATAATGTTTTGATAACGGACAGCCACCGATATAGAGGTTAAAACAATGAATATCCACACCATCCACCTTGGCAATCTGATGCAGATACCGTTGTGCATCTTGTGAAAAGCTGTTGCCGATTGATAAAACATTCATGATATTCTCTCCTTTTAACTTTACAGAACAACTTTGTAAAAAGCATACCATATTACATTGTTTCTTTCAATAAAAATCCCCACCGATTTCTCGATGGGGATTCGTTAGTTATTTATGCAACCTTCCGATATTCATAGATTAACCTTTGATAGCTGCCTGTGGTGCTATCAACCTTGGTTGGAAAAACAGCACTTTCTGACACAACAGAGGTGGTTTTTCTCCTTTTTCCTTCAGTTTTCAGGTGAAGAGGGTCATTCGGGTCACCGTCAAAGCGGAGATACCAATCAAAGCCGTCCTGCTTAGCCACAATCTTCACAACAAAGGCTTCAATAACGCTTTCGGGGATGTCGCTGTCATCAGCTTGGGTGTACTGCTCCAACGCATATTGAAGAACCGTCAGCTTTTCATTATAATCCGGCACTGTTTCTGTAGGTTCACCCGACAAGGCTTCCATTTCACTTATCTCAGCCTTGAGCTTTGATATTGCAGCTTTGGTATCAGCAGTTTTGGCTGTGAACTGCTCTTTACTGATTTCGCCCTCTGCTCTCATTTCAATATAATTATCAAGCTTCCTTGTAAGCTTTTCTAGCTCCTGTTTCTTCTCCTCAATAATTTTGGAATAATCAATGATTTCATCAGTGTCATTGATATGAGCCTCAAGCATTGAATTTGCAAGAGCTAACACCTTTTCTTTATCGGCAAGGTAATTTCTGAAAATGTGATTTGCCATAAGCTGCAGCTTCCATTCGGGTATCATCGGTGTTCGGCATATACCCTCAAGAGGCAACCCTCTCTTTTTTCTGCTTTCATAAGAGCCTGTACGGACAGAACTGTAACACTGATACCCGTAGCTTCTCTGTCGGTCATCTCTGTCCCAAAGTCTTGTGTTGAATTTATGACCGCATTCACAAATGAGAAGCTTCCCCCATACTGTTGTTCTCGGTCTTTTGCCCGTTTCGGTTCTTCTGCCTGTGTTGAGATTTTTGAGCTTTGCTGTTTTACTTGCCATAATTAATTGCACCCTTTCAAAGTCTTCTTCTGATATTATAGGCTCATGTCTGCCTTTCACCTGTACTAATTCAATGTCACCGTAATTCTTTATCTTTTTCTGTGTAAGATAATCAGGCGTAAACTCTTTATGGTAGGTTATGATACCGCAATAAAAAGAATTTTTCAGCACGTGACCGATTACAGTTTCATACCATCTGCTTTTACCCGTGGCTGTTTTACGGCCTTGGCGTTCAAGCTCATCTTTTATCTTTTTCATACCGTGACCCGCAAGATACATCTCATAAATGAGTTTAACCGTTTCTGCCTGTTCAGGGTCAATAAAGAAATCAACCTTTTTCTTATTATCGGGCAGAAGCTCCTGATGTCTTCTGTAGCCTAAAATGTTTCCGTTGCCGTAGAAGGTACCGTTTTCCATTGAGGTCTGCTGACCGCTTTTTACACGGATAGAGGTCTTACGGCTTTCATCCTGAGCAAGAGTAGCCATAATAGTAAGTCGCAGTTCTCCGTCACAGTCAAAGGTTTTGATGTTATCGTTCAGGAAGAACACCTCAACACCGTTTGCTTTAAGGTCACGGGTAAACTGCAGTGTATCAACGGTATTTCTTGCAAAACGGGAAACCTCACGGGTAATAATCAAATCGAATTCGCCCGACTCTGCATCCCTTATCATTTGCATAAACTGCGGCCTCTTTTGTGCAGAGGTACCGGTGATACCCTCATCAACATACACTCTCACAAGCTCCCAATCAGGGTTCGCTGCAAGTATAGGCTTGTACCAATCAAGCTGATTTCCGAGAGCTGAAAGCTGAGCCTCGTGCTCGGTAGAAACACGGGCATATATAGCCACCCGTCGTCGCCTCTGATATTCGGGACTTTTTAATACATTAGTATTTAACAAGTATATTCCTCCTTTTTCTGATTGTGATTCCCCTTGATGAACTCAGTTACATCAACAATGTCCGCATAATCATTAAGGATATTGCGGAACATAAATTCGGGGATTTTACCATCTCTGAATAACTGTTCAATAAGCTTCAAAGCCGCAAAACAGTAATCAGGGTTTTTGCTTATATCTATACTATTCATATATTACCTCCTTGACAAATGTGCGGATTATCTCGCATCCCTGTTTCGCTGTCGCTGAAGATACCTGTAATAATGCTCACAGGCTTTCAGTACGAAATCTTCAAAATCTTTATCCTTAACCTTAGGTGCGACCTTCTGTAATCTTTCCATAGAAACCTTGAACATAGGCTTCTGATTTGCCTTGTCCTCCTGCATTATGGTTTCAATGCTTTCATCAGAAAGCTCACCCGCCTGACTTAACTTTTTGAAACGGACTGCCTGAGAAAGTGAGGGCGTTCTGTCTTCTTCCTCAATCGTACCGAGAAGAGAATACTGTTCTTCA
>JBGVPE010000038.1:0-2105 GCA_045126895.1 Acutalibacteraceae bacterium | reverse complement strand
GTAAATCAAAATGCTTTGACACAAAGAAAGCTGAACGTTATTTTAAAGAAAGAAGAATTAAATATCAATTTATTGACCTTGCAAAATTCGGCATGAGCAAAGGTGAATATAACAATATTTTAAGAGCAATCGGCAGCTTTGATGATTTGGTTGACAAAAGCACAAAAGCTTATGAAGACAGCTTTATAGAATACCTTGCATCACGCGAAGCCAAAGAAGAAAAGCTACTTGAAAATCAGACAATATTCAAAACCCCTATAGTCAGAAACGGTAAAGTTGCAACTGTAGGTTATAAACCCGAAATCTGGAAAACATGGGAATAATAAAAACGCTGATAGATTTTAACTATCAGCGTTTTTTATTTTGTATAAATTAAAGAATAACAGTCTGACCTAAATGCAGTGAATATATTACAGTGCATTCAACCTCTTTACCTGTGCATTCAGACAGGGCTCTCTCATACATTTTAAGCTGATTTCTGTATCTGTCACGTAAAACTTCAACATTATCAACTTTATCTGTTTTATAGTCAACAACTACCCATTTACCGTTCTTTTCAAAAGCACAGTCAATATAACCCTGAACAACAATAACCTCATCCACTGCATTTGGATTTATGTCAGGATAGATTTCATTTGCAGGTATGGTTATTGTCACTTTCTTTTCACGCAGAACAGTTGGAGATGCAGCAATTTCTTTTGCAATATCACTCTCAAAAAATCTGCTTAAAGACGGATAATCAAGAACCTGCTCTTCTGCTTTTGAAAGTTTATTATTTTCAACCATTCTTATTGCCTGAGCTTTTACATCACCGTTATAAGAGTAATCATAAAACTCCATAAACTTGTGAACAGCTGTACCTTTTGATGCGGAATTCATACCGTCTTTTAACAAAAACTGTGGTTTTACTCTCAAAAAATGCTCTGCCGTAGTCTCGTTGCTTTCAAGCTCAGATGGTGAAACTTTTGCAATAATATCAGAAAGATTGCCGTAAGGATATTCATACATAAGTCTGTCTTTAATTAAAGTAAGCAGACTTTCGTCAACCTCATAACACGATTCTGATTTTTCTTCGTCAACAGATTCACCTAAAGTGCCTTCAAACATTTTAACACAAAGCTTTGAATCACACTTAAGGTTCCCTGAAGGCAGAACTCCCGTTGAAAGTGCAAAGTCAGGATGACGGATTGAAGAAAGCAAAAGCCAATCACTGATTGAACCTGCGTTGAGAACTGAATAGGGGTGTAGCTTTTCACCGCTTGTCAACTCGGAGGAAAGTTTTTCAATTTTCTTTTGAGGATTATCCTGTCTTAATATACAAACAAGTTTTTCTTTAGCTCTTGTAAGAGCAACATATAAAACTCTTAATTCTTCGGAGCGTTCAGAGCGTTCTGTTGCCAATTGAACAGCTTTCTGACTGAGTGTATCATAACGGCGATAGCCGTCAATTCTTTTAAAACCGATACCGTATTTAGGGTGGAATGTAGCGTTGCCTTTAACATATTCTTTATTGAAATCGCCTGAACAATCAGCAAGAATACATACAGGGAACTCAAGACCCTTACTTTTATGAATGCTCATAATTCTGACAACATCTGCATTTTCAGATATTTCATTCGCTATTTCCATATCACCTTTCTGCTTCTCTACCCTTTCAATAAAGCGCAAAAAGCCTGAAAGACCAACGTGACCGGACTGCTCATATTTTTCGGCATAATCCAAAAGCAAGGTGACGTTAGCTCTTCTCTGAGACCCGCCAGCCATTGCACATACAAGAGAATCATAGCCTGTAGAATAAAGTAACTCTCTTAAAAATTCACCTGCACCTAAAGTTGCACTGAGAGTACGGAATCTACGCAGTTCATTTATAAATGCCGCACACTTCTTATTACCGTTATCGGCAGCGTTTACAACACATCCGTAATAAGATGTATTTCTGCTGTCTATCCTGAGCTTTGCAAGCTCATCAGGTGTAAAACCGAACACAGGTGAAAGCATTGTAGTAACCAACGGTATATCAAGCAGAGGGTTATCAATTGCTTTCATAAAAGCTAACATTGTTTTAATTTCTGTAGCTTCAAAAAATCCGTTTCTGCTGGTTACAT
>JBGVPE010000037.1:0-8227 GCA_045126895.1 Acutalibacteraceae bacterium | reverse complement strand
TTTATAAGCTCATTAAAGCCCTGTGAAACCATACAATCTTTGAATTTATTGAGAGTTTTCTGTTTCTTTGAAAGTCCGCCGCTTGTGATAACAGCATTTGTCATAAACTTAGGCACGATGTTGTCATAGCCATAAACCTTGATAACATCCTCTGCAAGGTCAGCAGGTGTGCCTTCAATGTCTGTTCTGTATGCAGGGGCAACAGCAATAAGATTGTCACCGTCAATCTCAACAGAATAGTTCTGACGCTTAAGAATATCAGTAATTGTATCTTTATCAATTTCGATACCGAGAACTGCATTGACTGCACTGAATGTTGTAACAACCTTCTGGCTTTCTCTTTCAGGGTTTGCATCGGCATCAATATGAGTAGCAGAAACTGTACCGCAGCCTAACTCCTCAACAAGATGAAGAGCACGGCTCATAGCAAGGCCTGTTGTATATTCATCAACACCTTTTTCAAATCTGTGAGAAGAGTCACTGCTCTGACCCAACGCTCTTGAAGAGCGGCGGATGTTGCCTCTTTCAAACTTAGCTGATTCAAAGAGAACATCTTTTGTTGTTTCTTTAATTTCAGAGTTAAGGCCACCCATAATACCTGCAAGTGCAACAGGTTTTTCACCGTCACAGATTACAAGATTTTCACTGTTTAAGGTGAACTCTTTTTCATCAAGTGTTATGATTTTTTCACCGTTATCTGCACGTCTTACAACGATTTTTTCACCGGCAACATTTGCCATATCAAAAGCGTGCATAGGCTGACCCATTTCAACAAGCACATAGTTTGTTATATCGACAAAAGTGCTGATTGAGTTGATACCGCACATTTTAAGGCGGCGGCGCATCCACAACGGTGAACGCTCAATTTTAACATCTTTAACAAAATGAGCAACATATCTCGGGCAAAGGTCAGGTGCCGAAACCTCAACTGTAATATTATTGTTATTTGCCTCTTCAACAGCTGTATAAGTAAAATCAGGAGGAGTGAGCTTTCTGTCAAGCAAAGCTGCTAATTCTCTTGCAACACCGTAAACATACTGACAGTGAGGGAGGTTAGCTGTAACAGAAATATCCCACACTTCATCATCAAGTTGGAGATACTCTTTAACATCCATACCTGCAAGAGCATCTTCACCAAGCATCATAATGCCGTAAACTGATGCACCGTCATACCAGTCATCATCGATACCAAGCTCTTCACCTGAGCAAAGCATACCGTCTGACTCTACACCGCGAAGCTTACCTTTTTTGATAGTCATAATTTCATGTGCGCCGCTTTCGTCACCCTTTTTGCGCACGTAAACCTTTGCACCGGGGAGTGCAACAGGTACATGGTCACCAACATTTACATTTGATGCACCTGTAACAATCTGAATATCTGTACCGAATTCACCGCAGTCAACAATACAGATAACCATATGGTCAGAATCAGGATGAGGAGTGATTTCTTTTATAACGCCTACCTTAATCCCTTCAACATCAGCTGCAACAGGTTTTCTTTCTTCAACCTCAAGACCGCAGGAGAAAAGGCTATCCTCAATTGTCTGAGTGTCTATACCCTGCAAATCAACCATTTCTTTTAACCAGCTCATTGGTAAATACATTATAAATCACCTCTCTTACTTTCTGAATTGATCTGAAATTCTTACATCACCGTCATAAAGAAGGTGAATGTTGTTTACACCATATTTGAGCATTGCGATACGGTCAAGACCTGTACCGAATGCAAGACCTGAATATTCGTCAGCATCGAGTCCGCAATTTTCAATAACCTTGCGGTTAACTACACCGCCGCCGAGGATTTCAATCCAACCTGTGCCTTTACAAAGTGAGCAGCCTGCACCGTGGCATTCACAGCAGGTAACGTCAACCTCAACACTTGGCTCAGTGAATGGGAAGAACGATGGGCGGAAACGTGTTTTTGTTTCAGAATCAAAAACAGTTTTTGCCAATGTATCAAGAAGACCCTGAAGGTCGCACAATGAAAGATTTTTATCAATAACAAGACCTTCCATCTGGTGGAACATAGGTGCATGTGTACCGTCATCATCACATCTGAAAACGCGGCCCGGAGAAATGATTTTAAAGGGTGGTTTCATAGTTTCCATAGCTCTGATCTGACCTGTTGAAGTGTGAGTTCTCAACAAAAGGTCATCGGTGATATAGAAAGTATCCTGCTTATCTCTTGCAGGATGATCTGCAGAAACATTCAAAGCTGTGAAATTGTGGAAATCATCATCAATTTCAGGTGCTTCAAAAACAGTAAAGCCCATACCTGTAAAAGCGTCAATAAGCTCGTTTCTTACAAGTGTTACAGGGTGGAGATGACCTGCCTTGCGTGTTTTGGAAGGCATAGTAACATCCACAGCTTCTTTTTCATATCTCATCATAAGAGCTTTTTTGCCAAGCTCCTGCTCATAGTTATCAAAAAGCTCTGTTGCCCATACTTTAAATTCGTTAATAACTTTACCTGCAGCAGGTCTTTCTTCTTTTGAAAGTGAGCCAAGCTGTTTCATAAGTGCAGGTATAGCTCCGTTTTTGCTCAGATATTTAAAACGAACTTCTTTAAGTTCATCAAGCTGAGTGATACCGGCAGCATCACTCTCAATCTGAGCTTTTAATTCTCTGATTCTGTTCTCCATTTTTACACTCCTTATAAAAATTGAATTCACAACAAAAAGACAAAAAACTCGCCCCATTGTTGCCAAAAGGACGAGTTGAACCCGTGTTACCACCTTTATTCACCGTCAATTCACATTGACAGCCTCGGGGAGTACAGCTGTCGCGATACTCCTGCACAGATTACGGTGTGCTGCCGTCACAGCCTACTGGGTTGCCCGTTCAGTGTGCAGCTCCAAGATGAATTCACAAAAAACTACCTTGCGCCTCTCATCAAACGGCAACTTTCTGTAAGGGGTTATTTTTGCTACTGCTTCTCTTCACAGCCTTTGATTAAATTTGTTGTATTATATCATAACACCTATTCATTGTCAAGGCGAAAAAATACTGTTGAAAAATCCTGAAATATGTTATATAATTTGTAGCATTGGATATTATCACAAAGTTATGGGGTTTGCTTTGTGCATCTTTACAAAAAAGCAAAATAAAATCCGATTATGATTATTCATTTTTGGCATATGAACTTTACCCGTAAAAGCTGTATAATATTATTGATATAACTTCTCTTTAAAGAGGCGATTTTTGATGTATAAAATCTTAAAGAAAGAGGTTCTCAACCCAAGCGTTACTTTAATGGATATTGAAGCCCCTTTTGTAGCAAGAAAAGCTCAGCCCGGTCAATTTGTAATTCTGCGAGTTGATGAAGACGGTGAAAGAATACCTTTGACCATTTCAGGTTATGACAGAGAAAGCGGCATTATTACAATTATATTCCGTGCAGTTGGTGCTACAACCTTAAAATTAAGTCAGAAAAATGCGGGTGACTACATCCAGGACTTTGCAGGTCCTTTAGGTGTACCTACTAAAATTGACGGTCTGAAAAAAGTATGTATCATAGGCGGCGGTGTTGGCTGCGCTATCGCTTTACCTATTGCTCAGGAGCTTTATGCAAGAGGATGTCAGGTTACATCCATCATCGGTTTCCGCTCAAAAGACCTTCTTATACTTGAAGATGAATTCAAAGCTGTTTCACAAAAGCTTTATGTTATGACAGATGACGGTTCACACGGCACAAAAGGTAATGTATGTGAACCGCTTAATGAAATGTTTGCTTCAGGCGAAACCTTTGATGAAGTTATTACAATCGGCCCGATGATTATGATGAAATTCGTTGTTGACGCTACAAGACCTACAGGTATCCCCTGCACTGTTTCAATGAACCCGATTATGATTGACGGCACAGGTATGTGCGGTGGCTGCCGACTCACTCTTAACCGTGACGGTAAAAAGGTAACCAAATTTGCCTGCGTTGACGGCCCTGATTTCAACGGCTATGAGGTGGACTTTGACGAGGTTATGATGAGAAGCACTATGTATAATGACTTTGAACGCCATGCATATGAAGAAACCTGCAATCTTTTAAGCAAGGAGGTAAAATAATGCCTCAGAATAATATGAATCTTAAAAAAAATCCAATGCCGTCTCAGAGTCCCGAAGTCCGTGCGCACAACTTCCTTGAGGTTGATTTAGGCTATGACGAAGCGACTGCTGTTGACGAAGCATTACGCTGTCTCAGCTGTAAAAATCCTCTTTGTGTTACAGGATGCCCTGTAAACATCCATATTCCTGAATTTATTTCAAAAATCAAAGAGGGTGATTTTGAGGGCGCATATCAGATAATCCATCACACTTCATCCTTACCTGCTGTGTGCGGCAGAGTTTGTCCGCAAGAAAATCAGTGTGAATCCAAATGTGTAAGGGGTGTCAAAGGTGAGCCCGTAGGTATCGGCAGACTTGAACGCTTTGTTGCTGACTGGCACAATGCTCATTCTGACGCCATACCTGCTGTTGCCCAACCTAACGGACATAGGGTTGCGGTTGTAGGTTCAGGTCCGTCAAGCCTTACCTGCGCAGGTGACCTCGCTAAAAAAGGTTATAAGGTCACAATATTCGAAGCGTTGCACACTGCAGGCGGCGTTCTTGTTTATGGTATACCTGAATTCAGACTTCCCAAAGCTATCGTAAAAAAAGAAATCGACAACCTTAAAGCTATGGGTGTCGAAATTCAGACAAATATCATCATCGGCAAAACCCTTACTGTTGATGAGCTTTTTGATGACGGCTATGAATCTGTTTTTATCGGTACAGGTGCCGGACTCCCTAATTTTATGGGTATCCCCGGTGAATCATACAAGGGTGTTTATTCTGCAAATGAATTTCTCACTCGCTCTAATCTGATGAAGGCTTATAACGAATCACCTGTTACCCCTATTATGAAAGGCGGCAATGTTGCTGTTGTCGGCGGCGGTAATGTTGCTATGGACGCAGCAAGAACCGCACTTCGTCTGGGTGCTGATAATGTTTATATTATTTATCGCCGTTCTATGGAGGAATTACCTGCCCGTCATGAAGAAGTGCAGCACGCTGTTGAAGAAGGCGTAGATTTCAGGCTCCTTAACAATCCCGTTGAGATTCTTGGTTATAACAACCCCGATGACCGCCGCGACCCTAAAAACGGCTTTGTTACCGGTATAAAATGCGTTAAAATGGAGCTCGGTGAGCCTGACGAAAAAGGCCGTCGCCGTCCTGTTGAGGTTAATGGCAGTGAATTCATCCTTGATGTTGATACTGTTATCATTTCAATCGGAACATCGCCTAACCCTCTCATCAAGTCAACAACCAAAGGTCTTGAGGTAAATCAGCGTGGCGGAATAATCGTTGAAGAAACCACAGGTGCAACAACCAAAGACGGTGTATATGCAGGTGGTGATGCAGTTACAGGCGCAGCAACGGTAATCTCTGCTATGGGCGCAGGTAAAACAGCAGCAAAAGCCATTGATGACTATCTTTCAAATAAATAAAACAATGCCACTCAATCTGATTTGAGTGGCATCTTTTTTTGCAGTTTTTTTATTTGATAAAGGTATGCGGGAACAAGCAGGATATCTGCAGCTATCCACGCTATCGGGTTAGAAAAACAAGCCGCAATAAAACCATATTTTGTAATAAAGCCAAAAGCAACTATCCCTCTTGCAACCAGTTCAAACACTCCCCCGGTCATAGCTATCAGGCTCATGCCCATACCTTGCAAAGTATTTCTTAATATAAATATAAGCGTAAGTGCAAAATAGAACCATGCACAAATGCCGAAATATTCTGTAATTGTTGACAAAATAGAGGTTTCTGATTCATCAAGGAACATAAGCGCAGCATAGGGACCACCGTATTTTGATAAAAAGAATGCAATAAATGAATAAATCACGCCTAAAATCACAGCACACTTTACGCCTTTTTTAATTCTGTCAATTTTACCGGCGCCAAGATTCTGACCGCTGTAAGTAGCCATGGTAAGACCTATTGTTTCAGAAGGTGTACCCAATAAATTAACGATTTTTGAACCTACGGTTATTGCTGCGATAAGTTCTGAGCCTAAGGCATTAACACAGGTCTGCACCATGATTGTTCCCATAGCGGTAATTGAAAATTGCAGTGCCATAGGCAGACTGATGCAGATCAGCTTTTTGAAAATTCTCTTTTCAGGCTTCATATCCTCCCGTGAAAAATGGAGTATTCTGAATTTCTTTTTAACGACAATAAGGCAAAGTATACCTGAAACAGCCTGGGATGTTACGGTTGCAACAGCAACACCTTTTACGCCCATATCAAAATACACAACAAGCAACAAATCAAGAGTAATGTTTATAACTGATGACACAATCAGAAAATAAAGCGGTGTTTTACTGTCACCTACTGACCGAATAACACTTGCAAGAACATTATATAAAACCGTTGCCGGAATACCTGCAAAAATTATACTGATATAATCGTGAGCATAGTCAAAAATATCATCAGGCGTATTCATCAGCCGCAAAACAGAATCGGTAAAAGCAACCGTTACAATTGTAATCACCACACTCAGAGCAATAGCTATATATGTGATGTGAGCCATAATTTTGCGCATTCTTTTATAATCTTCCGCTCCGAAAGCCTGAGCAATAGGAATAGCAAGACCTGCACAAAAACCGAGTATTGAACCTATAACCATAAAGTTAATTGACCCGACTGAACCAACAGCAGATAATGCAGTTGTACCTACAAACTTGCCAACTACTATTGTATCAACCAGATTATATAGTTGCTGAAAAAGATTACCTGTAAACAAGGGCAGACAAAATTTCAGAATCAACGGCATAGGTCTGCCGTGAGTTAAATCTTTTACCAACTGATTCACCACCTTAAAAGCAGTCGGCACTAAACCGACTGCTTTATTTTACAAATATATTATAACATTGTCAATTATAAATGAAAAAGAATTGCTTCGCGGTACATCACAATCCCTGCCATTATACCAACCACAACAACAGCAGGCAACAAACCGTATAACCAACCGCGCTTCAGCCTGATACCATCACTATCAACTGAAACTTTATCAACAAAAAAGAAAACACCGCATCCGATAACACAGCCTAATGTGTTGTTAATGATATCATCTGCTTCACTATAGCCTATTGAGTAGGTGAACTGAGCTAATTCAATAACAAAACTCACGAAACTGCCCAATAACACTACCAATGGTGCTGTGAATTTTTTACCTCTTAAAAACAATGTTTCGGGCAACAAAATACCTAACGGAATAAAAAGCAATATATTCTGATAAATCTGCACAAGTATATCAACTGAATTGTACTTTGTCAGAACCAGCTTATATGACTCAAACGGGGTCAATTCAAGACCGCACTCAACAGTGCCCTGCCTGTCCCCCGCTACAAGATAAACCATAGCAGAAATATATATAATTAAAAGAATTGCGCATGTATTAGCAAACTTTTTAGTATTATTATTTTTATCTGCCCTGCACTTCAAAAACACATAGCACACACACATAAAAATAATAAAAACAACTTGCGGAAATAATATTCGGCTCATATTTTTCCTTCCGATAAAATGTATTTTAAATAATGTAACACATTTAAGATACACCGTCAAGCAAAAAAAAAGACCACTCCTTACGGAGTGGTCTCGATTTTAGTTGATTATAAAGCAGGGTTAGCCTGATTTATAGCAGTGTTGTTCTTGATAGCAAGCTTAAGTTTTGACAAGTCTGTTGTGTCTACACGACGGCTGCCGTCAAGGTTCATAGCCTTTCTCTGAGCTGCTGTGATTGCTGTGCTCTTTGAAATATGCAAGCTAAGGTTTGTAACGTCAGTTGTGTTAACATTACCGTCACCGTTCATATCACCGTAGATTACGATTGTATATGTCTCAACTTCACCTGTAGGATATGTTACTGTAACAACTGAACCTGTACCGAGGAAACGTCCGCCGGTAGGATTTGTTGCTGTTACTGTTACACCTGCATAATCAAGGTATGTATCCTGAAGGAGTTTGAGTGTAAGTCTTGTCTGAAGACCTGTGATAAGACCGTCAGCAATTTTACAATCTGTTTCTGCATTTGCCTGGAAGTATGCATTTAATGCAAGGTTTTTGATTGCTGCATCAAGTACATCTACAAGTGCATCAAGCTCTGCCTGATTTGTGCTGTCAACATCGCCTGCAAGGAATGCTTCGATTGCAGCGTTTGCATCTGTAACAGCTTTAACTGATTCAG
>JBGVPE010000036.1:0-6017 GCA_045126895.1 Acutalibacteraceae bacterium | reverse complement strand
ATTTCGCATTTTAAAGTGCTACGCAGTTTCGTAGAAAAACAAAATTACTTGAATTGAAGCCAAAAATGCAGCAAGGCTACCGCCTTGCGAGGCTTTTGGTGATGATGCAAGGAATTTTGTTCGAGAAACAAATACTTCCTTATGTGGTGTCAGCGAACGATACCCTGTTCTTTTTTTGCTTAATTTTGTTGAAAAATCATACAGTTTGTATTATAATGATTGTAATTTTTATTTTTAACCTTTTTGGAGTGATTTATTTGATTACAGCATCACCAATCTCCTTATCAATGCCTACTGTTGCATTGAGAGGATTGGTTGTTTTCCCGGGAATGAACATCAGTTTTGATGTGGGCAGACCAAAGTCAATAGCTGCACTCAAAGCTGCAATGACCGGTGATCAGGAAATTTTTCTTGTTACACAAAAAGATATAAGAGATGACGACCCCAGCTACGAGCAGCTTTACAAAGTCGGCACAATAGCTAAGGTAAATCATGTTTTGCGAATCCCTAACAGTGAAAACATAAGGATTTCTGTTGAGGGTATCCGCAGAGCTAAGCTTTGCTCTGTTTTATTAGAAAAAGATTATCTGGTGTGTGAAGTAAAGCCGAAGAATGATTCAGCAATTAAAACAGAAAAGCACGACTATTCTTTAGCACTTGTTCGCCACGCAAAAGATTTGTTTGAAGAGTATGCAGAGTATGCTCCTCAGCTTCCGCCTGATATTATACTTAATATACTCGAAACCCGTGATCCGGGTAAGATGGCTGACTATATTGCAGGCAATATTATGCTTGAATATAACGACAGACAAAAAATTCTCAACGAGTTTGACCCTGTTGCAAGGCTTGAAAAGATGTGTTACCGACTTGCAAAAGAAGGTGATCTTCTTAAGCTTGAAAGTGAAATCAACGATAAGGTTCAGGAGCAGATTGACAAAGGTCAGCGTGAATATTATCTTCATGAGCAGATGAAGGTTATTTCAAAAGAGCTTAATGACGGTGGCTCCCCTGAAGAAGAAAGCAACGAGCTTAAAGAAAAGATTCTTACTCTCGGTCTGAGCACCGAAAGTGAAGACAAGCTCCTTAAAGAATGCTCAAGGCTTGAAAAAATGCAGTATCAGTCCCCTGAAGCAAATGTTTTGAGAATGTATCTTGAATCATGTGTGAACCTTCCGTGGAATGATACCACAACAGATAACCTTGATCTTGAAAATGCGCAGAAAATTCTTGACCGTGATCATACAGGTCTTGAAAAGGTAAAAGAAAGAATCATTGAATCTCTTGCAGTTAAAAAGCTTACTGATTCACCGTCAGCGCAGATTCTTTGCCTTGTCGGCCCTCCCGGTGTGGGTAAAACATCAATTGCTAAATCCGTTGCAGAAGCACTGGGCAGAAAATTTGCAAGAATTTCATTGGGTGGTGTTTCTGACGAAGCAGAAATCAGAGGCCACAGAAAAACTTATATCGGCTCAATGCCGGGCAGAATTATCGCTGCGATTCAGCAGACAAAAGTCAACAACCCTCTTATTCTTCTTGATGAAATTGATAAATTGGGTTCAGATTACAAAGGCGACCCTGCCTCTGCCCTGCTTGAAGTTCTTGACCCTGAGCAAAACAGAACTTTTGTTGACAGATATATTGAAATCCCCTTTGATTTAAGCAAAGCATTATTCATTACAACAGCTAACGATAAATCACATATACCGGGCCCTCTTCTTGACCGAATGGAAATTATTGAGCTTTCAAGCTACACAAGAGAAGAGAAATTCAGAATTGCCAAAAATCACCTTGTTTCCAAGCAAAAAAAGCTTCACGGCCTTAACGGCAATAATCTCAGAATCACTGACAAAGCAATTTATGCTTTGATTGACGGATACACAAGAGAAGCAGGCGTAAGAAAATTAGAGCAAAAAATTGCTTCTCTTTGCAGAAAAGCATCTGTTAAAATTGTAAAAGATGCTCAGAAAAGAGTCAGCATAAAGCACACCGATTTAGAAGAGCTTTTGGGCGCTGCAAAATTCAGCGATGAGATTATCAACGAGGGTGCCCAGGTCGGTGTTGTCAACGGACTTGCATGGACAAGCGTAGGCGGTGAAATGCTTCAGGTTGAAGTTGCCGTTCTTGACGGTACAGGTAAAACAGAGCTTACCGGTTCATTGGGTGATGTTATGAAAGAGTCGGCTTTGGCAGCTGTAAGTTTCATCAGAGCCAATGCAGACAAATACGGTATCAACCCTAAATTTTATAAAGAAAAGGATATTCATATCCATGTACCTGAAGGTGCTGTGCCTAAAGACGGCCCATCTGCAGGTGTAACAATGGCAACAGCTCTCGTTTCTGCCCTTTCAGGTATTCCTGTTAATCAGCAGGTTGCTATGACAGGTGAAATTTCATTAAGAGGCAGAGTTCTTCCAATCGGCGGTCTTAAAGAAAAAACAATGGCAGCATACAGAATGGGAATTAAAACTGTGATTATTCCTCAAAAAAACATCCCTGACTTAAATGAGATTGACCCTGTTGTAAAGGGAGCAATTGAATTTGTTGCAGTAAAAGAGCTTAACGAAGTTTTTGAGACTGCACTCGTCAGAGGTCAGGCTAAGTCAGTTGCTGCTTCTCTTAATATTCAGAACGAAAAAGCCTACACTACTATAAGAGCAGGTGGTTTAAATGAATTTTAATAATGTTAAATTTGAAACATCTTACGGTGTATCAGCACAGCTCCCTGAATCAGATAATATCGA
Organism: Acutalibacteraceae bacterium; assembly: GCA_045126895.1. GTDB lineage: Bacteria > Bacillota > Clostridia > Oscillospirales > Acutalibacteraceae > CAG-488. Next base: position 3,276 of record JBGVPE010000036.1, on the reverse strand, counting down.
AATTGCTTTTGCGGGCAGATCCAACGTAGGAAAATCTTCTTTATTGAATAAGATTTTTAACAGAAAAAATCTCGCAAGAGTCAGCTCTGTACCGGGCAAGACGGTTACCATTAACTTTTTTGACTGTGACGGCATTAAAATGGTTGACTTGCCGGGTTACGGATATGCAAAGGTTTCTTTTGATGAAAAGCGCCGTTGGTCAGAGCTTATGGAAAGCTACTTTAATTCAGGCAGAAATATTAAGCTTGTTTTTCAGCTTACCGATATGCGCCACAGCGTTACTGAGCAGGACCTTGATATGATGCGCTTTTTGAAGCATTATAACTATAAGTTTGTAGTTGTTATGACAAAAAGTGATAAACTCAATAAATCAGAAACTGCCAAAAGACTTGAAGATATAAAAACAGAACTTGCAGAATTTGGTGATATTGTTACCATACCGTTCTCTGCCACAAAAGGCACCGGTGCAGAAGAAATACGCGCAGCTATCATTCAGGCTGTTACAGGAGGTTAATTATGTTTGTTGCAGATTGTTTAAACATAAATGATAAAAATCATCTCACTATCGGTGGTATTGATACAGTTGAACTTGCAAAAGAATTCGGCACACCTGTTATTGTTTATGATGAAAACGAAATCAGAAAAAATTGCAGAAGCTTCGTCAAGTCTATTGAAGAAAATTATGACGGTAACGGCAGAGTGCTTTATGCAAGCAAGGCTTTCAGCTGTAAAGAAATGTATCGAATTGTCAACAGTGAAAACATGGGTATTGATGTAGTTTCAGGTGGTGAGCTTTACACTGCATTGAGCGTAGGATTCCCTGCTGACAAAATCTGTTTTCACGGTAACAACAAAAAATATGACGAGCTTGAGCAGGCAATTGATTCAGACGTAGGCAGAATCGTTGTTGACAACCTTACAGAGCTTGAAACTCTCAACACTCTTGCGGGTCAGAAAGGCAAAAAAGTCGGCATTATGTTCAGAATCAAGCCGGGTATAGATGCTCATACCCATGACTTTGTCAGAACAGGTCAGATTGATTCAAAATTCGGTCTTGCTCTTGAAACAGGCGAAGCAATGGAAGGCGTGAAAAAAGCTCTCGGAATGGAAAACGTTGAGCTTAAAGGTGTGCACTGTCATATCGGTTCACAGATTTTTGATATTGACCCGTTTGAACTTGCTGCGGAAGTTATGATGAATTTCATAAACGATATCAAAAAAGAAACAGGAGTTACTCTTACCGAGCTTAATCTGGGCGGTGGCTTCGGTATTAAATATTTGGAGAGTGACAAACCTGAAGCATACTCCAATTACATGAACAATGTTGCAAAGGTTGTAAAAGCTAAAGCTGAAGAGTACAATCTTCCCGTACCTTTCATTTTCATTGAACCGGGCCGTTCAATTGTGGGTGCAACAGCCGTGACGCTTTACACTATAGGCTCTGTTAAGAAAATACCAGATATCAGAAACTATGTTTCAATTGACGGTGGTATGGTTGATAACCCCAGATATATTTTATATCAATCTGCCTATGAAGTTGTTTGCGCTAATAAAATCAATGACAGTAAAACCCTGACCGCAACAGTAGCAGGTAAATGCTGTGAAAGCGGCGACCTGATTCAGGAAAATGTAAAGCTCCCTGAAGTTCAGCCGGGTGATACATTAGCTGTTCTTTCAACAGGTGCTTACAACTACTCAATGGCATCCAATTACAACAGAATTCCACGACCACCTGTTGTTATGGTAAATAACGGACAGGCAAGGCTCATCGTAAAAGGCGAAACCTATGAGGATATAATTAAAAACGATATATAAAATTAACGAGCAGTTTTCTTAAGAAGACTGCTCGTTTTTTGTCAAGAAAAATATTTTTGCATATACTGAACAAGGATGTAAAAAATAAAACATGCGGATATCGGAATGCAGTGGTTTTTACCTGAGGAAGCTGCATTCGGCTTTAAGCAGGTATCCGCTTGATATACCCCGTCTGTTGCGGCAACAATTCAGACGGGGATAAAAAAATAAAGCGTCCTGACGGACGCTTTTTTGTATGCAATTACTGCTCAACTGCGTAAACGCTAACCTTTTTGCGGTCTTTGCCTACACGCTCAAACTTAACCTTACCATCGATAAGAGCGAAGAGTGTGTCGTCAGAACCTCTGCCAACGTTATTGCCCGGGTGGATGTGTGTTCCGCGCTGTTTAACAAGGATGTTACCAGCAAGAACAAACTGACCGTCAGCACGCTTTACGCCGAGTCTTTTTGATTCAGAATCACGGCCGTTACGGGTTGAACCCATACCTTTTTTATGAGCAAAAAGCTGAATGTTGATTTTAAGCATTATGGCACCTCCGTTTAGATGTTTTAACTTTAATGTTTTTGGGATAATCCTTTGACAGGCTTATCAAATGCAGTTGTAAGCCTTTGAGAATCGTTTGGGATTCACTTGTGATATCGGTTACAAGATATAAATAACCGTCATCGACTTTGATATCGGCGCTCTGACAAACAACATCAGTTATAGTGTTGGCTGCCATATACACAGCTGAGGAAACTGCAGAGCAGATAATATCTTCACCCGCGTCAGCAAAACCGCTGTGGCCTGAAACTTCAAAGCCTTCAAGTGAATCACCAAGACTGAAAAAATCGACTTTAATCATGTCAATTAAGCATTGATTGCAGAAATTTCAACCTTAGTGTATGGCTGTCTGTGGCCCTTCTTACGCTTCTCGTTTTTCTTTGCTTTGTAGGTGAAAACAACAACTTTCTTTGCTTTGCCGTTTTTCTCTACTTTTGCGGTAACTGTTGCACCCTCAACATATGGAGCACCTACAACAATACCGTCGTCTTTACCAACTGCAACAACTTTGTCAAAAACAACTTCGTCGCCAGCTTCAACGTCAAGCTTCTCGATGAAAACAGTCTCGCCTGCTTCAACTTTGTACTGCTTGCCGCCTGTAACAATGATTGCGTACATTTTTCTTACCTTCCTTTATTATGGACTCGCTATCTTAAGGCGGATTAAAAATCACTTGTGGCATAACAAAATACGCCGCCTTCAATATGCGGTACTTCGGAGTATATCATAAAACATTACTCTTGTCAATAAAAATATTGGAAATTTTTCAGATTTTTTCTATATTGTAAATCACCGCCGAATCGTCATATCTGACTATCCTTGCTTTATTGTAGGGATTGCGGAATTCCTCCCCTGCGTCGGGATTTTCTCTTGCATATCTGCAGCAGGAAAGAAGATTTTTCAGCTCGTCAACGGTA
>JBGVPE010000035.1:0-9786 GCA_045126895.1 Acutalibacteraceae bacterium | reverse complement strand
GTCGCCTCTAACCTTATTTTTTTCGATATCGGCAGAGTTAACCGCAATAATAATTTCCGCTTGGTCCTTAAGCTCAGTAAGCATCCTAATCTTACTGTCAGGCTCAAAGCCCGGCAAAACTCTTGAAGCGTGGAAATCGTCGAATAGCTTACCGCCGAATTCAAGATAAAGCTTACCTCCGAAATCTGCGATGCGTTTGCGAATCTGCTCAGACTGCATTGAAAGATATTTACTGTTGTCAAATCCGATTTTGCTCATATTCAGGACCTCTTTCACATTTAACTACAAATTTAAGTATAACACAATAATCTGAAAAGTAAAAGATAAAAATTATTTTTTTGTTGAAAGTTGAAAATTTATGATATAATATTTGGCAGAAAGAAGGAATGTGAAGGATGAAAAGCAAATCTCTTATAGTTGATTTCACCACGGGCAGTATACCGAAGCACCTTTTTACATTCGCAACGCCCTTGTTTTTATCGAGTTTGTTGCAGGTTGTTTATAATGTTATTGATATGATTGTTGTCGGCCACGAATTAGGCTCAGCAGGTCTTTCAGGTGTAAGCGTAGGCGGAGATGTGTCAAATTTTCTCACCTTTATTGCTATGGGCTTTTCAAATGCCGGGCAGGTAATAATTTCACAATACATAGGTGCTGATAAAAAAGATAAGTTAGGCAGATTTATTACAACAATGTTTACTGCTATGACAGTGAGCGCAGTTGTGATGAGCGTAGTATGCCTCGTTTTCAGGCAGGAGATACTCGTTCTTATGAATACACCCGAAAAGGCTTTTGGCCAGGCGCTGGGATATTCAACTGTCTGTATTGTGGGTATGGTTTTTATTTATGGCTATAATATGGTCAGCGCAGTGCTTCGCGGTATGGGTGATTCAAAGCACCCATTTGTGTTTATAGCAATTGCAGCTGTGCTTAATATTATTCTTGATATCGTTTTTGTTATAGGCTTTTCAATGGGGGCAACAGGTGCAGCTTTGGCAACCGTTATCAGCCAGGCAGTCAGCTTTTTAAGCTGCTGTACTTTTCTTTATAAAAAAAGAGCTGAATTTGAACTCAGCTTTAAACTTAAATGGTTTTTTCATCCTGAAAAATTTATGCTTGCCGACCTGATAAAGCTTGGCGTACCGATGGCTATCAAAAGTGCATCAATCCATTTTTCAAAAATGTTTGTCAATTCATGGATAAACTCTTACGGTGTTGAAATCTCTGCCTTTGCAGGTATTGCCAACAAAGTCAACAGTATAAGTAACCTTGTTTCGAATTCGGTCAATACCGCAGGTTCGTCAATGGTGGGTCAGAATATCGGCGCTAAAAAATTTGAACGTGTGCCTAAAATTATGGCTACGATTTTTGCTGTTACCTTATGTATGTCTGCCGCGGCATCAGTGATTGTTGTAGCATTCCCTGATAAAGTATTTGGTCTTTTTACATCAGATAAAGCTGTTTTAGCTGTTGCAAAAGATTATCTTACTGTGGCAGTGCTTATGTTTTTCGGCAGCGCATTCCGTGCACCGAGTAATGCGCTCATCAACGGCAGCGGTATATATAAAATCAATTTTGCTACTGCAATTTTTGACGGCATAATTCTGCGAATCGGTTTATCAGTGCTGTTTGGTCTGGTGTTCAAAATGGAACATATCGGCTTCTGGTTAGGCGATGCTCTGGCAGGGTACACACCGTTTTTTATCGGCGCAGTTTTTATGCTCAGCGGTAAATGGAAAAAAGGCAAAGAAAGATAACAAAACTCCTGTTATGTTGATTGTAACGTAACAGGAGTTTCCTTTTATTTTTTCATTATCAATTTAAGTGTACCGCCGCTTATAATTTCGTCATAGTGAAGATAAGTGCGGTCAATTTTATTGCCGTTGAGATAAATCTCATTTATGAACGGATATTCAAGAGGGTCTTTGTCGCATTCAACGGTGAATGTTTCGCCCTTGTGATATTTGGGGTTGAGCTTAACGGTTGCTTTTTTGAAAAGAGGGGAGTTTATCTGGAATTTGTCATCAGCGCAGCATACCTGAGCAAAACCTATTGCGCTGAGCACATACCATGCAGACAGCTGACCAACATCCTCATTACCGCAAAAACCGAAAGCACCTAAACGGTAAGCCTCTTTCTGCACCCTGCGCACCCAGTATTGTGTACGCTCAGGTAAGCCTACATAGTTGAAATAGTGGGTTACATTGTGGCAAGGCTCGTTAGAGTGGTTGTAATCATCGTTCCATAAAAGCGAGAAATCTGCTGATTCAAAAAATCTTTCGAGCAAAGCGACAAATCTTTCTTTACCAAAAAGCTCAACAAGGCCGTCAAGGTCATGAGGTGCAAACCAGGATTGCTGATAAATATTACTTTCAACACAACCGTCTTCATCGTATTCTGCTTCTTCAGGAGGGATGAAATTACCGTCTTCATCAAGTGGTCCCATAAAGCCTGTTTCAGGGTTAAAGCTGCGCTTGTATTTCATACTGCGGTTGTTAAAGAATTCAGCGTCATCATCCTTACCCAGAAGCTTGGCAAAACGGCCCAGGCAGTAATCTGAATAAAGCTCCTCTAAAGTTACGCTCAACAGCTCAGGCTTGTAGCCGAGAGTATCAAGCTTGTGGGCGTCAACGCGCCTTGCTTTGAAAGGTTTACCGTTTAATTCAGTTGTACCCATAGCATTAGCTTTTGCAAAGGCATAGGCAGTTTCAGCGTCAAAGTTTCTTATACCTTTCATATATGCATCTGCAATTACGATAACGGCAGGGTCGCCAACCATACAGCCGGCATCAATGCCTACAAGCTCCCAACGGGGCAGAGCAGAGTTGGTTAAAACTGCGATGCTTAAGAGCGAATTTATTTCATCATTGAAGGTTTCAGGGGCAATAAGAGAAAGTAAGGGGAACTCACTTCTGTAAACATCCCAGCCGCTGAAAACCGTACGGTAAGAGTATTCTTTTGTTATATGAATATTGCCGTCAGCGCCGGTATATCTGCCGTCACAGTCAACATGGGTACGAGGGTCAAGAAGTGTGTGATAAAGGCAGGTATAAAAAACAGTAAGGTCAGTCTGATTATCACCTTCAACAGTTACAATATCAAGGGCGTCGTTCCACATAGAGAATGCCTTGTCTTCAGCCCGGTCAAAGGTGCAGTATTCTTCATTAAAGTTATTTTGAGCACCCTCAATATCAACATAAGAAATGCCTGTAACAAGAGAAATCTGTTCGTCAGCCTCGGTGTCAAATCTTAACAGAACACCGACATCTTCACCCTCATATTTTTTGTGAAAGCCCAGCAATTCTTCATCGCTGAAAATCTCACATGATTTATATGGTTTTGAAAGTTCACAATAAAAATGCAGGTTGTAACTGATATTGCCGTGACCGTGACCGAAACCGCCGCCTGCAGGGGTGCATCTGATTGTACCTTTCAGGTGAGTTTCGTCTACAATCTCAACACTCTGCCAATCTGCTTTACCGCCGATTCTGCGGGAAAGGTTAAAAATCAATCCGGCATTGTCGCTTTCAGGATAAGTGAAGCGAAGGTGGCCTGTGTGAACTGTAGCAGTAGCTTCTGCAAAAATGTTATATCTTTCAAGAAAAACAGAATAATATCCTGCTTTTGCAGTTTCTTTTTCGTGTGAAAAGCTGCTGCGCCAACCTTCAGAATTTTTGGGCATAGAGGATTCATTAGTGCCGCTTCTTAATGAAGCTTCACCGATAATCGGCATAATCTGCAGGTTACCTAAATCACCGTACCAGCCTATACCGCTCATATGATTAAAGCTGAAGCCCTCAATAGTATTATGGCAATAGCTGTAGCCCGTGCCGTTATCACCGCCTGTGATTGTGTCGGGGCTCATCTGCACCATACCGCCCGGGGTACAGGCGCCCGGGTGAGTTTTGCCACCGCCGTGGCAGCTTGTTTCTTCCTGATCCTCGTCACCTACAGTTCCGATTATCGGGTCAATATATTTTGCGTAGTTCATAAAGCACCTCTTGATATCGTAAATTACCTTTTCAGTATATCACGCGTTTTGTGTAAAATCAATCTTATAATCAATCAAAAATGCTCTTGCCAAAACAGCAAGAGCATAAATTTTTATCCGGGGTTTTTGTCGGGTGTTCGTGCGCTGATAGCCTCTTCGGGCTTGATTTCACCCGCTTTAGTAAGAGCAACTTTTGTAAGGAACGGGCCGACAAGCTCATAAATCAGAACAGAGAATAAGATGATATTTGTTACAATCATACCTTCTTTGCCCAAGGTTTCTGCTTTGAGCGCCATACCAAGAGCAACACCTGCCTGAGGCAAAAGGGTGATGCCAAGGTATTTAACAATATTTTTATCGCATTTAACAGCCTTTGCGCTTGAACGTGCGCCGAAATATTTACCTGCAGAACGGGATATAATGTAAGCAAGGCCAATCATAACAACAATCGGGTCTTTGAATGTTGCGAGCTCAAGCTCTGCACCGCTGATAACAAAGAACAGTATGAAAAGCGGAGCTGTCCAACGATCAACGCGGTCCATAAGCTCTTCAGAAAAATCACACATATTGCAAAAAACAGTGCCTAACATCATGCATACAAGCAATGATGAAAATGCAACGTGAATGCCACAGATTTCAAACTCAAGCATTGATAATGCAACAGTGAGAAAAACGAATGTTACCGACATTGCAAGTCGCTTTGAACGTGAGTGGAAAAACTTCTCGAAAAATGTAAAAAGCACACCCATTACAAAACCGAGAAGAAGTGAAAGAACAACCTCTAAAATCGGTTCGAGAACAACAGATATAATATCCACGCTGCCTGAAATCAGTGCTTTTGCCACGCCGAAAGAAACGGCAAATAAAACAAGTCCCACAGCGTCATCAAGGGCAACGATAGGTAAAAGGATATCAGTAAGCGGACCTTTTGATTTATATTGACGAACAACCATAAGTGTTGCCGCCGGTGCAGTGGCTGATGCAACGGCACCTAAAACAATTGCTGACGGTAAAGGGAGCTTATCGGGGATTAAAAAGTGAAGGCCGATAAGTGCAGCGTCAACAATCAGTGTTGTGATAACTGCCTGAAAAATGCCGATAACGGTTGCCTGCTTGCCTGTTTGCTTTAATTGAGCAAGTCTGAATTCGTTGCCGATTGAAAAGGCAATAAAACCTAAAGCAACATCAGGGATAATCTCATAAGTTTTAATGTCAGCCATGCTTGTAAAGCCTAAACCGGGAACATTAAGCGCACCGAGCAAATAAGGGCCGATTAAAATACCTGCTACAAGATATGCAGTAACTGCCGGCAGTTTAACCAATTTAGCTAAACGTGAAAGCATAAGACCTGCGAACAGGGCAACAGATAAACTAAGTAATGCTTGCATAAAATATACACTTCCTTTGCGGGTGTTAGTATAGCACTTTCAGATGCTTTTGTCATTGGCGAATTAAATAAGTATTGCAATATATTTATTCAAAATTTAGTTAAAAAATACCTTATAACTGTTGCTTCAGGGATGCAAAACGGGGATTCAAAAACAAAAGTTTACAAAAAGTTTACATAAAAAAGTCGGATTTTGCACTTTTTTAGTGTACGCAAAAAAATAAAAAAATTTTTATAAAAAAACACTTGACAAATCCAAAAATATGCTCTAATGTGGAATTGTGGCAAATGCCACGGGGGAGTAATTGCGCATATAGAGTCTCTGAAAATTTATGAATTTTAAAGGAGACTAAATATGATATTAAATTATAAAGAAACAGAATATAACAATAAAATAAATTGTTTAACAGGCAACGGTAAAACCGTTGAAACAGTCAACATTGATTATGACGAGTTTACCACAGGTGAAGATGGGTTATCGTTAATTGGGGAATTTGTGCTCCCCGGCGGTGCAGAAAGTTACAGGGACTTTAATGCAATTATAGTCTGGGGTTCATATTTTAACGATGACAATCAGAGGATTTACAGTGGTATTCCTGCTCCGATTGTGTTTGACGCAGAAAATGACGGGAACGAAGTCAGAGTTACTTATACTTTTGAAGATCTCGAAGTAGCAACTGACGAGCAAGGTAACCCTATAAACGAATCCGAGCCGAATGTTCGCCTTACAATCAGCTTGAGTAATGAGTTAGATATAAAAAACAATGACTTCGGTAATTTTATAAACAATCTTAAGTGTATAACTTTCATCTCAGATGACAGATACACGATGACGCCTGATGAAACAGTAGTTTTCCCGAGTATCAAAGTATTTTTTGATCAGGCAACAACTGTTCAGGAAAATCAGTTTTCAATCGAAGGTAAAACAAAATTCTTATCATTTGGCGATGATGAGTATGGTTGTATAAATTCGGCATATAAATATTATGATATTGTACCTTGTGAGTATATAGGATTCGGCAATAAAGTAATATTTGACGGTGAGTATTATTATACAAGATCAAGTGTGGTTAAGCTTAAAGAAATGCCAAATGAAATTGTTGAACCCTGCTATGTAACAACAATGACAGGCTTCACTGCTGAAGAAATGGAAGATGCCACTAAAGCAACTGAAATTGAAGAGTCAGCCAAAAAAATGTAACTTTATTTGAAAATGATGTTACCAATTGCACCTATGATTGTTTTAATTATTGTGTGCGATTAAAAGAAGGCTTGATATATCCTGTGGGCAAACCACTAAAGCTAAAATCAAATATCTGTATTGACGGTAATGGTTCTACTATTCTCGCTTATAAAACTATTCCTACATATGATCCGAATGACCCTACGGCAACACCTGATTATAACCTTGATGTTATCACTAACGCTAACTTAAACTGTGATATTACAGATGTTACTTTCAAAAACCTTACATTTAAAGGTAGGTATAATGAAACTACTGCACCAAGAATGGATCAGTGCATTAAGTTTGATACCGGTTATCCTCACATGCTTAAAGATTTTAAGTTTGAGAATGTTACCTTTGACGGATTCCTGCATGACATTCATATCACAAACTCAACCGGATACAGCCAGGATATAGAAAACCTTAATTGGTCAATCAATAACTGTAAGTTTTTAAAATCAGGTACACCGATTATGCTTAAGTCCACAAATGGTGTGGAATTTACTAACAGTTATTTTGACGGGTCATTAAGTGTGAATAAGCAGCAACACTGTATCTATCTTAGTGGTTCATGCTATAATATCACTGTTGATAACTGCTTGTTTGAGAATTCAGCAGGTGATGCTATACACCAACATTGTGCAGATACCAATGCAGAGCAGGCATACAATCATGATAATGTATTTTCAAACCTTCAGATACGAAATTGTAACAATGCTGTGTTGATAGGTGCACCTTCAAAAGATATTCAGGTTAAAAACATTGTAGCGACCAATGTGCTCGTTGGCTTAAAACTTATCAACTGTAAGAATGTACTTATTGATAATTTCAATTGTACAAGTACTTTCTATTACAGACTTATGAGAAAGTTAGAAACGGGTATAAAAAATCTGGGTACCGGTGAAAGTGGTTGGTCATCTATTATTTTCAGAGGTTCAGTTGATGCCGATATCCGTAACAGCTATTTCAGTACAGGTGGCGTATGGTTTTATAGTACAAACCATGATAAGATGTTGACGGGCATAGGGGATAAAGTGCCTGTTGATGTGAACTTTAGCAATTGTATTTTTATAAGTACATTAAGTGAGCATATTCCATACGAACCTGAAAGCTTCCTTGGTGTTTCAACAGACGCCGGAGATACACCGTACTATTGCTATAACATTGATTTTGATGATTGTCAGTTTTTCGTTAATCAAAAAGGCAGAACCAAATCAATGATCACTTTAAGAGGGTATAACGCTGACAGATCTCACTTCAATTTCAATAATTGCCTTGTTGCATATCGTCATGGTAATGGCAGTACTTCTGATAGTGCAACAATGCCAAACGCCTATTTTATCTATCCTGATGTAGGCACGATAGCTTCATTTAATAATACAACATTCTATAGGAATAAGAACCATCATACAAATTCGTTAAAATATGGTTTTGTAGATAAAGAAGTTATTTATAGTGAGGGTGATGATGAAACCACAATAGAGCAGAAAATCGCTGATGGTACTATCAGGTGTGTAGTTACCCCTGAAAGAGTTACAATTGTTGAAACATTATAACAAATGATCTCTTAGGAGGATATTTATGAAAAGAGCAGTTAAGAAAATAGTAGTGGCTATAGCTATATCTGCGATGATAATTGCATCAATACCGGTTGGTATATTTGCAGCAGGGAAGACTGTTGACCTGACTTTTACAAGTGCAGATACAATTGAAAAGTCAGAGTACTATGCCAACACATTAGTCGGTACGGTAACCTTTAATGCAGACAGCAAAGAAACTCCCCTTGTAATAAGTGATGATGCATTTTATGGTTGTAAAAACCTTACCTCTGCAGTTTTTACCGGTGTAGGTGATATAGTTATCAGCGACAGGGCTTTTAGTGAATGTACTGCTCTTGAAAATGTAGTGTTTGATATTGAGGGAACGCTTACACTCCGTCAACATGCATTTAGTTATTGCACAGCACTTACCGATATATCCTCCTTATACGCTCTGGAAAAAGTAATTATAAAAGGTAGCAGTTGCTTTTTAAATACCGGTTTAAAGGAAGCACGCGTTTCATCAAATATGGTTTTTGAGCAGTTCTTTGCCGATATCACCGATGAGCATTACGGTCGTTATTCTGACCCCAAATATGTTTTTGCTTTGTGTACTTCTCTTGAAAAAGCTGTTGTAGAACAAAATCTACCACATAAGTATTTCTCAATGTTTTCAAGTTGTCATAATTTAAAAAACATATATATAGCGCCACAGGTTACAGAGTTAGAAAGCGCTGTGTTTAGTACTGATTTAGACAATTATAAGCAACAGCCTGTAATTTACGGATATTCCGGTACGGTAGCAGAGGAGTATAGCAAAAAAATGATAGATGATATTGGGTTTAAATTCGTCCCTGTTGATAAACTCAATTCAGAATCAATAACATACACCCAGTCGGTGAAAGGCGAAGTAGGCGAGGCCGTGCCTGTAACCGTCAGCGTTTTGGGCTACCCCGATAAAATAACAACAAAGGACTCTATATGCGCAACAACAATTGCCCGGGAAGACGCTGAGATTGTAACAACCGACACAGGTGAAGTATGGACATTTGATGTAACCCCGTATTCAGAAACAGAAAAAATCACTTTAACAGCATCGTACTGTGGTGAAGATATCACAGTATCAAAAGATATAGAGGTAGCGGCAGAGGCACCGGCAGAGGTGCTTTCTCCGGTATCATCAGCTAAAACCGTGAACCCTGCAGTTACAGGGAGCTTTGCACAGGTGGCAGTAACAGTAAGCGGAAAAGCTGATAAAATCAGATTTGTAAGTGAAGACTCTGCAACAACCACATATATCAGAGAAGATGCAAAATATATAACAGATAACAAAAACGGCACAGAAACATGGCTTGTAAATGTTTCTGTAAGAAAAGCCGCGGATAACTTCACAATATATGCAAGCTACGCAGAAACAGGCTGGATATCAAAAGGTTTAGCCTACACACTTGAATCAAAAGCGTACAACACAACAAACGAAGTGAAAGCCGTTTCATTACCTGACGGTGAAGACGGAGTAATATATTGCGGAGTAAACACCCTTGAAATAGTAACCTCAGATGATACAGTGAAGGTTCAGCTGATGAAAGATTCAAACACATGGACATTCTCAGAAGCGAATGCAACATATACCGATGAAAACGGT
>JBGVPE010000034.1:0-15231 GCA_045126895.1 Acutalibacteraceae bacterium | reverse complement strand
ACAGTCTGCCGGGGCCATAATCATGCAGCATCATATCGTGAATACCCATAACCCCTTCATAAGACAAGAGTTTATGCTGAAGCTCTTTAACAAAATCTTTTGACGGCGGCTTTCCGAGCAAAGTACCCGTTGCTTCTCTGAGAATACTGAAACCTGCATAAAAAACAAAAAGAGAAACAAAAACACCTAGATAACCGTCAATTGCAACAGTTGTATAATTAGACATTATAAGCGCTATTAGTGTAACAGTTGTAGCTGCAATATCACCTATACTGTCTTTAACAACGGCAGTCATAGCTGCTGAATTGATTTTTTTACCCAACTTATTATTAAAATAAGCTAACCAGACCTTGCCCAAAATTGAAATGCCGATAACAATCACCGACGCCCAAGAGAACCTGACCGGCTGCGGATCAAGAATTTTACCAACAGAGGACTTTGCCAATTCAAAGCTCATAAACAAAACTATAAAAGAAACAATCAGTGAAGTTATGTACTCTACCCTTCCGTGACCGAAAGGATGCTCTTCATCAGCCGGTTTATTTGAAATTTTAAACCCGAATAATGTAACTGCAGAAGAACCGGCATCAGATAGATTATTAACTGCATCAGCAGTAATAGCTATACTATTTGACACAAACCCTATCAAGAATTTCACTGTGCATATTATGATGTTTAGCACTATTCCTACAATACCGCTGAGAACACCATAGGATGTACGAACTGAAGGATTGCTAACATCCTCACTGTTTTTTACGAACAGCTTTACTAGTACAGACGTCATATTTACTCCTCTTTATGTTAAAGTTTTAATCAGTATATAACAATAAAATCCTTTTTGCAAGGAAAATTATACAATTTATTTATGTAATAATTAGTTAAATAGACAGAATTTTTTTATTTCTTAAAACTCAATTGCATTTGACTTTAATTTAATATATAATTCAATAGTTAAACTATGTTTAAGGAGTGTTAGCTTTGAAAAGAACGTTGAAATTTATTTCAGCCCTTTTAGCAGTTGTTCTCATAGCTACAATGTTCAGTGTTTCACTGTCAGCATATGCTGTTGATGAAGATGTAATCGGCGATTATTCCTTCACTATTGTAGACAACCCTTATGAGAATATTGAATGGGGCAGTAAAAAATTACACGCATTCAAATCATCAACCCATGCGCACACTGTTCGAAGTGACGCAGACATCGAGCTTAATGATACAATCTGGTATCATTACCTTAAAGGTTATGAAATGCTCTGCCTTACAGACCACGGTACTGTTAACGGTGTCGATATCAAACACAACGGCAAGGTTACAGGTGTAACCGGTGATAACGGTCGTGTGTGTGGCTGGACAGAAGACCAGACAAGATGTACGCTTTACGGTTATCAGTCTTTTGTTCACGGTAACATTGATGAAATCAGTGTTGATGACTACATAAACATTATTAACGGTGTCGATCTCAACAACAGACCTGCCAATCTTGTTGCTGCCGGTCGAGGTATGTTCAATATGCCTTTAGGTAATGAGTGTAACGGTATGTCTTCAAACAAATGCCATGTTAATACATATCACATTTCTTTCGGTCATGGTGCTAACAGATCACCGTCATGGCCTGAAAGCACAGTTGAAGAAAGCTACGATGTAGGCGGTTTTTCACGTATTAACCATGTAGGTGAATGGTCAGAGGGTAATGATTCAGCATCTGTATATGATGCTGATTGGATTTCAAGATATGTAAGCATCTTTGAAAAATATTGCCCTAACCGTGACTACAGCGAATCTGATGCATCTAAATGGGAACAGTCTGACTACATCACAGGTGAGAAAGTTCTTAAAGGTGTTATCGGTATGGAACTTGTTAACACAAGTGATAACCGTACCCGTAATGACCGCCGTTATGTATATGACGAGTGTCTCAAAATCCTTGCACCTCAGGGTATCAATATGTGGGGCTTCTGTGAAGATGACTCTCATGAGGAATCAGACGTTGACCAGAATGCACAGTATTTCCTTGTAAATGACGGCACTGCTGAATCTGATGCCGAAGTAAAATATTTTGGTGCAAGTGCAGCACACGGTTACACAGGTGACCTTCGTTACAGTATGACTAATGGTGAATTCTATGCTTCATCAAGAAACTCTAAAAACTCTTACGAGCTTGGTGACGGATTTAATGCTGCAGGTGATTATCCTTCTATAGATAACTTTAAGATAGATACAGACAAAAACCAGATCGTCATGAGTATCAACAGAGCTTCAAAGGTAAGAATTGTTGCAGACGGTAATATTCTTGACACAAAAACAATTAAAGAAACAGAAAACTTTGCAACTGTTGTTTTCGACCTTAATTCATACGAAAATCAGATCAATAACTATATCCGCATCTATTTTACAGGTAAGGGCGGTATCACCTATCTTCAGCCTATTCTTCTTGAAAAAACTTCAACCCCTGTTTCAACAGTTAAATTCAACGTTCCGTCAGATGATACAACCGTTAAAGTTTATGACGATCAGGGCAATCTGATTGATGCTAAAAACTCTGACAGAGTCTATGTTCTTGAAGCCGGTAATTATAATTATATTGCATCAAGACCCGGTTATATCACAACCGAGCCAACATCTTTCACTGTTACACAGGCAGATATTGCAAATGCAGTCAAGAAAGAGATTAATGTTGAGCTTGAAGCTGATGAAAATATTAGCTTTACATATTTTTATGCTCCCGAAACAATTTATCTAAACACTTCTGATTTAAATTCATTCCAATATTATGTTGACAGAGAAAATTCTGTTGAAGGCAAACTCAACGCTGATATTTCAACTTCCGGTAATATTTACTTTAACCGCGAAGGCGCAACTGATGTTTCATTGTCTTATAAAGTAAAACATTATAATGCAGATAATAACAGCCTTATCAGTGATACAACAAGCAGTGCAAATATTACTTTATCAAATAAATCAGCAAACAAAGGTGAGCTTGCTGCAACTATCACTTCAGGTAGCCTTAATTCAACAAAACCGACAAACAGTGATTCACTTATTGAATGGATTGCAACATATAACTATCACGGTCAGACTCTTGAAGCAATCACATATTCATATATCTATGCTCCTTTAACAGGTTACGGTTCAGTTGCTGCAGCAGGCGGATATGCTAAAACAGAAAAGAACATTTTTGGTTGGGCTCACAGCACAATGAGCGTAACAGGTACTGTATGGCTTGCAGGTGTTCATTCTGTTGCAGGCGGCTCAGGTGCATACAAGTATGCTATTTATGGAGGCGATACATTTGTAGCATCAGAGGGCGTTAACGGTCTTCTTACTTCAGGTTCAGGTATGAGCATAGCATCTGATGACTCCAGCGGTGGTTCAGTTAATGTATATCCAAGCGGCTCATCAGCAACATTAAATATTGATACAAGCCGTTATACAAACTTTAAGCAGATTCCGAACCTTGCAGTCGGCCTTGATATGAACTACGCTGTATCTTGCGACTCAACAGATGACAGCACTGTTCAGTATGTAAACTTTGGCAACAAATCAATGTTCAGCCTTTCAGGTCAAGCAGCTAACACACTTTCAGGCCAGAGATATGCTTCAAACAACTCTGATCCTGCAAACTGCATAGACTTAGCTATTGATCAGTCAGTAAATTCAATCAATGTTACAGGTCAGGTTTACGGTTATAAATCAAGCCGTCACGACCGCGTTGCCGGTACAGTAACACTTAACCTTGCATATAACAACAAAGCAGCACTTCGTCAGCAGTATAATAATGCAATCAAAAACGCTTATCAGAGTGATTGGTTCAAATCATCTGCAAGCGCTGACGAATTCCTTTTAAAAATGAGACAGGCAGCAATTACTCTCGGTAACCCTGCTTCAACATCAACAGATGTTTCAGAAACAGCTAAAGATATTGTGAATGCAATCTCAAATGTTGAGCTTAAGAGCGGTGTTGCTACAATCAATTACATTGACGATAACGGAAATGTAATAAAAACTCAGACTCAGCCTTACACATTAGGTGATACAATTATTGCATCAACCGAAGACTTTGCAGGCTATACTTATGATGATTCATGGAGTTATTATATTAACGGTAAGCTTGCAACCAGCGGTAACACTGCATTCTTCAATTCAATGGCAACAACTGAAGAATGCACAGTAAACTTCAATTATTCAGCTAACACATATAAAGTTACTTACTCTGCTTCTGCAGAAGACTATGTACCTGCTGACGGTAGTATTTCTGATATAAGATACAACGAAGTGCTTACCGTTCCATCAAACAAGCCGGATAAAGAAGGATACACATTTGTAGGATGGTACCTTGACGTTACTGATAAAACATATCCTGCAGGTTCAACTTTTGTATGGAAGTATGAACAGGACTGTGCTTTCACAGCAGTATATGAAAGTAATGTATATACCGCAACTTACAATACTGACGGCGGCTCAGATATTGGTTTAACAAATGTTTCATGTGAATTTGACGGTACATTTGATATTACAGCGGAAATCCCTGAAAAAGAAGGCTTTGCTTTTGGTGGCTGGGATGTATTAACAGAAGACGGCACAAGCCTTGGTATTCATGCTCCGGGCGGCCGCTTCACATGGGATACAGTCGGCAACCTTGAATTGAAAGCAGTATGGAAAGTAGTCACTTACAAAGTAACTCTTGATGCTAATGGCGGTTCAGTTACACCTGAAACAATTGATGTTGCTTATGCAGGAAAATACGACACTCTCCCCGTTCCTGTTTTAACAGGATATGATTTCGCAGGCTGGTATGCAGACGCTGAATTCAATACACCTGTTACAGAAAACACATATATTATC
The DNA here is from genome assembly GCA_045126895.1 of Acutalibacteraceae bacterium. Classification (GTDB taxonomy): domain Bacteria; phylum Bacillota; class Clostridia; order Oscillospirales; family Acutalibacteraceae; genus CAG-488. The sequence continues at coordinate 10,389 of JBGVPE010000034.1, read as the reverse complement.
GAAACTAACGATCATACTCTTTACGCTAAATGGGATTTAGCAACATTTTCACTCACTTATATTGTTGACGGTGAAGTTTATTCCACTGAATATTACAATTATAATGAATCAATTAAGCCACTTGAAGAACCTGTAAAAGAAGGTTATACATTCTCAGGTTGGAACAATGTTCCTGAAAAAATGCCTGCAAATGATACAACTGTTAACGGTTCATTCAAAGTAAATGAATATACAATCACATTTGTTTTAGGCGATAATGAATCATATCACACTATGAAAGTAAATTATGGTTCAAAAATTTCAGCTCCTTCAGTTCCTAAGATTGAGGGATATACCTTCAGCGGATGGAACGGAATCCCTTCAACAATGCCGGCTGAAGATATTACAATCTATGGCGAGTATGTAGCCAACGTACATACAATTACATATTACGTTGACGGCGAAGTTTACTTCACAACAGAAATGACATACGGTGATGTTATCAATCCTATTGATGCACCTGAAAAAGTCGGATATACATTCTCAGGTTGGAATAATGTTCCTTCAACTATGCCTGATAAAGATGTATTTATTAATGGCTTATTCACAGTAAATACTTACACCGTTACTTACTACGTTGATGGCAGTGTTTATGTAACTATGTCATACAGCTACGGTGAAGAGATTGTTCCGCTTGCTGAACCTTCTAAAAAGGGTTATAACTTCTCAGGCTGGAGCGAAATTCCGGCAACAATGCCAAATAATGATATTTCAGTTAACGGTTCTTTTGAAGCCTTGAAATATACATTAACTTATTATGTTGACGATGTTGTATTTGATACAAAAGAATACAGCTACGGTGAAACAATCGTTCCTCTTGAAAACCCGATAAAAGAAGGTCATACGTTCTCAGGTTGGTCAACAATCCCTGCAACAATGCCTTCAAGAAATGTAACAGTAAGAGGTATTTTCACAGTTAACACCTACACTTATAAGTTTGTTTTGAACGGCACAGAAGTACCTTCATGGACTATTACAAAAGAATTTGGCGCTGCTGTTACAGCTCCTGTTCCCGAATATGATGCAAACTCAGCATTCAGCGGTTGGTCACCTGAAGTACCTGATACAATGGGTGCAGAATCATTGACATTCTATGGTACAACCTATAAAGCTTATTCAGAATACACATTTGATATAAACGGTGCAACAGGTTCAGCACCTGAAACACAGAGATATCAGGTTGGTTCAACAGTAACTTTACCGGGATGCTCAGGCTTCACAAAAACAGGCTACAACTTTAACGGTTGGGCTGAAGATATGAACGCTGAGTCAGGCTTTATGACAGCAACTGTCGGTGAGGAAGACCTCACACTTTATGCTATCTGGCAGATGATTCCTGTATATATTGAAACTAAAGATGATTCAACAACAGTTATCGATGAGATTAACAAACTCATCTATGGCCTTGAGGAAAATCTTGATCAGAATGAATTCCAGGCAAATTATGTTGAGCTTATCGGTGAATCAGGAACTATTGAATATCAGACAGGTCTCGGATTCGGTACAGGTACAAAAGCATTTGTAAAAAATACAATTGATAATTCAGTTGTAGCTACTTACACACTTGTAGTATTCGGTGATCTTGACGGTGACGGTGTTGCTGACGGTCAGGATGTAGTTATGGCTACAGCATTAGCTGACAAGCATTTGACTCAGGCTGATGTTGGTGAAGCAGTATTCAAAGCTGCTGACTGTAACCATGACGGTGAAATCACCTCAGCAGACGTTACAGAAATTATCAATTCAGGTATATTGACATTTGATATACTTCAGTCAAAGTAATACTCTTATGCCCCTTAATCGGGGCATAAGTTTTAATTTAAAGGAGAATATATATGAAAAAAACTACTCCGGAAATGCTTAAATACATGGTTGACGGCATTAAATATGTTTGTGAAACATATAAAAGAAGAGGTCCCGGCACACAATCCGAAAGAGACGCTCAGGACTTTTTCAAAAAAGAACTTTCAAAATATTCCGATGAAGTAATTTCAGAGGATTTTCCTATTCACCCACACGCGTTTATGGGTTTTATCTTTTACTCAGCAGCATTTTCACTTATCGGTATTGCGTGTTACTGGTTCAGTGCTAAAAGCTTAGCCTTACCTATTGTCGGTTCTGTGCTTACTTTACTTGCTGTTTTAATGTTTCTTTTTGAGTTCCTTTTTTACAGTGAATTTGTTGACTTCCTTTTCCCGAAAAGAATTTCAAGAAATGTTTATGCTGTAAGAAAGCCAAAAGGTGAAGTTAAAAGACGAATTATCTTTGGCGGACATACAGATGTTTCACCTGAATGGACCTTCTCTTACAGAGGCGGTCTCCCGGCTTTAGCTACTGTTATCGCAGGGTCAATTATCAGTATGTTCATTATCTTTGGTTCAAATATTGCAATATTTATTAAAGCTCTTACATCAGACGCCATTGTATATGACGGCTTTTGGAAAGTTTTAGGAATTATAAATATCTGCACAATCCCTTTCCTTATTGCAATTATGTTTTTCATTAACTGGAAAGAGCTGGTTGACGGTGCAAATGACAATCTCAGTGCCAACTACGTTGCTATGGCTGTTTTAAAAGAAATGGCTGAAGAAGATTTCAGATTTGAAAATACTGAGGTCTGTTGCCTTCTTGCAGGTGCTGAAGAAGCAGGCATCAGAGGTTCACGAGCATTCGCAAGAAAACATAAAAAAGAAATGCTTGATATAGAAACTGTATTTATTGCTATGGATACAATGCGCGAAATCAAAGAATTCCGCATTAACTCAATCGGTTGCACAGGCACTGTTCATAACAGTGAAGCTGTCGGTGATCTTATTCACGAGGCCGGTATGAATTGCGGTGTTGATATCCCGCGAGCTGAGATTTATCCTGGTGCTGTTGATGCTGAAGCATTTACAAAAGAAGGCTTAAAATCATGCGGCTTCTGTGGCGTAAGCCATAATCCTCAAAAATATTATCATACACGAATGGATACTTGGGATAACATCAGTGAAGAATGTATAAGCCTTTCGCTTGATATCTGCCGTGAAGCAGCAAGATTATATGACGAAAACGGCGGTATCAAGAAATATGAAGATGCAAGAAAATAATTTGACTTTTTTATAAAAAAGTGTAGATTTTTTGTGAACAATGTGTTATACTTTCTAAGTATAATAGTTTCGGAGGAATTTAAAAATGGGAAAAACAGTTAAAAGCAGATTATTTATATCAATCACTGCTGTTGTTTGTGTAGTTTTATTCTGTATTATTGCAAACACCAGTATCCCTGCAATTTATGAAAGCCATGCAGAAAAAGTTGCTGCTCAGGACGCTGCAACAAGAACATCACAGACAGTTGAAGTTCCTACAACAACAACTACTGCTCCTCCTGTAACAGAACCTGAGACAACAGTTACAGAAGATTCAGAAGTTTACGAAATTGTTGAAGAAGAAACAACAACAGTCACAACCACAGAACCTACTACACAAGAAGAAGTTACTGAAGAAGAAACAACAACCGAAGCCCCCGCATCTTCAGGCGAAGAAGGTATCCTTGATAAAATTATCAACTTCTTCACTTCAATCTTTGATGCTATCTTCTCAGGTGACATTATTGGTTTTATAACAGATTTCTTCTCCGAAATTCTTGGTATCTTTGGTCTTTAATCAAACATTAACAACCCTCATTGAGTATGAGGGTTGTTTTTTTACTAAATATTAACAGCACCTTCGCATAAAAAATTGCAAAGGTGCTGTTTTTAGGTAAGGTTAAAATATAATTATTATACATTTAAAAAATTACAAAAAACAAATCTCTTCCAAAGAAGTGTTTAATTGTATGCGAGTGTTTATAAAGGACTTATGATACTTATTAAATATCCTCATGATTATTCATATCAACCTCATAATCTAAGTCAAATCTATCACCATCGTTAATTATTTTATATATTTCATCATATGTATACGTCTTGGTTGAAACGGTATTTTCAAACAAATCTCTTGTTCCATACTGCCCATGCTCAAAAATCAGAGCTTTTTCAGCGTGTTGAATAGCATTTTCAATGTTTTTTCTTGGATACATTATTTTACCAATTCTAACATAAATTTTACTATGACTATAGTTATGAACCCAGTTTTTATTATGGTCAATCAACCTGGATTTTATTGAGCTTATACTTTCGCCAACATATAGGCTTTTTCTTTACCATTGTAAATTCGGGTAATGTAGTATAAGCCTATTTCGTCTCCATTAAGCGAATCAATTACCGCTTCGATAGGTTGAGGTAAACTCCATAAAATTCTAATTAATTTTGTTCTCATATATTTTCCTCTAAATTTTATAAGATTATTATACTAAAAATTATATTGATCCGCAACGCTTTGTCATTAATTTTTGCGAACATCGGATTTTGACAGCAAAATCCATAATAAACCGAAAATAAAAAAATTGAGTATTCACAGGTCAAATCCCTTATGAATACTCAATATGGTGCTGGTGACCGGACTTGAACCGGTACGGTGTCGCCACCGAGGGATTTTAAGTCCCTTGCGTCTGCCTATTTCGCCACACCAGCATGTCTAACGACCATATTATTCTATTATATTTTATCAGAAAAGTCAAGTACATATTATAAAAAATATAAAATTTAGTGGAGCAGTTATTTCTGCTCCACTAAAATTATAACATAACCGGTTTGCCTGATTTACCTGATTCATAAATTGCTTCAAGAATTTTGGTAACAACATATGCCTGTTCCGGCTTTGTAACTACTTCTTTGTCATTAATTACTGCATCAATCCAGCAACGAGCTTCAAGCTCTGACGGGTCATCACTATCACCCTCATAGAAAGCAACTCCGCCACTTTCAAGGTCAGGTGTTTCAACAACCTGAAGATTGTTTTTTACATAGTTTATACGCAAGCCTTCGCGCATATCTGCACCCGCTTTTGTACCACAGAGTGATGTTGATGCCTCAATCACATCAAGTGTATTAAGTGCCCAACTTGACTCAAGAACAATTGTTGCACCATCTTCCATAACTATATAACCAAAAGCAGAATCTTCAACTGTGTATTTTTCAGGATCCCAATCACCCCAGGCATTAGCTGTCTGAGTCTGGTCTCCAAGTTTTTTATAAACACTGCCGACAACCATTTTAGGTTTATAATTATTCATCATCCACAAAGTGAGGTCAAGAGCGTGAGTGCCGATATCAATCAAAGGTCCTCCACCCTGCTCATATTCATTAAGAAAAACGCCCCAGGTAGGCACTGCACGTCTTCTTAAAGCATGAGCCTTACCGTAATATATCTCCCCTAATTCGCCGTTTTCACAGCAAGCTTTAAGGTATTGTGAATCTTTTCTGAATCTGCTTTGATAACCGATTGTAAGCTTTTTACCTGTTTCTTTTGAAGCCTCAAGCATTTTAAGTGCTTCTTCTGAATTTATTGCCATAGGCTTTTCACACATAACGTGTTTACCTGCCCTCATAGCATCAACACTGATAAAGCTATGTGAACGGTTTGGTGTGCAAACATGAACAATCTCGATGCTCTCATCTTTTAAAAGCTCTTTATAGTCCACATAAACCTTTGCATCTTCAACGCCAAATTCTTTTGCAGCTTTGATTGCACGATCTTCGATAATGTCACAAAATGCTACCATTTCTACATTATCAATTGCTTTTAATGATGGCATGTGCTTACCGTTAGCAATTCCACCACAACCAATGATGCCGATTTTTACTTTTCTTTCCATTGTTATTCACTTCCTGAATTTAATTTTTTATAGTGTTACCTGTATAAAGCTGATGATATTTACCTTTTTGCTCAATCAGCTGATCGTGAGTACCTCGTTCAATAATTCTGCCGTTTTCAAGTACCATAATACAATCACTGTTTTTAACAGTTGATAATCTGTGAGCAATAACAAAAGTCGTTCTGCCTTTCATGAGATTATCCGTTCCCTGCTGAACAATCTTTTCTGTTCTTGTATCAATTGAACTTGTTGCTTCATCAAGAATTAACACCGGTGGGTCTGCAACCGCAGCTCTCGCAATTGCAAGTAACTGACGTTGACCCTGACTAAGATTTGTTCCGTCGCCAGTGAGGATTGTATCATAGCCATCCGGAAGATGACGGATAAATGAATCAGCATTAGCAAGTTTAGCTGCAGCAATAACCTCTTCATCAGTCGCATCAAGTCTGCCGTAACGGATGTTATCCATTATACTTGCGGTAAATAGGTGCGTATCCTGAAGAACTATGCCTAATGAACGGCGTAAATCAGCTTTTTTAATTTTATTTATATTTATGCCGTCATAGCGAATCTTACCATCCTGAATATCATAAAAGCGGTTAATCAGGTTAGTTATTGTAGTTTTACCTGCACCTGTTGAGCCAACAAAAGCAATCTTCTGTCCCGGATATGCATACATATCAACATTATGAAGAACTATTTTTTCATCATTATAACCAAAGTCGACATCGTCAAAAATCACGTTGCCTTTCAGCTCAATATAGTCAACAGCACCATCAGCCTGATGCACATGTTTCCAAGCCCAAAGACCTGTACGCTCATCAGTTTCAACAATTTCACCATCAATTTTTTTAGCTCTGACAAGGGTAACATAGCCTTCATCAACTTCAGGCTTTTCGTCAAGCAAAGCAAAAACTCTTTCGCAACCGGCAAGAGCCATTACTATTGAATTAAACTGCTGACTAACCTGATTTATCGGCATACTGAAGCTTTTATTAAATGTTAAAAAGCTTGCAAGTCCACCGACTGTAAGGCCTGTAAAACCGACTAAAATACCTCCTGTTATAGCGCAAATTACATAACTTATATTACCCAACTGAGCATTGACAGGTCCCAAAATATTAACAAACTTATTAGCCTTATATGCACTGTCAAAAAGCTCGTTATTAAGTTCATTAAAATCTTCAATGTTCTTTTTCTCATGGCAAAAGACTTTTACTACCTTTTGTCCTTCCATCATTTCTTCAATGAATCCATTGACCTTACCAAGATTTTTTTGCTGCTCAACAAAGTATTTTCCGCTTTTACCTGCAAGATACTTAGCGCTGAAAAGCATAACAGCTACCATTACAACGGTAATTGCTGTCAACGGTAAATTGATTGAAATCATGCATATAAACACTGAAACAATTGTAAATACACTATTGATAATCTGCGGAATACTCTGGCTAATCATCTGACGGAGTGTATCAATATCATTGGTGAATACTGACATAACATCACCGTGAGGATGAGTGTCAAAATATTTAATCGGCAGACTTTGCATATGGATAAACATATCATCTCTCAAAGACTTCAAAGTCCCCTGAGTTATGATAACCATCAATCTGCCCTGAAGATATGCAGCACCTGCTCCCAGTACATAGTAGCAAGCGACTCTTGCCATAGCTTTTGCAAGAGGTGAAAAATCAGGATTTACAACACCAATCATAGGGCTGATATAATCATCAATCAAAGTCTGTAAAAACATTGTACCCTGAACACTTGCAAGAACACCGACAACTATACAAATAAAAACAACAATACAATGTATTTTATATTTTTTAAAGACATAGCTCATCAGCCTTTTAAAAAGCTTACCCGGATTTTTTACTTTAGGCTTAGGACCGTGTGCTTTACCACGGGGACCGTGCATAGGTTTCTGCGTTGCCATTATGCTTCTCCCCCATTCTCATCAAAATCACCGCTGCCACTTATCTGCGATTCATAAACATCTTTATAAATCTCATTATTTTCAATCAACTCTTCATGTGTACCGACACCGTTAATCTTACCGTTATCCATAACAATAATTTTATCAGCATGCTGAACACTTGAGATTCGCTGAGCAATAATGATTTTTGTAGTATCAGGAATTTTATTTGCAAAAGCTTCTCTTATTTTAGAATCTGTTGCAGTATCAACAGCACTTGTGCTGTCATCTAAAATCAGTATTTTAGGCTTTTTAAGCAAAGCACGTGCAATACATAAGCGCTGACGCTGACCACCTGATACGTTAGTGCCACCCTGTTCAATGTGTGTTTCATATTTCTCGGGCATTTTGTCTATAAATTCATCAGCACAAGCAAGTTTACAGGCTTCAATACATTCTTCAACAGTTGCATTTTCATCACCCCAACGGAGGTTTTCCAGTATAGTTCCGCTGAAAAGAACATTCTTTTGCAATACAACTGATACTTCATTTCTTAAACACTCTAAATCATAAGTTCTGACGTTTTTGCCGCCAACAAGAACTTCACCCTTAGTTACATCATAAAGTCGGCTTATGAGGCTGATAAGAGATGTTTTAGCACTGCCTGTACCACCTATAATACCGATAGTCTCACCTGAATTAATTTTTAAATTTATATCATTCAATACAGGCTCACAATCACCGGCATTATAATTAAAATACACATTTTTGAACTCAACACTACCATCAGTTATGTTATGATCAGGATCTTCCGGATTCTGAATTGAAGGAACTTCGTTAATAACTTCAGCAATTCTTTTAGCAGCTGCATGGCTCATTGAAATCATTACAAATACAACAGAAAGCATAAGAAGGCTCATAAGAATATTCATACAATAAGTAAGCAGACTCATCAACTGACCAGTTGTCATTATATCCTGAACAATCATTTTTGCACCGAACCAACTGATAAGAAGTATACATGTATAAACAGTAATCTGCATAACAGGTGAAGTAAGAATAACTATGTTTTCAGCTTTCATAAAAAGTCTGAATACATTTTCACTAGCTCTTTTAAATTTACTTTTTTCGTGATCTTCTCTTACATAAGCTTTTACAACTCTGATTGCAGATATATTTTCCTGGACAGAAGCATTAAGATTATCATATTTATCAAAAACATCAGAGAAATATTTTGAAACCTTTTTAAGTGCAAACACAAGAATAACTGATAAAACTATAACTGCTACAAGATATACACAAGCAAGTTTTGCATTGATAGTAAACGCCATCGTCATAGCAAAAATAAGTGTTGCAGGTGAGCGCACAGCCATTCTAAGTATCATCTGATAAGCGTGCTGAACGTTAGTAACATCTGTTGTTAACCTTGTAATCAGACCCGCTGTGCTGAATTTATCAATGTTATAAAATGAGTAATTCTGAATTTTTTCAAACATTGTCTGTCGAAGATTTCTTGCAAGACCTGTTGATGCACTTGCACCGTATGTTCCTCCTAAGAAACCGGTAATTAAACTGAATATAGCAGCAACAACCATCAGTCCTCCCATTTTATATATATGATTGATATCCCCTTTTTCTACACCATTATCAATGATTGATGCCATCATTAAAGGGATAAGCGTTTCCAATATTACCTCGAGAATCATCATCAAGGGTGTAATGATTGAGTCTTTTTTAAACTCTTTGACATTTGATAATATTGTTTTAATCATATACACATCTCCTTTCTCAATTACTGACAACTTTAATGTAAATATCGGTCAGATGATCTGATTTTATTAAACAAAATCAAAATTAAAGTAAAAATTAAAATACCAAGCACACTTCCTGAACAATCGATAAGTACATCAGAAAATCTGCCTGCCCTTTCAGGAACAAAAAATTGGTGAATTTCATCACTGACTGCATATAAGAAGCAAAATATAAATGAAATAAGTTTTTTAGTTTTATTAAAGTAAAAAAATAAGGTTGCAAACGAACAAAATCCCAAAGCGGCGTATTCAGAGAAATGAGCAAATTTTCTGAATACATCGTGATTGATAAAATCAAACCCGGTAATTTTAAGAAAAATATCATAAAAAGATATACTGACACCTGATGAATCTTCACCTGATTGTGATGAAAATTTAAAAATTAAAATCATACATATAACTGTTAGTATCAGAAATATGCTGAAAGCAAAATAATTTCTTTTATTTTTCATCATCAGCTACCCACATTGCAAAATCTATGTTTGAAAATCCGCTGCAGCCAAAAACATCTGTTGCTGAATCTCTGACACATAAATAGCTGTTATCGTTATAAACAGGATAAAATACACCTTCAGTTATAAGCATTGACTCTGCAGATTTATAGCCTGATAAAATATCACTTGCGCTATATTGCTTTTTGCATTTATCTATAATTTCATCATACTTCTTACTCTGGTAATTTGCAAAGTTACTTTCATTCTCTGATGTAAACATATCTAAGAAACAAAGTACATTCCCGTCTTCTGCATTTAATTGAGTAAAAGCAATCTGATACTCACCTTTTTTTACAGAATTATGAAGATCATCTTCTTCAACAGCAGATACGCTCACTGTAATTGCTAAACCAAAAAGCTTTTCCCACTTCTGAATCATTCTGATAACAGGTTTTC
>JBGVPE010000033.1:0-21303 GCA_045126895.1 Acutalibacteraceae bacterium | reverse complement strand
TGACAGGTGACGGTGTTAACGATGCTCCGTCAATCAAGAGTGCTGATATCGGCGTTGGTATGGGTATCACAGGTACAGACGTTACCAAAAACGTTGCAGATATGGTTCTTGCTGACGATAACTTTGCAACAATCGTTTCTGCTGTCGGTGAAGGCAGAAGAATTTATGACAATATCCGTAAGGCAATCCAGTTCCTTCTCGGCTCAAACCTTTCAGAAGTTGTATCAATCTTCTTTGCATCTTTGATGAACTTCACAATTCTCAAAGCCCCTCACCTTCTGTTCATTAACCTTGTAACAGATACATTCCCGGCACTTGCTCTCGGCACAGAAAAGCCTGAGGCTGACATTATGAGAAGACAGCCCCGTAATAAGAATGACGGTATCTTTGCAGGCGGTCTCGGCATTGACTGTTTCTATCAGGGTATGATCGTTTCTGTTCTTACAATTGTTGCGTTCTACATCGGTGAATTCCTTGAAACAGGTGAAATTCATTTCAGAAATGTTGCTGACAGTGAAGACGGTATGACAATGGCATTCTTCACAATGGCAATGTGCGAAATCTTCCATTCATTCAACATGCGTTCACAGCGCGGTTCTGCTATCGGTATGACACTTAAAGGCAGCCACAATAAGCTCCTCTATCTTGCTATGGGTGCTTCGTTCCTGCTCACAACTGCAGTTGTTGAAATACCATTCCTTTCAAATCTCTTTGGTTTTGCACATCTTGAAGCTCCTGAATATGCTATTTCTCTCGGACTTTCATTCCTCATCATTCCGATTGTTGAAATCACAAAGTTCTTCCAGAGAAAATTTAGCAAGAAATAATTACAACTTATTGTTTTCGGTGCAATATCTGTTTGCAGATATTGCACCGATTTTTTTAAATATTTCTCTAATATGCTTGTTTATATAAGAATAATGTTGTAGAATAGAGTGAAATTTGAATTGCAAGGTGAAAATATGAAGGACATATATTTTTCAGATATGGAAAAGGATGATGATATCCCCATTCTCACACCGGAAGAAATAGAACTTATCAAAAAACGCCGTCAGCAGAAATTTAATGAAATAAATAATGCTGATGACGGTTTTATAACTCCTCCTGACAATTTTCAGAACAGAGGTTATAATTCTGATTACGACTTTGACCCTGAAGAATTTCAAAAAGCAAGAAAAAGCGCACCTAAAAAAACAATAAATGTGGAATTCGAAGACGATTACGAGGATTATTATGACGAACCTGTAAGACAGCCGATACAAGCTAATCAGAAGCCCAAGAAGAAAAAAGGCTGTGGCTGCGGTTGCCTTGGGGCATCTGTTTTTGCTGTGTTTCTTGCGCTTGTTATTGCATTTGTAGGTTGTTTCGGATATGTTCTTAATATGATGAATAAAATGAATATTAAAGAATCTGCTATAAACAGCTTTGTAAATTCGTCAGACCTTACCCGCGCAGACGATGTTAAGAATATTCTTCTTATAGGTCTTGATGATGACGGTGATTCCGGCACATCACGCTCAGATACTATGATGTTGCTTTCTGTTGACCGTATCAACAAAAAACTTAAGCTTACATCCTTCCTTCGTGATATGTGGGTTGAAATACCCGGCTATAAAAAAGCAAAGCTCAATGCTTCATATTCAAAAGGCGGAGCACAGCTTACAATGGACACTATTGAATATAACTTTGATGTTGATATCGATAATTACGTTATAGTCGACTTTGAAATGTTCCGTAAAATCATTGATGCTTTAGGCGGTATAACTGTTGAAATAACAGAAAAAGAAGCTGCGTTCATCAACAGAACAACCAGCTCCACAGTTAAAGCAGGGTTAAATGAACTCAACGGCAAAAAAGCTCTTATTTATGCAAGAATAAGAAAGCTTGACTCTGATTTTTACAGAACTCAGCGTCAGCGCAAGGTTATTACAGCTATTGTTGAAAAAATCAAAACCATAAACCCTGTTGATTTAATTGAAATTTCGAAGGATATTCTGCCGCTTATCACAACTGACATCAATGCTGTTGAAATGGTATTTACAGGCATTTCATCTCTTAGCTGCCTTGGCGGCATTGAGCAGCTGCAAGTACCTGCAGATAATGCTTATGTATCAAAACGAATCAGCGGTCAGGCTGCACTTGTGCCTGATATGGAAAAAAATATTAAAAATATTAAAGATTTTATCTATGGTGAAGGGGTATAAATGCACTACATTATTCTTGACCTTGAATGGAACAATACCTATGCAAGAAGGACAAAAGGCTTTCTTAATGAAATTATAGAAATCGGGGCAGTAATGCTTGACGATAACCTGAACACTATTGACAATTTTTCATGCCTTGTTAAACCGCAGGTAGCCAAAAAGCTCAGAGGCAGTATCAAAAGACTTACAAGCATCACCAACGAAGACATTAAAAACGGTGTTGTATTTACAAGGGCTATGAGCAAATTCCGTGATTGGATAGGCAGTGAAGAAAATGTTATTCTCACGTGGGGTGACAGTGATATAAGGGTTCTGATTGAAAACTTTAAATATCTTAACGGTATTGACACTATCCCCTTCCTGACTGATTATGTAGATATTCAGAGTTATGTTCAGACTGTTTTAAAGGTTTCAAAGTCACAGCAGTTAGGTCTTTCTGCTGCTGCCGAAATGCTTGAAATTGATGAAAGCTCATTCTCGCATCACCGCGCCCTTGATGACAGTAAACTTACTGCAGAATGCTTTAAAAAAACTTTTAACAAAGAATCATTCAATAAAACAATTGTACCTTGCGACACTGATTTTTACGGTAAACTTGCATTTAAGCCAAAAGCATTAAGCAACATAAACAACCCTTTGGTCGATAAAGCTATGCTCACCTACAAATGTGAAAAATGCGGTTGTGACGGTGAATTAGTTAAGCCATGGAGATATTCAAATCAGTATTTCAGAGCTATTTACAAATGCCCCGAATGCGACTCCTGCGCACGTGTAGCGGTGAGATTCAAAAAATATTATGACCATATTGAAACAAAGAAAAACATCTCAATAATCAAGCCTGATGAAGAGGCAAAAAATACGGAGCAATCGAAATAAACCGATTGCTCCTTAATTTATATATATTTTACATTAAATTTTTCTAACCAATAGTTAAACTGTATGAGATAAGCAATAGTCTGCGGAGTTGTCATCAGCTGACCGTACCAGGGCTGCGGATTATCAGCTTCAAGCAATTCAAGTATTTTATCTTTTCTTATAAAATCAAGAATCGGTGCATTATCCTGACTTACAACCTCTCTTAGAATATCAGAAACCGCTTTAAGATAAGCAGGATTGTGAGTTTTAGGATAGGGACTTTTCTTTCGCCATAAAACTTCATCCGGCAGAATACCTCTCATAGAATAACGCAAAAGACCCTTTTCATAATTCTGATAATCTTTATATTCCCAAGGTACACTATAAAGATATTCTACAATTCTGTAATCGCAAAACGGCACCCTGACTTCAAGTGAAGAATACATACTCATTCTGTCTTTACGGTCAAGAAGGGTCTGCATAAACCAATCAAGATTCAGATGGAGCATCTCAGCCATTCTGATATCCGTTTCATTTTTAAAAAAGCATTTATCGGTGTAATCCACCGTTTTTTTGTACCGGGAATAAACGTAATCGTCAGGATCAATTAAATCGGCAAATTCAGGCTTCAGGAAGCTGTAGCGGTATTTTGTTGACTGCGCCCAGGGAAAACCATTTGTCATTCTTATATCTTTATCTCTGTACCAAGGATACCCGCCAAAAATTTCATCGGCACATTCACCTGACAGCGCTACCACACCATGTTCTCTTATAGCTTTACATAAAAGCAGCATTGATGAATCAACATCTGCCATACCCGGCAAATCTCTGGCATCAACTGCCATAAATAATGCATCCACTAATTCAGGTGTATCTATAACAACCCAATGATGCTCGCAATTCATATACTCTGACATCACATTTATAAAATACGGGTCACTGTTTGGCTGAAATTTACTCTTTTTAAAATACTTTTCGTTATCTACATAATCAACTGAAAAAGTTTTGAGTACTTCCCCCCTGTCTTTAAAAACAGAGTTGCTCACAGAGCTTATAAGACTTGAATCAAGTCCTCCTGAGAGAAAAGTGCATACCGGTACATCAGACACTAACTGACGCCTGATTGAATCAGTAACGAGGAAGCGTACCTTCTCTGCTGTTTGCTCAAAATTATCCTTATGATCATGACTTATCAACTGCCAATAAGGTCTGATTTTCAGCCCCGATTTATTAAAGACGCCGCAATGAGCAGGTCTGACCTCCTCTATGCCTTTAAACACACCGTAACCCGGTGTTCTGCCCGGCCCGATAAGCATAATCTCCGCTATAGAATTGATATCTATAACAGGCTCGACCTTTTTATGCTGTAACAAAGCTTTTATTTCAGATGCAAATATAAAGCTACCATCAACTATTGTATAAAAAAAGGGTTTGACACCCATTCTGTCCCTAGCAAAAAACAGCTCTTTTTTATTAACCTGCCATATAGCAAAAGCAAAAATTCCGTTAAATTTGTTGACAGCATATTCACCAAAATGAGCAAAGGCTTTTACTACCACTTCCGTATCAGAATGACCGTCAAACCTTACACCCTGAAGCATCAATTCATCACGTATTTCTTTGGTGTTATAAAGTTCACCGTTATATATCAGGATATACTTTTCACCGTTAAAATCATACACCATCGGCTGTCTGCCTTTTTCAATATCAATAACACTCAACCTGCGGTGAACAAGCGCTGCCTGCTCAGAAAAATATTCACCCTGTTGGTCGGGACCGCGCTTTTTTAGCTGTTCACTCATTTTTAAGTAACTTGATTTGTAATTTAATAAATTTTCACTGAAAGATACCTGACCTGCAATACCACACATAAAAAACACCCCATTTACATTCTATACTGCATTTGTGTTTTTATACTTTTCTTTTGTTGCAAGTCCTCCACGAATGTGGCGTTGAGCTTTATTGACTTCAAGAACTTCTCTTACTTTTTCCCAAAGGATCGGTTCAATATAATTGAGTCTTTTGGTTACATCTATGTGTACGGTTGATTTTGAAATAGAAAATGCTTTAGCTGCGGCACGTACGGTTGCTTTGTTTTTCACAATATATTCCCCTAATTCCACAGCTCTTAAATCAACTGCATCCCTCAAAAAAACTCCCCTCCCGAATTCATATCGTTAATAAATATGATTCGGGAAGGGATAATATGAAAATTATTGTCAGCTCACTTTTTCAACAGTAACGTCAATCTTATATTTACCGTAAATCCAGCATCCGTATAAATCTCTTGTATACATCGGAACAACTACTGTATTTTTACCTTCTTTAAGTTCAACATTTTCAAAGTCAGCCCTAACCTTAATAGAATCGGCTTTGAGCCCGTTAATTTCACTTTCTCTGCCGTATATGGTAACATTCTTTATTGACTCTGTATTGAATCTGATTGAACTTTCAACAGGACCGTTTGAAACACTGATATTATCGGTTTTAATATTAAATGTATCTGAAGTAACATCAGGAACGTTGATTTCGATATCTACAAATTTAGTAGAATCATCAAGAAGCTTGATATTCTCAACATCAGAAAGATTAACTCTTACTTTATTAACACCTGACTTCAATGTTGAAAAATCAATTTCAGTCACCTTAAGAGTTTTAGTTTCAGTCCCTTTTTGTAAAAGTGCAACATTTACATTTGAAGGTGATACCTTATAAGATAAAGGGTTGGTAATATAATTTGACGGTGAATTTGTAAAGCCTATCTCAACAGGCAAAGTAACCTTTTTATAAACAGGGATTGTAACAGACATTGTCACATCTTTTTCTCCGTCAAAGGATATATATTTAAGTTCATTGTTGTTTTTATCAACAGCTACTAAAGAAGCATCAAACGCTGTGCTTTCACGAAGAGGTCTATCTACTTTGACCTGTGCAACAACCGCTGACAACTTGCTGATTTCCATAGCAGGTCCGCCTACAATAACAGTTTTTTTATCAGTGATATAATTACCATCCTGCACATAATCATCTTCTGTTACCGCATCAGATGAAACAACAACATTTATATTTGCCTGGGCTTCAGCATACTCATCAAAATAAACATTTATATAACTTGCAGAATAACCTTCAATTGTGAATTCCTCACTTGTTGAGGTTTTGCTGACTTTAAGCTGAAGTGAATGTGTACCGGCTGAAGTAACAGACGATGTGGAAGCAATTACATTAAAGTCATCTGCTGTAACTGACTTACCGCCGACAATATATTTACTGCCGTGTATGGTTATATCAATCGTATGATTGTCTTCACCGAACATTTTAAGATTATACTGTGACGGCACACTGTTTTCTGTTTCGATTTTAACAGGAACATCTTCAATAACAACTGTTGTTTCAGGCGCTAAAGATATACAAACTGTTGCCCAAAAAACAACTGCTATAAGTAAAGAAACAACAAGAACAAATTTATTATCAGCCAAAAGATTGTGAAGGGTCAGTTTTTTTGATTTATTCATCTTTATCACCCTCACTGTCTTTTTTAGTTGATTTAACGGTTTTAGCAGACTTATCATCAGAAGGAACAAAGAAAGAAATAAGTCTTTCAAGAAGAACACCGTCTGAAACATCTCTTTCGAGTCTGCCTTTATGAACGACCGACATCTGACCTGTTTCTTCTGAAACAACAACCACAACAGCATCACTTTGCTCACTGATACCTATGGAGGCACGATGTCTTGTACCTAAATCTGTACTTATATTATTATTTTGTGACAAAGGGAGTATACAACCGGCAGCGCATATTCTGCCGTCTCGGATAATTGTTGCACCATCGTGAAGAGGTGAATTCGGGAAGAAAATACTTCCAAGAATTTCTTTGCTTATATCCGCATCAATTTTTGTTCCTGTAGCAACAACGTCTTTCAGAGCTATGTCACGCTCAATAACTATAAGAGCACCGATTTTCTTTTCACTCATTTCATTACAGGCTTTAACAATCTCTGCAACAGCTTTTTTCTGCCTGCTGTTTGTAACTCCGTTTTTATTGAATCCTAACATACGAAGCACTGAAAAACGGCTTCTGCCAACACTTTCAAGAGCATGACGAAGTTCCGGTGTGAAAAGAATAATCATAGCAAGGATAAAGTTATTCATAACCATCTGGAACAGGTATGTACTTGCCTGCATATCCAGAATATTGATAACAAAATAAACTGCAAGAACTAAAACAATACCTTTAAGAACATGTAAAGCTCTGCTTTCTCTCATAAACTTAATAAGCTTGTAAACAATAAATGCAACAAGCAGAATATCAATAGTATCAATTATAAAATCATAGGAAGAAAACAAAGCTAACAGCTTATTCCATATATCTGAAACGTTAGTAATTAAATCATTCATAATTTACTCCCGAAATTTTATTTAGTTAATTTTATCACAAATATTATTTCTTTGCAACGGCAAAAGATATGATTTATTCGTTAATAAGGCATACGCTGTGTGCTGAAATACCATCACCGTTACCGGTAAAGCCCAACCACTCTTCTGTAGTGGCTTTGATATTTACTCTGCTGATATCTACACCGCAGGCAGATGCCACATTCTGACGCATTTTTTCGATGTGCGGCTTCATTTTAGGATTCTGTGCGATAATTGTTGCATCAATATTACCTACAGTGAAACCTCCGTCATTAAGTCTTTCAACTACTTTTGAAAGCAAAACAAGACTGTCGGCATCTTTAAAAGCAGGGTCATTATCAGGGAACATTCCGCCGATATCACCGTAAGCAGCTGCACCTAAAAGAGAATCAGAAATTGCGTGAAGTAAAACATCAGCATCAGAATGACCTAAAAGCCCCTTTTCATAAGGAATTTCTGTTCCGCCGATAATCAGCTTTCTGCCTTCAACTAATTTGTGCACATCATAACCGTGACCGATTCTCATAAAACCTCCGCCCTTTCTGATTCATACAATGCCTGTTTATAATCATCATAGGTCATATATGAATTTATAATTTCTATAAATGAATTGGTTGTCATTCTTTCAGGTAAAGATAAATACTTTAAAAGCTGCTGTCGCTTTCTTTTACTTTGGGCAGTACCTGTAAGACCGTCAAAATAAAAATCATTTTTAGTAACAAGTTTTTTTGCCTTATCCTGCGTGTTTTCACAAAGTACACCGGATTTTTGAAGAGACTCCCTGATTACTTCTGCAGGTACACCCTCAACACCCAGCTTACCTTCTTTTGAAGCTGATTCTTTTCGCTTCTCTTTGCCGTAAATATCAGGTATATACGCATTAACAATTTTATCTTTTGGCACAAAACCACTTATAAAATTACGTATTGTAAAACCGGCTGAATCACTGTCTGTTAAAATAACAATACCCTTTTTCTCAGCTAACATACGAATCAGTTTTTGCTTCTGCTTATCTTTAAAAATAGCAAATCCGTCTGTTTCGATTATAACAGCATCAATCATTGAGGATAACTTGATTTTATCGTATTTACCTTCAACTACAATTATTTTATCTGTTTTCAGCATACTTTTTCACCGTTTGCCAAAAGGAATAACTTTATCATTGTTTCTTCTAAAATCAATCTGCCGTCAATGGTGGTTGATTTTAATTTTTCATCAGCTTGTGCCAATACTTCAAGACTGTCTCTCAAAGCAGACACTGAGAGCTTTGACGCATTTTTTGCGCCGTTTTTTAATCTGAAATCGCTTTTTCCGTAATTGAAAACCTGTGCCATTTCTTCAGCCCTGTGACCGCCCGAAACTGCAACCTTTGCCCTGTACATATCAACATAAGCTGTGATTATTGTAGCAAGAATTGAAATCGGCTCTTCTCTTTGTTTAATAAGGGAATCAAGAATTGCATAAGCTTTGTCACTATTACCGCTGACAAGATTTTTAGATAGCTCAAAAATCTTGATTTCAGCTGTTTTGACTGTAACGGCATCTATGTTTTCTTTTTTGATTTTACCGTCTTTTGAATTAGCGCAGACCTTCTCAAGCTCGTTGAGAACATTAGTCATACTGTCCCCTACAATTGAAACAAAATAGTCTGCAAGAGGCACATCTATTTCAAGACCTCTTGATGATGCACCCTTTATAACATAACGAACAAGATCCTGCCTTGAAAGCTTATCAAGCCTGACTGTAGTACCGTTTTTATCAAAGGCAGATATAAGTTCTTTCCATCCTTTGCCTTCAGCCTCAACGGTAAGACAACATATTATAACCATACAGGTTTCGGGTATGTCTGAAACTATTGAAAGAAGAGTTTCTTTACCATTATCACCAAGTTCCGTAGGCTTTATATCTTTGAGCACCACGCAGGTTTTATCACTCATCATAGGCATAGCTTCAACGGCAAGAGCAACTGCTTTCATATCAATCCCTTTGCCGTCAAAAATATGAAGATTGAAATCTTTGAAATTTTTATCTACTGATTTTTTTACAAGCAAATCAAGATAATGCTTTTTCAGATAACTTTCATTACCGTAGATAAAATACAAATTATCAAGCTCATTTGAGCGAATCTGTTTTTTTAACTCTGTTTCTGTGATTGCAGACATTTTATCACCTGCCTAATTATAGATTATTTTTACATCCTGCTCCGACCTGAATTCAAGAGTAATATCTTTTTCACCGAAGGTTGAATGTATATTGTTATTCTGTGGTGAATATCGGTTAATCATATCTTCACCGACTGCTTTGGTTGATGAAACAATTATATTACCGAAACCGCTGAGATTCTGATTATCGCCGAGATAATAAGAGCAAATCAAAACATCGGCATCAAGATGCTCTTTTGGTAACTGAGCGTTATCAAAGTCAAAAACAATAAGAATATCTGACCCTTCAAAAACACAGTAAGCGTAGGTTATATTTGGGTCTGAGTGAAATTCTATCGATGCATTCTGCCAAGGGTTTACTGCAAAATCAGTCAACACCTTGCTTTTAACATTATCGATTGCTTCACCCGAAAAAATATTCTCAAAATTTATATTAGACGATATATCTTTAGCTAATGATGAATTCCATAAATTTGAATTCGGCACAAGTAACAATGATGCCTTTTTATCAAACACATCAGTAATTACCTCATCAAGTACATAACTGTCAGATGCACCGCAGCCTAAAACAGCCTTTTGGCCTGATTTTTCAACAACAAGGCATATACCGTCATCAACATCAATTACTTTTACAGTTGTAAGGTTATGGTTATAAATAAAATGAACTGATGCGCTTATAACAGTAATTGACAAAACAACTGCAATAATTGCTTTAATACGGTTAAGTCTGTTTTTAAATATTATAAAGCAACATAAAACCGCACACAAGAGAAAAATCAAAGATAACTGAAATAATATGTTGCCCGTATTTATAACAGCAAATGAAAGCGATGATAATTTATCAGAAACAAAAACAATAAACCTTGCACACAATCCGCATAATAGAGCCGTTATATTTGACACAGCTCCTACAGGCTGCAGCAAAGCTGTTATACCTGCAGATATCATCAATAAGGTTGACGGATATGAAACTAAAATATTAGTTGCAGGTCCTATAATACTGATTTTACCAAAAACAAATGCATTTACCGGCAAAGTAAAAACTGTGGCAACTACAGATATTGCTAAAACAGATAATATTCCTTTGATGATTTTTCTCAATGGTGTGATTTTTATAATATTAAGTTTTTCAATAAAAACTTCAACTGATGGGTACAAAAGAATTATACCCAGCGTTGCAAGGAATGACAACAGAAGAGAAGCACTCATCGCTGCCATAGGATTAACAATCAAAATAACAATCAATGCAAATCCCAATGAATTCAAGCCGTCTGACCGTCTGTTTACAAGATTACCGGTAAGCATAACTATAAGCATAATACCCGCCCTTGTAATAGAGGGTGTAAAGCCTGTTACTGCCATAAGGATAAAAACAAGAAATATTGAAATAAGGCTGTTTACTTTTCTTCGCAACCCAATTTTATCAAGTATATTATAAATACCGATAATCCATATTGAAAGGTGCAGACCTGAAACGGCAAAAAGATGAGATATACCTGAATCTCTGAAAGCCTCGTTAGTTTCATCAGTAACACCGCTATCATCACCGATTAACATGGCAATCGCTATACCGCCGTATTCATTAGGTAAGCACGAGTATATTCTGTTTTTAATTTCATCGCGTAAGCGTTGAAGTTTGCAGAGAATTGTTTCAGACCCATCTTTTACAACTTCAACACATTGGTCGGCATCATGCACCGTTGCGCCAAGATATATACCCTCAGACATATAATAACGCTTTAATGAATCGTCATATTCATCAATTGAATGAACATTTGCAGTAAAGCTGATTTCATCACCGGCATAAGCATTCAAAGATGTTACACAGTTAAGACGCATACCTGTTTCAAAAGCTCTGCCGTTAATTGATGCGGTTTTGAGAATATATGTTGTTTTTGATGGAGAAACCTTGCTTTCACCCGTAACCTGAGCTACAACCGACACATCGTTACCGGCAAGAGCTTTTGCAGAGTCCATATCACCCCGGGAGTTACCTATAAGCTGAAATCCGGAAAACAACAACGCTGCAGATAAATAAAACAAAACGGTAACTTCGCGGAGCTTCTTTGAAATTACCGTAACAATTAAGAGGATTACACCAACCGCAGCAGCAATAACTCCGCACTCAAAAACATACCCTATCATAACCGATAAAAGTATAGTTATCAGTGAACAGAAGCCTATTGCTGCCATTGGTCTGCATTTAAACATATTCATTATTTGAAAAACAACGGAAGTTTTTCAAGGAAAATAATATCATCTCTGTCAGCGGAATCGCCCTCTGCAAGAACTGCCGCTTTACCGACAATATCAACATCAAATTTTTCAAGAAGCTTTTCAACTGCAAGAAGTGATTCACCTGTTGAAATAACATCATCAACAACAAGAATCTTTTTACCCTTGATCTGCTCACCGTCCATACCGTCAAGAATAAGAGTCTGAACACTTTTGGTTGTTATAGACTGAACCTCAACACTGACCGGGTTTACCATATAAACCTTAGGCTTTTTTCTTATAACAAAGTATTTTTTACCTGACTGCCTTGACATTTCATAAGCTAACGGAATACTTTTAGCTTCAGGTGTAACGATATAGTCAAATTCAGGGCACTTTTTAAGAAGCTCTGTTGCTGCTGTAACAGTGATCTCAACATCACCGAACATTATAAAACCTGCAATATCAAGCTTATCATTAAGTGAACACATGGGCAGCTCTCTTTCAAGACCTGCTATTGTCATTTTATAAAATTCCATACTGTCCTCCTATCAGCCTGCGGGCCATGTGAATTCTCTGCCACCCATAAGGTGAAAATGAAGATGCTTCACTGTCTGACCTGCACTGTCACCGCAGTTATTAACTATACGGTAACCGTCTGAAAGTCCTTTTTCTTTTGCCAATTTGGCTGCAACCTCAAAAATATGAGCTACAACGGCACTGTTTGATTCATTGACATCATCTGCTGATGCAATATGCTCTTTAGGAATTATGAGAATATGAACAGGGGCCTGTGGCTGAATATCATTAAAAGCAAAAACTGTATCATCTTCATAAACTTTAGCTGAAGGAATTTCCCCTGCGATTATTTTACAAAACAAACAATCCATAATAATACTCCTTAATTATTTAATAAGTGATGCTACGATTTCACCTGCAGCCTCAAGAGCTGAGTCAATCTTATCAAGCTCTTTTGCACCTGCCATTGCAAAATCAGGCTTACCGCCGCCGTTACCGCCTGCTTTCTGTGCAACAGCTCTTACAACATCACCTGCTTTTACACCTTTAGCAACAGCATCTTTACCGCAAGAAACAGCAAAGTTTGCACTGCCTTTTGCAGTGTTTATACCTGCAATAATTGCTACAACATTTTCTCCTGTTGATTTTGCTTTGTCGCAAAGCTGACGGAGCTCATCAACAGAAACCTCACCGGCATTTGCAGTGATAAGTTTAACACCGTCAATTTCAACAGCATTATCAAACATATTGCCTGAACGAAGCTCTGTAAGGTCAGCAGTAAGAGACTTGATTTCATCGTCCTTCTCTTTAATTTCAGCCATAACTGCATTTGCTTTTTTAGTTATATCAGATACATTACCGATTTTAAGAACCTGAGCAGTACCTGTAAGAAGTGAATTGAGTGAATTGATATATTCAAGAACACCTGTACCTGTAACACCTTCAATACGTCGAACACCTGCAGCTACACTTGACTCAGAAATAATTTTGAAAAGACCAAGCTTACCGCTGTTAGAAACATGAGTACCGCCGCAAAGCTCTGTTGAGAAGTCCCCTGCTTTAACAACTCTTACAACATCACCGTATTTTTCACCGAATAATGCCATCGCACCCATTTTCTTTGCTTCTTCAATAGGCATCTCTGTCATTGTTACTTCATTAGCTGCGAGAATGAATTTATTAACATCGTTTTCAATTTTTGCAATTTCTTCAGCAGTAAGTGCTGCAAAATGTGAAAAGTCAAAACGAACTGTTTTTTCATTAACAAGCTGACCTGCCTGCTCAACGTGTGAACCGAGATTGTTACGAAGTGCTGCCTGAAGAAGATGAGCTGCAGTGTGGTTTCTTGCAATTGCATCACGGCGTGTTGCGTCAACACTTGCAGTTACTTTATCACCGAGAGATGCGCTTTCACCTGATACAATTGAGCCGTGGTGAAGATATACACCGTCATTTGTTTTTGTTGTTCCGTTAACTTCAAAGGTGAAGTTTTCGTTTGAAATAACACCTGTGTCGCCAACCTGACCGCCGCCCTCGCCATAGAAGGTTGTTGTGTCAAGAACAAGAACTGCGTCAGTTTCAGGCTCAAGGAAATCAGCACGTTCACCATTGACAATAATTGCAGTGATAGCGCCATCGCATTCGGTCTTGGTGTAACCGTCAAATGTTGTTGCCTCAATGCCTTTTGTTACAACACCTGCAACATCCCAACCATCCTGACCGGCTGCTTTATGTGCATCTTTTGAACGTTTTTTCTGCTGAGCAACAAGCTCACGGAATTTATCTTCATCAACAGTCATTCCCTTTTCGTTGAGAATTTCTTTAGTTAAATCAAGAGGGAAACCGAATGTATCTGAAAGTTTGAATGCATCTTCACCGCTGAGAACTGTTGAAGTCTGCTGCTCAATCATCTGTGAAAGCTGAGCAAGACCTGCGTCAATTGTTCTGCCGAAGTTTTCTTCTTCTGTCTGAATAACTTTAACGATGAAGTCATGTTTCTCTTTAAGGTTAGGGTAAGCATCGCCGCTGTCTTTAATAACTGTTTCACAAACCTCTGAAAGGAACGGTCTGTCAATACCTAACAGACGTCCGTGACGGGCTGCTCTTCTGAGAAGGCGGCGAAGAACATATCCTCTGCCCTCATTTGACGGCATAACACCGTCACTTATCATAAATGTTGTGCTTCTGATATGGTCGGTAATAACACGAAGTGATACGTCATTATCTTCATTTTCGTGGTATTTAACACCTGCAATTTCCATGATGTGTTTCATAGTGTTCTGGATTGTATCAACCTCAAAGAGATTGTCAACACCCTGCATTACACAAGCAAGTCTTTCAAGACCCATACCTGTATCAATGTTAGGTTTTGCAAGACGTGTATAGTTATTGTTGCCATCATTTTCAAACTGTGTGAAAACAAGGTTCCATACTTCGATATATCTGTCGCAATCACAGCCTACCTTACAGTCAGGTTTGCCACAGCCTTTGTCAGCACCTCTGTCAAAATAAATCTCTGAACAAGGGCCGCAAGGACCTGCACCATGCTCCCAGAAATTGTCTTCTTTACCAAAACGAACCATATGAGACGGGTCAACACCCACTTCTTTAGTCCAGATATCATAAGCCTCATCGTCCTCAAGATAAACGCTCATATAAAGTCTGTCTTCAGGCATTTCGAGAACTTTTGTAAAGAATTCCCAAGCCCATGCTGTTGCCTCTCTTTTAAAATAGTTACCGAATGAGAAGTTGCCGAGCATTTCAAAGAATGTGCCGTGACGAGCTGTTTTACCTACGTTATCAATATCAGGTGTACGGATACATTTCTGGCAAGTTGTTACTCTTTCTCTCGGAGGGGTAATTTCACCTGTGAAGTATTTTTTCATAGGTGTCATACCAGCATTTATCAAAAGAATACTTTTATCACCCTGAGGTACAAGAGGAAAGCTCGGAAGTCGTAAATGATCTTTACTTTCAAAGAAAGAAAGATACTTTTCTCTTAATTCATTAAGTCCTGTCCACTGCATAATAATTCTCCTTCAACATGTAAAAAAATAAAGATACCCTATGCAACATTCCGAGACGGAAAAACCGCGGTACCACTCGGATTGTGCATAAAGCACCTCTCAAAATCTTTAACGCAGAAATACGCGTAATTCATCATTACGAGCTCAGGGTTGGCTATTATTAAAAATTACCGAAAGGGCTCACAGCCAAGGCCCCTCTCTCTGCACGGATTTTTAATAAATATTCCCTTCAAAGCCATCAAATATTAACATTACAATTATAAAACATTTAAATAAATTTGTCAACTTTTTAATGCGATACTTTTGCCGTCTGTTTCAAAAACAACGGTACCCATAATATCAGTTCTGTAACAAACAGAACCGAAATCTTCAAGATTGTCAAGAACCTTCTGTTTAGGATGACCGTATGAGTTGCCCTCACCCACTGAAATAACAGAAATCTCAGGCTCAACAGCCTCCAGCCAGTCAACACTTGTTGACCCTGCACTGCCGTGGTGAGCTACCTTTAAAACATCACAGGAAAGCTCGTTATAATAATTATCCATAATGTCATCTTCTTCAGCAAAAGAGCAGTCCCCTGTTATCAGGAAAGATGCATCACCGTATTCAACCTTTGCAACAACAGACATATTGTTCAGGTCTTCATTCTGTGAGCAAGGCCCGAGAATAGAAATATCAACCTCACCCATTGAATATGTATACCCTGCCTCTGCAGCAATAACTTCATCTGCATTTTCTTCTGCACAAAGAAGAAAATCCTCAAAAGTTCGGGTGGTAGGTATATTTATTTCACTCAGCTCCGGCATAATCAGCTTTTCTGCACGGAACTCAGAAATAACTGCTGCCATACTGCCTATATGGTCAGTATGAGGATGAGTAACTATACAATAATCAAGTGTTTCAACACCTAAATTCCGCAGGTAGTTAATAACAACCTGCGATTTATCGGCTTCACCTGAATCAATAAGGATAACACCGTCTTTTGATTGAATAACGGTACAATCACCCTGACCAACATCAACAAAGTGAACACTCATCCCTGCTGATGACGAAAGTGAATCCGTTACCCCTGACTTTTCAAAAATATCATCCCATTTACCGTCAGAAATAAGCATTGAGCCGATAACAAGGATAGCAATAATCAGCACTGAAATTAAGGATTTTTTACCTTTTTTTGAAGTTCTTCTTGCCATAAGGTTTTCCTCCTTTAGCGCGGTTTCTATTTTGATTTTGATTTTCAGGAAGTCTTACAAGACATTTTTCACCTGTACCTATCAGATCGCTTCTGCCGGCTTTACGCAAAGCTTCGATTACTAACTGCTTATTCTGAGGTGCATAATATTGAAGCAACGCTCTTTGCAAAGCCTTTTCATGAGGGTCTTTTGCAACATAAACAGGCTCCATAGTATACGGGTCAAGCTCTGTGTAGAACATACATGTAGAAATCGTACCCGGTGTAGGGTAAAAATCCTGCACCTGTTCCGGTCTGATATGTCGTTTTTTCAAAAAGACTGCCAGTTCAACAGCTTCTTTAAGAGTACTGCCCGGATGGGATGACATAAGATAAGGCACAAGATACTGCTCCTTACCTGCATCATCACTTAACTGAAAATATTTTTTTGAAAATTCCACATAAGCGTCAATATGAGGTTTGCCCATTTTATCGAGTACCGCTGCAGAACAATGCTCAGGTGCAACCTTTAACTGACCGCTGACGTGGTATTTTACTAATTCTTTGAAGAAAGTATCATCACTGTCTTTGAGCATATAGTCATAACGGATGCCTGAACGGACAAAGACTTTTTTTATTTTAGGTAAGTTTCTTACCGTTCTTAAAATGTCAAGGTATTCGCTATGGTCTGATGTAAGAGCTTTACACGGTGACGGAGCAAGGCACTTTTTGCCTTTGCAAAGACCGTGTTCAAGCTGTTTAAGGCATGAAGTTCTTCTGAAATTGGCAGTAGGTCCGCCAATATCATGTATATAACCTTTAAAATCGGGTAACGTGGTAAGCAACTGAGCCTCTTTGACAATTGACTCTTTACTCCTTGTTGTTATGAATCTGCCCTGATGAAAGGCAAGTGAACAGAAATTACACGCACCAAAACAACCTCTGTTATGAGTGATTGAAAAACGGACTTCTTCAATAGCCGGTACACCACCCATTTTTTCATACACGGGATGATATGTTCTTTCATAAGGCAAAGAATATACCCAATCAAGTTCTTGTTGGGTTAACGGTGGCATTGGCGGGTTTTGCACAAGCATTTTATTGGCGTGGCGCTGTTTTACAAGCTTACCGCGGATATGGTCCTGCTCATCCTGCTCTATTCTGCAGGATATTGCATACTCTTTTTTGCTTTTTACGCAATTTTCATAAGATGGACATTCTTTGCCGCCATATGGAGTTTCTGTAACATCACAGGCATAACAGGTGCCTCTGACATCTCTTATCTGAGAAACATCTTCACCGTTTGAAAGTCTGCGACAGATTTCTATCATCTGATTTTCACCCATACCGTAAACCAGCAAATCTGCCTGAGAATCAAATAAAACAGAACGGCGGATTTTATCATCCCAATAATCATA
Organism: Acutalibacteraceae bacterium; assembly: GCA_045126895.1. GTDB lineage: Bacteria > Bacillota > Clostridia > Oscillospirales > Acutalibacteraceae > CAG-488. Next base: position 3,321 of record JBGVPE010000033.1, on the reverse strand, counting down.
GTGGGCAAAGCGGCGCAAAGATGCCTCTAATCCGCCTATAATAATGGGAATATCAGGATATGCCTCTCTTATACGGTTGCAGTAAACAATAACTGCTCTGTCAGGGCGAAGACCCATAACTTTACCGGGTGAATAAGCGTCCTGACTGCGCTTCTTTTTGGCTGCAGTATAATGAGCTACCATTGAATCTATATTACCTGATGACACTAAAAAGCCCAGTCTTGGTCTGCCAAACTGCTTAAAGTCATCGGTATTGCTCCATTTTGGCTGAGCTAAAACTGCAATATTGTAGCCCTCTGCTTCAAGGACTCTTGTAATAATAGACATACCAAAGCTGGGGTGATCCACATAAGCATCACCCGTTACATAGACGAAATCAACTTCGTCCCAGCCTCGTTCATTAACTTCTTGACTGTTAATTGGTAAAAACATTCAGCCCTCCGGATTATTCTTCATCATCTGCTTCTTCACCGTAAGGCTTTTCTCTTACAGGTGAAGCGTTGGCAAGAGCGTTCATTTCCATCCACTGCTGTTTGGATATAAGCACTTTTCTCGGCTTACTGCCTTCAAACGGACCTACAATGCCCTTCTCTTCAAGGGCATCCATAAGTCTTGCAGCTCTTGCATAGCCTAACTTAAGTTTACGTTGCAAAAGAGTTGTTGATGCCATCTGGTTTTCAACAACAACCTCGATAGCCTTAGGCATCATTTCATCGCCGCCGTTATCATCGTCATCATCATCTGAATCAGCTGCAGCGCTCTTTTTCTTTTCAATAACAGCCTGACGCTCAATCTCTTCCATAACCTGATCGTCATAAGAGCTGCTTTCTTGTGATTTAATAAAATTAACTACATTCTCAACCTCTGAGTCTGAAAGGAAGCAACCCTGAACACGAATCGGTTTTGATGTACCTACAGGGTTAAAGAGCATATCACCGTTACCCAGAAGCTTCTCAGCACCTGAGGCATCAATGATTGTTCTTGAGTCAACCTGTGATGAAACAGAGAGAGCTATACGGCTGGGAATATTGGCTTTGATAATACCTGTGATTACGTTAACTGACGGTCTTTGTGTTGCGATAACAAGGTGCATACCTGCAGCACGTGCCATCTGAGCAAGGCGGCAGATTGAATCTTCAACCTCAGTAGGAGCTGCCATCATCAAGTCAGAAAGCTCATCAATAAAAATAACTATCTGCGGCATAACAGGGATTGAGTCATCACTTCTTGCAAGTCGGTTATAGCCTTTGATATCTCTGACATTCTTTTCAGAGAACATCTTATAGCGTTTAAGCATTTCTGTAACTGCCCAACCTAATGCACCTGCAGCTTTACGAGGGTCTGAAACAACAGGAACAAGAAGATGAGGTATTCCGTTATAAACAGTAAACTCAACCTGCTTAGGGTCAATCATAAGCAGCTTAACTTCATCAGGTGTAGCGTTATAAAGAATGCTGATAATCATAGAGTTAAGGCATACAGATTTACCTGAGCCTGTAGTACCTGCGATAAGCATATGCGGCATTTTTGCCAAATCAGCCACAATTGTTTCACCTGTAATATCTTTACCTAAAGCAACAGAAAGCTTACTTTTGGAAACCTGGGTATCATACTGAGCAGTTTCGATAATTTCGCGAAGGGAAACAGTAGCTCTGCTTTTATTAGGTACCTCAATACCTACAGCGGATTTATTTGGTATAGGTGCTTCAATACGAACACCTGAAGATGCCAGAGCAAGTGCAATATCGTCAGAAAGACCTGTGATTTTGCTGATTTTAACACCGGGAGCCGGCTGTAATTCATAGCGTGTAACAGAGGGACCGCGGCATATATCAACAAGCTTTGTTCTTACACCGAAGCTGAGCAAAGTTTCTTCAAGCTTTTTGGCATTTGCTTTAAGCTCCTGCTCATAATTGACAACACCTGAATTATCTGCCAAAGAGATACAATCAAGAGGTGGCTTTTTATAAACCTTAACAGGTACCGGAACAGCTTCTTTTGGTTCTTCTTTTTCTTCCTGAGCCTCTTTTACAGGCTCTGCTTTTTCAACCTTTTCTTTTTTAGGTTTGGTTAAAGGAATAACCTCAGCAGGCTGAACTTTTTTAACAGCTTCATCAACATCAGGCTTCTGAACATCGACCATACCTTTGATGATATTGTCAATATTTTCTTCTGATTGTTCTTCTTTAAAATTACCTGCAAGTTCTTCAACAAAAATAGTATCCTGCTCGTTATCTTTATCTTTGCTCATAGTTGGTGTAGCTTCAGGTCCGATGTCAATAGGCTTGAATTTCTTTTTAACAGGCGGAACATTGACTCCGTCTGCAGAACGCTCTTTCCTGCGTTCTATACCCTGCTCAATTTTTTCTTCTGTAAAGGAGCTGACTTTTTTGACAGGCTTTGAAAAAAAGTTGTATGCATTCAATAAGGTTGTACCCGTTATGAGCATAATAATCAGCACTGATAAAACAATCAGCAAAATCAATGCCCCTGCTTTACCTGCAAGTGCATCAAGTCCGCCACCGATAATCGCACCGAGAACGCCCCCGCTTTTTGCAGTTACAGCTGTTCTCATATCCCACACATAAATAATCTGGTCGCCTAAAGTACCGACAGATACGTTATCCCACGCAACATGAACAATACCGCTTAAAAATGATACAAAAAGACCTGAGCCTACAATATTGGCAACGGCAGACTTCATAGGTTTATTTATAGCAAACATTACTGCAAGATAAACCATCATCAACGGCCACACATAGGAGCAGATACCGAATACGCCGAAAATGAAATTATGTATAGCTTCCCACACGCTTTCGCCTTTTATGAGAGTCATTGCAAACAACAATAATGCAGCTGCCATAAGGATAACTGCAGTCCTCTGTCGCTGAGCCTGTGTCTGTGGCTGACGAGCAGAAGATTTTTGTGTTGTCTGCCTGGATTTTGATTTATTTTTAGTTGAGTTGGAAGGCTTTTTAGTAGTTTTTTTAGTATTATTAGCCATTTAATTTCCTCCTATGTAAAGAGCATCAGCTCTGTTCACTTTTATCGTCATTTTCTTTTATCATTTGGTCAAGGCAATCAAGAGCATCAGACAAACTGCCGATATAATCAATAAGGCCGTTGTCAACTGCTTCACTGCCCTCAAGCACTGTACCGATATCCATAACCAGCTCACCTGTTGCAAGCATAAGTTCACGGAATTTATCAGCAGCTAAATTTGAATTTTCACTGACAAATCTGACTATACGCTCCTGCATCTGCTGAAAATAAGAAAGAGTCTGAGGAACACCCAGAACAAGCCCGTTCATTCTCACAGGG
>JBGVPE010000032.1:0-46393 GCA_045126895.1 Acutalibacteraceae bacterium | reverse complement strand
TAATTCGTGCTTTTTAATAATATTATTGATATAATCGTCGATGGCAGTGCAGCCTACAAGACCGGTCTGACTTCTGCCGTTCATAATCTGACGGTAAATATATATGCAAGGAGTTTCGTCTTCTTCTGAGATGCCGTCAGTCACAAGTTTATCAAGGTTTTCTTTTGCCTTGAGGTATACTGATTCAGTATAAATATTGTCCGGAATCGGGTCAAAGTCTATTTCGGCCTTATCAACATGAAGGAATGAATAAGGCTTGTTTTTTACCATTTCTTTAGCTTCTGCGCTATTCATAACATCATATGGGAGGGCGGCAACATCCTGCGCTTTTTCGGGGATAGGTCTTATTGCTTTAAATGGTCTGAATACTGCCATAATAAAACTCCTTTACAGTTTAAATCAGTTCCTATTTTACAATATATGCAATTTGTTGTCAATTATAAAAAAAGACTCAAATTCTGCGAATTTGAGTCTGAATATTATTCTGTTGTAAGAAGCCAGTCAACTGAAACTCCAAGCACTTCCGCAATTGCTTTGAGCTCAAAATCGGCAACACCTCTTAACTGACCTTCGATTTTTGACAACCCTGATGAGTTGATGTCAATGCCTTTAATCTGAAGCTGAGCTAAAAGATCTTTTTGCTTTATTCCATTATTTTTTCTGTATGATTCAACTTTAGCACCGATTATATTTTTATCGCCTAATTCTTTTTTGCGTGTTCTCACGTCAATATCCTCCTTATTATAAGTCCTCAAAACTGATATTGTACTGATATAATAACATATTTATTTAAAAAATAATAGTCATAATTTCAAAAAAAATATAAAACTATACAAATTTGTGGAAAATGTATAATTTAATACGATTTTTGGGTATTTGTTGACGATTAAACGCAAAACTACTTGGTTGATAGTGAACACAGTGTAAATTAAATCAATATTGAAAAAACATAGTTTACATGATATAATCAAAGCATCGGAGGCGATTTTAATGACAAGTGAATTAAAAGAACGCAATCTTACAATGCTTACAGACTTTTATGAAATAACAATGGCTAACGGTTATTTTAAAAACGGAGTGGGTGAAAGACTTACTCAGTTTGATATGTTTTTCCGTTCCGTACCCGATAAGGGTGGCTTCGCTGTTATGGCAGGTGTTGAGCAGCTTGCAGATTACCTTGCTAACCTTAATTTTACAGAGGATGATTTGCAGTACCTTGCAGGTAAGGGCTTTTGTGATGAATTTCTTGACTATTTAAGAAATTTTAAGTTTGAGTGTGATATCTGGTGTGTGCCTGAAGGTACACCTATTTTCCCTTATGAACCGATAGTTACTGTCAGAGGACCTGCAATTCAGGCTCAGTTTATAGAAACAATGGTTCTTATCACAATCAATCATCAGAGCCTTGTTGCAACAAAGGCAAACAGAATTGTAAGGGCTGCAAAGGGCAGACCTGTTATGGAGTTCGGTTCACGCCGTTCACAAGGATATGACGGTGCCATTTACGGCGCAAGGGCTGCTTATATCGGCGGATGCACCGGCACTGCATGTACTATTTCTGACAGGGAGTTCGGTGTTAAAGCGTTAGGTACAATGGCTCATAGCTGGGTGCAGTTATTTGATAATGAGCTTGATGCATTCTGCGCTTATGCAAGAGAATACCCTGAAAACTGCACATTACTTGTTGACACATACAATGTTCTTAAATCAGGTATACCTAATGCTATTGAAGCTTTCAGACGCGAGGTTCTGCCAAGAGGCTTCAGACCAAAAGGTATCAGAATTGACAGCGGTGACATTGCCTACCTTTCACGAAAAGCGAGAAAAATGCTTGATGAAGCAGGTTTTGAAGATTGCGCTATTGTTGCGTCAAACTCACTTGATGAGTATATTATCAGAGATATGATTCAGCAGGGTGCTATGATTGATTCATTCGGTGTCGGTGAAAGGTTGATCACTGCATCGTCAAATCCTGTTTTTGGGGGCGTATACAAGCTTTGCGCTGTTGAAAACAGTGACGGTGAGTTCGTTCCCAAAATCAAAATCAGTGAAAATGTAGCAAAGGTTACTATCCCGGGTGCCAAAAAGCTCTGGAGACTTTATGACAACGAAACAGGCAAAGCTATTGCCGACCTTATCACAACTGAGGATGAGGTTGTTGACGATTCAAAACCGTATGAGCTTTTTGACCGTGATTTTACATGGAAGCGTAAAATCGTTGAAAATTACACTGCCAAGGAATTACTTATTCCTTTATTCAAAAAGGGTAAATGTGTTTATAATTACCCCGGTATTGAAGAGATCCGTTCATATTGTAAGGAGCAGATAGATACTCTGTGGGATGAAGTTCTTCGTTTTGAAAACCCTCATAATTATTATGTTGACCTTTCTCAGAAACTCTGGGATTTAAAGAGTGACCTTTTAAAACAAATGAAAAAATAAAGCAATTGAGCCTCGAAGCATATAGCTTTGGGGCTCAATCGCTTTGGTTATGGGATTTAAAATGAAGTGGCGTTATGCAATGTACCTTACTGCAGAGCTTTTCTCTTCTCTTTTATAAGCAGGTACAGTACGAAGATGTTGCTTTTGCTTTGCCTTTTTCTTGATGTAATATCTTCTGATATGTTTGCGAAGCATTTTACCAATGGCAAAGCCCAGCTTGTCTTCAAAAGCGATAAGCTTCTTTTCGTTAAGTAAACCGATGATTATTAAAATAACTGCTGCAAATTCAAAAATTGTAGTTAATAACATTGTTCCTGTCATAATATATCTCCTCTTTCTTTCGAAAAGTTATGAACATTTGTTCTTTGTGACTTAATTATAGCATATAAAATTCGTTTGTCAACACAAATGTTCGATTATTTTTTGTTGTTGTATACCATTTTTGGTACTCTGAAAAAATATAAATATCTTTAAATTATATATACCACAATATATAGTGGTTGTCAATATTTAAAACACAATAAATGGAAATTTAATTTATAAAATATTTAATAATTTTTTCAGTTTTTTGTTACGTTTTTAAAAACAAGTTGTTTTAATGGGGAGTAGGTGTATAAACGGATGTATTTATGATATTGAAATGACTGAATATGTTATTGCCTGTTAATTAAGACAACCGTGAATCTATATACATCTGAATATCAAAAAAATAAAGCTTATTGATTACGATGAATCAATAAGCTTTATTTTATGGATCTTTTAAGGATATCCATAACTATTTTTTTCTTTTCATTATCCATGGCTTTGAGCTTGTATACAGTGATCTGCTCTTCTTTAGTAAGCTGAGCCATTTTTTCTTTCTCCGCAATATCACCTGCATCGCTTTTCAAATACAATATATTTGCAGGCAAAATACCGCAAAGCTCATCAAGCGTAGTGTCATAAATTTTAGCTAAAAGTCTGAGAATAGAGAAAGGTGGGTCAGCCTGACCGTTTTCGTATTTTGCGATAGTTGAACGGTCTTTACCTAAAATTTCAGCAATATCAGATTGTGTCAGATTTTTATCTTTTCTGAACTGTTTTAAGTTGTCAGAAAGCTTCTTTTTCTTATCCATAAATACCACCAGTCGAATAATATCACATTTTAACTAAAAAAGCAAATAAAAGTTGAAACTTAATTTTTAAATGTTGTAAAATTTTTGTTTTTATGTTAAACTACACAAGTATTCTATATAAGAATACGGTCAGTTCGGAACCATCCTGACCTAAACCGAAAGGTTTAAAATCAAAACTAAGGAGAATAAAAATGAATAACAAAAAAACAACCGTTTATCTTGTGCAAGCGGCGTTTATTGCTGCTTTGTACGCTGCATTGACTTATTTTTTGGAGCCCATTTCTTTTTCGGGCAATCAGTTCAGGGTTGCAGAGGCGCTGACGATTCTTCCTGTGCTTACGCCTGCAGCAATTCCCGGTCTTACAATCGGCTGCATTATTGCTAATATAGCAAGCCCCTATGGTGTGGTTGATATTATATGCGGCTCACTTGCAACATTACTTGCAGCTTTATGCACAAGGGCAACGAGAAATATCAGGTTTAAAAACCTGCCTGTTTTATCAGCATTGTTCCCTGTTTTATTTAACGCTTTGATTGTAGGGGCAGAGATTTCAATTCTCACAACAGGCAGTTTCAATATATCGGTGTTTTTACCGATTGCAGCTTCAGTAGCTTTTGGTGAAGTGGTGGTTTGCCTTTTAGGAGGTTTGCCGTTGAGTGCTGCGTTACAACGCACAAAAATTTTTGAGAAGGACAGATAAAATGAAAATTGGTTTCTTGATTCAGACATTATCATCAGGCGGCGCTGAACGTGCAACCGTTACATTGGCAAATGAAATGCATAAAAAGGGGCAGAATGTAGAAATTATCACTTTTAACGGTGATGACTCTTTTTATCCTCTTGATGAGGGCGTTGATATTGTCAATATGGATTTAGAAAAATTTCCGTCAAATCCTGTGCTCAAAGTTATAGGTTGCATTAAAAGAATGTTCAGAATCAGGAAAATTATCAGAAGCCGTCAGCTCGATGCCCTTGTTTGTATGAATTCCGTACTTGCGGGTTATGGTGTATTTTCAACTCTTTTTACAAATACGGTAACAATCGGATCTGAAAGAAATAATCCGTATAAATATTTTGACAGCAGGGTTTTATCAGCAGTTAAAAAAATATGTGCCGTTTTATCTGACGGATATGTTTTTCAGACCAATGCCGCTATGGAGTATTACCCTGAGTCAGTTTATGATAAAGCTACGGTTATTCCGAATGCTGTTTTTAACCCTATTGTAAAAGAGATTGAGCCGGCAATATTCCGTCAGAAAATTATTTACGGTGTAGGCAGACTTACCGGGCAAAAAAGGCTTGACTGTCTTATTGATGCTTTTAATATTGTAAGCCGGAATCACCCTGATTATAAGCTTGTTGTTTTTGGTGAGGGTGAGTTAAGAGATTCTTTACAAAATCAGATTGATGTTCTCGGTCTTTCAGATAAAGCACTTCTTGCAGGTGCAAATTCACAGGCTTTGAGGTTTGTTTCAAAAGGCAGTGTGTTTGTTCTCTCTTCTGAGTATGAGGGCATGCCAAATGCGCTTATGGAGGCTATGGCTGTAGGTGTTCCTTGTGTTTCAACAAGGTGCAAAATGGGCCCTGAGGAGCTTATCGAAAACGGGGAGAACGGTATTCTTGTCAGTGACGGTTGCTCTGCGCAGGAGCTTGCAGAGGGCATTCTTAAGATAATTGAAAATGATATCCTTGCTGATAAAATTTCAAAAAATTCACGCAAACTTGCAGAAACCCACAGTGTCAGCGCAATCACTGATACCTGGATTGATTATCTTGAAAGTGTTGTTGATTAAAAATGAAGGTTTTTATTGATGCAGACGGCTGCCCTGTTGTTTCGCAAACGATAGAGCTTTGTATGAAATATAAAACAGAGTGTATAATTATCTGTGATACAGCCCATGTTTTTAACCGGGAGGGTGCCACCACTATTGTTGTTGAAAAGGGCGCAGACAGTGTTGATTTTAAGCTTGTGAATATGCTCTCAAAAGGGGATATTGCTGTCACACAAGATTATGGTCTTGCCGCTATGTGCCTTGCAAGAGGGGCGATACCTGTCAGTCAGAACGGTCTTATTTATAATGATAAAAATATCGATGAACTTTTATTTTCGCGATATGTTTCTAAAAAAGTCCGTCAGTCAGGCGGCAGACTAAAAGGTCCGTCAAAACGCACCAGAGAGCAGGACGAAAAATTTATAATTGTTTTTGAAAATTTATTGAATAATCAAAAGAGTACTCTGTAGGGATTTGTGCCCTCAGGGTGCTCTTTTTTAATGCAAAAATATTGATTATTTACATATTTAATGGTAAAATAGATAAGTTAGAAAGGGTGAATGGCTTGAACCGAAAGAAGTGGCAGATAATGCCGTTTGATCAGGAAACTGTTTTGCAGACGGCAGAGGAACTGAATATTGACCCTCACGTTGTGCTTCTGGCTTATACCAGGGGCATAGAAGACGTTTATTCTGTTGCAGATTTTTTCGGAATTGAGCAATCAGAGATTGTTGATCCGTTTTCTTTCCCTGATATGGATAAAGCTGTTGCACGAATAAAAAAAGCGCTTGATAATTTTGAGAGTATCGCGGTTTACGGTGACTATGATGTTGACGGTGTAACAGCAACAGCAATTCTTTACAGTTACCTTGAATCAGCAGGGGCAAAAGTTTTTTATTACATACCTGACCGCCATTCTGAAGGCTACGGTTTGAATAAAGAGTCTGTTGATAAGCTGCACGAATGGGGAATAAAGCTTATAGTGACCGTTGATAACGGAATATCTGCAGTTGAAGAGGCTGAGTATATAAACTCTTTGGGTATGGATTTAGTTATAACAGACCATCATTTGCCCGGTGATGTTTTACCTGATGCTGTAGCGGTTGTTGACCCTCACAGGCAGGATTGTTACCTTGAATTCCGCGATTATGTAGGCGCAGGTGTTGCGTATAAGCTTATTTGTGCCCTTGAGGGCGAAAGTAATGAGATTACCGATTCATATCTTGATTTAGCTGCATTGGGCACAGTTGCAGATGTTATGCCGTTAGTTAATGAAAACCGTGCAATTGTAAGGCAGGGTCTTTATAATATGGCTGTTTCTTCACGAAAGGGCATTAAGGCTATAAGAGAAGTTGCATCCACAGATGATAAAATTCCCACTGCTGCTGAACTTGCTTTTTCTATTGCGCCGAGAATCAATGCTGCAGGCAGAATGGGCTCTGCGGAGCGTGGCCTCAGACTGCTTTTGTCAAAAGATTATGATGAAGCTCATGACCTGGCAGCTGAAATTCAGGCGGAGAATACAGCCCGTCAGCAAACTGAGCAAGAAATTTCTGAACTTGCATTAAAGCAGATTGAAAACACACCTGATATGAAATATGATTCTGTTTTGGTTGTTGACGGTGAAGGATGGAATGATGGCGTTATCGGCATTGTTGCATCAAGAATTGTTGAAAAATACGGCAAACCTGCAATTGTTATTTCTACTAACGGTGAAACGGCAAAAGGCTCAGGCAGAAGTGTTGAAGGCTTTTCTCTTTATGATGCACTTAATTCGGTAAGTAACACCCTTACTCATTTCGGCGGTCATAAATTAGCGGCAGGTCTGGGTATTGAAACTCAAAGAATTGATGAGTTCAGAAAAGCCATTAACGAGTATGCGCGTGATTTCGACATGCCTTTTATGATTCAGCGTATAGACTATAAATTAAAGCTTCATTCAATAAATGAAACTTTACTTGAAATTACCGAAACTATGGAGCCTTGCGGTGCAGGTAATCCGCAGCCGGTTTTTGGTATGTATAATATGAAAATCGAAAGTATTTCTCCTATCGGCTCAGGTAAACACATAAGACTTGAGCTTTCAAGAGGGGAAAACAGAATTCAGGCAATCAAATTTTCTTGCACTGCAAATGATTTCCCTTATGAAAAAGGGGATATTGTTGACCTTGCCGTTAATGTAAAAAGAAATGAATATGCAGGCAGGGTAAGTGTAAGTATAATAATTAAAAACATTCGCTTCCACGGGGTGAATGAAGACAGAATTTTATCTGAAATCAGACTTTTTGAAAGACTGATAAGAGGTGAAAAGCTGTATAAAGACGATGCTTTTTCTATTTTACCTGACAGGGACCTTATGGCAAATATCTACCGCCTTATACGATACAGAGGTAAGTGGCGATATGATTATGAGGTTCTTTGTGCAAGAATAAATGAAGAACGTTACGGTGCAGTTTGTGCAGGTATTGAAGCCATGGTTGAAATGGGTCTTCTCAACAGAGATGAAAAAGCCCTTACTTTACCGGATACAACCGAAAAAGTAAATCTTGAACAAGCACCGGTTATTTTGAAACTTAAAGCTTTTATTGAGGGGGTTTGATTATGAATATTAAGCTTGATCCTAATTCATCAGCAGATAAAGCGTATCTGAAGTTGCGCGAAACCCTTGAAAAGAATCTTGAACCTGCTGAAGTTGAAGAGATTGACAGTGCATTTGAATGGGCGAGGGATGAGCATGAAGGTCAGCTTCGATTTTCAGGTCAGCCTTATATTATTCACCCTATAGCTGTGTCTCAGATTCTTGCAGATTACGGCATGGATAAAGATTCAATTATTGCATCAATGCTTCATGATATTGTTGAAGATACCGATGCAACTATTGAAGATGTAAAGTCACGTTTCAGTGAAGAAATTGCTTCACTCGTTGACGGCCTTACAAAGTTGGGTAAAGTGCCGTTGAGCACAAAAGAAGAGCAGCAGGCAGAGAATGTAAGAAAAATGCTTCTTGCTATGTCGCAGGATATCAGAGTTATTATCATAAAGCTTGCTGACAGAATTCATAATCTGCGCACACTCAGCTTTATGCGCCCTCAGAAGCGCAGAGATAAAGCTCAGGAAACACTTGAAATTTATGCTCCTATTGCTCACCGTTTAGGTATCAGGGCTATGAAAGAGGAGCTTGAAGATTTGGCCATAAGCTACCTTGACCCGATTGCTTATAACGATATTGAAGCTTCTCTTGCAAAGCAGCAAAGGGCAAGAAGTGAATATCTTGTTCACATAAAGCAGCTTATTGATGAGCGTGTTAAAAAGATTGTGCCTGACTGTCATATTGAGGGCAGAATCAAGAGCGTTCACGGTATTTACCGTAAGATGTATATGCAAAACAAGAGCTTTGATGAAATCTATGACGTTTATGCTGTCAGGATTATTGTTGATGAAGTAATCGACTGTTATAACTGCCTCGGTGTTATTCACGATATGTTCACACCGATTCCCGGCAGATTCAAAGATTATATTTCTACACCGAAACCTAATATGTATCAGTCACTTCATACAACTGTTATCGGCAGAGAGGGTATTCCTTTTGAAGTGCAGATAAGAACATGGGAAATGCACAGAACCGCCGAGTTCGGTATCGCAGCTCATTGGAAATATAAATTAGGCATTTCAGGTAAACAGAAGCTTGATGAGCGCCTTAATTGGATAAGACAGCTTCTTGAAGAGCAGAATGAAGCTGAAAACCCTGAAGATATTGTTAAAACAATCAAAACAGACTTCTTACCTGAAGAAGTGTTTGTTTTCACACCGAAAGGTGATGTTGTTTCACTGCCTGTCGGTGCAACTGTTATCGACTATGCTTACGGTATCCATTCTGCAGTCGGCCATAAAATGATGGGCGCTAAAGTTGACGGCAGAATTGTTCCTTTGGATTATAAAGTAAAAACAGGTGAGATTGTTGAGGTCATAACTTCCACTCAACAGGGTAAAGGACCAAGCCGAGATTGGCTTAATATTGCAAGAACAAGCTCTGCAAGAGCAAAAATCCGTGCATGGTTTAAAAAAGAAAAACGAGAAGAAAATATTATTGAAGGCAGGCTTGCTGTTGAAAGAGAGTTCAGACGCAACAGTATCCGACTTGATGATGCACAGCGTGAAGCTTTTGTACTTCAGTTAGGTCAGAGACAGCGATTCAGCACAGTTGATGACTTTTATGCTGCAGTCGGCTATGGCGGTGTTTCTCTTTCAAAAATGATGCCCCACATCAAAGATGATTATGCAAAATTGATGAGAGCAAACCAGCCTGAAGAGTTTAAGCTTAAAACAACACCTATAAAACCTAAAAAGACACATAGTGACGGTGTTGTTATTGAAGGCATTGAAAATTGTCTTGTTAAGTTTTCGAGATGCTGTAATCCGTTGCCGGGCGATGATATTATCGGTTTTATCACAAGAGGTCACGGCGTTTCTGTTCATAAGCGTGATTGCACAAATGTACCAAGACACATTGAGCTTTCACAAGAGCCTGAGCGTTGGATAAAGGCTTATTGGGACGGTAACGTAAAAGAAGATTTCAAAGCAAATATTACTATCACATCAATTAACAGAATCGGCTTACTTATGGATGTTACAACTCAGCTTGCAGCTATGAAGGTTGATATTCATTCCGTTAATACCAAAATAAACAAAGACGGCAGAGCTTCGTTTAATCTTGTTATTGCAGTCAACGGGGCAGAGCACCTTAAAAGTGTGATTTCAAAAATTGCAAAAGTCAACGGCGTTATTGATGTTGAAAGAGGTATAATATAAAGGAAGATTATTATGAAAGCAGTTGTTCAGAGAGTAACATTCTCATCTGTTAAAGTTGACGGTGAGGTTATAGGCGAAATTCAGAAAGGCTTCAACATTCTTTTAGGTGTTGAAGAGAATGACCAAAAAGAAGATGCCGAAATACTTGCAGCCAAAATTGCAAAGCTTCGCATTTTTGAAGATGAAGAGGGTAAAATGAATCTCTCTCTCACAGATGTAAACGGCTCAGCTTTGGTTGTTTCACAATTTACTCTTTGCGCCGATATAAAAAAGGGTAACAGACCGTCTTTTACACCTGCTGCCAAGCCTGATAAGGCTGTGCCTCTTTATGAGTATTTTATGCAGCAGCTTAAGCTCAACGGTGTTGAAAAGGTTGAGCACGGTTCATTCGGTGCAGATATGGCTGTTGATATCGCTAATGACGGACCTGTCACAATTATTATGGACACTGCAATCTGGAGAAAAAATAAATGAAAATTGATACATTTCGCGTAGGTATAATTGACACAAACTGCTATATGGTTACAGATGAAGCAACAGGTGAAAGTCTTCTTGTGGACCCGGGTGATATTTCACCAAAGCTGATACAGGCAGTTGAAAATAAAAATATAAAATATATTCTGCTTACCCATGGTCATTATGACCATATTCTCGGTGTTGCAAAGCTTAAAAAAATTACAGATGCCAAGGTGCTTATAAGCAAATGGGATGCGCCTTGCCTATATGATGACGAGTTGAGCAGAGCAGGGCTTCACTTCCCCGAACCGCAGGAGCATATTGTTGCTGACAGAGAGCTTTCTGACGGTGATGTTATTGATTTTGGCGGCAAAGAGATTAAAGTTATGGCAACCCCGGGTCATACACCGGGCTGTGTGTGTTATATATTTGAAAGCAGTAAAGTGATTTTCAGCGGTGATACTCTTTTCAGACTTTCAAGAGGCAGAACTGATTTTGTCAGCGGCAGTGAAACTGATATAATAAAATCTTTGTCAAAGCTTGCTGAATTGGAAGGGGACTATACTGTTTTCCCCGGCCATGGCGGAGCAACTACTCTTGATTTTGAAAGACAGTATAATCCTTATATGAGGAATTGTTAGTATGATTTTAAGAATTTACAACCACGATTTTCACTATGAAGCTGAAAATCTTTGCAGAGTTTTTTATCCTTATGAAAAAATAAATGTAGTAAAAACCTCTGCGGGTGAAGACGATCTTGATATTGTCACGTTATTAAATAAAACAGATATCAGAGCTTGTATTATTATTGAATTTAACCTTTGCGGTGAAGTCTTTTCTTGCAAAAAAGAGTGGGATCTTACAGAGATTTCAGAGGATGTAAGTTCTTTTTGCGAAAGAAAAATGATGACAGAGCTTTATAATGTTTTGTCTCAGGCAACAGGTTATGTTCCTCAATGGGGAATATTAACAGGCGTAAGACCGTCAAAGCTTATGACTAATCTTATTGCCGATATGGGTGAAGAAGAGGCAAAGGCATATTTTAAAAATGAATTACTTGTAAAAAAAGATAAAACAGACCTGGCTTTTTCAGTGGCAAAAGCTGAAGAAAAAATAATTGCGCTGTCAGATAAAAAGTCATTCAGCCTTTATATTTCTATTCCTTTTTGCCCTACAAGATGTAATTATTGCTCGTTTGTTTCTCATTCGGTTGAACAGGCAAAAAAGCTTATTCCTGAGTATGTGGATAAGCTTTGCCTTGAGCTTGAATATACTGCAGACATTGTAAAAAATCTTGGTTTAAGACTGGAATCAATCTATTGGGGCGGCGGTACACCTACAACTCTTGATGCTGAGCAGATTGCAAGGGTATGTGCAGTTATTTCAAAGAATTTTGATTTATCCTGTCTGAGAGAATATACCGTTGAGGCAGGCAGACCCGACACGGTAACGGTTGAAAAGCTTATGGCTTTAAAAATGGCAGGTGTAGGCAGAATCAGCATAAATCCGCAGACCTTCAATGATTCTGTTCTTCATGCTATCGGCAGAAAGCATACTTCAAATCAGACAATCAAAGCCTTTGAAATGGCAAGAGATGCAGGCTTTGATAATATAAATATGGATTTGATTGCAGGTCTTACTTCGGATACTTTCCCCGGATTCTGTAATACTCTTGATACTGCAGTTTCATTAAATCCCGAAAATATAACCTTACATACCTTGGCGCTTAAACGTTCATCGAATATTGTAACAGGTAAAATTGATGTTGAAAGCGGCGACCTTGCCAATAAAATGCTAAGAAGAGCGTGGCGTCAGTTTAATGAAAACGGTTATGAACCATACTATATGTATCGTCAGAGCCGTTCATTAGGTAACCTTGAAAATGTAGGTTGGTGTAAACCGGGGTTTGAATGCCTTTATAATATCTTTATGATGGAAGAATGCCATACTGTTTTGGCGGTAGGTGCAGGTGCTGTTATTAAGCTTAAAGAGTATGGTGCAAATAATATTGAAAGAATATTTAATTTCAAATACCCGTATGAATACAATACAAGGTTTGATGAAATATTAAACCGAAAAAATAAAATCAATGAGTTTTATGCTCTTTACGGGAGTAAATAATGAAAAATAATTATTCTGTCAGTCAGGTGAATTCAATGGCATTAAAGGATGCTGAAAATTTTGTCAACACAGCTATCGGTGAATACGAAAAACGAATAAGCTCTGCTGTTGATAATATACTGAAAAATCCTGTTATTGATATTGTTTTACTTGCAGGGCCAAGCTCTTCAGGCAAAACCACAAGCGCTAAAAAAATAGTGCAGGGGATTGAGAAAAAAGGTAAAACAGCCTATATAATTTCTCTTGACGATTTTTATTTTGACAGAGATGATATTCCTGTTAACAGTGACGGACTGCCGGACTATGAAAATATAACGGCATTGGATATCCCTCTTATAAAAGAAACTTTCAATTCTCTTATAAATGAAAGAACAGCTCTTTTACCGGTGTTTAATTTTAAAACAGGCAAAAGAGAAAAAGAGAAAAGAATTATACATCTTGGGCAAAATGATGTTGTAGTTGTTGAGGGAATTCATGCTCTTAACCCTGTTATTACTCAGGGGATTGACCCGGAGCATATATACAAAATATACATCAGCGTTTCATCACGTTTTGTATCTGATGAAGGCAAAGTTGTTATGACTAAACGGAATATACGATTTGTAAGACGTATGATAAGGGACTACCGCTTCCGTTCATCAACTGTTGAATTCACATATTTTCTTTGGGACGGAGTAAGTAAAGGTGAGGATAAATTTATTTTCCCTTATAAAAATCAGGCAGATGAGTTTATAAATTCTATACATGCTTTTGAGGTGTGTATGTTCAGGGATGAAGCCATTGAACTTCTGAATCATATTGAAAAAAGCAGCTGTTATTACAGTAAAGCTCAGAGCCTGAAAGATGCACTGATGTGCTTTACTCCGATAAGCAGAGGTTTATTGCCTGAAGATGCACTTTTAAGAGAATTTATAGGATAAGCGTTAAAATTAAAAAATCGTTGTAAAACAGCTGTCAGTATGGTATAATCCAAGCTGATAAAATAATTACAACCTTTGGAGGTTTTTATGACTGATAATAAAAAACAAGGCCAGAATGTGCTCAACGGTGCCCTTGTACTTGTTGTGGCAACGGTATTGGTTAAGTTAATCGGTGCTGTTTATAAAATTCCTTTAACAGCACTTATCGGCGAAGTGGGCAGAGGTTACTTTAACGGTGCATATGAAATATATACACCGCTTTATGCTATTTCTATGGCAGGTCTTCCTGTTGCAGTTTCAAAAATGGTTTCACAAGAAAAGATTCTTGGCCATTACAAAGATGTTAAGGTTATTATGAAAACTGCTCAGAAAGTTTTTTTGATGACAGGCTTTATAGCAACAGTTGTGCTTCTTGCTATAGCTTACCCTTATTCTCATTTCTTTATTAAAGCGCCTGAGAATCTTATCAGCATTCTTGCGATTGCTCCATCAATCTTCTTCTGTTGCTGTATGTCTTCATACAGAGGATATTATGAGGGCCTTAGCAATATGGTGCCAACAGGCGTATCTCAGGTTATTGAAGCTGTAGGCAAGCTTGTTTTAGGTCTTGGCTTTGCCAATGCTATTATGAAATTCGGTCTTAACCGTTACACCTCAGGGGTACCTGTTTTTGGTGAAGTTGTTACAACAAAGCAAGAGGCTCTGAGTGTTATCTATCCGTTTGCTGCTGCAGGTGCAATCGGCGGTGTTACAGTGGGTACAATGCTTGGTCTTGCGTTTTTGATTATCCGCCATAAAATCAAAGGTGACGGCATCACTAAGCAGATGCTTGAAACAGCACCGCCTCCAATGAAAAGTAAGTCATGGCGAAAAATTATTCTTTCAACAGCTCTTCCTGTTGCAGCAGGCTCACTTATTCTGAATGTTACAAATCTTATTGATACAGTTACTATCCGTAACAGATTGGCTTATGCTCTTGCAGTTGATTTTGAAACAGTTAAGGGTATGTACCTTCAGCAGCTTGCTAATTCAGGAACACTTGACAGTGATATTGCTACTTATCTTTACGGTGTTTACGGCTCTGTTCTTGATTTTAAAAATCTTATTCCTACAATCACTATGACATTAGGTATAAGTGCTATCCCTGCTCTTTCTGCAGCATGGGCAATCAAGGACCGAGGCAGCATCAAAACAACAATTGAATCTGTTATAAGAGTTACAATGCTTGTTTCTTTACCTGCAGGTTTCGGTATGGCTGTTTTGGCAAATCCTCTGCTCAGCCTTGTTTATAACGGAACAAATGCAAGTAACCTTGTTTCAATCGCAGCTCCGATTCTTACAACCTACGGTTTCGGTATATTCCTTTTTGCTGTATCTTCACCCATAACCAATATGCTTCAGGCGTTGGGCAGAATGGATGTTCCGCTTAAATCAATTGTTGCAGGTGCGGTTGTTAAGATTATTCTCAACTACATACTTGTAGGTAACCCGAGAATCAATATTAACGGTGCACCAATCGGTTCAATTGTATGTTATGTTATTATTGTTGCAATAAATATGTATATGCTTGTTAAAATCTCAGGTGTTAAGCTTGACTTTAAGTCAATGTTCTTTAAACCGTTATTGTGTGCAGCTATCAGCTGTGTCAGCGCATTTGCCTGCTATAAGGTGTTCGGCACACTGTTAGAGGGTATCGGTGACCCGTCATCAAGGCTCAACGGTGTTACAATCGCTACTTTTATTGCTGTAGTTGCAGCGGTGTTTGCTTATGTGGTTTCACTTCTTCTTACAAGAGGACTTTCAAGAGACGATGTCAATATGATTCCAAAAGGAGAAAAAATTGCTAAAGTACTTGAAAAACGTGGATTTTTAGGTTAAAATGTTTTCTAAGGACTTGGTGCTTGGTTATGATAGATAATTTTGAATTTAAAGATAAATATAATTTTTATGATTTAGTTGAGGTTATCCGATGTCTTCGCAGTGAGGGCGGCTGCCCTTGGGACATTGAACAGACCCATGAAAGCATTAAGAAAAATTTAATAGAAGAAACTTACGAAACAATCGAGGCTATCAATAAAAAGAGTATACCTATGCTTCGCGAAGAGCTTGGCGATGTTATGATGCAGGTTATCTTTCACGCTCAGATTGAAAACGAAGCCGGTAATTTCAATATTGATGATGTTGCTGATGAAAATGCTAAAAAGCTTATTGAACGCCATCCTCATGTTTTTGGTTCTGTTAATGTTAACGGTGTTGAAGACGTTTTAACTAATTGGGATGCAATTAAGCGTAAAAGCAAAAAACAAAAAAGTACATCTGATTCAATCGCGTCTGTGCCCCGTGAGCTTCCTGCACTTATGAGAGCAGAAAAAATTCAGGGCAAGGCAGCAAAGGTTGGCTTTGACTGGAGCGAGGTTTCGGGTGCTTTAGATAAGCTTTATGAAGAGATTGATGAGCTGAAATCAGCTGTTGCTAAGGGTGATAAAGAAAACACCTTTGAAGAATTAGGCGACCTTCTTTTTTCAGTTGTCAATGTTTCGCGCTTTATTGATTGTGACAGTGAAGAGGCACTTACAGCCGCTACTGATAAGTTTGCAACACGGTTTGCCGTTGTTGAAAAACTTGCCGAAGAAAGAGGTATTGATATGAAATCATCACCTCTTGATGAGTTGGACAAGCTCTGGGATGAAGCAAAGGCTGAATTAAAATAAGAAATGATATACATAAGGTAATGTATTTCATAATATTAAAAATTTTTTTAGGAGGATATATCATGAATAAGACAGAATTTATCAACGCAGTTGCAGCTAAAGAGGGCATTGAGAAAAAATGCGCTGAGAAAGCAGTTAACGCTGTTTTCGCAACAATCGCTGACGAACTTGCAAAAGGTGAAAAAATCCAGATCGTAGGTTTCGGCACATTTGAAGTTAGAGAGCGTTCAGAGAAACAGGGCCGTAACCCAAGAACAGGCGAAACAATGACAGTTCCTGCATCTAAAGTTCCTGCATTCAAAGCAGGTGCAGCTCTTAAAAACGCTGTTAAATAATTAAACTTGCTTTAACGGAGCTATCTTAACTGATAGCTCCTGCTTTTTTTGGAGGATTTATGAGACTGGATAAATATCTTAAAGTGTCAAGAATTATAAAGCGCCGTACTGTTGCTAATGAAGTTTGTGATGCTCAGAGGGTTACCGTCAACGGTAAAGTTGCCCGTGCTTCATACAGTGTAAAAGAAGGCGATATTATTGAGATTGCAATAGGTGCAAACACAACCAGAATTCAGGTAGAAAAGGTTCTTGAATTTGCCAATAAAGATGATGCGCCGTCAATGTATAAGGTTTTGTAATAAAAAGTCCGGCTCTCTCATATATTTGATTAACATACCTTGTGGGAGGGTTCTTTTTGAATAATAATGATGATAAAAAATATCCTGCGATTCCACACTGCGTTTCTATGGAAAATCGCAAAAAAATCACACTCACCGGAGTAAAAGATGTTGATTCTTTTGATGAGCAGACTATAACTCTGCTTACTGACTCCGGTGAGCTTTCTATTAAAGGCTCAGGGTTGCATATCGGTAAGCTCAGTACAGATTCGGGTGAGATGAGCATAGAAGGTAAAGTGGATGCGATTGTTTATACTGATGAAATGCCTCGTCAAAGCGGATTTTTCGGCAGGGTGTTCAGATAATGTATATTCCCACACCTGCTCATCAGACATATGTTTTTTTAATGTGTATAGGTTTCGGCTTTGCACTCGGTATTTTTTATGACTTGGTCAGATTGTTGAGAAAATCATTTTTTACTTTCAAAAAGGCATTGTTGATTCAGGATGTTTTATATTGTATAATAAGCACTTTTGCTGTTTTTTGCTTTTTACTTTGTGTTAATGACGGAGAAATCAGATTTTTTACCATCTTTGGACTTGTGACAGGGTGGATTATATATTATTTTACTTTCGGCTCTTTAGTAGTTAAAATCACAGATGAAATATCATCAGCTGTCCGGTACGTGATGAGGCCTGTCAGAAAGATAGTTGTGACTGCTATTTGCCGAATAAGAAAATATAGCAAAAAAACTTCAAAAAATATTGAAAATAAGCCTGATAACACTTGAAAATTCATAGTGCTTTGTTGTATAATTACGGATGTATAATATTGTTTGTGGTTATGGAGGTTAATTATGGCTAAAAGTAAAGCTAAGCCGAAACGTAGTTTCAGTTTTATTCTCGCTGTTATTATTTTCGCTTTTGTTATTTATTTTGCAGTGTCAATGGTTTCTTCTGCTAAAGAAATCAAAGCACAGCAAGCTGAGATTAACCAGCTTCAGGCTCAGTGCAATGAGCAGTTAGCTGAAAACCAGGAACTTCAGGATGTTATCGACAGCGGCGATAAAGATGATTACATTGAGCAGGTTGCCCGTGAAAAATACGGTTATATCAAACCTGGCGACAGAGTGTATCAGGATATCGCTTCAGGTGAGTAATTTTCAGACTTAAGGGGAGTCACATAGTTTATGCAATTGGAAGTCGGAACAATAGTTGAGGGTAAAGTTACAGGTTTTACATCTTTTGGTGCATTCATTGATTTAGGTGAAGGCAAAAAAGGGCTGGTACATATCTCTGAAGTTGCTTCAGATTATGTTAAAGAGATAGGTGATCATCTTACTGTCGGTCAGGATGTAAAAGTTAAAATTCTTACAATCGGTGATGACGGTAAAATCAGTCTTTCTATCAAACGCGCTAATGAAGAACCTAAACCACAGTATCAGCGTCAGCCTCGTCAGTCAAGACCTGCAAATGTATGGCAGGGTACAGCTAAATCAACTGATAATGCCAACGCTTCTTTTGAAGATATGATGGCAAAGTTCAAACAGGTCAGCGATGAAAAAATGTCTGATTTAAAACGCGATTCAAAGCATGGCGGCGGTTATAATCGCAGAGGAACTAATAAAATTTAAATTTCAAGAGCAGATATTTCTGCTCTTTTTGTTTGTTCGGTTTAAAATATATAAAATTTTCATAAAATTTTTAAAACCTCTTTAAATTTATTGTATAATGTGCTACAATAGAACTACAGTACAGTAGTACTGCAATCAAAGGAGGCTGATTTTATGAAGACTACTATTATTGGTCGTAAGTGCACACCGAAGGAATCATTCAAACTTCATGCAGAAAAGAAGCTCAATAAAATTGAAAGATTCTTTTCAGACGAAGCTGAAGCAAAAATCACAGTCACCGTTGAAAAGGCCGAGCAGATAGTTGAACTGACTATCAAAAGCGGCGGAATGTTTTTCAGAGCAGAAGAAAGTGCTGTTGATATGAATGACGCTTTGGATGCATGTGTTGATTTTTTAATCAGAAAAATCCGCAAAAATAAAACAAAAGTCTCAAAGAAGCTTCGCGCAGATTTAATTGATAACTGGGTTGCAGAGCCTGAAGATGATACCGGCAGTGAGTTTGATATCATCCGTTCAAAGTCTGTTTATCTTAAACCTGAAATGCCTGAAGAAGCTATTTTGCAGATGGAAATGCTTAATCATCAGTTTTATCTTTTTATCAATGGTGAAAATGATAAAATCTGTGTGGTATATAAAAGAAAAGACGGAGGGTACGGACTTATTGAACCTGAAGTCGAATAAAACGGAAGGTTGTTTTAATGAATATAAACTTTGTAATACCGTGCCTTTTAGGCGTTGAATCAATAATTGCTGAAGAAATGCGCTCTCTGGGTGCTGACAATGTAGTTGCTGAAAACGGGAGGGTATTGTTTTCTGGTGATGAAACTATTCTTGCAAGAGCTAATATCTGCTCAAGATATTCCGAAAGAATTCAGATTCTTGTCGGTACTTTTGAAGCAAGAACTTTTGAAGAACTTTTTCAAGGAACCAAATCTCTCCCTTGGGAGCAGTGGATTGGCAAAGATGATGCTTTCCCGGTTAAGGGTTATTCAATAAATTCAGCGCTGTTCAGTGTCAGTGACTGCCAGTCAATAATCAAAAAGGCCGTTGTTGAACGCCTGAAATCTAAATTTGGTATTTCATGGTTTGATGAAACGGGACCTGTACATCAGATTCAGTTTTCAATCATGAAAGATAAGGTCAGCTTATTGCTTGATACTTCAGGTGCAGGGCTTCATAAACGAGGCTATCGCACTCAGGCAAACGGTGCACCGCTTAAAGAAACTTTAGCTGCAACTCTTGTTAACCTTGCAAGAGTACGCCATTATCATACTCTGTATGACCCTATGTGCGGCAGCGGTACAATTCTTATTGAAGGCGCTATGCTTACTCATAATATTGCGCCGGGTGTCAACCGACACTTTTCAGCAGAGAGATGGGATGTTATTCCCTCTGACGTATGGGAACGTGAGCGTGAACGTGCAAAAGACCTTGTTATTCGTGAAAGTCAGTTTATGGCATACGGTTCAGATATTGATGAAGCTTCTTTGGCAATAGCCAAGGAGAATGCAATCAGAGCGGGTGTGGCTGATAAGATTCAATTTGAAAAATGCGATGTAAGGGATTTTTCAATGAAAACAGAGAAGGGTACGCTTATTTGCAACCCTCCTTATGGTGAAAGATTGCTTGATATTCAGCAGGCAGCTCAGCTTTATAAAGCTATGGGTAAACAGTTTGCCCCTGCAAGAGGACGCTCTTATTATATTATCAGCCCTTCAGAAGAGTTTGAAGCTGAATTCGGCAGAAAGGCTGATAAACGCCGTAAGCTTTATAACGGTATGATTAAATGTCAGCTGTTTATGTATTACAAATAAATATTTTATCCGCAAGGCTTTGCAATACTTTGTAAGGTCTTGCGATTTTTATTTATATGATATAAAATATAACTGTACATTTTAAAATACAGTTTTTGTTTCTCTAAGAGGAGGTCAGTTGATTATGGAGTCATTTTTCAAAAACGACAGCAGCCAACCTGCTTATATACAGTTATATAATTATTTCAGAGGCTTGATACTGACAGGTGCCTTACCTTCAGGCAGCAAACTCCCGTCAATCAGAGGGTGTGCACGTAGATTTTCTGTCAGCAAAACAACGGTAGAGTCAGCCTATGTTCAGCTTGAGGCAGAGGGTTGCATCTATTCTGTGCCCCAGAGCGGTTTTTATGTGTCAGAGATGTCAAAGCTTGTGGGCGGTGAAAAGTTTTTTC
Source organism: Acutalibacteraceae bacterium (assembly GCA_045126895.1). Taxonomy (GTDB): domain Bacteria; phylum Bacillota; class Clostridia; order Oscillospirales; family Acutalibacteraceae; genus CAG-488. The sequence continues at coordinate 25,594 of JBGVPE010000032.1, read as the reverse complement.
AGACCTCATACGAAACTAAAAGCAGTGATAACATTATTTATGATTTCACATCATCTGCCGCAGATGAAGAAAGCTTTGATTTTAAACTGTGGCAGCGATACATCAAATCTTCATTAAGAACAGGGGCAAGGCTTCTTGATTACGGTGACCCTCAGGGTGAAGAGGATTTGAGGAAAGCTTTGTGCGAATATGTTTCGCGTTCAAGGGGAATAATCTGCAGCCCGTCACAGATTGTTATCGGTGCAGGAGTTCAGAATCTGCTGCAGCTTTTGTGTGCATTAGAAAAAGAAAAGTCAACCGTTCTTTTCTTAGGTCAGCCTTATCCTAAAGGGGAGCAGATATTCTGTGATTACGGCAAAAGCGTAGCTACGGATGAAAAATATAATATATCCGTACCTGCTGATATAATTTATACCTGTCCGTCACATATCAATTATATGGGTGATGTTCTGCCTGTTTCTAAAAGAATCGATCTTATTAAATACGCAAGAGAAAACTCTTGTCTTATTATTGAAGATGATTTCGATAGCGAATTCAGCTATACAGGCCATCCTGTACCGGCACTGCAAAGTCTTGACGGCGGTAATAATGTTGTTTATATCGGTACTTTTTCAAAATTACTTATACCTTCTATAAGAATCAGCTTTCTTGTGTTAACGGCATCTCTTTCAAAAAAATACAGTTGTGTACGTCATCTTTATAACCAGACAGCATCTAAAACCGAGCAGATTGCACTGTGCAGATATATAAGTGACGGTCATCTGTATTCACGGTTAAAAAAGACCAAAAAACTGTATGCCGATAAAACAAAACAGTTTTATACTTGCTTAAAAGAATATGCAGGTTCGGATGTTGAAATCAGTTCATCAGGCTTTTTTGTTTCGTTAAAATTAGCGGATGGGGATATTTCTGAAATTGAAAAAGTCTTTGAAAAAGAGGGAATGAAAGTATATCTGTTTAAAAACAGTCCGCAGGAGATTATAATAGTATTTTCGGTTTTTTCAATATCTGTTGATAAGATTAGTGAATCTGCGTTAAAAATAGGAAATCTGATTAAAAAAAATAAATTTTTATAAATTTTTTTGTTATTTCTATTTACAAAATATTACGAATCTGTTAAAATCATACTAAGATTATAGAGTAGGAGTGGACTACTGTTCATCTGCTTTAGATCAAATTTTCATTGGAGGTGCTTCATAATGAAACAGGCTAAAAGAATGCTTTCTGTGCTTCTTGCACTTATCATTATGTGCTCTATGTTCACCGTAGGTGCCAATGCTATGAAGACAATGTACGTTGAGGCAGATCATTACAATGAAACCCTCGACCCTGTTATGTCTACAGAGCAGGTAGCTACTATGCTTCTTGACATGCTTGATGCTGACGTTTTGTCAGGTTTGGATGTCAATGTTGATGTTAGTGGTATTATCGAAATTAACTTAGGTAGTATCGATAAAGCGCTGGACTCACTTGTAGGTATTGATGATAACTTTTTAGTTAATACCCTCAAAGGTTTGCTTGGCGACATAGGTGACCTTGAGCTTGGTGTTATCAACAAAACAACAAGAAGACGCTCACCGGATAACCGCGACATGGCAGTTCTTGTTCATGTTCTCGGCCTTTTAGAAGAACCGGGCAACCCTGAGGTTATCTCAAAGATTACAGATAACTCATTTGACTTCGGTGTTCTTGAAACATTCGGTGTTCTTGACCCGGATACAGACCTTGCTATGTTCAATGACCTTCACGGCTTTGTTACATCAATGCTCTTTGACCTTCTTTACGGTGAAGGTGCATCAACAGCTGAAGGTACACAGTATAAATCAACAATGAAACTTGAAGAAATGCTTCAGGATTTCATCGATAACAAACTTGTTAAGATGATTGTTGATATGGGTGCAAGTGAAGATGGTTCAAACACTATCGGTGAATTTATCGGATTCACAACTTATGCTCAGGCAGGCGACGCTTCAGACCTTGACGAAACAGGTTGCCTTCGCAGAGAAGTGCACATTTCTGAAGTATTCCCGACACTCTCTCCAAGCACAGAGCCTGGTGACGGCAAACTCGGTTACCTCAGCCTTACAGGCGATTCAGCTCTCGACTTCGTTTGGAAGATTCTTATGGCTGCTATTCAGGACCTTGTAGTTCCTTTTGCAGGTACTCTTCTTGCTGACTTACTTGGCGAAGACGGTGCAATGTATGTTGACCTTATTATCGGTGTTCTCGTTGAGGTATTTGAGCTTGACTCTTCAGACCTTGTTATCCCTGAAGGTGCAACAATGAAAGACAAGCTTGACATATTCCTTAAATGGTTCCTCGTTGGCGGCGGTATTTCACAGTTTGTTCACTTCGAAAAGACATTTGACGCTAACGGTAAGCTTGAAACTGCATACCTTAAATTTGCAGACGGTCTTGATGACAAAATGTGCAACCTTATTGTAGTTGTACTTCCAATGCTCCCTGCATTCTGGGAAGATGCTCCTGAAATTGAAAAAACTGACGCTGAGCTTTCAGCTATGGGTCATGAAGAACTTGTAACTTATGTTCTTCAGGTATTCCTTGAAGCTCTTGTTGACGGTATCGACTTCCCTGATGAGCCTTGTAAAACAGTTAAAGAGCTCGTTTCACGTACTCTTATCGAAGTCGCTGCAGAGATCGTTCCTTCAATCGATTTCGAAAGCAAATTTGAATCAGGCGAACTTATTTATGATAGTGATGACTGCCTTGTAGTAGGTGCAAGTATCCTTCAGTATTACCTCAACGGTCATACAGTTATGCAGAATAACACTGTTCAGCCATCTCTTCATGAGGTATTGAATACAGCTGCTGACTGGGCTCTTGGTGAATATGGTGGTCTTTTAGCATACCAGCCTTCAAAATATCAGGGTTCTCATATCACTGTATGGCATAAGCTTTATGATACAGTATTCCAGATTATCCCTATTGATACATTCTATGGTGTTGCTGATTCAGCAGCAGGCGTTGAAGACTTCGTTATGAATAAGCTTATCGGTTCAATTCTTGACCTTAAGTTTAATCAGCTTGTATCTATCTTTGGTGTTCATCCCGGTTCAGGTATCAACAAATCACTTCCTGACCTTCTTATTGACCTTGTAGGTCGTGTACTTAATCCGCTTCTCGGTCTTCCTTTCGAAAGAGATTACGCTAAGAGCGGTTACACACCAAAACAGATGGCAATTCCTTATGAGTATTCAACTCTTGATGAATTGATTACTGTTAATAACCAGTCATCAGGTCCTCTTAACGGTACAGGTATTAAGAACTTAGTTGTTGTTCTTCTCTATAACCTTAAGCAGTTCCATGTAAATACAGAAGGTACACTTTACACAATTATGCCGCTTCTCGGTCAGATTATGGGCTTATGGAATCCGGACCAATATCGTTTCATTGAGCCTGTAGCTCCGGCGGATTATCCGATTCTTAATATTGAGCAGTTCAAAGCTGTTTGCGCTAAATATTCAGAAGAAGCAAATGACGGCAAATCATATGATGATGACAGCTATAGCTACTTCCATATGGTTGACTTCAAAGGCTTCCTTTACAAAGACTTCAAAGATGCACGCGGCGAAGCAGAGGCATTGCTTGAACAGTATGAGCAGTCACTTACAGACCCTGAGGTTGTTGCTCCTACAAGAACTGAAATGACAAACGCTGCTTATTATCTTGAAGCAGTCAGCGAAATGCTTACAACCGGTTACAATATGGACGGTACAAAAGAAGCTAACGAAAATAATTATGAACACTTTGGTGAAACAACAGCTGTTAACTTACAGCTTAACAGAATCATCAATAAGGTTCAGGCTGCTAACTATACTCAGACAGATAACGGTGACGGCACATTCACTTACACAGAAAGAACATGGAAGGCTTACCAGAAAGCTCTTGCATTTGCACTTAAAGTAAACGGTGAATATAATGCTGCTGCTAACTCTGATGACCCTGCAAAAGAACTTCGCGATATGCGTCAGTCACGCATTAACGAAGCAAGAAAACAGCTTATCAAAGCTTCAAAAGAGCTTAAAGAATGGACTCCGCTTGCTGACTACTCAATGCTTGATGCTTCAATCGATGTTGTTTCATACATCCCAAGCTTGAGAAAGTATGCTCCTGAAGCTGTTCAGGCAGCTATCGATGCATACTTGGAGGCTGTTAACCTTGATCGTGACTATGACGAAGATGATCAGCTTATCATCGATAACCGCCAGGCAGCTCTTGATGAAGCTATCGCAAACCTTGACATTTACCTTACAGACTACCTTGAACTTTACAATGACGGTGTTTTACAGTTTGTTGATGAAGAAAAAGGTTATATCTACGGTTTTGATGAAGGCTTTGCTAACCCTCAGCTTATCGAAGAAAACGGTACATTCAACGATTATATGGCTTCTTACTACGGTTATGGTATTTCACCTGATTACGAATACTACAACCTTGAAATCACCGGTACTGCTAACGGTAACGGTACAGGTTCTGTAATTAAGATGTATTCATTTGAAGATGTAGATCTTGCAAACCCACTTGATGTAACATATCCTGTTATCATCCTCGGTGACGTTGACGGTGACGCTTATATTGACGCTCAGGACGCTATTATGCTCAAAGCATACTACTCACTTATGTATGCAGATGTTCCTATTGATGAAGCAGTTCTTATCGCTGCTGACCCGAACATGAGCGGCGTTATTGACACCAAAGACATTACTCTTTGCGAACAGTCAGGTCTTAAGAAAGCTGTTGTTAACCAGCAGCCTGATGAAATTGTATCCCGTACTTACGGTATCCTTGACAGACTTGGCTTAAGATAAATATCTGAACTTCAGCGGCACCCGAAAGGGTGTCGCTTTTATTTGATTTTACCTACATACTTGACTTTTAAGGTAAATATTACTATACTTAAACAGCACTCTTTTTCAGGAGTGCTGTTTGATTTATTATGAAAGAAGAGATATATGTGAGAAAAAAACAGTTTAAAGCAGAGTCAAAAAAACTTCTCGATATGATGATAAACTCTATCTACACACATAAAGAGATTTTTTTGCGTGAGCTTATTTCAAATGCAAGTGATGCTATTGATAAAAGATATTATCATTCATTGTCAGATAATTCCCATGGTCTTAACCGCGATGATTACAAGATTCAGCTTTTTGTTGATAAGGCTGCAAGAACGCTCACTATCATCGACAATGGTTGCGGTATGAGTGTTGAAGAACTTGAATTAAATCTTGGCACTATTGCTAAAAGCGGTTCACTTGATTTTAAAAACAACAATGAAAAGCAGGATGATGTTGAAATTATAGGTCAGTTTGGTGTTGGCTTTTATTCAGCATTTATGGTAAGTGATGAAATAACAGTTAAAACAAAAACTGCTGATGATGCTACAGGTCATATATGGGTTTCACAGGGAGTTGACGGTTATTCAATCGGTGAATGTGATAAAACAGAAACAGGTACTGAAATTGTGCTTCACATTAAAGAAAACACTGATGAAGAAACATATAATGAGTTTCTTGAAACTTATACAATTCAGAGTCTTGTTAAAAAATATTCTGATTATATTCGTTATCCTATCATTCTTGAAGTTGAAAACCGTAAGCTTAAAGAGGGTAGTGAAAACGAATATGAAACTGTCAAAGAGACAAAGCAGCTTAACAGTATGGTTCCTCTCTGGCGTAAAAATAAAAGTGAAATTACTGACGAAGAGTATAAATCATTCTACATGGATAAGTTCCATGATTACACTGCTCCTCTTCATATTATTCACTCAAAAACCGAAGGACAGGTTTCTTATGATGCGATGCTCTTTATTCCTGAAAAAACACCGTGGGACTTCTATTCTAAAGATTTTGAAAAAGGACTTCAGCTTTATTCAAACGGTGTAATGATAATGGATAAATGTGCTGACCTTATACCGGATTATTTCGGCTTTGTTAAAGGTATTGTTGACAGCCCTGACCTTTCACTTAACATTTCACGCGAAATGCTTCAGCATGACTATCAGCTTAAATTGATTGCTAAAAATATTGAGAAAAAGGTTAAAGCCGAGCTTTCAAAAATGCTCAGAAATGACAGAGAAAAATATATTAAATTCTTTGAAACTTTCGGTGCACAGATTAAATTAGGCGTTTATGCAGATTTTGGCAGACATGCAGCTGAGTTGAAAGAGCTTCTTATGTTCTGGTCATCAACAGAAAAGCGCCTTGTAACATTGCAGGAATATGTTGACAGAATGTCAGCAGAGCAGACCTCTATACTTTATGCCTGCGGTGAAACAATTGATAAAATTGATATGCTCCCTCAGGCAGATTCACTTAAAGATAAAGGCTATGAAGTGCTTTATTTAACAGAAGGTATTGACGAGTTTGTTCTTAAAATGCTTGAAACCCACGGCGATAAAAACTTTGCAAATATCTGCGCTGATGATATAGACCTCGATACACAGGAAGAGAAAGAAGTAATCACACAGAAAAATGAATCATCCAAAGATTTACTTGATTATATGAGTGAGGCATTGGGAGATTCGGTAGAGTCTGTGCGCTTTACCAACAAGCTTAAAAATCATCCTGTATGCCTTACAAGTGAAGGCGATGTTTCTATTGAAATGGAAAAGGTGCTTAGCTCAATGCCCGGTGAAGACGGCAATATCAAAGCTAAAATTATACTTGAAATCAATGCTGAACATCCTGTTGCAGATAAGCTTCAGTCACTTTATGAAAGTGATAAAGAAAAGGTTTCGGATTACGCTAAAATACTTTATTCTTCAGCAAGACTTATCGGTGGTATGACCATTGATAACCCTACTGAATTAAGCAATCTCATTTGTTCACTTATGGTATAAAAGTACTTGAATGTTAGCTTCTTGAATGATATAATTAAGTCGTTAGGAGGGTGTCGCCCATGCAAAAAGAAAGAAAAATTACATTCCCCAAAAACGGAAAGATTAAAATTATGCAGGTCAGTGACCCGCAGGATATGCACATTGTCAGAAGCGTTATGACTAAAATGCTTGACGCTGCTTATGACAAAGTAAAACCTGATTTAATAGTTTTTACCGGTGATAATATTCTTGGTAATCATATTGATGACTCAATAATCGGACCTATTAAAAATAAAAAGAAATCTGTTACAGAAAAGAGAATTAAAAAAGCTCTTTCTTATATCCTCAAACCTGTTGAAAAAAGAAAAATTCCATTCTGTATGGTATATGGCAATCATGACGATAAAAACTGTCTTACCAAGCAGGAACAGGCAGATTGCTATAAAGAATATGAGTATTTTGTAGGTCTTAATTCAGATGAGCCTCAGCTTGACTGTGATACATACAATCTTCCTATTTACGACAGTAAAGGTGAAAAGATTATATATAACCTCTGGTTGATAGATTCTGCAGGTAAAGACGAAAATGGTGACGGCTATGAATATGTCAAACCTGAAGCAATTGAGTGGTATAAGCGTAAAAGCGATGAGCTTCGTCAGGCAAACGGCGGTGAGCCTGTTCATTCATTGATGTTCCAGCATATTCCCGTACCTGAAACAAAAGAGCTTTTCGTTGAATGCGACAAAGACGATAAAATGGCTGTATATGACGGCAAAAGCAAAAAATATTATAAACTTGACCCTGAAAAAGTTAACGGCTATGCTTTTGAATATGCTGAAACAACAGATAAAGATTTTGGTCAGCTTGAGGCACTTCGTGAAAAAGGCGATGTTTGTGCATTAGTATTTGGCCATGACCATATAAACTGCTTCACAAGTGAATTGCATGGTGTTAATATTATTCAGACTCCAGGTGCATCATTCAGAAGCTATGGTAATATGGTTTCACGTGGTGTCAGAGTTTTTGAAATTGATGAGAAAGATACATCAACTTTTTCAACATATACAATAGGTTATTTTGACTTGTTTGGTAAGAATTTCTTATCTGTGCTTCGTTACATAATGGGCGCAGATGAAAAAGAAAAAACAAGAAACCTTATATGGGCTTTACTTGCTGCGTTCGGTATAGCTTTTGTTGTGTATTTGTTAGGAGCATTTCATCTTTTGAATATATAAATTTAAAAGAGCTGTCTTGTTGAAAGGCAGCTCTGAATTTTTTTAAAAATTTTTTAAAAAAAGTATTGACTTTTATATATTTGATGATATAATAATTAAGCAATTGCGAAGCGGATTTGTGTAATGGTAGCACAGCAGACTCTGACTCTGTATGTCTGGGTTCGAATCCTTGATCCGCTGCCAAAGACAAGCTTGAAAAAGCTTGTCTTTTTTTTATTTCAATTCTGAAGTGTTTTTATGTAATTATCAAAAAAGCCTTGTCATATCAGACAAGGCTTTTGGCTTTTTTGTTCTCTACAATTTTATCGGCAAAATTAATTATATCTGCAGCGGCTTCTTCTTTGTCGTCTTCTTCAAGAATAACATGGCGGTCATTTTTAAAAAGTTTACATTCAACAGCATTGTGACCTGCAGCTTTCAGCTTGTTATAAACTTTCATAACACCTTTGCCATAGTTGCCTACAGGGTCATTTTCACCTGCCAACATTAAAACGGGAATATCTTTCGGCATATTTTTGTACCAACTGTCAGCTGAGATATATCCTATAAGATTAAACAAATCGCGGTAACCGTAAGCTGTGAATCTGAATCCGCAGTATTTATCAGCAATATATCTGTCAACAAAAGCGTGGTCATTAGTCAACCAATCAAATGCTGTTCTGCGTTCAAATTTAAGGTTATATGTACCGAATGCAATTTTTTCTATAACAGGGCTGCGGTACATCTTACCGTGGAGCTTTGCTGTAAGGTTAGCTACCATAACACCCATAGCAGTTGGCTGAGGTCCGCTTGTTCCGAGATAAATTGCACCGTCAACATCTTTATAAATCTCTGTATAAGCTCTGCTGATAAATGAACCCATACTGTGACCCATAGTGAAAAAGGGGAGGCCGGGATACTCTTTTCGTGCTATTTCAGTAACTTTGCGTTGATCTTTAATGAAGTTCATCCAACCGTCTTCATCACCGAAATAACCCAGCATATCATCATTTTTAACAGATCTGCCGTGACCGATATGGTCGTTTGCAAAAACTACATAACCGGCCTGTGTCAGCTTTTCTGCAATCCAATTATAATATTCAAGATATTCTGACATACCGTGCGCTATCTGTATGATAGCTTTTATGTCTGATGGGTTTTCAGGTATCCAGCTTCGGACAAAAATATCACTAAGTCCTGAAACAGATTTGAATGAATATTCTCTGATATTGCTCATATGGAAACCTCCACATTTTTTTGATTTAATTGTAACACATTTTTATGAAAAATAAAGAATTATTTTTGCTTTTTGATTGAAATATAAAATTTATTATGTTATACTTCTTGTAGTTTTTCAATAGGAGATGTTATTAATGGAAAAAACTAATTTTGGCTTTATCGGTTTAGGCGGCAGAGGCCAGGGTATGCTTCGCGAACTTATAAGCGTTGAAGGTGTAAAGGTTGTTGCTGTTTGTGATAAATATGACGACAGAGCAAATCTCGGTAACGATATTGTTAAAGAAGAAACAGGTGAAGAAGCTCAGGTTTATCTTGATTATAAAGAGCTCCTTGCCAGAGATGATATTAAAGGTGTTGTTGTTTGCACAACATGGATCACTCATTCAGAAATCGCAATTGCAGCTATGAAAGCGGGCAAGCATGTTGCTATTGAAGTTGGTGGCGCAGCATCTATTGAAGAGTGTTGGCAGATGGTAAGAACAAGTGAAGAAACAGGCCTTAACTGTATGCTTCTTGAAAACTGCTGTTATGACAATAACGAAATGACAATCTTCAATATGCATAAAATGGGTCTTTTAGGTGAAATCGTTCACCTTGAAGGCGGTTATCGTCATGATTTGCGTGATGAAATCTGCTTAGGTAAAGAAAACCGTCACGGCAGATTAAAGAACTTTATACATAGAAACGGTGAAGTTTATCCTACCCATCAGTTAGGACCTATCTGTAAGCTTATCGGTGTTAACAGAGGTAACCGTTTGCTTTACCTTTGCTCAATGAGCAGCAAGGCAAAAGGTCTTCATGAGTGGATTAAGAAAGAAAAAGGTGAGGATTATTACCTTTATGATACAGAATTTAATCAGGGTGACGTTACAACCACAATGATTAAATGTGCCAACGGTGAAACAATCACTCTCCATCATGACTGTTCACTTCCTCGTCCTTATTCAAGAGACTACTGTGTTCAGAGCACAAAAGCAATTTATAAAGAAGGTCCTTTTGATGATTACTTCTATCACGAAGATTTATCAGAAGAGAAACATAAGTTTGCAGACTTTGATGTATTCAAAGAAAAATATGAGCACCCACTTTGGAAGCAGTACAGAGTCGGCGGAGTTCACGAAAGCGGTCATGGCGGTATGGACTTCCTCGTATTGTCAGCTTTTGCAGATTGTGTAATCAATGACAAAAAAGCTCCGATTGATGTATACGATACAGCTGTATGGATGTCAATCACAGCTCTTTCAGAGCAGTCAGTTGCTATGGGCGGTATGCCTGTTCCGATTCCTGACTTCACAAACGGCAGATGGATTGAGAGAGAAGAAGTTGTAAGAGGCAAGTTCTGTCTTGACGAAGTTTGCGAAGAATTTTTTGAATAATACTTGATTTGACGAGCATTATGTGATATCATAATGCTCACATACGGGGGCGTAGCTCAGCTGGGAGAGCGCTTGAATGGCATTCAAGAGGTCATGGGTTCGATCCCCACCGTCTCCACCATGGAATCCGTAATCGTCATGATTGCGGATTTTTTCTTATTATGTTGATTTATTGAAATGTTCATATGATTATGGTATAATTTAGAAAAAAATTCTATGGATGTGTATCATGAGAAAGAAACTATATTCTATTATTGAACCTGATGGTAACGACAACAAAGCAAGTAACATATATGATTTCATAATGATGACAACTATTGTTGTTAGTATAATCCCTCTTGCATTTAAAGAAACTAATGCTCTTTTTCAATGGATTGATTATATTACTGTCAGCATTTTTATCTTAGATTATCTTTTGAGATTATTAACTGCTGATTATAAACTCGAAAAATCAGTTGCTTCATTTTTTGTATATCCGCTTACTCCAATGGCAATTATTGATTTGATTTCTATTTTACCCTCAATAACAGTTTTGAATAGTAGTTTTAGATTGTTAAAACTCTTTAGGTTATTAAGAACCTTGAAAGTTTTAAGAGCTTTTAAATTTTTAAGATATTCTAAAAGCTTTGATATAATTTCCAATGTGTTCAAAAAACAGAAAAAGGTTTTATCTGCCGTTGCAACAATGGCTGTAGCCTATGTTTTAATATCAGCTTTAGTTATTTATAATGTTGAACCTGAATCTTTTGAAACCTTTTTTGATGCGATTTATTGGGCAACAATATCACTAACAACAGTAGGTTATGGAGATATTTACCCTGTAACAACCATTGGTAGAATTGTTACTATGGTTTCATCTGTTTTTGGTATTGCTATCATAGCGTTACCATCCGGTGTTATAACAGCCGGATATCTTGAAGAGGTAAACAAAGAAAACCATCAATAACATTAACTTAAATTCATAACTCCGAGTAGCATTCAACTACCCGGAGTTATTCTTTTGCGCCACCTTATCCAGATCCATCATAAACTGCTCAAAGTCAATATTAAACTCAGCTTTCAGCGTGTTCCTTTTTGAAGTAAAACTTTTGTTTGGGGTGCATTTTCAGGTGTATCGGGAGAGCGCTTGAATGGCATTCAAGAGGTCATCGGTTCGATCCCCACCGTCTCCACCAACAAAAAGCACTTGCTCTTGCAAGTGCTTTTTTAGTTTTATTTGTATTATACAAGTTTTTAGGTTTAAATAGTGCTGATACTTTTGTAACAATATCACTCTGACTGTGGACAAAACACCACTTGTTATAGATAAGCTTAAGTCGATTTATAATATTCTGTTGGTGTTTTGCCTGTTATTCTTTTAAAAATCCGTGAGAAGTTGCCCGGGTTAAGACCTGTTGCTATTGCTGCTTCGTTAACATTACAATGCTCTTTTTTTATAAGGTCACACGCTTTATGTATACGCAGGGCAGTTAAATACCGATGGGGAGAAACAGTAGTTTTTTCTTTAAACAAAACAGAGAAGTAGCTTCGTTCCAGACCAACTTCACGAGCAATCTGATCAATATTCAGCTGTTCGTGATATTTTGACTCCATCAATCCTATTGCCCGTTGGATTCTGTCATCATGCACATATGTTTTTTTGTTTTTCATCAAGATTCCGAGAAACTCATAAATATATGAAGTTTCTCTCAAAGATTTACCGGCATCATCGCAGCCCCAATCAGCAACCATTTTTTGAATACAGTTACATAGTTCGGGGAAAAGCTCAGGCGGAGCAAAAGGAGAAGCAGATGAAATCCCGGTTTCTTTAAAAATAAAACCAAGATCTAAACCGTCAACAGCACACCAATATCCTTTTCTCGGATTTATTGAATCTGCTGTATGAGTAATTGTATCACCGGGAAAAAGAATGTAGCAGTCACCGGGAGCTATAGCAAATTCTTTCTCGTTAATGATAACTGAACCATGCCCTTCAACACAGCATTCTATAATATACACGTTGCGAATAATAGGGCCGTAGCATTCACCCGGTAACAGATTATATTCTTTTTCGCAATACAAAACGGCAGGAACTTGTGTGTTGATATAGTTGTGCATATCAGCCATATTTTTGACCCCCCAACAAAATGAATAAATTTTCACACAAAAAACACTTGAAAAAATGCTTTAAAACTAATAAAATTGTATCAAACCATCTTGTGAAATGCAAGAGAGAAAACAACAAATTGAAAGGTGTGCTTTTATGAAAAAGAAATTACAGGTTGCTAATATAGGTATGAAATTCGGTATGAGCCATGTTGAGGGTGCATTAGGTTATGAGGATGCAGAAATTGCTATAATCTGTGACAGTAACGAAGAAAACCTCCGCTTCGCAGGTGAGAGATATAATATCCCTGAAGAAAAGTGGACAACAGACTATATGGATATAGTGAATAACAAAGATATTGATGTAGTTACCGTTGCTATCCCTGACCAGCAGCACAAGCAGGTTTCATGTGATTTGCTTCGTTCAGGCAAACACGTTCTTTGCGAAAAGCCTCTTGCTTTAACAAGAGAGGATATTGAAGAAATTGTAAAAGTTGCAGATGAATGCGGCAAAAAATTTATGGTAGGTCAGATTTGCAGATTTACACCTGCTTTTGAAAAGGCAAAAGAAATAATCGAAGCAGGCACTATTGGTGAATTATATTTTGTTGAGTCAGAATATGCTCACGATTATATGCTGATTCAGGAACCATGGAGATGTGACCCGCAGCGTCACGGTGTAATTGGCGGCGGCTGTCATGCAGTTGACTTGTTAAGATGGCTTGCAGGTGACCCTCAGGAAGTTTTCGCTTACGGCACTCATAAGCTTTTACCTCATGTTAGTTATGACGATGCAACAATTGCAATTATGAAGTTTGATGATAATCTTGCAGGTAAAGTTTTTGTTTCAACAGGCTGTAAACGTGACTACACAATGAGAACTGTTATTTACGGAACAAAAGGTACTCTTATCTGTGATAACACTTCACCAACAATGACACTCTTTACCGTTGATGAAAATCAGGTTACAAAAGAACCTGAAACTGTTCAGATTGAAGTTAATAACCATAATGCTGTTAAAGAGTTTGAGGTTTTTGCAGACGCAATTCTTAACGATAAGCCTGTCCTTACAGATGCCAGAGAAGGCGCTAAGACAGTTGCAGTCTGCCTTGCTATTGTTGAATCAGCAAAGACAGGTGAAAAAGTTAAGCCTGATTACGAATTCTAAACTGCAAAGCCATATTATATCAAGCGACATTTTGCCCACTTTCATAGTGGGCATTTTTGTTTTGGGTTATTTGTGTGTTTATTGAAAATTTGATGGTTTTTTGGTATAGTAAAGAAGAAAAAATCAAAAAGGTGTTGACTGTAAAGTTACTTTATAGTGTATTTTTATGGTGAAAGGATGTGTTGTATATGAAAATCAACGAAGTTGAAGAGTTGTTAAATACTCCAAGAGCCAATATACGTTATTATGAAAAAGAAGGACTTATAAATATTTCAAGGAAAGAAAACGGCTATCGTGATTATACCGAAGATGATATTGTTAGGTTAAAGAAGATAATTATTTTTAGAAAATTAGGCATTTCTGTTGATAAAATAAAAGATTTATTAAATGGTAAAGCTGAACTTGAACAGGTTATTGATGAAAGTATCGCAGAACTTGAAAAGCAAATTGAAGAACTTAAAGGTGCCATTGAAGTAGGTGAAGAAATTAAACAGAATAAAGTGCGTACGGAAGAGTTAGACGAAACATATTATTGGAATCTCATAAACGAAAAAGAAAACAATGGTCAAGGATTTCCTGATACTTGGCAGGATTTTTTAGGAGTAGAACTTAATTTTTTTGATATTATGTGGAAAAGAGTATTTTTACTGGATTTCAAAAAATATCGTGAGCGATTTGGCTGGGAAAAAGCTTTTGTTTTTATTTTCCTAATTTTGATTATAAGAGGATTATCAGGAAAATTTTTATGGCACAAAACTTTTTTGGAAGGATTTTTGTATCCCATAGATCTGTTTTTGATAGTCAGTATAATTGGTCTGCCAATATTTATGATAGGAAAAAAGCATCCAAAGGTAGCAAAAATAATTATTACAGTAATATTTTGTGCTTCATGTATATTTCTTGCAGGAATACTTTTGATGTTAGTAGTGGGGTTTGTCAAAGGTATGTTTTTCAACTAAATTAACAATAAACCGAATAGTGCGGTAGTGCTCTATTCGGTTTTCTATTGTCTCTTCAGCAAAGACAAAACCCCCGGTTCTACCGGGGGAATAAAAAAGCTTTAGTAAAAATAAAACGTGGCGAGCAAGGGTAAGCCACAAAAAATAATAGAGAAGAAAATAACCTCCAAGTATAATAGAAGTGGTTTGGCAGCCGCATTACTAAAATACAGGAGGTTAAAAACATGTTTAAAAAAGATGGCAACAATGAAATAAAAACATTATCACACTCAACATACAGATGTCAGTACCATATAGTATTTGCACCAAAGTACAGAAGAAAAGAAATATATGGGAAACTGAAAAAAGATATCGGAGAGATAATAAGAAAATTGTGCGAACAAAAAGGTGTAGAAATCATATAGGCAGAAGCCTGTAAAGACCACATACACCTTTTAGTATCGATACCACCTTACCTAAGTGTAGCACAATTTATGGGATATCTCAAGGGTAAAAGTACGCCAATGATTTTCGACCGACATGCAAATTTAAAATACAAGTATGGAAGCCGAAATTTTTGGTGTAGAGGGTACTATGTGGATACGGTCGGTCGAAATAAGAAAGTGATAGAAAAGTATATACAAAATCAATTAGAAGAAGATTTAGCAAATGACCAGATATCACTCAAAGAATACATAGACCCGTTTACGGGTAACAAGAACAACTAAGCAAAAAACAAACAGCCGCACGTGAGCGGCTGTTTGAAATAGTAATGCGATGTCAAACCTCTGTGCCGACTTTTAGTCGGCTAGCCAGTAGGCGGCCCTTATAGGCCTGTGCAAACCACCAGTTCAACTGGTGGTTATGATTATGCTATGTTATCTAATTACAAACGGCTATAAGTAGATATTAAAATCAACTTTCAGTTCATATCCGTTGAAAATCTTGATCAGTTTAATCAAGAATTTTGAATCATTTTATATTTTTTGTTTGATTGAAATGTTAATATCTATATGCTATAATTTATATAAAAGAAATTTGCTTGTGGAGGATATTGTATGAAGAATTATGATATTGCAGCTTTTGTATGGCCGTCATATACAGGTGATGAGCCTCGCACCCGTATTTTCTGGCCTGACGGTATCGGTGAATGGCAGACTGTTAAATCCATGACCGACAAAGGCTACGAAGGCTGCCGTTGGCCGCGTATCCCTTTATGGGGTTATGTGAATGAAGCAGACTGTGATGTTATGAAAAAGCAGATAGATTGCGCGTCTTCATACGGTGTCAATGTTTTTATTTATGATTGGTATTGGTATGACAACAGACCGTTTCTTGAAAACTGCCTTAATGACGGATTTTTAAAGGCAGATAACAATAACAAAATGAAGTTCTGTCTTATGTGGGCGAACCATGATGCAACTCATCTTTGGGATAAGCGCAACTCTGACAATGACCTTTCTACTGCTATCTGGAGCGGAGTTGTTACACCGCAGATTTTCAGCGATATATGTGACAGAACAATTGAGAAATATTTTTCAAAACCAAATTATTACTGCATTGACGGTTGCCCCGTATATATGATTTTTGATATTGATAATTTTATCCGTTCTTTCGGCACAAGTGATGAATGCAAAAAGGCTATTGAAGAATTCCGCAAAAAAACTGTTGCAGCAGGTTTCAAAGGTCTGCATCTTCAGTTTGTTCATTGGCGAAACCGTGTGTTTAACTGGCTTGAAGATAGTGATTCTCAAAAGGGTGTTTCATCCTTCAGGATGTATGATTTTCTCGGCGCCGATTCTGTAACAAGCTATAACTGGGGATGCTCAACTGATTTTGACGGTGAGTATACTGAGGTTACAGACAGATACTTAAATGAAGTAACCGAGGAGAGCAAAAAGCTCAATGTTCCGTTTTATCCCAATATTTCTGTGGGATGGGATAATAACGTAAGGTTCAATAATTATGTGCCGGGCGTTGTTGTGAATAATACTCCCGAAAACTTCCGCCTTGCCTGTGAAAAAATCAAAGCATTTACAGATGATTCTATAAAAGACGGAGTTATGAAGGCTCCGTTTATAACAGTAAACAGCTGGAATGAATGGACAGAAACAAGCTACCTTCAGCCTGATGACCTTTACGGCTACGGCTATCTTGAAGCAATTAAAGATGTTTTTAAAGGAGAATGACTATGACAAATAATTTTAATATTCTGAACGATGTGCCGTATGGTACTCATGAAAGACAAAAGGTTGATATTTTTATTCCTGAGCAGGTAAAGAGTGATTCAGGTATCATATTGTTTATTCACGGTGGGGGATGGCGCAGCGGCGATAAAACCATACACACTGTTGATGCTGAGCATTTCTGCAACCTGGGTTATGTATGTGCAACAATGAACTACCGCTATGTTTCGGATGATGTAAATGTTTTCGATGAGCTTGATGATATAACATCTGCATTAAAAACAATAAAGGCTGAGTGCCTTAAATACGGAATCAGTGCAGAAAAAATGATTTTATCCGGTGGCTCTGCAGGCGGACAATTGTGCCTTTTTTATGCTTACACAAGAAAAGAGGAGGCACCTGTGACTCCTGTTGTAGCTTGTGTTTATTGCCCGGCTGCCGATTGTGCACATCCTGATTTTCTTAGCGGAATTAAAAGCGAGTTTGATGAATGGAAATATGACCTTCTTTCAAAATGCTGCGGTTTCAGAGTCACAAAAGAAACCTTATTGAATGATGATTGTCAGAAGGCTCTTAAAAACATTTCTCCCGATAACTATGTTTCGGCAGATTGTGTACCTACAGTTATTTTTCACGGAAAATCTGATGAGCTCATACCGATAGAGCATATATATAATTTTATCGGTTTGCTTAATGAATACAAAGTAACAAATGAGCTGCTGGTTTTTGAAAACTCAGACCACAGTCTTAAAAACGACCCTGATAAAAAAGCGCAATCAAGGGAAATAATAAAAGCTTATGCCGAAAGGTATTTTTAAAACAAGAATATTGAAATCAATTATATTAAGTGATATAATCGACAGGATATTAACAAAACAGAAAGAATTGATTTATCATGGTAAACACATTAAGTAACAAAAAATCCAATTTTCTTATTTTTCTTTGTTGGGCGGCATATACTGCAGCTTATATTGCAAGGCTTAATTACAATGCATCCATGGTTGAGATTTTATCTCAGCTTGGCACAACCAAAGAAGCAGCAGGTACTGTAAGCTCATTCTTCTTTTTTGCATACGGTGCAGGTCAGCTTGTAAACGGTTTGCTTTCAAAGAGATATAATACAAAATACTCTGTGGCTGTTGCACTGGTAGCTTCTTGTATAATCAACTTTTCAATGACATTCTGCAGTGGAATAGGTGCCATGAAAATTTTATGGATGCTTAACGGTGTGTTTCAGTCAATTCTCTGGTCATCACTTATCAAAACCCTTTCAGATAATCTTGCCGACAGTAAGCTTTCAAAAGCCGTTCTGGCGATGAGCACAACTGTAGCATCAGGTACATTTGCATCATACGGTCTTGCAGCTCTTTTTTCAGCGCTTAAAATGGAATGGACTACAATTTTCTATGTTGCTTCTGCTGTTGTGGGTGTAGTTGCTGTACTCTGGTTTTTCGGAATGGGTACTATACAAAAAGGTGAGAAGACGGCAGAGGTTACAACCGATAAAACAAAAAGTAAATTATCTTTTACCCCTGTTTTTGTTATCAGCTTGATTGTTATTCTCATTTCTGCAGTAACAAACGGATTTATAAAAGACGGTATTACTACATGGGTTCCGTCAATTCTCAAAGAAGAGTTCGGTGTACCTGCATCACTTTCAATTATTGTAACATTACTTCTTCCGGTGCTTTCAATTTTTGGTGCATCCATTGTAAAAGCACTTCATAAAAAGCAGAAGGATGAGAATGTACTTAACGGAATTTTTTATTTTGCAACAATGATACTTGCAGGTCTTATTATACTTACACTTAATTTAAAATCCGCACCGTTGACCCTTGTTCTTTTCGGCGGTATTGCCTGCCTTATGTCAGCTGTTAATAATGTTATAACAAGTGTTGTACCGCTTTACTCAAGGGATAAAATAGATTCAGGACTTTCAGCGGGACTTCTCAATACCTTCTGTTATGTTGGCAGTACCCTTGCTACATCACTTCTTGGTAAAATTGCCGACACAAAAGGCTGGAATGAAGTGTTTATATGCATACTTATATTTACAGTTATTTCATTTGTTGTGTGCTGTTTTTCAGCGTTGTTAAACCGTAAAAAAGCAAAAGTATAATAACGAAAGAGGATATAATTATGAAGCCTGTCAGTTTTTATCTTTTAACAGATACCCATTATTTTGAAAATGATTTAGGTGCTGAAGGTAAAGCTTATAAAGAGTATATGAAAACAGAGCAGTTCTTCCTTAAAGAAAGCAGTGCTATTGTTAAATCTACCTTTAAGCGTATTGCAGAAGACAAAGAAACTGATATTGTTATAATCCCCGGTGACCTTAGCAAAAACGGCGAATTGGAAAGCCACAAAAGTTTCATTAAAGAGCTTTACAAACTTAAAGAAAGCGGCAAAAAAATTTTTGTTATAACTGCAGGCCATGATTACGGTGAGTTTTCTTACGGCTATAAAAATGATGAGCGTATTCAGGTTGAGGGAACTCCGTTTAATTCGCTTCATTTGATGTATAAAGATTTCGGTTACGGTCAGGCAATAGCATTTGATGAATTAACCAATTCTTATATTGTTGAAATTGCAGACGATATCCGTATGCTTGCCATCTGTTGTGACAGCTTTAATCAGCCTAAAGGCGCCATGGACGACAGACTTATGGCTTGGGTGCAGGAACAGCTCGATAATGCAAAAAAAGACGGGGCTCAGGTTTTTGCAATCTGTCATTATCCTATCATCCCGTCTGTGCCTGTGTTTGACCTTGTGGGCGATGCCAGAATAAAGGATTGGCGTAAGGTTGCAGCCTTCCTTGCTGATAACGGTGTTGAACTTGCTCTTACAGGTCATATGCATATTCAGAGTATAAATGAATTTTACAGTGAAAAGGGTAACAGACTTATTGATATCTGCACAGCCTGTCTTGTGGGCAGCCCTGCAAAATACAGAAAAATTACTGTAAACGAAAAATCTGAAATGAAAATCGAATCAATTGATGTTGCCGATTTCGGATGGGATATGAACGGTCTTACTGTTGAAGAGTATTTTTATGAGCAGTTTAAATACTCAATAATAAACAGGATATACAACATATTTAAAGGGGGCAAAGGCATTGTCAGATGCCTTAAAAAGCTGGGGCATAAATTTATATCAAAGTCAACAGTGGGCACCTTGGGGAAACTTCTTTTTCTCAAAGTCCCTGAGCCTTTAAAAAGCAGAAAGCTTATTGATTTTATCGGTGATGTGGGTGTTAGCATCTTTTTAGGTGATATGCCTTATACCGAAGGTACGGTTTTACACGGCCTTTTAAGTAAACTATTAAAGAGATTTTCATTTGTTATTAAAAAGATTGAGCCCAAGCTCAGCAAAAACGGTGTTGAAATCAACCTTACTGAAATGTTGCTTAATACAATAGGTAACAATAAAGGCTATTCCGATAATGATGCAGTGTTCACTTTGAAATAAACAAATAAACCTCCTTGTATTCTTTACAAGGAGGTTTTCTTTTGTATCAATAAAACATTTCAATATAATCCTCAACATCGGCTCTTGTTCCTTTAAAAGCACCCGGAGTTTCCATTTTAAGTGAAACGGTGGCAGTTGCATATAAAAGTGAAGAGGGGATATCATTATGAAGTCTTTCGGTAATATATGCGGCGAATGTGGTATCGCCTCTGCCTGTTCTGCCGCTTAAGTTTCGTGCTTTAATAGGGCAGGTATATGTGTTCTCACCGTCATAAACCAGTACCTCGGTATTGTGGGTTATAAGGATTTCTTTTACTCCCCATGAGTGCAGAATTTCAGCTGCCTGCTTTCTGTCAGATGTACCTGTAAGAATTTCTGCCTCAGCAGCGTCGGTTTTAAGGTAGGTGATGTAGGGGAGCATTTCTTTTTTATTTGCCCAATCCTCAAAGTACATTTTGCCGTTTTCACTGTTGACGTGACGAAGACAAGCCTGAACATCTAATGCTACAGAACCTCTTTCAGAACAAGCTTTTATCATTTCATCAGGGAAATCCCCGTATACTAACCCTGCAAAGTGGTATATATTACTTTGAATTTCTGCAGGAATATCATTTATATCAAAAGGGGAACCTACACAAAGGCAAACGCTGTCACGGCGTTCCTTATCCGGAGTGAAATATTTATTTCTCATCACTGAAGATTTTTCGCATTCAATTGCATAAACATCTTTTTCAGGTAAGGTGAAGTGAGATAACCTGTCTGTATCGTTTTTATTAAATTTGGTTATTGCGGCAACTTTATGACCAAGGGCAAAAGCTGATGCACTTGAAAAAAGAACAGCACCGCCGCAGATTTCTACAGTATTGTCAAGGTGGTCAATGTTATAGTCTTTTGTAATATGACCTATGATTACAGATTCGTAGCGTTTCATTTTTTCTCCTTTGGCAACAAATAATGTATTGTCGTTTATTATATTACAATAAATCAAACTTTTCAATATGTTGATGTATTATAGTTTGAAATATGTTTTTTCTTATATTAACTTGTTTTTTTGCTTATGGATGTGGTGATTTTAACCAAAAATACTGACTTTTTTTTGACCTCATTATTTTTTCCTTGTTATTGACAATTTGACAATAACAAGATATACTACTACTGTATAATACTGTAGTAGTATCTACAGATTTATTCTATCACAAAAAGAAGGAGGAATTAACGTGCGTATTACTAAAAAAGCTTTAAGCATTGTTTTAGCAATTGCTATGTTAATCACCGCTGTGCCTATGAGCCTTACAGGCTTTGCAGCCGATGTAAATGTAGGTACAGAAACCACACCAGTTAACACAGCGCAGAGCGACACTCTTATCAGACCATCCGGTACACTTAATGTTACACCGGTAACAAGAGTTTGCGCTGCAACATCAACACCTTTCCAGGGTACTACCGGAACAGGTTACACTGTTGCTGCAACCCCATCGGGTATTGCAAAGAACTCATATACCTACGGCGCAGCAGCATATGCAGGTGAAACACCAACACCTACAACAATTGTTTTCACCCCGGGTGTTGCTATTGATGAAAGCTCACTTAATGTTACATGTAACAACGAAAGCATCCAGTTTGTGAATTTCACTTCATCAAACGGCACTTACAGTGTTCAGGTTGCTGACGGTTGTTCTGCTACAGTAGGTGAAACACTTGTTTTCACTGTTTCTTATAAATATGTTTACACTGACAGCCAGACAGGTAAAACATACAACAGTGATAAAGTTTTCAAAACAACAGGCTTCTCATATGTTGAGTCAGTTCTTGAGCCTGCAGGTGTTTACTCATACCGTAAGACTCATGAAAACTGGGTTTTTGGTACAACAACTAAAAACAGATCTTACATAAGTACTTTCATTCTTGGTGAGTCTACATATTCAGAGTCAACCACAACAGGTAGTGCTAACTTCAATGGTGAAGGCACTACAGGCGAGTATGGTACAATGCTTATCGCTGACGGCGATGATGGCGGTAACTCAAAGAACTACAACGTTGCTTATGAAACTGACGGCAACAGACCTATTACACATGTTTACATGGATAAAGGTGCTAACTCAACTCTTGCTGACTTGAATCTTCGTGTTCAGTCTTATGTTGCAGGTCAGTCAGATGAAGACGACGAAATCACAACAAACACAATCGCAGGTGTTTATGAGTATTCAGGTAATGTTAAGACTTATAAAGGTCAGCTCGAGTCAGGCAGAGAGCAGGGCGACAGCAACTCTTCAGCTCTTAACCTTCAGAAAAGCTCCGGCAGCTCAAGAAATGTCGGCTCTTTTATAACAATGGGCTTTGCAGGTTCAGGTCCTGCTCAGGCATCAGCATCTGCTGATTCAACAGCAACTTATACAGTTATTGTTGATATGAACACTGCTGCACAGTGGTCTGCAGTTTATTTAAGACATTCTCATACAATTAAAGTTACTGTATTCAACAAAACAAAAGTCCGCACAAATATCCAGACTGCGATGAATACAGAAGTTACAAATATGCTCATCGATCCTAATACTACATCTAAAGGTTACAACCCTCAGGAGTGGTATTACACAGCAGGTTGGCAGGCATATGAACAGGCTTATAACCATGCACAGTCTATATATGTTAAGCCCAACACAACTCAGTCTGATATCGATTCAGCTGCAGTAAGCCTCCAGAGCGCTTATAACAACCTTGTTCTTGCAGAGGCTGACTATACAAACCTTGATTATTGGGTAGGCCGTGCTAACGCACTTGATTCATCTCTTTATACTCCTGCTTCATGGGCAGCAGTTGAAGCTGCAGTAGCACAGTATCAGGATAATATCAATATCCTTTATCAGCCAAAGGTTGACCAGATGGCTCTTGATATCGAAAAAGCTATCAACAACCTTAAATACGCTGACGCTGATTACTCAAAGGTTAACGAAAAGGTTGCAGAAGTTAATGCAATCATCAACGATGTAAAAGATTCTTACAATATGGAACCAAGTGAGTTCTATTCAAACTGGGCAAATCTTGTATCTGTTGTTGAGTCAGCAGGTTACACAATTGACGAAGCTGAGGGCGAATATGTTCTTACAAATATATTGACTAAAGATAAGCAGTCAACTGTTGATACTTATCCTACAGCAATTGCAACCGCTATCGGTGCTCTTAAAAAGAATTCTGCTGATTTCACAGAGGCTAATGCAGCTATGGCTGAATACTCTGAATTCAAATCAGCAAACGCAAGTTATCTCGATACATCATATCTCTCTTCTCTTGATAACGCATATACAACTGTTTACAATTTACAGCTTCAGGCTGTAACTATTGAGCGTCAGGCAGATGTTGACGCTGCAACAGATACTCTTAACAATTTGCTTGACTATCCTGTTTATAAGGCTGCAAGCTATGTAGCTGCTGACAAGGCTATTGCTCGAGCAGATGCACTTGTAAGAGAGAATTATGAAGATATGTCAGCTGTTGATAAGGCATACAATGAACTTGTTGCTCTTTATGGCCTTGACGCAAGACGTCAGTCAGAGGTTGATGCAGCAGTTAATGCACTTAACAAAGCAATTGACAATCTTAGCGAAAACAAAGCTGATTATTCAGCAGTTGAAAATGCAAAAGCAGCTGCAGAAGCTAAAGCTGCAGAGGCAAGAGCATTCGGCTTCGAGCCATCAGTTTACTACTCAAACTGGTCAGCAGTTCAGACTGCTCTTGATGCAGTTGTTTACGGTTTACCGTTCACTCAGCAGACAAAGATTAACGGCTTCGCATCAGATATCAACTTAGCAGTTAAAAACCTCAAAGTTGCTACAGCTGATTATTCAAGACTTAACCGCCTTGAAGCTGAGGCTATGGCAATCCTTGAGAATGAATCAATCTACACATCTGATTCAGTTAACAATCTTTATGATGCAATTTTTGCAATCACATCATATACACTTCCTGTAACTCAGCAGGCAACTGTTGATGCATGGGCAGACGATATTGATGCAGCTATTAAAGCAATGGCTTATGTACCTGCTGACTACTCAGTAGTTGAAGTTGCTATATCAGCAGCTAATGCAAAATTTGCTGAAAGCAAAGCATTTGCAGATGCTCACAACGGTGTTCCTTATTACTCAGCAGAAACACTTGCAGCTGTTCAGAATGCAATTGATGCTGTAGTTTACGGCCTTGGTAAAGACAAACAGGCAACAGTTGATAACTATGCAACAGCTATCAACAATGCAGTAGCTCTTCTTGCTTACGGTCCTGCTGACTACACACCTGTTGAAGAAGCTAAGAAAGCTGTTCCTTCAGATCTTTCAATCTATACAGACCTTTCTGTTGCAACACTTAATGCAGCTCTTAACTACACAACAACTTATAAAACAAACCGTCAGTCAAGAGTTGACGAAGCAGCAGCTAAGATCACAGCTGCTATTGAAGGTCTTCAGGTTAAATCATTAAACACATCAGCTTATGATGCAATCGTTATCCCTTCAGATACTTCAATGTATACTACAGCTTCAGTTAAAGCTGTAACAGACGCTGATGCAGCTGTTAAGGCTTTCCTTGAGGTTGACAGAAACTATACTCACCAGGCTGAATTCGACGCTCTTGTTGCAACACTTAAAGCTGCAATTAAGAACCTTGCTTACAAGCCAATCGATACAGCTGAGTATGAAGCAGTTAAAGCTACTATTCCTGCAGATACAAGCATTTACACACCTGAATCAGTTAAGGCTGTTACAGATGCAAAAGCTGCAGTTGATACATTCCTTTCAGGTAATGTAAACATCACAAATCAGGCATCTCTTGATGTTCTTGTAGATGCACTTGATGCAGCTATTAAAGCTCTTGAGGTTAAGGCTGCTCCTATCGACACAACAGAGTACGAAGCAGTTAAAGCTACAATCCCTGCAGATACAAGCATTTACACATCTGAATCAGTTAAAGCTGTTACAGATGCAAACGCTGCAATCGAAGCATTCCTTGCAGGCGATGTTGACAGCACAAATCAGGCAGAGCTTGATGCACTTGTAGATGTACTTGATGCAGCAATCAAAAACCTTGCATTAAATG
>JBGVPE010000031.1:0-80688 GCA_045126895.1 Acutalibacteraceae bacterium | reverse complement strand
AGCACCTTAAAATATAAATTTTGGATACAAGAAAAGGCAAAACTCCCCGATAATGCTGACGCATATCGGGGAGTTTTAACGCATTATTGTGCCAAAAGGTCATATTTTAAGGAAATGCTTCCTTATCAACAACCGGCGAATCTACAGAAGGTTTTCTTTTGCTTTGAATTATTTAACTTCGATTTTTTCTTTGCCGCCCATATAAGGTCTTAATGCAACAGGGATATTTACGCTGCCGTCTTCATTAAGATTATTTTCAAGGAATGCAATCAACATTCTTGGTGGAGCAACCACTGTATTGTTAAGTGTGTGTGCAAGATATTTGCTGTCTTTACCGTTAACTCTTATCTTAAGACGTCTTGCCTGAGCGTCACCCAGATTAGAGCAACTGCCGACTTCAAAGTATTTCTGCTGTCTTGGTGACCATGCTTCAACGTCAATAGATTTAACTTTAAGGTCTGCAAGGTCGCCTGAGCAGCACTCAATTGTTCTGACAGGGATATCAAGTGAGCGGAACAAGTCAACTGTATTCTGCCAGAGTTTGTCAAACCACATTTTGCTTTCTTCAGGCTTACAAACGACTATCATTTCCTGCTTTTCAAACTGATGAATTCTGTATACACCGCGCTCTTCAAGACCATGAGCACCTTTCTCTTTACGGAAACAAGGTGAATAACTTGTAAGTGTCTGAGGAAGCTTATCTTCCGGTATAATTGTATCCATAAACTTGCCGATCATCGAATGCTCACTTGTACCGATAAGATAAAGGTCTTCACCCTCAATTTTATACATCATAGCATCCATCTCAGCAAAGCTCATAACGCCTGTAACAACACCGCTTCTGATCATATAAGGCGGGATGCAGTAAGTAAATCCGCGGTCAATCATAAAATCACGGGCATAAGAAATAATTGATGAATGAAGTCTTGCAACATCACCCATAAGGTAGTAGAAACCATTACCTGCAACTCTTCTTGCACCGTCAAGGTCGATACCGTCAAACTTTTCCATAATATCAACATGATACGGTACTTCAAACTCAGGCACAACAGGCTCACCGTAACGCTGAACCTCAACGTTTTCGCTATCGTCTTTACCAATAGGTACAGTAGGGTCGATGATATTTGGGATTGTCATCATAATTTTTGTGATTTTTTCTGAATACTCTGTTTCAAGAGCTTCAAGCTCTGCAAGTCTTTTGGCATTCTGAGCAACCAAAGCTTTAACTTCTTCAGCCTCGTCTTTTTTACCCTGAGCCATAAGCGCACCAATTTGCTTTGAAATCTTATTTCTGTTTGCACGTAATGAATCAGCCTCACCTTTATAAGCTCTGCTCTGCTTATCGAGTTCAATTACTTCGTCAACAAGAGGAAGTTTGTTATCCTGAAATTTATTTTTAATATTTTCTTTTACTAAATCAGGATTTTCTCTTAAAAATTTTAAATCAAGCATATTAACGCTCCTTTACCAATAATCCAATATTTATGATATCAAAAAAAACATAAAATTTCAATAGATGAATACAATAAAATAAAAAGTTCCTGATCACTCAGGAACTTTTTGTTATTTTCAGTCTTTTTTCTTCTTATTGATAAACACAAAGCCTACCACAGCAGCGGCAATAACAACGACTATAATAGCAACAATTATAATAATTGTTTTCTTATCGATGCTTGTATTGAGCAATTCTTGTGTTTCACCACTGACAGCCTGAGTTTCTGATTGAGATTCATCAGTATAATAATAATCATTACTGTACTCGTCAAAATCAGGGTTTGTATCTGAAGGTATTTCACTTATCGATGTTGAAGATTCGGTAGCACTCACATCTGAAGGAATTGTTGTTACAGGGACAGTGGTTGATGAAGTAGTTGTAGTTTTTTTAGTAGTGCTTTCTTGTTTAGATGATGAACTGCTTGAACTTTTTGAAGTAGCTGATGAAGATGATGGCTTCGGTGTGCTTGGTTTAGCTGATGATGCAACCAAGTTACTTAAAATAGTAGGGGTAACTGACACGTTATCAACAAAATCCCCGTTTGCATCCTTTTCAGTAACGTTACATGATGTAATATCCATTGATACTGAATAATCAGAATCTTTAATTTCAAATATTACAGTTGCAATTACACCTTTATTTTTAAATCCTCCTGAAGAGGCCATACCAATATGGCTGAATCCCGGTTTCGCAGCAGGGTTTGTTACAAGAGTGCCGCCTTTAGAAGCATCGCCTTCTATAATAAATACACATTCAAGACCTTTGGTATTGAAGTAAATATCCATAGCGTTAAATGTGCCGCTTTCAAGATTTACATTTACATATAACTCTTTACCTTCAATCTTATTTTTTGTGAGAGATAATTTAGGTGCAGTAACAGCTGCAGATGACGGTATTAACATTGTAGCACAAAGACCTAAAACCATAGCAACGGTAAGCACAATTGAAATAATTTTAGCAAGTTTGGTCATATTCATATCCCCTTTCAGACTATACAAATATATTAACAAAAATATATGGATAAATCAATACTAAATTTTGCAAAAAAATTAAACCCTGCATCATACGATACAGGGTTATAATTTAATCAATCAGTGTAAATTAGTCTTCCTTTTTACGAAGAGCTACTACTGCTGCTGCACTAACACCGAGAACTGCAACTGCTGCAACTGCTGCAACAACGCTTTCACCTGTGCTTGGGTTAACAGCATCTGCTGAACCGGCTGCTGTTGTGTTCTCAACTGTTGTCTTATCAGCTGATGTTGTGCTTTCTGCTGCGTCAACCTTTGAGCTTGATGTTGAACTTGAAATTGAGCTTGATGTTGAACTTGAAGTTGAGCTTGATGTTGAGCTAGATGTTGAACTTGAAGTTGAGCTAGATGTTGAACTTGAAGTTGAGCTTGATGTTGAACTTGAAGTTGAACTTGATGTTGAGCTTGATGTTGAGCTAGATGTTGAACTTGATGTTGAACTTGAAGTTGAGCTAGATGTTGAACTTGAAGTTGAGCTAGATGTTGAACTTGAAGTTGAACTTGAAGTTGAGCTTGATGTTGAACTTGAAGTTGAACTTGAAGTTGAGCTTGTTGTTGAGCTTGTTGTTGTTGATGTAGTTGTTGTTACATCAATAGCACCAACAACATTTGGTGTTACCTGAATTGTTTCACCCTTAGCTACAACCTGACCATACTTAATTTCAACTTCTTCAGGAATACCGCAAGCTGTTACATCAAGGTCAAATGAATACTCACTATCCTGGATAAGAAGGTATACTGTAGCAAGTTTACCTGTGATTGGTTTAACTGCTGCAATTGCATAGTTTGAGAAAGGTTTAACAGCATTTTCGTTAACTACAGCTGCTTCACTTTCAGCAACAATCATATCACATTTAAGGCCTTTTAATTCAAAAGCGATATCAATACTGTTGATATAGCCGTCTGTTACTGTAATGTCTAAACCGATTACTTCACCATCGTTCATAGACTCAGTGATTGTGATTGTCGGAACTTCTGCTGCAAATGATGAGAGAACAAGTGCAACGGTTACACCGATTACCATTGAGATAGCAAGAACGATTGAAAGAATTTTAGCTGTCTTTTTCATTTCATTCATCTCCTAATATATTTTGAAATAATATAACACAGTTATAATAACAGAACATATTCAAAAAATCAATAGTAATTTTTATTTTTTTATAAAATTATTACTTGAAATTTATGACATTTCACTTTATCCGCATATAATACTATATAATGTATAATATGACTTTTGGAATATTGACATAAATTAAGATTTCGTGTATAATTTGTATGATTATATATTTGGAGGATTCATGCGATGAAAAAAATCATCAGCATCACTATGTGTTTTCTGATTATCGTCTCTTCCTTTTCTTTAAATGCCTTTGCTAATAATGCTGATTTGGTGAATCCCCCGAGCAAAACAGTATTTTACGAAGGTGAAGATTGGCAGTTCTATAATTCTGAAATCACACTAAAATCTGATTTTGACCTGAAAGGCACGGTTATCAGATATAATAACAAAGATATACCGTACACTGTTATGCCTTGGGGAGGCAATATGTATTGCCGTCCGGTGTCTGAATGGGCGCTCGGCTCAAACGATGTCAATATATACCTTGATGATTATAACAATGTTTATGCAACGACAAAGCTGACCCTGGTCGCTATTAAGAGCATTGAACTTGTAAAAGGGCCTGATAAATCAGAGCTTATTGAGGGTATAGATTGGGAATATGATGCACTGCATTTCATTAAGCTTAAAAATTATCATCCGTACGGTGCCCGGATAAAAGTAAATTACACTGACGGGACATATAAAAATGTTTCTTACGGTAATGCGAGTGCTCTTGACTGGCAGGTTCCCTCATCAGTCATCGACTTTGAATTAGGTCAGAATGCACTTGAGCTTGTTTACTACGGTCGTACAGCAGGATATACCGTAAACTTTGAAAAAGTTCATATTGATAAGGCAGAAATCAAATCAAAGCCATCAAAAACCTCTTATAACTTTAAAACAGACTGGACCTATTCAGGTGATACGCTTGTCCCCGCTTATAATTTCAGCGGTCTTTCTGTTAACCTCACTTACAATGACGGTAATATTGAAACAGTTACTTATAATAATTCACCTGATCGTTTTAAAATTCAGCCCGTCAGTGATATCAAGTTAGGTAAAAATCAGCTTTGTGTAACAATTGACAATGTTGTTACAACTGAAATAACCATTGAGCTTCGCGGATACGGTGATATAAACTTTGACGGTAAAGTAAACTCAAGCGATGCTCTTACAATTTTACAGTATACTGTCGGTCTTGTGAGATTAACCGGCGTACCTTATAAATACGCCAACGTATCAGGTGACAATGTTGTTAATTCCTCAGACGCTTTGTTAATTCTTCAGAGGTCTGTAGGAGCTGTTAATAAATTCAAAGCAGAAACCCTTTGATCGAGGAGGTCAGCAAATGAAAATTTTAAAAAGAATAACAGCTGCTTTACTGGCAGTAATAATTTCATTTTCAGCTATAGGCGTTTATGTTACAGCTGCTGAAGCACTGCCGAGCAACGCTTCTTATGTTGCAGGTGACGCAGACGGTGATGCAATCATCAACTCAGCAGATGCATTAAGAATCATTCAGCACACATCAGGTCATTATGAAATGACAGATGTTGTTCGTAAAACGGCAGCTGATGTTGATAAAAACAATTCGCTCAACTCTACGGATGCACTCTACATCCTTTATTATGTTGTAGGCAGAAAAGAAAGCTTCCCCCGTACCGACTACAACCTTCAGAAAGTTGCAGGCAGCATTGTTGTTGACGGCTACACAGGTTGTGTTGTTGACTCAAAAGGACTCGGTCTTGTAGGATTTGCTTTTGATGCTAAGAATAATGTTTTCTACGCAACAGGTCAGGGATGGCAGAGAACAATGGGTTATACAGAGATTTATGACCGTTTTGCTCCTGTTGCTTTTATGCCGATTGAAACTATCCGTATCAAATTCAATTATGATAACAAACAGTGGATGGTTCAGCTCTGGAAAGGTTTCTACGGTCTTGTACTTGCAGGTTGTGAAACAGGATTTTATAATCGACCGGGCGATACTCCGGAAGATTATGACACCTACAATGTTGTTTCAGAAGATTATTATCAGGAAATTTCATGTGAATTCCACTACGCTTTAAGTTCATTCTCACGTACTTCAAAAACATGGTGGCTGACAGGATTCAGCCCCGCTGTTCAAATCAGCCCTTCAACTACAATCCCAAGAATGAGGGTTGAAAACACTATCAGATTCACTGATAAAGGTTTGATGAATGCATTTATCAAGGGACTTGAAGATGTAGACCACATTTTCCAGACTTATGACGGCAAAACAAGATCATTCAACTTTACAAAAGGTAAAAACTACACTGTATCAGGCTATACCGTATGGTTTGAATGGCAATAAAAATTCAGGAGGCACTTCATTAAGAAGTGCCTCCCTTATTTTTAAAAGAATTTAAGCTGCATCAGGATTGTTCAGATTCGGGTCATATTCGTAATCTGCCGGAATTGTGAGAACGGAAGCATCAAAACCTTTGCTGAATGTATTAACATTGAACTCTTCCATATTCTCACCGTTTTTAATAACAAGCTTTGCAAGATTACCGTTATAGTAATAATACTTAAACTCAGATTCTGCAGTGTTGAAATATGATTCGCAAGTGTAATTCTTGTTATCTATTTTTGCGGTTGTGGTCTTACCGTATACAACATCTTTTGTAAAGAACATAAGGAATGTATCGAATGTTGCGCTTATATTATCAGCAGCTTCACAATATTTACCTTTAGAACCTACCACAAGAGGAGGAACTACCTGATAGTTTTTACCACCTGTATATAAAAGTCTGACTTCAAACAAATCATTAAAAACTTTTGTTGATATCAATTTGCTTTTACCGTCAGTTACGAAAGTCATTTTAATATCGCTGCCTTCAATGATTGAATCATCACGAAAAACTAAATCATAAGTAAATTTACCTGAATCAAGTACCGGGTCAATTTTGGTAACTTTTAGCGTATTTGCATTAGTCTTTTTAATTGCTTTAACAGAACCTGTACTGTATTGAAGAATTGCAAGGGCGTCTGATGAGTTAACCCTGCCGTCACCGGTAGCGTCAGCTAATGCATCTTCATAATTCTTCAACCATTTCATACCTGTTGATGCCTGCAAAGCCAAAAGAGCATCTGATGAGTTGATTTTGGTATCCATATTAATATCGCCGTAAATATAGTTTGTTGCAGCTGATGAATGAACAACGAACAAGCTCATTGACATCACAATA
Organism: Acutalibacteraceae bacterium; assembly: GCA_045126895.1. Taxonomy (GTDB): domain Bacteria; phylum Bacillota; class Clostridia; order Oscillospirales; family Acutalibacteraceae; genus CAG-488. The sequence continues at coordinate 73,848 of JBGVPE010000031.1, read as the reverse complement.
GCAAGAGCAAAAGCAATGATTCTTTTTGTCATAATATTACCTCTTCCTTAAATTCTTAAAGTATTTCCATTGATTTTATAACGATTGGTTCAACAGGAACAGCAAGCTCACCACGGGAGTTGAACGTAAGTTTAACCTGTGTGAATGAATCCACAACATCCATACCCTCAATCACTTTACCGAAAGCAGCGTATGAACCGTCAAGCGAATAGGCGCATGTGTCGCTGTAGCAGATAAAGAACTGTGATGAAGCTGAATCCATATCATTTGAACGAGCCATCGAAATAACTCCTCTCGTATGAGAAAGAGTGTTTTGCTCAAACCCGTTTGCTGCAAATTCACCTTTTATGGTTTTATCACTGCCTGTGTAGCCCTGACCGTCAGACGAACCGCCCTGAGCCATAAAGCCTTCCATAACTCTATGGAATGTTTTGCCTTCATAAAAGCCATCTTTTACAAGCTGAATGAAGTTCTTACAGGTTTCAGGTGCATATTGGGGATAAAGCTCGATAACGAATGTATCTCCGCTTTGCATTGTAACCTTAACCTTTGTTTCGCCCTCTGACAAGTCAGAAGGTGGTTCTTTTTTCTGACATCCGACAAAACTGAAAGACATAAGCACCAAGCTTAAAATCAAGCTGATTATTTTTTTCATTTAACCAATCCTCTCTGACAGATATATAAAGTATATCATAAAAGATTCTTGTATACAAGCATTATTTTATGGTATAATTCATTGTATCATAAAAATTGGTGGTTAAAGTTTTGAAAAAAGAAAAAATTCTCCTTTGTGCATTAAACTCAAAATACATTCACTCCTCCCCTGCTGTTTATTATTTACAGGCAGGGTTTAACCGCGTGTTCCCTGATTGGAGTGTTGATATTTTTGAAAGCTCGATAAACGACACTGCCGACCATATACTTCACTCAATTTTCGGATATCACCCTGATATCGTATGCATGAGTGTTTATATATGGAATGTTTCTATGGTATCAAAGCTGTGCAAAAGCATCAAAGCTATTGACCGTAGAATAAAAATAATATTAGGCGGCCCTGAAGTTTCTTACGGCATATCTCACACAGATATGAAAGATGATGATTATGATTTGATAATAAGCGGTGAAGGAGAGAATGCTTTCCCTGCAGCCATCTGTCTGATAACTCAAAATCAATTACCATACAGCATAGAATATTCACTTGAGGGCAAAGTATTATCTTCACCGTATATCAGAAATCTTGATGACATACCTTTTATTTATAACGAGCAAAACATCAATAACTTTAAAAACAGAATAATTTATTACGAATCATCAAGAGGCTGTCCTTTTTCATGCGCATACTGTCTCTCTTCAGTTTGCGGCAAAGTAAGGTTTTTATCATCAGAAAGAGTTTTTTCTGATATCGACTTTTTTATAAAGCACAATGTTCAGCAGGTGAAATTTGTTGACCGTACCTTTAACTGCAACCCTTCACGTGCATATAAAATCTGGGAATACATAATAAAAAATGCAGATAAGAGTCAGACGAATTTCCACTTTGAAATCGGAGCAGATTTGTTAAAAGACGAGCATATTGAGCTTTTAAAAACAGCTCCGTCAGGCAAAATCCAGCTTGAAATCGGCATACAATCCACCAACAAAGAATCTCTTGAAGAAAGCTGCAGATATGCTCCTAACGATAAGATTTTTAACACTGTCAAAGCATTGAGAGAAAAAGGCAACATAAATCTTCACACTGATTTAATTGCAGGTCTGCCTTATGAAAGTTATGAGCGTTTTAAAGAAAGCTTTAACGATGTATATTCTTTGAAAGCTCATCAGTTACAGCTGGGCTTCTTAAAGCTTCTCAGCGGTGCACCCTTAAATAATCAGATCAAAAAACACGGCTACTCTTTCACAAGCTACTCACCTTATGAGATTTTAAAAAACAACTACATATCATACGAAGAAATTCAGTTACTCAAAGAGGTTGAAGATGTTGTTGAAAAATTTTACAACTCAAACAGATTTATTTTAACCCTTGATGAAATTGAAAAAAGATTTGATTCACCTTTTGATATGTTTTTTGCTCTTTCAGAATTCTTAAAAGCAAGGAACCTGACCTTTGCAGGAATCTCAACTAAAAAGCTTTATGATATTTTGAATGAATTTGTGCCCGGATATGATGAGTTATTGCTTAAAGATTTTTATTTAAGTGAAAACTCAGAAGTAGCTCCCGAATCATTGAAGCACCTTATACCTATGAATAAATTTACAAGACCTGCATCAAGTAATATTCTGCATTCTATGGATTTAGCAAAAAGCAAAAAGATTTTTGTGAAATTCATCGGCAACAGAGCGTTTGTAATTGACTACTCTTTAAGAGACCCTGTAAATAACAGATTTTATTTAATCGCTGAAAAAGAGGTGATTTTTAATGAGTAGCTGCACCTCATGCCCCCGTCAATGCAAAGCAGACCGTGAAAAACAAAGAGGGTTCTGCGGAGCTGACAACAGCTTTCGTATTGCAAGAGCTGCACTTCATCATTGGGAAGAACCTTGCATAAGCGGCACTAAAGGCAGCGGTACTGTTTTCTTTTCAGGCTGTAGTCTCAGGTGTGTATATTGCCAGAATTTTGAAATAAGCCATTCTTTTCACGGCAAAGATATTTCAGATGAGCGTCTTATCGAAATTTTTTATGAGCTTATTGACAGCGGTGCTCACAACATAAACCTTGTCAACCCCACTCACTATGCTGACAAGCTGATTGAAATTTTAAAAAGCCACAAGCTGCCCGTCCCCGTTGTTTATAACACAAGCGGATACGAAAAAGCCGACGCACTGAAAAAGCTTGAGGGTATTGTAGATATTTATCTGACTGATTTGAAATATTTTGACAGCACTGTTTCACAAAAATACAGTAAAGCAGCTGACTATTTCGACTTTGCTTCTGCTGCCCTTTCTGAAATGAAGCGTCAGCAACCTGAAGATGTTTTTGATAATGACGGCATTATGCAAAAAGGTGTTATAGTCCGTAACCTTATTTTACCCGGTAACATAAGCCAGTCATTAAAAATTATTGACTACCTGAGTGATAACTTTTCAAAAGAAACTATCATAAGCCTTATGAGTCAATACACACCATGCGGCAAAGCTGCCGAGTACCCCACAATCAATCGCAGAATAACAAAAAGAGAGTATAACACTGTTGTAAATCATCTTATGGATGCAGGCTTTGATAATGCGTTTGTTCAGGAATTATCATCAGCTGAAGAAGAATATATACCCCCGTTTGATTTAACAGGAGTATAAAAAGAAGTTCAATGCCGAGCATTGAACTTCTTACTTTTTAAGGATTATATTTGATTGATAAGCAATGTGAACGGATGCCGTAGGCAAAAAGCTTTGTTCTGATACGTTCACCCTTAACAACTTTATCACCGACAGTCATAGAATCTATATAACCCACACTGTCGCTTATCGACTTATCATGAACAATATTTTTAAACCAGGTATCCGGTGAGCCTGTCAACGTTGCACCAAGATTATTTTTTGCCAATGTTTTGATTTCATCAGTGGTGAACGTATAAGTTTTTTTCATAACGCTTTCATCTTCAGGGCTTGTTCTGCCGCCTTTAAGATACGGCATATCGGAGCCTTGCCACGCACTTTTAGCCGAAGTGTTTTTGCCGCCCATACTTGCGCAGTAGGTTGCCAGTATCGCCTTACCGTTATAATCAATATATTTACCGAGAACCTGATTCATAGCCGTTTCAATTTTGGTTCCCTTATAATCATAGCTTGAATTATAAGCATGCAACGATGAGCTGACATTAAAACCGTAATATTTAGCATAAGTATATATTGCAACCATCTGAGCTTTGATTGCTTCAAGGTGCCAGGTGTCCCCTATCTCTGCCCTGACAGAACCTGCAATATATTTTTTAAGCTCAATATCTTTGCCGCCGTATTTTACGGTAGCGGGCATATCAGAGTCATTGAGAATTTTTGTTTTATCACTGTAATAATAGTGAAGTAATATTTTATCGTAAGTCCAACCGGATTCAGCATATTTTTTAGCACCGTACTGACTCATACCAACACCGTGCCCCCAACCGTATGCAACAATAGTGAATGTGCCGGAAACCGGTTTTATGCGTTCAATATAATCAAGGCTTACCCACCCCGATTTGCCGTTATATGTGGTCTGACCCCAATTATTGCTTTCTTTAGTTATTGTAAGCTCTGTGCCGTATGGGATATGAGCTAAGGTTGTATAGCCTGTGCCTGCACCGCTTCTCAGACGCAAAGATGGGTCTGCTGTTACCTTGCCGGCATAAGGGAAGGGTGCCTCCTCTTTCTTTTCAACAAGTGGTCGCAAGCCTGTTGAGGTCTGAAGAATATGCAAAGCGTCAGTTGAATTAACCTTACCGTCACCTGTCATATCACAAAGTGCAATCTGAGCCGCAGAAAGATTTTTAATCCCGGTTGAATACTGAAGCACTATCAAGGCGTCCATTGAATTGACAGCGCTGTTATTATCAGCATCACCCATGTAAGCCGCAAACGCCGATACTGCTGATGAAGTAAAAACTATGCAAAGCATAAGAATAAACGAAAAAACTCTTTTACAAATCTTTTTCACTGAGCTCACCACCTATCAACTGATGGTGAAATTATAACAAATTGACACTGTATTGTCAAACAACAGATATTTTCTACGAAAAAACACGGCTTATTACAGAATTATTAAAAGCATATTCATCTGTAGCTTGCGAATAAATAACATCAATACGCTGACGCATATTATCAATATTTTTGATTGTTTCTGTCACTTCTTTCATAAGAGAATCGTATGCCCGTTGATTAAACTGCAGCCTTACTCTTATGTTTTCCACTAATTCCTTTGAAGCAAATCGCGAAGCCTTCACTTTTTTGATATTGGGTATATTAAGCTTTAATTCTTTACTGAATTTAAAAACACCGAATCTTAACGATGGGATGATTACATGCTCAGGATCATCACCGGGGTTCAAAAAACTGCAACAGCTGATTATATCTACGCCGCTGCTCAAGGCATACCTGCGAATTCTGTCAGCTATTATATCAGCACTTGTACCTATCGGATCATTTATTACTATAGCTGTATCACAAAGCTGTGATAAATCTGCGTCACTGCATTTCACACCGTCTTTAGTAGGCACAGATAAAAACACCTGCTTTTCAACGCCTACTTTTCCGCTCGGGCTACACCCGTAATTGTGCCACAGCTTTGCCGCATACCTGCCTATTTTTATAGTATCAATAATATCTTTTTCCAGCCGCTTCTTATCCTCAGCAAGACCTGCCGCTGCCGACAAAAAGCGCACACATCTGCGTTCATTACACAAAACTTGCGCATTCATTTCAAGTATATCATCAGCGCAACGCCTCAAGGCTTTTGAATTCTGAAAAATCTCTGTGCTGATAATTCCGTCAACAGCACCGAACGTTGATGCCTCTTCACAAAAAGGATATGTACCATCGCAAATTATAAAACCTTTTTTACTACAGTGAACCCCTGTTATTCTGTTATCATAATTTCGGGAAATTGTATAGTCTTCATTATCTTTATCAAGCATAGCAATTATATTCTTAAAAAGCTTTTCTTTAACTGTGGGCGATTCCCCTTTCAGTATATATCTGAAGCAATCAGGTGAAACGGATTTTAATTTATAAGATTTAAAGCCGTCAGATGTATATGCACCGGAATAAAAAGAATTCATTATTTACCACCTTTCAAAGTCTTATACAACTATTCTATTCACAAGCAATAGTTTGGTGATAATTTTTCCTTGAAATCAGCTGATAATAATAGTATAATGCTTATCGAAGAAAGGGAGTTGAAGATATGTTTTTTGTTAAACTGGCATCTACATTGCTTTTAATTGTATCAACACTTGTAAACTCTGTTGTCCCTCTTTTTGCAAGTAATATTGTTACAGAGAATTTTCATTTTGATAATTGGTCTGCAAACGATACATATTCGATTGAAGAATATACCGTTCTCGAAAAAAATCCCGGCGAAGACTTTAAAGTGTTGCTCATCAGTGACCTTCAGCAAATGAGCGCTGAAACTGTTTTTGGCGCACGCTTTGCAGCCGAGGCGATGATAAACGAATTAGTTAAACGCACTGAGCCTGACCTTATTGTTTCACTGGGCGACAACGCTGTCGGTATGTTCGCTTATGAATGGTTTATCAGTTATCTGGATTCACTTGAAATTCCTTGGGCTGCTGTTATGGGTAATCATGATTGGGAGCTTATACCAAACGAAGGCTGGGCAGCTTATAAAATGAAAAACTCTGAAAACGGTCTTTTCAAATTCGGCCCTGCAGATATGGGATACGGCAACTACCCCGTTCACATATCACAAAACGGTGAGATCATACATTCTCTTTATCTTATGGATACCCACAGCAGTATTTACAGATTTGAAGGTATAAAACTCATTGATGAATATGACGGATTATGGAACAAACAGCTTGAGTGGTACAAATGGAATGTTAACGGCATAAACAATCTTGAAGGCAGAACTGTTGAAAGCTCACTTCTTATGCATATTCCGTTGCCTGAATACGCTGATGCTTATGCTCAGATTGAAAGTGACAGCACTGCCTTCGGTGAAAAAGGTGAAGAAATCTGCTGCAGCGCCAATAACAAAGGCATGTTCAGCCTGATGAAAGAGTTGGGCAGCACCAAAAATGTTGTTTGCGGACACGACCATAAAAACAATTTTTCTACAAATTATGATGGTATCCGACTTTCTTATGTGACTAAAACAGGTGAATGTTCATCTTATGTCAGAGAAAGAATCGGAGGCAGCTTGCTTACAATCAACAGCAATGGTAATGCATCACTTTCACATATTATCGTCAATCCCGATGAATTAGTATACTAAAAAAGAGAACCGGTATCATAAGATACCGGTTTTTGTTTTTTATAATGTTTTTTTAATAGCCTCAAAACTCTCTTCACTTATAACATGCTCTATTTTACAAGCATCTTCAGACGCGATTTTTTCATCCACACCTAAATTGACAAGAAAGTTTGAAATAACAGTATGCCTTTCAAACATTCTTTGTGCAATATCAAGACCTTTTTCAAGTAAGGTAATATAACCGTCTTTATCCATTTCGATATAGCCGTTTTCGCGCAGATTTTTCATCGCAACACTGATGCTCGGTTTTGAAAAATCAAGCTCATTTACTATGTCGATTGAACGGACCATACCCTTTGATTTTTGAAGCATATATATTGTTTCAAGATAATTTTCTGCTGATGCATGTATTTTCATTAAATCACCAAAAATTGAATTTTTGTCATTATACCATAGCTCTGCTATATTTTCAAGCATGTAAATTTTTTACAAAAAAGTGTTGACAAATTTGGTTTATAGTGCTATTATATGTTCGGTTAGTTTAGCCTAACTAATTTTGTTTCAGGTGATTTATTATGAATTTAACCAATGCATTAGCAGGTAATGAATATATCATTAAGTCTATTGATACCGATGACGAAGAGTTGGATGCATTCCTGTTTTCTTTAGGGTGTTACAGCGGTGAGCCGATTACAGTTATTTCTCACCTGCCAAGCAGCTGCATCGTTTCAATTAAAGACAGCCGATATAACATTGACAATCAATTAGCTAAGGCTGTTATTATTTAATCAGTTTTATAACTGATTATTTTAAAGCTATGCGGTTAGTTGTGATTAACCGTTTTTTATAAAAGGAGAAACAATTATGAGAATTGCTTTAACAGGCAACCCTAACAGTGGTAAAACCACAATGTATAACGCACTGACCGGCCGTAACGAAAAGGTCGGCAACTGGGCGGGCGTTACAGTAGAAAAAAAAGAAGCCTCTGTTAAAAAGAGTCTTTATGATTTGAATGAAGAAATTGTTGCAGTTGACCTTCCGGGCGCTTATTCAATGTCCCCGTTTACATCTGAAGAAAGCATTACAAGTGCTTATGTAAAAGAAGAAAACCCTGATGTTATTTTAAACATTGTTGATGCAACAAATCTTAGCCGAAGCCTTTTCTTCACAACTCAGTTGTTGGAGCTGGGTATACCGGTTGTAGTAGCTCTTAACAAATCTGATGTTAATAAGAAGAAAAGAACTAAAATTGACACAGATACTTTATCAAAAGAGCTTGGCTGCCCTGTTATTGAAACAATATCCACCTCAGCTGACGGTCTGACTGAAGTAGTAAATGCTGCTATTTCACAAAAAGGAACCAAGCAGAATGCACCTTATGACCAGGGTTATGTTAATTTATCTGATAAAGCTTCAGTTAACGCAGCTGACAGAAAGCGTTTTCAATTTGTAAACAAGCTTGTTAAAAAAGTTGAAACACGCAAAATTCTTACCCGAGAAAGAAACGTTCAGGATAAGATTGATAAAGTTCTCACAAGCAGATGGCTTGGTATTCCTATTTTTGCAGTGGTAATGTTTGCGGTTTTCTGGATATCTCAGGCAGGCCCCGGTGTTTGGATTGCCGATGCCCTTACCGGATTACTTGAAAAAGGTCAGGAATGGATAGCCGGTTTCTTTGAAAATGCCAACCCTCTTCTTTCAGCTTTGTTAGTTGACGGTGTTATCGGCGGTGTTATTGCAGTTATCGGTTTCTTGCCACTTGTTATGGTAATGTATTTCTTAATTGCTTTACTTGAAGACTGTGGCTATATGGCAAGAGTATCTGTTGTTTTAGACCCAATATTTAAAAAAGTAGGTCTTTCAGGCAAATCCGTTATTCCTTTTGTTATAGGTACAGGCTGTGCAATCCCCGGTGTTATGGCTTGCCGTACTATACATAATGAGCGTGAACGCAGAGCAACAGCTATGTTGGCCCCATTTATGCCCTGCGGCGCCAAGCTCCCTGTTATTGCTCTTTTCGCAGGTGCGTTCTTTAAAGATTCAACCTGGGTTGGCCCTCTCATGTATTTTGCAGGTATTGTTATTATTTTCTTCGGTGCATTGATTATAAACAAAATCACTGCTCATACTGCTAAAAAGTCTTTCTTTATCATTGAATTACCGGAATATAAAGCTCCGAGTCTTATCAGAGCATTCAAATCAATGTGCAATCGCGGTTGGTCATATATAGTTAAAGCTTCTACAATAATCTTGCTTTGCAATACTGTGATACAGATAATGCAGACATTCAACTGGAGGCTTCAGGAAGCTAATACAGCTGACGAATCAATCCTTGCTTCAATTGCAGGACCTTTTGCTTATGTGCTTGTACCAATTGTCGGTGTACTTTCATGGCAGCTTGCAGCTGCAGCAATCACAGGCTTCATCGCTAAAGAAAATGTTGTAGGTACACTTGCTGTTTGTTTTGTCGGCCTTGAAAACTTTATTGACACAGAGGAACTTGCTCTTATGGAGGGCGCGGGTGCAGAGGTAGCAAACGCCTTTGCTATCACTAAAGTTGCCGCCCTTGCTTATCTGATGTTTAACCTTTTCTCCCCTCCGTGCTTTGCAGCTATCGGCGCTATGAATTCTGAAATGAAAAATGCAAAGTGGCTTTGGGGCGGTATTGCATTCCAGCTCGGTACCGGCTTTTCAATCAGCTTTTTTGTGTATCAGATTGGTACACTTATAACAACAGGCAATTGGGGCACAGGATTTATTCCGGGTCTTATTGCAGTTATTATTATGATTGCCGTCATAATCGGTTTATGCATTAACTCTGATAAAAAAGTCAAAGCTGAAAAAGCACTTAAAAATAAAAAAGTTAAAGTAACTAAATAAAGAGGTGTTATTCTTATGGATAATATCATTATAATTGCAGCTATTCTTATAATTGTAGGCTTAGCCGCTACATATATAATAAAAGCAAAGAAGAAGGGTCAAAAGTGTATCGGTTGCCCTTCGCAAAAAGACGGATGCTGCAGCTGTAACTGTAACTGCAATAAAATTCAATAATTCAAAGGACACAGACATATTATTATCTGTGTCCTTTTTCTTGACAAAATCATATTAAGGTGTATAATAAAACTAACACATGAACATCTATTCATATATCGAAAGGAATGAAGTATGAATAATCATAATACCAAGCTGGATAAAAGGTCAGTACCTGACATAGAAACCCTTTATAATCTTGCTGAATTATTCAAGGTTTTTGGGGACACTACAAGAATTCGTATAATTGCAGCACTCCTTGACGGAGAAATGTGCGTTTATAATCTTGCTGAATTTTTATCAATGGGTCAGAGTGCTATATCCCATCAACTCAGAATACTACGCTCAGCAGGACTTGTTAAACCCCGAAGAGAAGGTAAAACTATATTCTATTCATTAGACGATGAGCATATTGAATTGATATATAATATGGGTATTGCTCACATAATGCACAAGCATAACAAAAAGGAGGAGCCGTATGAGTAATCATAACCACAAACATAATTGCGATAATCACGGTCATTGTGAATGCAACCACGAACATAATTGCAGCAATCACGGCCATTGTGAATGCAACCACGAACATATCAGAGAAAACAAACTTACAAAATATTTGTTATTTGCTTCGATAGGTTTATTTGTGATTTCATTGATAAAAATCGCAGTTATACCTCAGATTATTTACAGTATTATTCTCATAATATCAACTGTATTTGCTGCATATCCCGTAATACTCACTGCGATTAAAAGTGTTAAGAGCAATAAAATTGACGAAAATGCTTTAATGATGGTAGCAGTCATAGCCGCAACCATTCTCGGTGAATTCACAGAAGCAGCTGCTGTTGCAATCTTTTTCAGAATCGGTGCAGCTCTTGAAGAGTTTGCATCAAACAGAAGCAGAGAATCAATCCGTTCACTTTCAGAAATAAAATCTGATAAAGTAAATGTAGTTACAACAACAAACGAAGTTTCAACAGTTGATTCACAAGATGTTCCTGTTAACACAAGGATTGTCATTTACCCTCATGAAATTGTGCCGATTGACTGCATTGTGGTTCACGGCAACTCGTCAGTTGACACCGCTGCCCTCACCGGTGAAAGCATACCTGTAGCTGCGGAAAGAGGCGTTCAGCTTTTAAGCGGTATGGTAAACGGGAATGAAACATTAGTTGCCAAAACCACTAATACCTCAGATGAATCTGCAGCTTCAAGAATCATCAGAATGGTGGAAGAAGCTTCAGCTAAAAAAGGTAACACTCAAAAAATTATCTCAAGAATTGCAGCATATTACACTCCTGCTGTTATGGCATTGGCAATTATAATTGCCGTTATCCCTTCACTTGTTACAGGTGATTGGGCAACATGGATATACAGAGCCTTATCTTTACTTGTAGCGTCCTGCCCCTGTGCGCTGGTGTTGTCAGTTCCGTTAGGATTTTTTGCAAGCATCGGCACTGCAGCAAGAAACGGCATCCTTATCAAAGGCAGTAAATATATTGAAGAATTAGATAAGGCAAAATGTGTAGTTTTTGACAAAACAGGTACTCTCACCACAGAAAACCTTAAAATTTCATCTGTTTATTCACCTGTCGGTCTTAGCAAAGATATTGTTCTCACCCTTGCTGCTGCAGCTGAATGCCATTCAGAACACCCGATTGCAAAGGCTATCAAGTCATCTGCACCTGAAATAGACAGCAAATATATTTCGGATTTCACTGAGGTTCCGGGTCATGGGTCAAGTGCCGTTTTTGCAGGTAAAAAAATAATCTGCGGCAGCAAAAAGCTTCTTGAGGATAACGGAGTCGAAACTTCCGACAAAGAAGGTACATTAGTAGCCGTTGACGGCAAATTGGTCGGTGTTATCAGGGTCAGTGCAGAGATCAGACCTGAAGCACAAGAAACAATTATGGCATTAAGAGAAAGTGGCATTAACTATATTTCTATGCTTACAGGTGATTCTGAAGCATCTGCAAAAGAGGTTGCGGCAGAGGTTGATATTGATGATTATTATGCTTCTCTCTTACCTGAAAACAAGTTAGAAATCCTCACAAAAATAAAAGCCGATTATCAATCTGTTATTTATGTCGGTGACGGCATAAACGACGCCCCTGTTTTAGCCCATGCCAACGTAGGTGTCGGTATGGGATTAGGCTCACAGGCAGCTAATGAAGCGGCAGATATGGTACTCACTACCGATAACCTTACAAAGCTTGTAAAGGCAAGATTATTGGCACAGAAAACTATGAAGATTTTAAAAAGCAACATTATTTTCATTATGGCATTGAAGCTAATTGTACTTATATTGTGTATAATCGGTATTGCACCGATGTGGTTGGCAGTGTTTGCAGATGTGGGAACATGCATTATATCGGTTATGATATCATCACTGATTGCATCAGATGATATAAAATCAATACTTTCAGACCTTTTCAGAAAATAAAGAAATACCTTTCATTGTAATACAATGAAAGGTATTTTTATTTATTTTATAATTGTATCAACTACACGCTTTGTAGCCTGTCCGTCAGGATTACCAAAATTAAACTCTCTGAATTTTTTTAATTTTTCCGAATTTTTTAATTGCTCGATATTCAATATATTCTCAATAAATTCATCGAAGTTTTTGGCGACAGGACCCGGCACATAGCTTTCATAGTCGAAATAAAAGCTTCTGTCGTTATTATATTTTTCTAAATCAAAGGCATAAAAAATCAACGGTTTGCCTATAAGTGCAGCATCCATACAAACTGATGAATAATCAGTTATCATAGCGTCACACAAAAGAATCAATTCGCCCACATCTTCCCATAATGTAACGTCAACAGCACCGTTTAAATCAGCTTTGCTGCGGTGAATCTGCGGGTGAAGCCTGATAAGAAAAGCATACTCTTCGCCAAGCTCCTTATTAAACAAATCTGTATCAATACTGTCGAGCAAGGCTTTATCGTCTGCCTCATTATCTCTGAAAGTGGGCGCATAAAGAATAAGTTTTTTGCCCTTACACTGAGGATAAGCTGATAAAAACTTTTCTTTTAAACTGTCAATATCAGGTTCTGAAAAGAAATTATCTGAGCGTGGTGCGCCTAACGGGAGGACCTTATCTTCACTGACGCCAAAAGCCTCTGCATAAAGCTTTTTAATCGAAGGTGATGAGCATACAACCCATGTCAGTTTTGAGGCTCCTGAAAGTTCTCTTGCCCTGATATCTTCTGGTTGAGGGATATGTAAACCGAATTTTTTAAAAACACCCTCTGCATGCCATAGCTGAGTAATAACAGCATCTTTATTGAAATTCAGGCTACCCATAGGCATAAAGTTATCATTCAGAAAAACATACTTTGAGGTCGCCAGCAAATATGCTTTTACAGTAAAAAAAGCAATAACTCTAAATATACCCTTTATACCGTTTTTAACATCCAGGTCAGATGATGATATCCTTACAATATCATACCCTCCCCTGCTTTCTACCTCTTTGAGAACCATACCAAGACTATCGGTAAAATTTTCACGGTGAGGGGATAAAAAGGTTACTCTATTCTGTTTTAAAGGGAAAATGCGGCAAATATTAAAAAATGCCGCATATAAAATATAGAACAGTTTTTTCAAAGGGATTCCCCCATTATTTATTCCACACCATAACAGTTTTACCGAAGTTTCTGCTATAGTCAATTTTGAATGCCTGATGAATTTCTGATATCGAAGAAACAGGAATCTCTTCACCAACGATATTCTCAAGGTAGTGAGACATTTCAGGATGATCCCTGAGAAGCTCAACAGTGCGCACAAAATCATCGCGGCCGCTACGGCTTGAGCCATACATACGAAGACCTTTTTCAAGCACCATTCTTGTATTGATATCAACAAAATTTTCAGATACACCCATAAGAGACATTGTTCCCTCAGGGTTAATATAATCAATCATCTGATTTATTGCACTTCTTGAACCTGCACCGCCTACACATTCAAAAGCGTGGTCAACATTAAAGCCTTCGGGAATGTGGTCAACATGGTAGGTTTCTTTGGCAAAAGTGAAATATGAAAGCTTTTCCTGCATTGTACCGAGAACATATAAATCTGCTTCAGGGTAAATATAGTTAAGCAGAAGCGCTGTAATAAAGCCAAGATTTCCATCGCCCCAGATACCGATTTTTTCACGGCGTGAGTGTGCAATTTTATCAAATCTTGAAATAGCGTGAACGCTTACGCTTATAAGCTCTGAAAAAGCTGCAACAGTAGTATTTACACCTTCAGGCAGTTTAACAAGTCTGTCAGGTGCACAGCTTACATAATCTTGTAAGAATCCGTCAAATCCGCTTGCTCTGAACAAGCTGGAATAACGGTAATTCTCAGCTATTACATCATCATCTTTAGTTGGTGTGTTAGGGATAGGAACAACCATATCTCCCGGTTTAAAAGTACCGGTAGGGTCATATACTACCTTAGCAACACATTCATGAATAAGAGCCATCGGAAGCTTCTTTTTAAGAACACTCTGACTTCTTGTACCTTGATAATAGCGCTGGTCAGCTTTGCAGATTGAGAGCTTTGTCGGGCGGATGATTACACTGTTGCTTTCAATAGGCATCTCTTTATATGTTACTTCAATCATTCTCGGAGCAACAAGCTGATATACGGCGTTAATCATCGTTTTTAACTCCTTCTAACAAAATACCTGCCATTTTAAGGTCATACGGATATGTGATTTTGATATTGAAAACTTCACCGTTTACAAGACTTACAGGCTCACCTTTAAGTGTGTAAATCTTACACGCATCAGTTAAAATCTCTTTCTCTGCATCTGTAAGAGAATTGCAGATATCTTTAAGTCTTTTTGCTTTGAAGCTCTGTGGAGTCTGACCCTGATACATGTTCTTTCTTTCAGGTATATTGCTGATAACTTTACCGTCTACACTTTCAACGATAGTATCGGTTGCACCCCATACAGTATCACATGCACCGTACTTTTTAACAGCCTCAATATTATCGTTGATAATTCTGTGAGTTACAAAAGGTCTCACTGCATCGTGGGTCAAAAGAATTGTGTCATCATCAAGGCCGAAATTACTTTCAATGTAATCTATTGCACACATAAGTGTATCGTTTCTGCTGGCACCGCCGCTGATAACATCAACTTTATCAGTATTTCCTATATATTTTACAATCAGGTCTTTAGTCTGCGCAACCCATGCATTGGGGCAAAGTACAACTACTTTATCAACATCAGGGTTTACAAAAAACTTTTCAACAGTGTGAACAATAATAGGTCTTGAACCTAACATAAGATACTGTTTCGGTGTTTCGGTGTTACCCATTCTGCTACCGTTACCACCTGCTAAAACTGCTGCTATTACCATAAAATCAACCTCATTTCTTATTTACAAGTTCGTCATATTTGTCGCAAACTTCGTTAACATCGCCATTTGCAATTATCTTACCTTTGTCAAGGATAATCGCTTTTGTGCAAAGTCGTCTTACCTGTGCAGTACTGTGAGAAACAAATAAAACTGTTACACCTTTATCAAACATTGAGCGGACTTTAGCCTCACTCTTGTTTCTGAATTTAGCATCACCAACTGATAAAACCTCATCAAGAATAAGCACCTGAGGCTCAACTGCAGTAGCAATTGCAAATCCGAGACGAGCTCTCATACCTGATGAATAGTTTTTCACAGGAACATCAATAAAATCCTTCAGTTCTGAAAATTCAACAATTTCGTTATATCTTTCTTCAATATATTTTCTTGAATAACCCATTGTTGCGCCATAAAGGTAAATATTTTCTTTACCTGAATAGTTCATATCAAATCCTGCGCCAAGCTCAAGCAAAGGAGCTATAACACCGTGAACCTCGACACTGCCTTTAGTGGGTTTCAAAACACCGGCAATAGTTTTAAGTAGTGTACTTTTACCCGCACCGTTAAAGCCAAGCACACCTACACGCTCACCTTTTTCAACAGTGAAGGATATATCGTTCAATGCCCAGAACTCGTTGAACTTAAGCTTTCTTGTAACAAGCTTTACAACGTATTCTTTTAAGTTATCAACTTTTTCTTTATTAAGATTAAAAAGAATGCTGACATTTTTAACTTCAATTGCAGGCTTTGCCATAGTTCTGCCTCCTTAAATATGAAGAATAAACTTATCCTGCTTTTTATAGAAAACAACAAGACCTAATACGAGTATAACTAATGATGAAACTAATGCATATGCAAAATACTTCCAATTCCACATTTCACAATAAAGCACACAGGAACGGAACATCTCAATAATTCCGTAAAGAGGGTTAAGCTTAAGAATGTATAACACTGCCTCGTTTATGCCGCTCTTTGATAAAGTATCAAGCTTATACATAATCGGTGTCACATAGAAAAGCATCATACATGCAACCTCATAAATATACTCAATATCTTTAAAGAAAACATTAAGAACTGAAAGAATAAGGCCTACACCAAGGCTTAATATGCAAAGAATCAGAATAGGAACAACTGACAATAAAATATACCACGAAAGGTGAAGATCAGGGTAATTGCCTTTTATAAGGAAAAACGCCATTACCACAACAAGCACCAACAAAGAAATCATAAATGTTATAAAGTTTGCAAGTACATTAGCAACAGGATATATGTATTTAGGAACATATACCTTTTTTATAACAGATGCACTGTTTCTGATTGAACGCATTGCTCGTTTTGTTGATTGGGTAAAAAACTCATAAAACAAACGGCCTGTAAGTAAGAATACCGGGTAACAAACTACACCGTCATTTGACTTACCAAAAATTGTACCAAATATAAATACAAGGATAATCATTGTAAGTAACGGCTGAAGAAAAGTCCAGAAAATTCCTAAAAATGAATTTCTGTACTGAAGCTTAACATTTTTTCTGACGATTTCCTGCATAAGGAAACGGTATTTATATGCATTCTGCATATATTTTTTTGCAGTTGGTTTACTCATAATTTCACCTCAGATAGATTTCCATTTAATGAAATATTTTAACATTGAAAAAATATGTATTCTCAACAGTTTAAGATTTCTTTTACTGTCTCTTCCCCAAAGATGATAAACAACAGCTTCAGGGAAATAAACTACGCGCTTACGCTTTGCAGCCTCGCGAGAAATATCAGCATCTTCAAAATACATAAAATATCTTTTATCAAAGCCGCCTACTTCTTTGAACAAATCTGTTCTGAAGCCCATAAAACAGCCTGATGCATTTTCAATATCCTGAACAACCGTCAGATCTTTATCAAGCATAGCATATTCTTTTAAAAGGGCACCGGGCTCGTCCTCACCACGCATACGGCTTGCAAAAAGGTATTTAAGGCTTGGATTCAGCTTGCCTAAAATCTGCTCCTTTCCGTCAGGGAAACAAATTTTAGGTGAAACGAGACCGATATCTTCATTAGCTTCCATATAGTCTACCATTTTTTTAATGGCATTGTCTTTTAAAATAATATCCGGATTAATAACAAAGTGATATTTCGACTCTATCATCGGCAAAACCACATTATGTCCGGCTCCAAAACCACGATTTGTGTTTGGCTCAACAAGGCAAACCTGAGGATAGTTCTCTCTGATAAATTTAGGAGTTTCATCTGTTGAAAGATTATCAACAACATATAATCTGAAATCAATATCTTTTGTATATTCTAAAATTGTATCAAGTGCATCCTTAATAGTCCTCATATTATTATGAGTAACAATGCACCCCGTTACAAATGGTTTTGTCATAACTCAACCTGCTTTCCTGCTAAGCAACGAATAATTGCTGTTCTCCATTTTAACTTCTGCGAAAAAGATGTGCTTCCGCCGGTAACCGTTGCACTGTGACGGCGATAGAGCAGATATGGCACCTGAATAAGGCTTACTTTACCTGCCTTTTCACCAATCAGACCTATCCACTGGTCGTGCATAGGTATATCATCAGGGAAAGGAAGAATAAACGGATTAAGCTTACTGCTGAACGCCATACAGCATCCGATATATGAATTTTTGATAATATTCCTGATTATTCCTGTAGCTGTACCGTGAGATTCAAAAAAAGAGTTTTCGGTCACTTTAAGGTTGCTGTCAACTATTCTTGCATCATGCATAACAACAACTGCACCTTTTTCAAACTCTTTCATAACAGCATCTACCTTGCCGTCAAGCCAGATATCATCCTGGTCGCAAAGAAAAATATATTCTCCTGCTGCATTTTTGATTGCATTTTCAAAATTTTTGATAACACCCATTCCGGGTCCGTTAATATATTTGACGCGATTATCTGTATCTAAAATGTCATTTATAGCTTCGGCAGTGTTGCCTGAAGGATTATCATCAGAAATAATGACCTCATCGTCTGCACCTAACTGCTTAAGCACAGACTCAAGCTGCGCTCTGATGTATTCGCCGCCATTATAAGCAGCCATAACAACCGATATCATTATACATTCCTCTTTTGTTTTTTGGTAAAAAGAAAGTTATTCCAATACACCTTATTATAACTTTCTGCAACTCTATTGTCAAGTACACATAAAAAGAGCTATGGCAAAAAGCCATAGCTCTTAGAATTTTAATCAAGTGATTTCATTGTGGGGACCTCTGCCCCTGAAGTTACAAAACAATACCTAAGTGTACAAAACTCCAATGGTTTGGGGCCGTCTTTGTAAGCCATTTTTATAGCACAGAATATAACCCTTTGTATCTGTGCGGCATTTTGGCGTAGTGACTGGCGTACCATTGGCGTAGTAGATTAAATTTGCTTGTCCTTAAAGAATTCGCCCAAGCTTGTAAACTCTTTCTTTTTCAGTTCGTTGGTCACGTCGCAATAAATATCCATCGTTGTACTAATATCGGCATGACCTAAAACATCCTGTATCACCTTTATATTGATACCCGACTCACACAAGCGAGTAGCAAAGGTATGTCTCAAGCTGTGGCAACTAAAGGGCGGCAACAGAACGGGATCTTTTTCTCCTTTGAGCAACACTTCATCATTACAATCACGGATGATTCTTCGAATGGCTTTGTTGAGTGTCCCCTGATGCTGAACATCACCATAGCGATTTATAAAGATAAAATCTGTATAGCAATCAACAATCGCTTTGCACTTAACCCCGGCATCCTCTTGGTTTTGCTTTTCAAGCAGGAACGCTTCTTTTACATCATCCATCATCGGTACGATTCGTTCACCGGCTTTGGTCTTAGGTGTGTTTATGCTAAAAGAACAGCCGTTGCCGTCACCGTGATTGTAGTATACCAAGGTGTGATTGACGTGGATAAGTCCTTCATCCAAATCAATGTCGCACCACCGCAATCCTATCAATTCACCGACACGCAACCCCGTGCCAAGCATAATGGCGAATACAGGATACCAATGTCGATATACTGGATGATTTTTAAGGAAGTTAATGAACAACTGTTGTTCGGGGATAGTAAGTGCCTTATGCTTTTCTACTTGAAAATTGTGGGACTGTTTCAGTTCTTTCAGCATATTATCGGTGGGGTTAAGGCGTATGTAACCATCATCCACCGCCAAGTTAAACACTTGATGCAGAACCGTATGCACATTATCAATGGTTGCTATGGTCAAAATTCTTTCATCTGCAAGGCGGTTATAAAACCTCTTTACATCGGATTTTCTGACATTCGCAATACGAAGCTTGCCGAATGTGGGGCGTACAAACATATTGTACATATACTTGTAGTTCTGAAAGGTGTTGTGTTTCAAACCTCGTTTCAGATCACACCACAGGTCGAACACTTCGTTAACCGTTATCAAACGAATCTCTGTTTTAATGCCGTCCCTTTTATCAAGGATAATTTGCTCTTCTCGTTCACGAAGCTCCTCAAGGGTACTTGCGTATATCGAGTGGCGCTTACCATCGGGAGTGCTCCAACGGTAATCATAAATTCCGTCTGCTCTTTGGGATTCACCCTTGCGGAGTGTAACCCGATCCTTATCTAATCTTCTACCTTTACCTTTCTTTGCAGTCATATTTATCTAGCTCCTTTCAATACCTGTCAGCATTGAAAAGCACTATGATAGTATCTATATTATAACATAAATCCGTTATCTTTACAAGTACTCTTTCGGAGCTGACAGGCCTGTAAAGAAAGTTATTTAAATGGAATAATTCTTTTCTATATATTCATCCAATTTTCTTCGCTTGATCAGACGCTTTGTGCCGTTGAACGGCACGAAAGTACAATCAACCTTATCGGACAGTTTTCTAAGTTTATTAATACCAATGCCCGAATAGGCTGCGGCTTCTGTCAGCGTTAAAGTGGTTTTCTCCCAAATTGGAACCTCTTTCATTGGCGATACCTCCTTGTATTATTTGCCTCCATTTCCGCCGGAGGCAAGCTTGAAAACATATAACATATAAATTCTCCTTACAGGCGGTGGCAAGGTTGCCACCGCCGTTAACTCTGGGCATTTGAATTGCCCGACCTTTATTTCCTTTGTTTGTCCCTATATATCAATCCCGACAGATTTTCGTCAGCAGGATATTGTCGTCAATTTAAATTCTTCCTTCATTATTTTAATTAATAGCTTACTTTTTCTTCGGCTTATCAGCCAAGTAAATCCTTGTTACCTCGGTTCTATGGTGACCTAAGTTTTCGCTTACAATCTTTCGTGCTTTCTTTGGTCTCTCTTGCAATGCTTCGGCGTAAGTTCTTTGGGCATAGGTGTGTCTCAGACTGTGCCAAGAGATTGTTTCAGTTCTTTTCTTTTTACCGTCTTCACTCAAATCCTCACGGTTTTCTACCATAAAGTATTTTCTGTTATAACTCATCCAACTCTGTAAGGAACGCTTTTCTCGTTGTACGCCGCCTTTTTCACTTCCTGAAATTAAGTAATCTCGTGGGTATCGACCTGAACATCTGGCATAGTTCAAATAATCAGTAATAATACTTCGTTGCTTTGCACTCAAATCAATCGCCCTTGTCTGGCCGCCTTTGCCTTTTATGACGAGCTGACCTGTTTTTAATGCAGACATAAGGTATTCAACTCTTAGCGTGCAGATTTCTTCAAGTCGTAGACCAAATTTACTGGCAAAGTCTATGCCAATGACCGCATCCTGCCGACCTTTTTCGATAGCCCACTGCCGCATATCCGAAATTTCTTTATCTAATAGCGAATGGTCTTTTACACCTGTCGCTCGTTTGGGCAGATTCAACTTGCTATTAGGGGATAGCCTGTTCTTACTACCGGATTTTCTATGGAAATACCGTATGCCGGATAGATCTGATTGAATAGTCGCAGCAGAGTTGTTTTCTTTTAGATGCTCCACGTAGGCTTTAAAGTGCCGATCTTCCACGTTCTTAAAATTTTGTAGACGAAAATTATCGGCTAAAAACTTGCAGAATCTTTTTGTCGCTTCATAGTACCGAGCCCTTGTTTTAAAACTAAGCTCATTGCTGTGCCTATAGATAGACTCAACTTGAGCAATCAGGTTTTTATACAAACCTGGGTTTAACACTGTAATATCATTAGAATCTGACATAGCAAACCATCTCCTTTCTCCAAAAATTTTATTTCAACGCAAGGATAGGGACCAAGCCTTGCGTAAAAAACTGTGTACGAAAATAGTAAAAAATGCATTATTTTCGTCAATAAATTGTGTTAGGATTTCCTGACGAAAATAATTTTGTGTACGAAAATTTTGCCCTGCTCATTTGCAAATGAAAGTCATATAGCATATCAAACCGAAGAGCATCAAAAATCGCTTTCAAAGATTGTGCTGACCTGATATCGAAATGTAGGTAATCTCAAACGGACGGTCAGCACAATCCTTTTTTACTGGAAATGAAAGTAATTTCAAAATATCATTTCAAAATTATAATCATCAAGCATATCGAAAAGCAAATCATCAATCATACAAGAGCCATATACAAACTAAAGTCATTGTTAAATGTAATCTAATATTAATCTATAATTACTCTATATGGCTCTTAAAAGGAAAGTTCCGCAGGGCATAATACACCCACTGTCAAAGGTGTGTACGAACTTCCATTTCTTACTGATTCTTCTTTGACGCGGGGTATTATGCCCTGCTAATCCCGGCTCTCCGACGTCGTCTCCGAGCCGTTTCTATCTGACTTCGTCCAATAGAGACGGCTCGGCTCCCAAAAAGAGAGTCATAAATCATTTCTAAAGGGCAATCATCTATCATCATAGAAATGATAGTCATAGCACCTGCTTCTTAAGTTTCATCGATACCTTCTTCGGCTTCCTGCAGCTTGTCATTCATTACACGAATGACAACTTGCAGAGAGCCGAAAAGCTTTAATCTTATCCAAGTTTATACTAAGCGCAGGTGCAATTTGCTCTCGAAAGGTAAATCATACAGTCTCGAAGAGACAGTTATAAATCATCCCAAAGCGAAAGTTCTTTTCTGGTATTCTGCTGTAAAATAAGGTTAGTAGGTGGCTTAATCTATTAAACTTTTCGCAAGAATAATAGATTTTCCGTGCGTGTTCTCTTGTGATTCAAGAGTGCAAAAACAAAAGTATTGCTTGCTGACGCTACGCCGAGTGCAAGGCATTTCAGCCTGGCCGAGACTAAACAACTCGTTCGGCGGGGCTTTTCATTACCGATTAAATCCCGGAAACTTCGTATGCTGTTCCCATAAAGGACGGTAGCACCACCGCTTGAGCAGTTTTATTTACCGACGAAACCCTCAAACGTCGTGGATTCCATAATTTTCGTCAATAACTTAGGCTGAATCCTCACCGCCGTTACGCACTTATTTTCGTTAATAAATTGCCATAAGTGAAGGCAGATCGCAGTCGAACAATCCTCGTTTCGTAACGGCTCTGCTATCCGCACTTTTTAGTTCACATCGCCTTTGTGAAGGGCTTTGTATATCACAACTTTTCCTACTATCATATTTCGGACCACTGTGTGAACGTGGGTTCTAATTTTTTACGGAAATCATAAAACCGAGCAACGTAATAGGTCGATTAAAAATGTGTCGCCTATCTTCCATATATCACCCTGTCCGTTGCCGTAACCGTGATAGCTCTTTAATTCCGTATTTCCTGTTCTTCGGTCCTACGGATAATCAGCCTTAGAGCATCGACTGATGAAGTTATACCTCAACTCCAAAGGTTTTCTGCTAGTGATTCACAGTCTGCCGCAGAATTCAGACTGCTGTACTCGGCACCAATCCTTTGGTGCAACTAACTTCCCATGTCAAAAACAATCATTTTGAACCACCTTCCTTTATGCGTTAATTTTTACTCCGTCACTTATCGGAGACAAAACATAAAAGAAGGCAAAAAGATAACAAAAAAGCACCTACCCCGAAAGGTAAGTGCTTACTTGCAGTCCTTTTGCCTTTGCCCTATACGCAGGAGCCAAGCATAACAAACTAGCGCAATTAACCCTCTCGGAACATTGCAATTTTCGTTATCTTTTAAAAACACTCCTGCTTTATTTTAAATAGGTCATCATTAGTTTAACATGGAGAAAAACCTTTGTCAACCATGGTTTTACCACTCTTTCACTGCTCAACCCCCACCCAATAGAGTTATGTAGGGTTATGTAACAATAGTAAAGAGTTATATGAAAATTTAAACAATTTATTAACTTTTAAAAAACCGCAGGAATTATTATTGATTATTTGTCTTTTGCTTTTTAGCTACAGCTATCCTAAAACTCTTAATATACTTCTTGTGGTTCCCCGGAAGAGAATATGTAATATTCTCCCCGCTAACAAAAACCTCTCTGAGCGAACTCAGAGAGGTTTTATAATCATTTAAGATACTTTCCTTTGAATGACGGATCGTACTTTTGAAGCAATGTTTTATTAGTTGTTTTGCTTATTACTTTATGTACAGACTTTGTAACAGCTATACCGGGTTTGAAAGCTGCATTTACATACATATATGCTGCAAACAACAATCCTGTAATAGCAGAAAGTTCATCGACACAAGTGATTTTATAATTGTGCAGGTCATTGATGACTTCACAATCTTTTTCAATCAATCCTCGTTGGTCATTTCCAACGTATATCGGGTTCTTTGCACCATCGTTTCCAAAACCAATAGGATACATCTCATAGATCATCCCACCAATCTCAATTTGATGAAATTCAATCTTGCTAAACATTCCCGTTTTGATTTCGGTCTGTGATATTACGCCTTTATTAGTCCCATTAAAAGCGATTGTGTATGGTCTAAAAGGCTTTTTAGCAATAATTTCAAAATCATGAACGCCGGGCGTTAGCGTCATTTCATCACCACGATATTGAATTGAAATATTTGCATCGAGAGAGCCTAACTTGCCCTTCAGATTAAGCGAACCCACTGTTGAGTTTTTCTCTACAATATCAAAGTCTGCTGTAAATAATTCTTTACTCCTTTGAACTAATTCGAGATACATAATTACCTCCTATTAGTTCTTAGGCACAATAGATCCATCTTTGATTTCTAATTCACCTAATTTATCAAGCACGTCGCTTCTAAAGGCGAGTTCCTCTGCGTCTTGGAAGCCAAGGAAGAATACTCTATCAATAGCATCCCTATTGAAGAAGAACATCGATGTGGGATCAACAATGCCTTGCGGATAGTAGCAAGCGGAATAATCGTAAATTTCATTCTCGCCAGCCTTTGCCTGAATGCGACCGCAAATCATTATTCTTTTTTCGCCGCCTTTAAGTAAGACAACTGAACCTATAGGTAATAAATCTTTATACATGAGTCTTACCTCCAATTTCTTAATGTATTATATCACACATTTGACCAAATAGCAACTTACCATAGTGAAAAGTCACTCCAGTCAATACTGAGTTCAAGTCCAAGTCCTAATCCGAGTCCGGCACCAATTTCACCAGAAATACCACCTGTAGTGACTCGACCTCCGGCCTCTACTCCAGCGCCACCTGCTTTACCAGACACGCCAACATCAATCTCTATACCAAAAATAGTAAATCCGCCAGAGATTGATCCTTCGGCTAAATAGGCTTCAGCACCTGCTTTGCCGGACACACCAAGCTCAGTCTTCGTTTTACCGGTTGTTTCATCCTTATATGTAATCATACCGGCGCCTCCGCTTAATTCAGCTTCTGCACCAAGAACAGTTCCTTCGGCATTCACATGACCATTAAATTCGTCATTGCCTAATTTAATTTCAGCTTCGCCTTCAGCGACTGCAGCTTTACCTTTTAGTTCGGCTTCCAATGCAGGTGAGAACTTTCCGTCCTTATATAAGGATGCTCCAATTGAACCTGTTGCGCTTACAGAACCTACAGTTCCTTCGACCTTGCCACCAAGTATTCCATAATTGCCTTCAAGTGAACCTTTTGCTAAATGACCTTCAGCAGTAATGCTTTTCTCAATTCCAGCATCTTTGTCTTTAAGATCCCAGTTTGCTTTGCTCTTTGTCGATACAGAGCCACCTATCAGTTCGCCTTCGGCTGTTCCTGACGCACTAACGCCTAAGAATTCACCATCTCCAGTAACTGAACCGCCGAGAACTGCACCTTCAATTTTCCAGTCATCTTTCAGCACCTGTTTGAACGTGGAATCGGTTTCCACCTTTGAATCATCGCCAGTATTTCGACCGATTTTTTCAAACTCTAATGCTGCACCGGAAGAAATACCGGTTCCAGCACCTACCGAACCACATCCAGCAATAAAGTTGCCTACAATATCGTTACTCCAACCTAAAACGATCTGATCTGTGTCGTGATACCAGTTGGCGCCATTTTCTACCATGGACTTTATTCGAGATACCTTAGTTTCAATCGAACCTAATGTGTTATAAACATTTTGAAATCTATTGGCAAGATTACTACGGTTAAGTATTTTTCCATCGATCTGTCGTCTTGTTGTATTGAAAGACGATTTAATATTTGTTACCGTTGTTTTGGCACCTGTTGCTGTACTGCTTAGTCCGATAACTGCACCAACATTAATCTTTGTACTTGCCAATGATATCACCTCCTTTATGTTGATGTTTTCAATTTATCGAGGTGTACCACATTTAGGACATGCACGCTGCGATGAATCGAATTCTGCTGCACACTTCTTACAGAACACGATGTTACCTGTAGGTGTGGCAGTAGTCTGAACATTAGGGGTGTAATTATTATTCTGCGGAATATAGCCACCTTGTTCTTTCTTGAGAAGCATAATTAACAGAATCAATATAGCTATTCCTAATAAAGCTAAAATACCAAGGCCGATATATATAATCAAAAATTCTGTATACATTTTTTCCTCCTTGTGTTTGCTTATTCCCGACAGGCGTTTTCACACCTGTCGGGATTTTTGCAATTACTTATCTTCGTCTTCTTTCTTCTTCTTTTTGAAGAATACAAGGAAGATTGTGATGCCGAGTGCAAGAACTACAACACCAATAATTGAACCTACGAAGAGAGGAGTATTGTTGTACCAACGAACGAAGATGTTGGTGTTAACGAGGAAGTCGTTTACTTCAATTGGCTGCTCGTTTCCGGCCGCATCCACTGCAACGATCTTCACGTCTTGCTTGCTGTTAGACTTCGGAATGTCAAAGGTATAGGTTTCACCATCAACCTTATATTCAATTTCTTTGTCATTCAAGTAAATCTTAACGCCCTCAAGAACGAGGTTGTCTTTGATTTCGACAGAGACTGTCTTCATGTCTACTGCATACTGTACACCTGATTCAAAGTCAATCGGAACGATAACAGGTTTTGTTTTGTCGATACCGAAGGATATTTCAGCTTCTTTGGTTTCGTCAATGTTCTCGTTAACGTTTCCTGCGGCATCCTTAGAGTAGATGGAGAGACTGTATCTACCATCATCTGCAAAGAGTGCTTTCTTGATAGTGTACTTGTAAACACTCCATTGACCGTTACCGCCAGTTACTTCAACGGTATAATCAGTTCCTTCAACGAGGTCGGTAGGAGTACCATTCTTGGTGAGCTTAATCTTAATGCCTTCACGATCAAGAGAGTCAACATTGGTTTCAGTGAATACAATGTCTTCTTCAACCTGCAGATACTTAGAAATGATATCCTTCACTTCAGCCAAGTCATAAACAGAACCAAAACGGTTAGCAGAGAAAGTAATGGTCTTTTCGGTTTCGTTACCAGCCATATCGGTGAGTTTGGCGGTCAAGGTGTAGATGTCATCAACTTTCTGAACCTTTTCGAAGTTTGCATAGGTGTAGGTCTGACCATTAGCAATATTCTCATAAGAAGCGGTGTAATCAACCTTACCGTTGTTTATACCAGTAAGTGTGATTATTACGGCATCCTTGTTGAAGTTAGTATCGCTGTAGGAAACAACAGGAGCAACAGTACCGTTGTTTGCAGACTTGTCAGCAACGCCGGAAATTTCGAGCGTAGGAGCAGTCTTGTCAACATAGAATTCTACTGGAGTATAGTCCTCAATACTATTACCTGCCTTGTCAACGAATTCAATATCAAAGGTATACTTAGAATCTGCATTATAGATAATTGTTGCGGTGTGAGTATCATCGCCGTTGTCTTTCCAAGCACTAATAGTCGGGAAGGTTGAAGGATTATTATTGTCGGTGGCAACACCAAGATTCTTCACTCTTGCATCATCAAAGTTATGCTCTTTGATAGTGATAGTTGCTACTCTATCAGCTTTATAATAGTTACCATTTTGAACATCGTTGTTATCGTAAACAACAGTTATGACAGGAATGGTCTTATCGATAGTAAATTTATGCTGTGTAAAGTCCGCAGCAGAATTTCTTGCATTGTCCTTATAGGAAATGTCAAAGGTATAGTCACCGTCTGCAGTGTATTTGATTTTA
The DNA here is from genome assembly GCA_045126895.1 of Acutalibacteraceae bacterium. Classification (GTDB taxonomy): domain Bacteria; phylum Bacillota; class Clostridia; order Oscillospirales; family Acutalibacteraceae; genus CAG-488. The sequence goes on along the minus strand of JBGVPE010000031.1, from coordinate 46,149 downwards.
GCGACATGCACGGTTTTGTCCGGATCTTCTTCATTCACTGTTGTAGTCCATACATCAGCTTTTGTCAAATCAACAGCAGGAATATCTTTATCTGTATTCACAATTGCAAATACGATGTCTTCGGCGCGGAAGTTACGCTCTGTGATAGTAATAGTAGCTTCACGATCAGCCTTATAGATATCCTTATAGTCTGCATCGGGTTCGTTATTATCGTAAACGACCTCAATAACAGGAATGGTCTTGTCGATACTGAACTCGATAGTTTCTTCAGAAGGATTGCCAGCACGGTCAACCATCTTAACGGTAACAACTATGTTGTTGCTGTTATTTTTAACAACGATGTCTTTTTCCATCTTAGTAACAAGGTTAGATTCTTGATCAACAATTGTCCAGCCTTCTTCACTATCAGAAGTAAATGTCTTATCGTTATTAACCGTGATCTTTCCACTCTGATTATTAGCGGTATCGTAAGGTGCTACAACAGACCATTCGATTGAACAAATACCAGAATAGGTATCAATAACCGTCAGCTTAACAGGAACATCGGTGGCATAAAGCTCTTTGTTTTCACCATCATTGATAGTGAATTCTGTATCGTCTTTAGTAAATACGATGTGTGTTTCTTCTTTATGCTTGGTTTCGTCTTCTACGATTGCACTGTTGGGGTTTACGAACTGATCAGCAACATTGTCGACATTATCAGTTGCTTTCGCATAGATCTGACCTTTGAAGTTCGCTTCGATGGTGAACTCAATTTGTCCATCCTTGTTTACATCAACCGTTTTTTCAGCGCTCTTTCCAGCGTCTTTGTCAACAGTATAATAGGTAATTGATTTCACACCAGCAGAAGGTGCATTGTCCTTGGCAGAAATGGTAACCTTCGTGTCAGCTTTGAAGTAGAAGCCGTAGTCGGTCACTTCAACTGTAGAAGTTGTTTCGCTACCTTCCACAAAGTCAACTGCATCAAAATCAAAACCGGTAATATAAGGCTTATCAATGTCCTTATAAATAGTTTTGCTGTATGTTTCGCTTGCGTTGCCTGCATTGTCGATAACAACAACTTTAATGGTGTAAGAACCATCAGTTGCTCTAACTACATTAGTATCGCTTGTCTTAACTTTATACTGTTTAGAGTGAATTTCCGTAGCATACAGATCTTCATCTACCAAAGTAGTACCATTGATGCTGATATTAACATTTCTAATACCTGCATCTGCATCAGCGACATCAACTGTAAATTCAACGTCTTCCTTATACCAATCGTTTACATCAGCAGTGGCGGCGTTCTTATTCTGAGCTGCATCAGCACAGCCAACAGAGATAGTAGGCTTAACAGTTTCAATCATTAAACCACTATTCTGAATGTCAGAATTTGAAGTGTTGGGTTCAATAAAGTTGGCCGTTTCATATCCTACAAAGTCAACTGCTTTTGCAGAAATCACCTTATCAAAATGCATTGTGTTATCAGTGATTGCCTCGACAGGAATAACAAAGGTAGCTTTATCATCGGATACTGTTTTGGTTTCAAATGCTACGCCATCTACATAAAGAGTAATGGTGTTTACACCAGAGGTCGCATTGCTGTCGGAAGCGGTAACAGTTACTTCAACTTTATCGTCAAAGAACATACCGAAAGTAAGGAAATTGAGCACCTTATCCAGAGGTGTATCACCGGTATGTGCAATTTCAAACTTTGAAATGTCCGGTTTAGTTGTATCGATGTAAACCTTTTGAACTGCTTTTACACTTTCAACACCAGAGTTGTTAGTAACAACCACTTCGAGAACGTTTTCACCATCAAGTGCATACTGAGATGTATTAATTACGAAGGTTTCTTCAGTTGTGCGAACTGCGGAGAAATTAGCATTAATTGCTTTGTTATTGATATCTGTAGTAATATCTTTACCGTTCAGCTTAATGCTTACTTTTCTAATACCCGTATTCTCGTCTTTTGCAACAACTGTAAGCACAAGATTTCCATCATACCACAATTTTCCTGTTGCATCAGTGTAAACCGAGGTAGCAGGAGTAATGGTGGCAATAGGTTTGGTAGAGCCATCAATCTTAACTTCATCACTTAATGCACCAGTATCAGTAGGCTTAGTGATAGCAGAAATATTACCAGCAATGTCTGTAACTTTCGCAGAAACTTTTGCACCGGTCTTAAACTTGCTTTCAGTTAATTCAAAGATTGCATAATTGCCAGTTACTTGCTTCGTACCAAGAGCTTCTCCATCACAATACAGGGTAATATCCTTTAATCCGGATGTGATGGTTTCATCGTTTGCAACAACAGTTACATACATTTTTTCAGAACAAATAGTACCAAATGTCAAGAATGAAATAATATCTTGAACAACAGTGTTCTCTTTCGTACTGAATTTAAATTCTGTAATTGTCGGAAGTTTGGTATCAATTTTGACTTTTACAGTCTTTGCTGTGGATACGTTGCCAGAAATGTCAACGGCATAAATGTAATAAATAGCATTCTGCTCACCGTCAACACTTGTAAAACTATATTTACCGTCTACGCCAAGTGCAACTTTATTTTCTGTTGCAGTTAAAACAGCATCCTCGGTTAAGGTTGCATCTTTGCTCCAAACAATGTAAGACAATCCAGAGGAAGGATTCTTGGAAGTGTTTTCATCAGTTACACTACCAGAGATTGTGACATTATTATTGTTTGTCCATGCAAGTTCAGCAGAATCGGGATTAACAACAGGATCCTTAGTATCAATTAAAATCTGAATGTTCTTGTCTAAGGTAATATTTTCCCACTTTCTTCCGTTATACACTTCGATCTTATTAATCAAAGTAGATTCCGTGATTTTCCAAGTCTGTGTTCTGTATGCTTTACCGGTAGATCTGTCGCCATTTATTCTGATACCATTCTTAGTGGTAGTAAAAGTTGCTTCGCCATTATTGGCATAGATATAAGTAATTACATCATTATCTTCAACTGTCTTTAATGCATCAGAAGAATTGATAACCACGTTATCGAGAGTAATGGAAGGAATTTCAGAATACTCTACAACAACCTTCGTGTTTTCAGTAATGTTGCTGATATTAAGAGTATAAGAAGATTCGTCATCATTGATGGCATAATCAGTGGTTTCAGTACCATTAATAGTTACTTTTTCAATATTGTAACCAGTATCCGGTATGATTGTAACTACTGCACTTCCGTTATGATCAACCACGGCCTTATCAACAGAAGAAGTGCCATTTTGACCGTCTTCTGTTTCAACAGTAAAGGTGTTTATCTTAAATTCTACCTCAAATGTATGGTCTTTGTTAATTTCAAAAACCTCAGAGTAAGTCTTATCGTTTTCGGTAAAGTTCTGAGTAGTTCCGTCTACAACGACTTTTGCAACTCTATAATTGGTAGAGGGATTTGCATTAACGGTAATAGTTCCGTTTTCAATAGCAACTTCCTTATCAATGCTCACAGAGCCACCTGCAACGGTCTGTTCAGATCCATCGTTGTATTTTACTTCGCCATTTTCACTTACTGTAAAGTTGATCTTATAAGAATATCTTACGAAAATAACATTTACGGTTTTAGCAGAAGTGATATTCTCGATTGTGTGTGTGTAAGTTTTGAGGCCTACTGCTTTGGGAATTTCGGTTCCATCTACCTCGAATTTTTGAATGCGATAGAACTCATCAGCGGTAGCAGTTACTTCTTTGTCTTCACCATATGCTACGGTATAAGCGGCTGTAATTGTGCCATTTTCACCTGCACCAGTAGAAACAGTAAACTGCTTAATCTCTAATTTCAGAGTAGTGCAAGTATAGTTTTCCGCAGGAGCCGTCACGGTTGTCGTGGCTGTCAGATATTTTTCTTCCGCAGCAGTTGCAGTAATAGTATATTCTCCATAGCTTTTGTATGCTTGGAAAGAATAATTGCCATCTGCATCTGTGGTCGTTTCATCAGTCAAAGTTCCAGTCATTTTGACTGTAGCACCCTCATATGCAAGACCGTTTTCATTAGTTACGGTACCGGCAAGAGTTATCTTTTCTTTTTCAACAAGAGATACATCTCTACCAACAGTTAAGTTATCTATAGCGATAACTTCGCCTTCTGAATAATCTTCGTAACACGACTTTGAAACAGCAACCACAAGTGTGGATTCCGTGATTTCTGCATTTGTCAATGCATCAGAAAGCACAGAAGTATCAAACTCTGCTTTGCCGTTTTCATCGGTCAATTTTGGTTCAACTGTTAATGTCCATTCGTTGTTCGGCGCTTCCAATCGAACCTCTGCGCCGGCAATAGGGTTACCTGTTGCCGAATCGGTTACAGTAACCGTAAAATACTCAGTATTTTCTATTGCAAAAACTGTAAGCAATGATACAGGAATCATGCTAATGAGCATTACAACAGCTAAGAGCATTGCGATTACTTTTGAGCTTTTTAGTTTCAAACTACTCATCTTTGTCAACCTTCCTCTTTGCTAAGAATTTTTTGTATCTAAAGTTTTTACCATTCAGAATGCAATGCAATCGAAAAGATAAAACCAAAAGAAAAATGAATATGTACTGAATTGCTTTTTCTCCTACGCTTGTAGCCATTAAAATAACAAAAACAACAAGCGAGATTGCAAAAACAATATCAGTAATTGCACCAGCTTCTGTTTGGAGAATCGAAATGATACCTGGGTTCATTCTAATTCTTCTTTTTTTAACAGTTGCTTCAAAATGCTTTCTAAGTGAATTGGCTTTCCATATAAAAACTTGTTCTGCAATTAGACCAAGCCAAAACACTATTGGGAATACTAATCTTAAAACCTTGTTTGTAGCTTCGTCTGTACCAATAAAAATGCAAGCTATTATTGATGCAGAGGAAATGACTGAAAAAACCATTGATGAAGTAACAAACAAGTTGAAGTCACGGATCTTAGACCGCATCATATCACCTCATCCGAATGAATTATTATTTCACTGCGGATTACTTTAAAGGCAACAGGTCTACTATCTTCCGCGCTCAATTCTTCTGTTCCACTCAACACAGTTGTACCACCAAGAACGGTAGTTCCGTTTGATAAAACCTCCGTTCCAGACGTCAAAACTTCTGTTGCAGGAGCAAGAACGTCTGTTGCACCACTATTCAGCACTTCGGTAGCGTTGCTGAGAACTTCAGTTGCGTTATCGCTCAACTTTTCCGTTCCTTTAACTGCTGTTCCGGTTTCAACAGGGGTTACAGGACTTGCACCATCACCCAAGCCTGTTGTTCCACCTTTCTTGACACCAATTTTGCTACTTTTCCCAAGTCCGTCTGTTTTGTCTAATCGTTTGGAAGCATGTGCCTTTTTCAAGTCGCCCGTACTCATCGGAGTATTGGAAACTTTTTCAGTCAAAGTTCCTCTTTCCAAGTTCACTGCACTCGGTCTGAACCGCTTATCTCCGGTTGATGCATTGGACTCTCTCATCGCTTTTATTTCACGAGCGACTGTTTTACCAGTCAAATCACCAATGATTGCCGGAATATTCATTTTAATAAATAGAATTATTGCGGCTACAAAAGCGATACCAGCAAGTGAAAATCCAACGATTGCTATAATTAACCATGCTGTTGCACTCATTAAATTTTCACCTACTCTCTAAATGCATTTTCGATAGCTGCTTGAGCTGCATCGAATCTGTTCATAACATCTTTTTTCAACTGCTCGGTCTTATCAGAGGTAGTTGATACATCAGATGCTTCATTTTTTACTGTTGTGAATAAACTATTCATCTGATCTTGTGCAATACCATCAGCCTTAAACTTTCTCGCATAGGTTTCGATGGAGTACATCGTCAGTTTATAGACTTCAAGTTCAATAATTTCATTTTCATCATTGCTGCTTGAAATCATTTCAACGAGCTCTTGCATATTACTCCAATACGGAGCATATTTGCCTTTATCAGATGCTTCTTCAATGTTTAAGGTGATATCTCTGTTAAATTTACCTATATCACTGTAGATCTTAGCCATTGTATAGAAGTCATCGGCTTCTGAACCATATTCGACAGCATCTTCAAACCACTGAATAGCACTTTTCATTCGTGTGATCTGATTGTCTGCAGTGTCGGTTTTACCATAATCGTAGTAATACCAGTACAACTTGCCAACCTCAAAGGCTAAGTTTGCATATCCTTCTTCTCCGCGAAGAGAAGTAATATTTGCATTAAGCTTTTTCTTAATCGCTGTTTCTTCTTCGGTTGAGAACGCGGCATCATCTTTTACTGCATTTACCATACCGAGATATGCGTCCATTACGAGAGGTTTAATATCTACTGCCGTTGAATAATAAGACAATTTTTCTTCAGTAGTTGATGCTTTATCTGCCTGAAGGATGTTCTGAGTATAGTCAGCATTGTTGGTTTGTGTTCTCATGAAGAGACCTAACACACCAATGATAAGAAACAAAACACAAGCACAAGTTGTCATTATAAAAGAGTTCAGTTTTCGCTTTTGCCTTGCTCTATAAGCCACACCATATTCTTCGTAATGGTGTAGCGCATATAACAACTCAGCACACGACTGATATCTATCATCTGGGTTTAGCTGCGTACACTTCTGAATGATCGCTTCAAGACCTGCCGACAATTGAGGATTCCAATGTCGAATAGGATAAATTTCGTAAGGTGGCTCACACGGGTTCTGTCCTGTGAGAAGATGGTACAACGTTACACCTAAGCAATAAACGTCCGTTCTTGCATCCGTTTGTCCTTTACCACCAAACTGTTCGGGAGCTGCATATCCTTTTGTTCCCAAACTTACAGTATCTGCCAAGCTTTGATCTTTATACTCACGTGCGATACCAAAGTCGATTACCTTGATATTTCCGTCCGGCTTAATCATTACGTTAGCCGGTTTCATATCACGATATATGATAGGAGGCTTTCGAGTATGTAAATATTCTAACGCCTCACAAATCTGCATTGCCCACTCTATAACCAATTCCTGAGGCTGTGCGCCTTGGGTTTCAAGTACAGAGCTTAATGTTTCACCTTCGATATAGTCTTCGATAATATAAATAACATCGCCATTATCGATGATGTCTACAATTCGAACAATCGCAGGGTGATCGAGCTGTTTGATAAGATTGGCCTCTGCTATCGCACTTTGGATAACTATTTCATTATTCTTATCTTTTGCTCGCTTCTCAATTTCCTTAATTGCCCACTGCTTATTCAATCGTTTATCCATTGCAAGATAAACTCTCGACATACCGCCTTGACCAATAAGTTTCAATATTTCATACTTGTCATCGATGACTTGTCCTACACTTGCCAAAATCTCTCACCACCTTAAATCGTTCTGACAAGGATTGCTGTAATGTTATCAGTTTCACCGCGCTCTTTATTGAGTTCGACCAACTTAACAATATTACTTTTCATCGCATCTTCCGTCATGTTGATTGAAGGAGCGAAAGTATCCTTTATTTCGTCTGCTGTAACCACATGTCTAAAACCATCAGAGCAAAGCATATAGCATTCGTTTGCTGATATAGTTCCATTAATGTAGTCGGGTTCAACTGTTTTTGATGCTCCAACACATTGAAGCAGCATATTTCTTCGAGGATCTCTTTCGGCTTCTTCCTGTGTCATTGTTCCGTTACGAACTTTTTGAGCCATCAAAGTTTGGTCAAGCGTAAGCACTTCAAGTTCTGTATCAGTGATTCTGTAAACTCTTGAATCTCCGACATGTCCAATTAAATATTTACCATCTTCAAATACAATAATTGCAGAAATCGTTGTGCCAAGCTGAATATGATGCTTTCTTCCGTATTCACCAATATTTTGGTTTTGCTCTTTTATAATTCTATCCCAACGATACCTTGTATCTTCAAAATATGAATCATTGGCCAATATAGACGGAAGTTCATTTTCAAACCAAGTTGAAAACGCATTTATGACTGTTGCACTTGCAACTTCGCCTTTTTCAAGACCGCCCATTCCGTCACAAATAATGGCAAGAAGAATTGTTCCTCTTTCTGTTTCTGCTTGCTTAACGCATAGGCTATCTTGATTTGTGTCTTTTCTTATACCTACATCGGTATGTACCGCTATTTGATAATTCATTTTTTCACCTTCTTATGACTCAATATGAAATACGAATTCTTCGTTTGATAAACGGATTCGAGTTCCATCGAATAGTTCAATTTCCTTTTCAACAGGAATTGCTCTGCCATCAACGTATGTTTTATTAGTTGAGTTCAAATCAATTATGAAATAGCGTTTTTCTCTTGTTAGAATATCCGCGTGACTACGACTTACCGTACTATTATCATTTACCCAATAGTCAACATATTTTCTTTCTGCACCTATGCGGAAAGAAGGCTTGTTGACCGAAATCTTTTCCTCTGTTTTCTCTCGGATAAGATAAGGGAAGACAGGCGCTTCGAGTTCTTCTGAACCAAGGACAGTCGTGCCACCGGGATCGGCGCCAAGAACTGTAGTTCCATCACTAAGCCCTTGTGTATTATCCTTGCGAACAATAACTTCTTCCTCAACCATATCATCATCTACAGCACTATCTTCGGTAGTATCTGCAAGCGGATCATATACACCCTTACCAGTATTTCCGGTATTTCCTGAAACTTTGGCGCCACAGGCATGGCAGTAATTAGTTCCTTTTTTCAGTTTCGTTTTACAATTGGGACATTCAACCTCTTGAATTCGAGAAGTGTTCTGTCCGAGAAGTTTATTTATGTATTCTTCCAACTCAAAAACAGAAAAGTTAATTCCACTATTCAAAATAGTAATGTAATCACGAACGTAACTATTGTCCTCTCCGGGAGCAAAAGTGCCGTGCTGAATGATGCTAAGCAAGAATTCTCTTAGTGAAGTTCCACTTTCAAACATTAAGATCGGCACATAGGTAAAATAGATGTGTTGGGTGTTTGGGTTCACATACACCTGATTGATATCCATTAACAGATACTGTTGATTGAAATATGCCGATTCAACTGCTTTTAGGTTTGCTAAGATGTTTTGCAAGATCTGTGCAAATAATTGCTTGTTTAAAGGAGTTTTCAAAAACTCTTTCAAGGATATAAAACCAGTGATGTTATATATCAATTTGAAAGAAGAGCCCTTTTGCACAACATCAAGATGGAGCAAACCGGGAACTTTATTTGCATTTATTGCATAAACCTCATTCTCACTAACTTGCTGTCCTTTCAAACTCTTGATGATGAGTTGGGACAAACCCATTTTATTTGCAAGTTTAATTTTGTTCATCCTCAACTATCCTCTCGCTGCAGAAAGAGCTCGTTTGCAGTTATCACACTTTTTAGCTGCCTTCTCTATATTCTTTTGCAAATCATCAAAACGTTTGGCGTAATTAGGAAGGAATCGCAACATAGGATTCTTTCTGAACTGTTCTTGGAGTTTTTCCATTTCCTTAATTACATCGTTATACTCATCAACCGCATTGTTATATGCCGTTTGAGCTTCATTTATACGGCGTTGTCTTTCTGCTCTTGCACGAGCTGCAGCAGCCGCTGCATCTTCCTCACGTTTAATAGTACTCGCTACGCTCTTTACATCGGTCGCAAGTGAATCCAACTCTTTAATTACAGAATCGATTTGTGCAATTGTTTGATCGATACCGCGAGTGATATAGGATACTTCTTGTCCGGTCCAGTTAGATTGTATAGAGGACTTATATGAGGTAAGTTGTGTTTTGGCATTTCGCAACTGCTGTGCGTAAGAATTCAATTGACCAGCTTGATTATTCGCTGCCGTTACATTAATTGCCACATGCACACCCCCATTGTTTATGATTGATTATAAGGTATATATTAAGATATACCCTCATTTGCTTTGATTTTTGCAATAAACGAAGGGTCATATTTAGCGATTAACTCTTTTTGTATCGTGTTTACTTTCTTCTTTTTAACCGATACCAAAGAAATTTCCATCATATCTCCGTGAGCTGTAATATCATAATGCATGATAAGCGTCATTATGATCGGAGTGTACTCTGCTTTTTCTGTATATACAGTATATTTGTCTTGATAATGTATAACAGTTAAATCTTTATCCGCAATGGCAATTAATTCATCACCTTTGTAGATACATAAATATAAACCTTTGTTTCCAAAGCCAACCTCATATAAGAAAAATTCTTCATGACTTAGTTTTAAAATGCGAAACGGATATGATTGCAAAAAACCTTTTACTTTTTTGTTTTGTCCTGAGACAGTTCCAATCAAATTATCTCCATCAAATAATTTGAAAGTTAATCTTTCGATTAGTGATGTTCCGTAACTTGTATCAGAAGGATTATAATAAAGCCGATGCTTTTCTCCATTTGGATAGTCCATCATTATGTTGAGGCACCCTTTTTCAAAAGGTGAAATGGAAGTACAAAGATTTGTGGAATCTTTTGTTGCCATCCAAACCATATTAAAGTTTGTGCGCATCTGTTCAATTTTGAAAATCATTTTATCACCCCGTAATTATTCGCCAACTGAAACCGCACAACTTGCGTAGTATTTTCCATCTTTTGATTCAGCTTTTATGTATGTTGACCCTATTCCTTTTGCAGTTAATTTTCCATTTTTAACCGTTGCGATGCTTTTGTCGGCACTTGACCATGTAAAATCATCTGCATCATATCCAGAAGGATAGTCTATTTCAATGATCACAGATTCTCCCTTAGATATCCGCACATAATACGAAGAGATATTCATATTACTTCCAAGTCCCTCATAATTCGAGGAATCGTTTTCTTCCGATGAAGTGTTTTCTTCATCCTTCTTTTCCTCATCTTTGGGTATTTCTAAATGTTCTTCCCAAATAATCAGTTCTTTATCTAAAAGAGCTACTTCTACTGCACTTATAGGTGCATTACTTCCTTCTGCACCAACTATTGTGAAAGTGAAAGATAATTTTAATTTATTGGCTAACGTAGAATCATCCGTGCCGATTGAGAATTTTACGATAGGTACATACAAGTCAAGATCATAGTTCATTGAAGTTTTTCTATCAATAACAAAACGGTCATCAAATTCTGTCCAGTCTGTTGAATAATTTATAGAACCAGAACTTTTTATCTGTACAGCAGCAGATACCGAAGCATCAATAATCGGAATAGCACATATGTATAATTTTGCTTTAAATTTAGGTCCAGTTTCAAATTCTAAATTTGCTTCAGCAGAGGCTGACGATGTCTGTTGGCATGTCTTTTTTGTTTTTCCTGAACTGTATTCTGTTTTTGAATTATTGTTAATAGAGGCTTTAACAGCAATTTCACCATTTAGCTCTGCATATAAGATTAAATCAACCTTTAAGGTTCCTACTCCACCTAATGTTACTGGAACAGAACATACTGTTAATTCATTCTCTATTTTCCCTTTAACAGAGGCCGATACCGCTGCACCATAATTCACTTCTATAGAATAATTGTCAATTCCTGTTGGAATTCCAGTATCGACACCTAACACCTTAGCAGTCTTCAATTTATATTTCGTCTCAATATATAAATCGGTTATTGCAACAGAACCTACTATTTCGTAACCGCCACTAAATTTGTTAGTAATATTGGGGATTTTTTCATGTCCTGCCTGACTGTTAACATATTTATTGCTTGGATCAGATACAAAATTGCTATCATTTTTATCCATTCCATAAAGCGCTTCTCTCAATTCATCGGCGCTTATAACACCTTTTTTGTAGGCCTCTATTGCTTCGTCGTTGCTGTATGGATCTGAACCAAATAGTGTTTTGTCGGGAAAAACAGAAGTTTTGGAAAACCATTCTCCAGCATCCGGACTCGCAAGGTGTCCAGACGTGAGTAATTGTCCAATCTCAAGTGATTTGTTTTCCCATTGCGGACTTATGCTTACTGTTCCTTTAGTGAAATTGAAATTAGCATTAAAGGATAGTGCACTTTCTTTGCTTGTTCCAATTCCTAACGGTATAACTTCCGCGTTAGTATTTTTATTTAATCCCAAGGAAGTTGCTTTAGGAATATTGGTAGAACACGATAAGTTTGTTATGGTGGGTTTAGTATTTGTTGAGTAGGAAACAGGCTCAATACTTCCACCGATTTGGCTTATAGTTACACCATCTGAGGGTATAATGTCTTCAAATTCGGGAACTGCAACACCAGCGTATTCTATTTCCTCAAATACTTCATGAAGTTCCGGAGTACATGTTTTGATTGTATATGTTCCATCGCCATTATCTATGATCTCCGTTACCTTTATAGCGACACCATCCGGACTTTCTTTTGTTCCGGGTGCAATCAAAACATCGTTTACGGAAGGCTTAATATTTGATACTGTGTACTCGTTTTCTCCAACATAAACAATATTTGTTGTTTCTCGTTGATCTTTAACACCTTCATTAATAACAACTTTATCAATAGGTGTTATTTCTTGATTTAAATATACAAATTGAGCTGCAGAAAGAATGGATTGACACTGTTCTCCAGTTGCCCACTTGCTGTAGTTTAAGCCGGAAGGTGCAATGTCGTTTTTACTTGCAAAATTTAATGCTTTCTCGACGTCGTTTTTTCCGTCATATGCAGAAAAGTCTGCACCAGTTGCATAAACGGCAGTAGTTATAACAAATTCTAATGATGCACCATTATTCTTTTTTAGTTTTCGTGATACATCACGGAGAATATCCCATTCATAGCAAGATTGTACTGAGGTGAAAATAGCATCGGAAGAAGTTACATCCGAAAAATAAGGTTCTTTCTTCTCGTATTCATCCAAGCCAAATGTGGCGGCCAATTTTTCTATCCATTGACCACGTGTTAGACTTGTATCATTTTTAAATCTAAAATGTCCATCTGCACATCCAGTTAATGAACCAAGAAGAATTAGCAATGATAAAAGTAGCGCTATGAATCTTTTCATTATCCTCACCTCAAATTATATAAAAAGGGTTTTCCCTATTGTTTTCAAATTTAGGCAGGTGGATGTGGGTTTACACACCCACCTGCGAATTCTTTGGCATTATTTAAATGCACTTGCGTTGGTCTGTACAGCACTTTCGGTTGATTCATAAGCCTGTGCAGTGTTTCTGAGAAACTTCTCGTAGGATTCTACGATAGACTTATAACGAGCAAAGCGAGGCTTAAGAGCGTTCATTGCAGCACGGATATCGGTTGCTGCATCGCTGAGCCAGTCATTTTCCAAATCATTCATCTTCTTGTTGATGTCTGCGAGTTTTGTATCGAGACTATCATTGATGTTCTTCACTCTGTCGGCAGTAGCAACGAGCGTACTGGTATCAATATCAATTCTAAAATTTCCAGCCATGATTTAAACCTCCTTATCAGCCGTTAGTAACGAGCTTCTTAGCTTCAGTTACTACATTTTCTTGTGTGGTGCGATATGCCTTAGCACTCTTTTGGAGGAAGTCAACATACTGCAACATCAAACCGTGCATATTCTCGAAGTCATCTTTGAATTCGCCGATCTGATTGATGAATGCGATGTTGTCCTCGCCCTTCCAAGTGTTTGCCATTGCGCTTGTTTCGGAATAGAATTCAGTGTACAGATTCTTGTACTCTTCTGCCATACCGGAAATCGCAGTAGCGGCACTCTCCAGCTGTTCCGGAGTTACCTTGATAGTTCTTGCCATTTTCTATGACCTCCATAAATTATTTTTATATTAACATCAGCTTTGAGCCGTTTTTAATTTCCAACTCTGCCACTGATAAGTTAATATTGATGATTGTTCCGTCCTCTCTATGACAGAGGGCGGTGTTTTCATTGGCCACAAAGCGACCATCGGACATTTCTTTGACAGCTTTCTTTATAAGTTCCAACACTTGAGCCATCGAAGAAGTTTTGGGAATAAACATGTCAAACGAGCGATCAAGCACAGGGACATAAATTTCAACTAAAACTTTATCCATATATTACTCAACCTCCTCGTTAACATTTGATGAGAGAAGTTTGATCAATGTAGGCTTGTTTCTAACAACAGAATAGCCGTATTCATTACCAATTTCCTCATACAACTCATTGGTTACCTTGCTAATCTTCAATGTGTATTGATCAGCAACACCGTCACCGACCCAAAGACCTTCAGATCCGTTCACATGGCGTTTATACCATTCTTCATAAGAGAACGAACTCATTGACGATACTGCTTCAGCAATTACAAAATGAAGTTTGTAGAAACTTTCCGCTTTTGCTAATAAGATGCTTAACTTTTCTTTACCATCATCGGTCAACTGTTCAACGAATCGCTTGAGGCCGATAATCATATAAACTTTTTCCTCAAATTTTTCAAGGGAAGCAGGATCCATCTTAGCATCTTTGTATGTGTTGTTTCTCGTTGCCATATCAGCAAACACTTCTTGTACAAAAGACTCAAAGTTACTGTCAATAACTTTGCATCCACATTTAGAAGCATCTGTTGACTGTTCAGCATCAACTATTACAGTTGTGGTGCTGAGGGCAGTGAGCTTAGCGAATTCTTCAGCAAAAGCAACCGTTTCGTGTACCTCCTGACTGAATACAGGATATACAACTTTGTTTTTAATGTTTGTTGTAACAACATTCAAAGACTTTTTGCTCACACCAACGGGGAGTTTCTGCAAGCCTTCAACATAAGTCCGTACATAATCCAAGGTGACCGCATTTGGAAGGACAGGTATCGGTTTGGCAAATGCTGTAGCTTTTTCAGCCAGTTCAGCACAATAGGTTCTAATGAATTCCTGAGTATCGCCGTTTGAAGAGCAATATGCGGTTTGGAATTCATAAACCTTATCCATAGCAATCAAGCCACGACCTTTGCATTTAGAAGGAACAAGACCGTCCGTTTTTCCAACAATAATGGGATAATCAGAAGGATCATTCAACTGCATTGTCATCAGCGTCTTGAAGTTTTGCTGAGTCTTATATCGAACTGCATTTGTGCTAACAGCGGTAACTGCAAAATAAATTCCGTACTTTACGCCATCTCTTGAAATAAGATAGAACAATTCTTGCAAGTCCTCATACTGTTCCGCAAATCCGGAGTAGTTGTTAACGAGAACAACGATGTTTGGAATTGTCTTACCACTATTCCTACAGTAGCTTGCATAATCACCGCCGTATTCAGAAAACAGATTTCTTCTCTTTTCCATTTCGGCTTGAAGCATCTTTAAGAAGTTCAAGGTTTTTTCTTCATCAGATGAAACCACCACACCACCAACTTGAGGTGCTTTTTCAAACATCTTCAGTGTTTCAGAGCCGAAATCCATTATGTAGATATTAACTTCATCAGCTGTGTGATTCTTTATCAAGGAATAACACAAAGAAGTAAGGAATGTTGTTTTGCCGTTTCCGGTAGCACCGTAAATCAAGCAGTTACCTTCAGAAGAGAATGGAACTGTAAGCACGCCTTGTTTCTGATTGAAGGGATCATCGTACTCACCAACAACAGGGTTAAGAACGGTACCAGAAGACTTCACAGAATACTTGTTTTCAATGTCCTCAACAAATATCTTGTCGGGGATCGGTTCGAGCCAAAGCGGACGAACTGAAATTCGTTCTTCAGATGCAAGGTCGGATAAATACTTAACAATAGCAACAATCTGTTTGATTTTGCTACCTTGCAAAGCCTTCTTTTTGCTCGGCTTAACATTCATCATTACTCGTCCGAGGTTATCAACTACCTGAATGCTTGCATCAATCGATTTTTCAACGGTTTCTGTGGGGATATACTCGGCACCGCACCACGCCGACTGACCAAGTGCAAATAACTCGTTAAAACCAACCTGTAAATAGAAACGACCAGTTTGAGAAAGTTCTGCTGCATCGGGACACTTGATCATATCCTGACTATCAGCACGTTCCTGCACCTTCAAGCAAACTCGGAATTTACTATTACTCCAAATTTGATCATCAACAACGCCACTCGGTTTCTGTGTAGCCAAGATTAAGTGAACACCAAGGCTTCGACCGATACGTGCTGCACTGATAAGCTGTTCCATGAATTCGGGTTGCTGAGTTTTCAATTCCGCAAACTCATCCGAAATAATAAATAGGTGCGGAACGGGTTCGCTTACCACTTTATCACGATACAGTTGTTGATACTTGTAAATATCCATTGTGCCTTCGTTTGACACTTTGCGAGCTTCATTAAAAATAGCTTGTCTTCTTCTTAACTCACTCTGAATAGAAATAAGTGAGCGCTTTACAGCCGCGCCATCAAGGTTGGTAATCGTACCAGCAAGATGCGGAAGTTTAACACCTCTATCCGTATCCTCAAAAGCACCCGTCAAGCCACCACCCTTATAGTCAATAAGGATAAATGCAACCTCATCGGGATGATAGTTTACTGCCAGAGATAGAATGTAAGTAATAATGAACTCCGACTTACCTGAACCGGTCATACCTGCAACCAATCCATGAGGGCCGTGATATTTTTCATGTAGGTCAAGATTAAACGACTCACCATAAGAATCCACGCCAATAGGAGTTTGAAGCGTTATTGTCGGATTGTTCTCCTTCCAACGAGTAAGAGAGTTTAAGTGATCGATTTTTCCAACATTGAACATTTCGAGGAAAGTTATCATGTTCGGCAACGAATATGTTTGACTTCCCAAATCTAACTCAATATTCGCAATATCAAGTGAGAGATTATCAAGAGCTGCTTCATTGATGGTATCGGCCACAAACGAAATTCCCTGACCGGTAGTGTCATCTCTGTCATAAAGTCTTGATTTATCTGAATCAAGCGATACTACCATCTTTGTTTCCTTTGGCAAGTCTTTAAGT
The DNA here is from genome assembly GCA_045126895.1 of Acutalibacteraceae bacterium. Classification (GTDB taxonomy): domain Bacteria; phylum Bacillota; class Clostridia; order Oscillospirales; family Acutalibacteraceae; genus CAG-488. The sequence goes on along the minus strand of JBGVPE010000031.1, from coordinate 29,425 downwards.
GCAGGTGCGGAGAACAGAACACTGAATCCAATGTTGTTTTTAACTTTCAGTAGTTGCTGTAGGCCTTCGCATTTCTCACTCAACTTTTTGCTTGTAGAAACAATCACATAGTACGGAGAGAAGTCGGAATAATTTTGTCTTGAGTCACCTGATCTTGAAAGAATATTCTTTTCAATATAAGCGGACAACTCTTTTACTTCATCTGCGTTAGTAGCAAAGAAGCGAACGGTCTTATCGTCATTCCAAAAATGAGTTATAGGTCTAATAAAGTTCCAGTCGCTCGCATCAGTTTCATCGGTAATCAACATGATTTTCAACTCATCATAACTGTGGAGCGAAATCATTTGAAGAACAAGAGATTTGAGCATGTTAAGTGTCTGAGGATACTCGCCGTGTAAACCTACTGTTATGTGGTCAACAAACGAAACACTAATCGGAACATTATTTAGCTGCTTGGGTTCGCTACCGAGTGAGAACATCGCATCTTGCAGATTATCATCGTCCATCGTGAATTTCTTTTCGGGATACTTGATCTCTGCATCTAACGGTAGGTTTCCTAATCCGAGTCGAAGTCTAAGAAAATCTCCTTGTCCGTTCACTCTTTCCCAAAGTTTCGGACTTTCTTCTGCAATTCTATTAGCACATTCTTCGGGCGAGACAAAATTCTCAGAAAGTATATCGCTTTGTTCTTTACACTTTCTCTTTATCTCGTCACGCACATGATCTAAATATGCAAGATATTTTTCTTGTCTTTTCTTCTCGTTCTTAATACGATTCTTCTTTTCGTATTTTTTTGTCAATATCGGCCACAGTACAGTGCCAAGCAACATACTTACCGACATCATAAGAGTCGGCAATGCTTGAGTGAATTCGCCGCCGTTTGATAGAACGTTACTTACTGTTAACAAACCAGTACTTAGAGATGCTAAACCCATTGTAAGAGAAGGGCCAAGCATTAACGCCATTGGCACGGTTTCCGGATTCTGTAATTGAGGCGGAGGATCTATTTTGATTTCCGCGTGTTCAATCTCTCTATGGAATCTCGGAGATCTAAAGAAATATTCAGTATCCGCTATCTCGGTTGGTTCTGCATCGAGATCGGCAACCTGAGGCTTATAATCAGCCAAAGATTTGGAATTAATCTTTACCAGAGAGTCCGGATTATTAATAGCCAAGAAATTGTGTCCAACGACAATTCTTAGACCCATAATATAAATATGGTCGCCAGCAACTAAGTTCTTAGAGTCTACTCTATAACCGTTGACATATGTGCCGTTTGTGCTGCCTGTATCCAAAATCGACCATGCGCCATTAGCATATGATAATTTGGCGTGTTTGCTTGAAACAAATTTATTTTCAAAGCATATATTATTTTCTTCTGTTCTGCCAATACTAAGAGTGTCTGAGGTTCTGATTACAACCTTACGAAAGGTTTGGCGACTCGAATCTATCTTTTCTGTAAACAGCTTGACACTTTCCTCAATGCCATTAATCTTTAGATTGAAGAAATTTGACGGTTTTAATACTGTGTTGTCAACAGGTTTGTTTTCGGAATTAAGAATAGAAACAAACTTGTTACTCTTAACGACCCAATCACCGTTGATTGCTTCAATGCTGATCAAATCACGAGGCTTGCCGTTTTCATCTATATCAGTCACCCAATACTGACCTTTAACCTTATTTGGCAAAGTCAAACTGAACATTTGCTTCGATTTGATTAAATTAATAATCATGGGCGGTTTCTCCTTTTCTCATAATGATTCATATCATATTCAAGCAACAGTAATTGCTCGACGATATTGGGATATTTATTTGCAACTGCTTTCTTTCCTTTTTCGAAATCGTAATTTGAACGAAAGAAAAAAACTATTGCTAAAAACTGAGTCCATGTCATAGGTTGAACTTGTCTTTCAAATAAGGAAATCATCTGACGACTTAATCCAACTTTGTGTGCCAAATCTGTTTGACTAATTCCAAGTTCTTTTCTTAACTGTGGCAACGCAAGAGTTAAAGTGTTGATCATTTCCTTTTGCTGCTCTGTCATCCGGAAATTCACTTATATCCCTCTTTCTGAATAGTGATTTATTATGTTTATACGAACTCGTTATTGCGTAGAACTGTAGGTTCTAAAAAGCGTTGAATAGCAACAGAAAATATAAAATCGCTATTATAGATACTATATTATAGCATTTGACAAACTGTTTGTCAATGAATATATGTCTGTTTGTGTAACTTTTTTTAGAAAAAAGTCGTAAAAATTCTCGAACTCGTATGTAATGGGCAATGAATTATAATTATTTATGGTCAGATGCTGTGGTCAGATTGTACGTTACATAAAGAAATGAGTGTTCACACATGGCAAGACGTGGTGATAATATACACAAAAGAAAAGATGGTCGATGGGAAGGACGGTATAAAAATGGTTATCGAGAAGATGGAACAGTAAAGTATAGTTCGGTGTACGCCTATTCGTACTTTGAATGCAAAAAGAAACTTGCCGATGCACAATCATCGCACAAATCTATCAGTAAGGTACAGACGGAGAAGTTGCTCTCGGATCTTCTAAGCCAGTGGTTATTCGCTAATCAAATTCGACTAAAAGGTGCAACCGAAGCAAAATACACCAATATCATAGAGTCACACATTATACCTGCAGTTGGTGGCGTGAAATTATCGGCTCTTAATTCAAGCACAATAAACGCATTTTTAGACAGACAGCTCAATCAAGGCGGTATCAAAAACGGCGAGGCACTTGCGCCTTCTTATGTTAGAACCATGGCGGTCATTATTGAAGCTGCTATAAACTACGGAGTGATGGAAGGACTTTGCAATCCTTTGAAAACACCAATCAACAAGCCGTCCATACCCAAGAAAGATCTTGTTATATTGAGTCGGATTGCCGAAACAACTCTTACCGAAATTCTTATGTGCGATTCATCCAAGGTGGCAATAGGAACTTTAGCGGCACTACAAGCGGGTTTAAGGATCGGAGAGATTTGTGCATTAAGATGGTGCGATGTTGATTTTGAAAACAATGTAATTCATATCCGACACACCGTATCAAGAGTTCCGTCACCCAATAGCGAATATAAAACAATGCTCATTCTTGATACACCTAAAACACCGTCCTCACTCCGTGATGTTCCAATGCCATCATCATTGCGGAATGTATTGCTAATTGCATATCAAAACAGAACTTCGGAATATGTTGTGTCTGATAATCAGTCTTTTGTTGGAACACGGACATTCGACTATCAATACCGTGAATTATTGAAAAAATATAATATTCAGATTTTCAGTTTTCATACTCTCAGACACACTTATGCTACCCGATGTGCTGAGCATGGTATGGATGCAAAAACACTGAGTCGTCTACTTGGACATTCATCATCAAACACTTCTCTAAATATCTATGTTCATCCGTCTTTGGATATCGCAATGCAGTATTTGGAACAAATATATTGCTATGCATGATTGTGGTCAATTTTGTGGTCAAGAAAAAGAGGAAACCCTATCAACACAAGGGTTTCCTCTTTTCTTTGCATAGAACCTACAGTTCTACGCAAAATATGTACCTACTTTCTCGTCAGAAGAAAGTAGGTTTTTGTTTTATATTTGCACTTTGAAATAATCCATAATTTTTATTAGAGGTTTTTGTTTTATTATTGAACGAATAATACCTATCATTGATAAAACCATTGTTATGATAAGAACAAAAACACCATTGTTCCAAATTTGAATAACTTGAACTATATCCTCGTTTTTAATTGTAACGCCAAAAAGATACAACACGATTACTACGAACGATATTGCAAATGACAGATAACAAATAAATTTTATCACTAGATTACAGTACCAAAACCAAAATGGTTCAGGGCGAGCAATTATTGATATTAGCGCAGGAACAAACATCCCGGCAAGTCCAATAAGAATCATACTTGTTGTATTTAAATTAGACACTTCGCAAGTTATATATGGCAAAGGAAGCAAATTAAAATCCGTCACTTTTGCACCGACCAAAATCGCCATCATTGAATGTCCTGCTTCATGTAAAAACGGGTATATAATAATTGCAACAAACAAGCCTACAAAGAATAGACCTACATATTTAAAAATATCTTTCATACACACACCTCATTGGTAGTTTTTGCACATTAGTGTAAAAAAATGAGATGTGTCACTAAAGTTAAGTAGAGTTAGTTATCAAATATTCATTTATAACATTTTGATATTAGACAAATTAATAATCAGTTTATTCTTACTTCATTTTCTTATTTCGCTCCAAACCACCATCACAAGCGACAAATAGTGTTATACCAAAGCATATAAGGAAAGCTCCGGTTGCTGTATTGGCTTTATATAATAAAGCAAAATATGCAGTTTGAAGTGTTATTAAAATTAGGATACTTACTACTACAAATTTGAATACTTTCATTTTTATCTCCTTTTCAATCGTCAAGACAATCGGCAAGATTGATTATGGGTTTATTTTTCTCGGAAGCATATTTTACGGTTTTATAAGCACCGCCCTTGTTATGTTCAATATAGCAAATAACCAAATTAGCTCTATCTACCATCTCACGGTTGCGGATCTGTATAGCAGATTTTGGGTGTGCCTTTGAAGCTGCATACGAAATTTCAATGTCACTATAATCATCCTCAAAATAATTTTGGTTATTAATGTATTCGGCAGTTGAGTACGGCAGCATCAAAACAAGGGAACTGTTATCATCCCTATAATTTTTTCGTACACGAAGCACCGTTGACGAAACGCACCGGTCAAACTCACCATTACGTCCAACCAGAAAATCTACATACTCTTTTTCGTCAATAAGTTTTCGTATTTGCTCTTCAAGCAGTTCCTCCACCTTAAACGGATTATCTATATACCTGTACCGAAAAAGGTGACAGTAAAAATCTCCAACACGTTATACATCCTTATCACACATTACTAATTTTAGTTTTAACATATACTACTATTATACCGCTTTTAGTGGTAATTATCAACTACAATCGGTAGTTTTATCGTGAATATTACCGCTTAAATTATTATACAATAATAAAAAGCGAGGTGTTGACGATGGATTTACAATTCATTAGAGATAGGATTTCTGTCTTAAGAACAAAAAAGAACGTTTCTGAATATAGAATGAGCACAGATTTAGGGCATAGCAAAAGTTATATGCAAAGCATTTCATCCGGTAGATCAATGCCGTCCTTAGGTGAGTTCCTTTATATATGTGAATATCTCGGTGTTACTCCCAGAGAGTTCTTCGATGAAGATATAAAAGAACCTCAGCTCGTTCAGAAATTATATGAGTTGACTCGTAATATGTCCCAAGAAGACCTTGATGTGCTTATTAGCACCGCAGAACGATTGAATAACAGGTAAACGAAAGGCAGCCTCACCATCAAAGTGAGACTGCCTTTTTGTTTTAAAACTTAAATTTTCTCTCAAAAAAGTCTTGTTGCTCTTTTAATTTTGCACGAGCTTCTTCTTCAGAATGTTCAAAATGTTCTCCTTCAGCAATGATATTTTCATCAGAATCAAACACAAATCCGTAAATCTGCGCATTTAATCTATTAGTATAAATTAAATATGCAATGGCGTTTGATACAACTATTTCTTTTAAGCCGAGTTTGTTAGCAACTACTTGATGGATTTTCACTGGCCAAGGTTGAGGAGGCAACTCGTTTAACACTTTATTCAAAATATCTTCAGATAATTTATTGCTGTTCAGAAGCTTTTTCCCAGACCATAGTTTTCGATTAAAACCAACAATTGCTTCAATATTGCTAATATGGTATGCGATAGAAACATATCTGACACATTCTGAATAAAAAGGTGATGATAGTTTTTTGTTGTTATCAAAACATTTTTCATTGACTTTTTTTAAGTCGTCTATACTTTTCTGCACCTCATCTTTAGTAAATGAATCAAGGTTAAAATCTATTAACTGTTTTTCACCATAGGCAAAGGTTCCTAAAAGTCTGGACACAGTAATAAACATAATTATTTGACGATAGTTTTTCAAAAACTTATTTACATTCTTACTTACATAAGGTTTTAATTCGGTTAAAAATTTATCCGTTTTTTTAAGTAGCGTAGCAATCGTTACCCAAACATTCAAATCCACCTGAGAATTAAATACTTGTTCATACTTCTCGTTATCACGCATAAATTTTTGTTTTATTGATGTTGCGACAAATGGATTTTTGTATATCAAACAAATATATCCGGCGGCAAGCATAAGCGGAGAGATAATTGTGCTTTCAGAAAATCCAAGGTTTTGATAATAGTTTGTTCTTCTCTCATAATGTATCCCACTAGATAATAAAATTGCTTCTATATCACATTGAATTTTATCGTTAGCGCGAAGTGCAGGAACACTAACACTTGTTTGATTATTTGTGGCATATATTATATTATTGCAAGTATTATCATCATTTGAAATTAAAATTTTAACAAGAACCGAACGCCTTTCCGTTTCGGGATTATTATCAGAAAAATAATTATATATTGACTCTGACGTCTGTAATCCATTAACAATCTTTACATTTTCAATTGTTATCGCATCTCCAACAATATGGGCATCAGATCCAATAATAGTTATCCCATTATTTAACCACCAAAAATTAGGACCATCTACATTCTCAAGCGAAGTTGCAATATCTGTGTTCACAGGATTGAGTCCTAAAAAATCTCTAACATTTGCGTCAAATAAATGTTTATTCAGTTTTCCTTTCGTGTCTACTATAAATTCATAGTAGCTTTTTAAATTTGCTAAAATAATATATTGTCCTTGTTGATTTATACAATGTTCGAATTTTAAATCAAGAGAACTATTGGGCTTTTCCCTATATTTTAATAGCAGCTTTTTATTGCCCCAAAAAGAAAATGTCGCTGTGCAGTCACTAAAACATTCTTGACATATTTCACAAGATTGATCTGCTTTTGCCTGAATATTAGATTCAATTTCCTCATCGCCTCTGCACGCATATATAATATTAATATCGAATTTTACTAAAGAGGATGCGAGCCGTTTATATGTAGAAATGAGCATATTCCTTTTATTTAACAATTTTTCATTATAAGAGTCTTTTAAATCAGATGATGGTACACTAAAATCAAGCAATTGAATCAAACTAGGAATTAAAGTAGTTATAGGAGCCTGTTTAAAAGATGAATCATGCTTACATGTCATTATATATACTTCTAATTCAGAATTAGATTTAGGCCAAAAATCATCGGGGATACTTTCTGCCAAATGACCATTAACCAAAATAAAGAACTCATCTATTCCACCATCATTTCTTCCGTCAACAGAACCACTCAAAATTTGTTTATCAGAAAAAGCGTAATCTTTTAATATTTGCTCTGTTGCGAAATACTCAAATACTTCACCCTCATCCTTGAGAGAGGTCGCCTTTTTATATTCTTCTAAAATACCATCCAATAATATTAAATCATTTTTTGCCATAGTTTAAACTCCTTATTTTTTAAATTAGTTACATGCTCAAGGTTACCCCAAAAACAGATTTCTCTTTACGCCTGTATTGACAAATCCGTAAAATCTGCTATAATATAAGCAGAGAGGCTACCGATAGACGGTCAGCCTAATAATGGGTTAATGAAATAACCGCACTTTTGGCGAGGGGCGGTTATTTCTTTTTTGTTATGTCAATAACAAGTGCGATAATTGCTACAACAAGTGAACCAAAAAGGAACAAAGTCTCGTAAGTAACCATTGGCACCCCTCCTTTCATTTAGGAGGGAAAAGTGCCCCTCCTTAGTAAAGAAGGGCTAACCGCCTACCGTTATGGTAGCCTCTAAGGGTGCGAAGCACCGTTACTATAATACAACTTTCGACATCATTTGTCAATCGCGCGTTCGAGTCTCAAAGCCGCAATTGGCGGTACTTTCCTTAATGTTTGCGAACATAACTTTACATGTCTCTACATAACTTTTAGAAAAAATAATTTAAATTTTTTTAGATATGATGAAAGCGCCGTGCGAACTGCACGGCGCTTGATCTTTAACCTATCATAGTGACTTTTCTTTGCAAATCTCTTGTGAAAATTGGCGTAGTAGTTGGCGTAGTGGCATGGTTTTTAAAGACTCTAAACCACCGCAAACCCGCATAACTACTGGGTTTCTTTGAACTATATTAGTCCAGGGGTTTCATTGTTGGGAAGAGGAGGACATCTCTGATAGCGGAAGAATCGGTGAATAACATGCACATTCTGTCGATACCGAAGCCGATACCGCCTGTTGGTGGCATACCGTATTCAAGTGCACGAAGGAAGTCTTCATCTGTAGTGTTAGCTTCTTCGTCACCCTGAGCAAGAAGAGCTTCCTGAGCTTTGAAGCGTTCTCTCTGATCGATTGGATCATTAAGCTCTGAATAAGCGTTTGCCATTTCCCATCCGTTCATAAAGAACTCAAAACGCTCAACATATTCAGGGTCTTCAGGCTTTTTCTTGGTAAGCGGAGAGATTTCAATAGGATGGTCCATAACAAAAGTAGGCTGAATGAGATGTTCCTCAGCAAACTCTTCGAAGAAGAGCGCAAGAATATCACCCTTACCGTGTCTGTCTTCATACTCAATATGATGCTTATCTGCCAAAGCTCTTGCATCTTCAACAGTTTTAACTTCTGCCCAGTCAACACCTGCGTACTTTTTAACAGCATCAACCATTGTGATACGCTCGAATGGTTTACCTAAATCCATTTCAATTCCGTTGTAAACAATAGTTGTTGTGCCGAGAACAGTCTGAGCAACATGACGGTAAAGATTTTCTGTTAAATCCATCATACCGTTATAATCAGTGTATGCCTGATAAAGCTCCATAAGTGTAAACTCAGGGTTATGACGTGTGTCAACACCTTCGTTTCTGAAAACTCTGCCGATTTCATAAACTCTTTCCATACCGCCAACGATAAGACGCTTAAGGTAAAGCTCAAGAGAAATACGGAGCTTGAAATCTTCACTTAAAGCATTGTGGTGAGTCATAAACGGACGTGCTGCTGCACCGCCTGCATTTGAAACAAGGATAGGTGTTTCAACCTCAATAAAATTCTGAGAATCAAGATATTTTCTGATTTCAGTAATGATTCTTGAACGCTTAAAGAAAGTATCCTTAACTTCAGGGTTCATAATAAGGTCAAGATATCTCTGACGGTAACGTGTGTCAGTATCTTTAAGACCATGGAATTTTTCAGGAAGTGAGAGTAAAGCTTTAGTCAAAAGACGAATCTCTTTTGCATGAACAGAAATTTCACCTCTGCGAGTACGGAAAACAAAGCCCTTAACTTCAACAATATCACCGATATCCCACTTTTTGAATGCTGCAAATTCTTCTTCACCGATATCGTTCATACGAACATAAACCTGCATTCTGCCTGAACGGTCGCGAACATCGATAAAGTTAGCCTTACCCATATCTCTCCAGGTCATGATACGGCCACAGATAGATACATCTGTATTTTCAAGCTCTTCAAATCTATCAACAATTTCTGCTGCAGTGATTGACTGCTCAGCCAATGTTATCTGGAACGGATCTTTACCGTCAGCCTGTAAAGCTTCAAGCTTTTCTACTCTGATTCTTCTGAGATCGTTTTCATCCTGCTGAACTTCAGCAGTTACATTTAACTCTTCTGACATAATTATTACTCCTTCACTTTTTGCTTGCATATATGAACAAAACGGGCGATTAACGCCCGATGAACTTATTTTGAGATTTCGAGAATTTTGAAGGTGATTGAGTTGCCGTTTGGTAACGGAACATTAACAGAATCGCCGACTTTATGGCCGATAAGGGCCTTGCCTACAGCTGACTGATCTGAAATGATACCTTCATCAGGATTTGCCTGGGATTCGCCAAGGATTTTATATTCCTCTTCTTCTTCGTATTCTTCATCAAGAATTTTAACTTTTGAACCGAAGTGAACAACCTCAGTGCTGATTGAGCTTTCATCAAGAATCTCTACATCTTTAAGATCAGCCTCAAGCTGACTGATTTTTGATTCAAGCTTAGCCTGGTCGTTAAGTGCCTCATCATATTCGCTGTTTTCGGAAAGGTCGCCAAATGAGCGAGCTTCTTTAATTCTTTCGGCAATCTCATCTCTGCCTTTTGTTTTAAGCTCCTCAAGTTCTGCTTTTTTCTTATCAAAAGCAGCCTGTGTCATACGATTTCCCTGTGCCATTTTAATTCTTTCTCCCTTTTAACTATTATAATCATTTTGCTGAGAACAGTGATAATATATTATATTAAAAAAAATAATAAAAGTCAAGTCTTTAAAGCCTTATCAATAGTTGATATGTCTTTAAAAACCGGAATTTCTTTTAAATGATAGCCACATGTTTCATATAATGCACAAATAAATGTAAATTTATTTATCCCATATTTGTCACAATCAAATTTATCATAAGAAATCTGACTGTCTTTAAGAGAAAACACGTTACTTTTTTGCGTAGTTTTGTTGTAACAGATAATCTTAGCATCGGTGAAAAAGTCACTTTGTTTGTCATCAACAGAAATTATTATGTCGCAGCTTGCAGCAGATATCAAATCATCTGAGATTTCAACAGAAATACCCAGTGTTTTATAAATTGTATCTGCACACAGGTCATATTTATCTGCCCTTGAGGTGATGACCCTGACATATCTTACCTGCCTTGCAAGTAACGGCAAAACATCGCACACTTTTGCTGATACATCAATAACAGCAACAGACAAATCGCATCTGCTCTTTTGCCCTGCAAAATACTCCGAAACGGTCCGCACTAACATTTTGAGAGGCAAAACCGATGGTTCAAAAGCCAACTCTTTCAACGATTCAGGTATTTCTGTTTTTTCATTGAACAATGCAACTCCATACCTGTTTATTATTCTTTTAAGCTCATTGAAATCCGTATATTTTTTATGGCATTTTGCAACAAAAAAAGGAGTGGCAGAACGAACATCATGCCGTTTTAGAGAAATTTCGTGCTTCCTGTATTTTTCAAAAAGCCGTTGCTTTTCGTCTGACATATCTATTACAACAAACATAACACGCTCCGAAACAATGTTGTTTTATGATATGCAGACAACTTGGTTTTTATTACTTACTTTTTATCAATTCTACTTCCTCTTTAGTAAGAATACGGCATTCACCAAGCTTAAGATTTTCATCCAGAGGCAGATTGCCCATTTTAACTCTTTTAAGCTCAATAACCGCATTACCCACAGCAGCAAACATCCTTTTAATCTGATGATATTTCCCTTCGCATATTTTAATCTCAACCAAAGGATTCTGTGTATCTTCAAGAACTCTGACCTTTGCAGGCAAACATTCCGTTCCGTCACCTAAAGTTATACCTTTGGCAACTTCATCAAGCTTATCTGCTGAAACCGGCTCAGCTAACCTTGCTTCATATGTTTTTTCTATATGATTTTTAGGAGATAAAATCTTATGAGCAAAATCACCGTTATCTGTTATAAGCACAAAGCCTGTTGTGTTGCGATCCAATCTGCCTGCAGGGAAAAGATTTTTCTTTTTAAATTCTTCAGGTACTAAATCAACAACTGTTTTTTCTGCAGGGTCTTTTGTTGCACTGACAACACCTTCAGGTTTATTAAGCATAATATAAACATATTTATCAAGGGATATTACTTCCCCATTGATTTTTATTACTGCACTTTCAGGGTCAATGCAAAATCCACGGTCTTTAGTTGTAATTCCGTTAACCGAAACCGCACCTGATTTTATAAGACGATGAACTTCTTTACGCGAAAGAGTTCCGCTGTTTGCAATTAATTTATCCAGTCGTTCCATTTATCCTCCAAAAACAAACCGCCGGCTGCACCGACGGTTTAAAAATCTGATTTATCTTACACAGAACAAGTCACCATGAACTACATTATCGTATGGTGTGATTACTCCGTGGCCTTTAACATACATAGCAGCTGAAGCACCACCGTTACCCCAATATGCATATTCAACACCTAAGTTATTGAGCATATATTCAGCAAGGTAACCTGTACCGAATCCCTGGCTGATAAGAACATAGTATTTATCTGCACCTTTTTTACCGATAAGGGTATGATTTGTTGCCTTATCAATGGTATGGTTAGTCCAGATACCTGTGTTAACGCCTGCATCAGGATGTTTATACTTTTTACCTTCCCAAATAACGGGGTATGTATAAGAAACTGACGCAATAGCACCGTCTTTTATAAGTCTGTCAGCTGATGACATTGAAACGTTGACCGGGAATTCCCATCTGCCGTCTCTGTAAATAACAAGAGAGTCTTTACTTGCATCCCCTCGCTGAGCGATGACACCGTTTTTGATTACAGTTGCTGTAAGTGAATCATCACCATTGTAGAAGATGTTTTCCATAGGATTATCTACATCTCTTGCACACATTTCGTTTGTTGAAGCGAAGAGAATATCCTGACCTGCTTTGCTTTCATATCCTCTGACAAAAGTTGCCATATTGGTAACCTTAAACTTTGTAAACTGACTTGCTGCTAACACAGACAGTCTTGAAGGTCTTGTAGTAACCTCTGCAATATAGAGATATGCGTCTTCTTTATCAGAAGTTTTAACGCCGCCCTCATAAACAGGAAGTGAAACAATAACCTTCTCTGCAGTAACGCTTGAAATTACACTTGAAGCCTTCCAGCTCTTGACAGCTGAGAAGCCTTTAAGAACAGTTGACGGGAACTTTTTACTTGCATCAACCTTTTCAACTGTGGTAGAAGGAACAACAACCTTTGTATAGCCGGCATCGTTAGAATTCTGATCAACTACAGGACTGTTAGCAATATCGTTTTTAGCTGTTGTTGTAGTTTCTTTTTTAACGGTGTTACCCTGACCCTGAGCGGTTGACGCCTGAACAATACCAGGGGTTAAAGTCTCATCAGAAGGACCGCTTACATCAACAAAACTGCTGACAACAAAGAAAACAGCAACAATTGCAAAAACAGCTGCAATTGCAATAATAATCGGCTTAAAAGCTTTTTTGCCGGCAGAATTTTCGTTGCCCATCTAACTCACTCCCCTTTTTCCGTATTTATACAGATTTATTATATCACTAAAAAATAAACTGTCAATACCTATTTTAATTAAAAAAAGCCGTATTTCAAAGAAATACGACTTTTTGATTTATATTACTGTCTGCAGCTGTTCACTCGTCTGCTCCTGAGTTGATTCCGTTGTTTCTTCAACACTTGATTCGGAGCTTTTTTCAGTGGGTTCTGTTACCTTTGTATCAGAAGCAATTCCGTTAGATATGCTCTCATCAACAAGAAGCAGACCCCACACTCCACCATCATTTGAAGCAAACACACGGCCATCGTGAACGGTTGTCAATGCAGTATACTGACACGGGATAACCTGTGTACCGTCAGATTTAACAACACCGTATTTTCCGTTTTTAAACACGGTCACATAGTTCTCACTGCATTCATAAGGGGTGTTGCCGTTACCTGTTGCACTGTATCCGGGAACAGCATCATACTCAAACGGTATAATCTGTTTGCCTTCTGAATTCACATATCCCCACTTGCCGCCCTTTGATAAAGCAACAAGACCGCCTGTAAAAATACCCGCTGCATCGTAATCGGCATTACTGCAAAGCTTACCGTTTGAAGCAACTGCATATTTACCGTTATCAAGCTTTACAGCTTCAGGAAGATATGCATCTGAACTGCGCTGTGAATTCACTTTTTTAACCATAACTTTATTTGCAGCTGCATCCCACAAGTATTCATATCCGTCAAACTCCTCACAGGAATGTGGATATGACCATATTTCGTTAAATGATGAATCAACGGTATAAGTGGTCCTGTAAGAGCCTTCGGGCTTTATTGAAACAATATACCCTTCTTTGCAGATACAGGTTTCAATTGTATCGTACTTGGGCTCAACAATAATATCACCATTTGAATTGATGAAGCCTGATTTGCCGTCTTTTTCAATGATGAACACATCACCGTAAGTTATATCGTAATGGTTAGTTTCTTCATTGAATACACAAAGAGGCAAGGTGTATATAGCATCAGCTTCAATTGAAGGCTCAATCACCCATTTTTCAGTATATTTATTTTCCGGAGCATTGTCTGAATCTGCTTTATTGTTTTCTTCTTTTTTGCCGCAGGCTGCGAAGCATACCAAAAGCGATAAACAAAGAACTATACTTATCAACGGTCTGATAATATTCATCACATACTCCTTTTAAAAATCTTATTATTTAGCTGCGCTTTTTCTTGCTTCAATCTCAGCAACCATCTCAGCCTGTCTCTTTTCAGAGATTGTGTAGAACAACATCGGAATAATTGTACCGACCATACTGATTGCACCTGCAAGAATAAGTACATTCCAGAGAAGCTGCTCGCCTTCAGGCTGAATTGCAGGTGTTGCTTCAGGGTTAATACCTGCCCAGCTGAATGCCATAACGCCTATGAAAGCACCAACTGCCATACCCACCTTACTGATAAGAGTCTGCATTGCAAAGCAGATACCCTCACCGCGTTCACCTGTTTTCCATTCAAGATAGTCAACAGTATCACCGATCATAGCATATGTGATAATGTTATTAACACCCTGCGGAATACCGAGAAGAACGAGGCCTACTGCACATACAACAAGCTTCCACGGTGCATCGTAACCAATGAAGTACATAGCAAACATTACAACTGCACCAAGTACATGAACACCGACATATGCCCATTTCTTAGTAAATTTCTTTGTCATCCATGGAACAAGAATTGAAGCAACAAGACCGCCCGGAACAACAAGAAGAGTAATTAAGCCATACAAACCTTCGTCTTTAAGAACATATTTTGCAAAGTAAAGACCGCCTGTATATGTATAAACCATTCTTGCACCGCCGAGAACACCTGAAATAACAATAAGAAGGAGCTCTTTGTTCTTGAGAAGGAGTTTAAGGTTGTGACCAAGGCTTGGCGGTGTATCTGTTGAAGTAAAACGTTCTTTTGTATGCTTAAAGCCATAGAAGAACATCGGGATTGACACTATGGTAAATACAAGAGCGCAGATAAAATATGTCCATTTAAGAGTGTCAGCATTATCCTGAACATACTCCGGCATAACTGTACCTATGAATGAAGCTGCCTCTTCAGCAGTAACCTTCAGATCAGTTACAATCTTATCAATATCATCAGCTGTATATTTGAACTTTGAAGTAACTGCATCTGTAATAATCGGAACACCTACAGTTACGATACCTGCACCGAGTGTGCAGATAAGACGGGTAATTGTGAGCATGTTACCTCGAACTACTGTGTTATTGGTCAGGCAAGTTGAAAGACCCCAATAAGGAACGTCTGCAATTGTATATGCAACTGACCAGATTGTGTAAAGAATAGAAATAATTATGAATGTTGAAAGTGCCTTTGATTCAAAAGGCAAGAAACAAGCAATTGTCATAATTGCAATCGGGAAAGCCATCCATTTAAGATATGGTCGGCATTTACCCCATTTGGTTCGCGTTCTGTCAACTATAGATCCCATGATAGGGTCATTGAATGCGTCAAAAATACGAACACCAAGCATCAAGAATGCAACTGCCATTGCACCGTCAAGTGCACCAAAAATGCCACCTTTACCAATACTACCGAAAAGAAGTGCATCGGTAAGGAAAATGGTAAGGTATGAACCTATAATTGTGCAAATAAAATTCTGACCAAAACCGGTTACCGCATAGGCAACAGCTTCTTTAGGCTGAAGACTGTCTTTATCATCCGGATTTGTGCCATAAACTTTATGCAACAAATCGTTGATTTTCATAAAAAAACCTCCGTGTTATAATAATACATTGATTTTAACATATAACTTATTTTTTTTCAATCCGTATTATATATAAAAATAGGGCAAACTACTTCAGCAGTTTGCCCCAAATTCCGATTTAATTAGTCAAGATTTGCTTTGAGAGTATCAAGCTCTTTTGCAAGTACATCAGGAAGAGTCTTACCGAATTTACCATAAAACTCTTCAATGCCTTTTGACTCTTCTTTCCAGAGTTCTTTGTCAACATCAAGAATCTTCTTGAGTGAGTCAACTGAAACTTCGCCCTCAAGACCTTCAATGTTGATATCCTCTGCATTTGGAAGATAACCGATAGCTGTTTCTTCAGCGTCAACTTCACCGTCACAGCGTTTGATGATCCATTCAAGAACACGAAGGTTATCACCGAAACCAGGCCACATGAAGTTGCCTTCTTCGTCTTTACGGAACCAGTTTACATTAAAGATTTTAGGAGCTTTGTCAGCATCAAGTGTTTCACCGATGTTGATCCAGTGCTGCCAATAATCACCCATATCATAGCCGCAGAATGGGAGCATAGCCATTGGGTCACGGCGAACAACGCCAACCGCACCTGTTGCAGCAGCTGTTGTTTCAGAAGCCATGATTGAACCTACGAATACACCGTGATTCCAATCTCTTGACTGGTAAACAAGAGGAGTAAGAGCTGCGCGACGGCCGCCGAATACGAATGCTGAAATAGGAACACCTGCAGGATTTTCAAATTCACTGCTGATGCAAGGGCAATTCTTTGCAGGAGCTGTGAAACGGCTGTTTGGATGAGCACCTTTTTCTGTGCTTTCTTTACCGTTCCATGGTTTGCCTGTCCATTCAATAGCATTCTCAGGTGGGTTCTTATCAAGACCTTCCCACCAAACTGTATTATTGTCAAGATTATGAGCAACGTTTGTGAAGATTGTGCCCTGCTTTGTTGAAGCAAGAGCATTTGGATTTGATTTTTCGTTAGTACCTGGTGCTACACCGAAGAAACCGTTTTCAGGGTTAATAGCATAAAGTCTGCCGTCTTCACCTTTACGGATCCAAGCGATATCGTCACCAACACACCATACTTTATAGCCTGCTTTCTGATATCCTTCAGGAGGAACCATCATAGCAAGGTTTGTTTTACCGCAAGCTGATGGGAATGCTGCGCAGATATATTTAACTTCACCCTTTGGATTTTCAACACCGAGGATAAGCATATGCTCAGCCTGCCAGCCTTCGTGTTTACCCTGATATGAAGCAATACGAAGAGCAAAGCATTTTTTACCGAGAAGTACGTTTCCGCCATAACCTGAGTTTACAGAGATGATTGTGTTATCCTGTGGGAAGTGGCAGATGAATCTGTTGTTTTCATCAATGTCGCATTTGCAGTGAAGGCCGCGAACCCAGTCGTTGCTCTCGTCACCGAATGCATCAAGAACTGCCTTGCCTACTCTTGTCATGATTGCCATGTTGAGAACAACATAGATTGAGTCAGTAACTTCAATACCTACTTTTGAAAGCTTTGAGCCGATAGGTCCCATTGAGTAAGGGATAACATACATTGTGCGGCCTTTGTAGCTGTCTCTTGCGATATCAAAAAGCTTTTTGTACATTACATCAGGATCTTCCCAGTTGTTTGTAGGGCCTGCTTCTTCTTTAGTTTTTGTGCAGATAAAAGTACGGCCTTCAACACGAGCTACGTCATTAGGGTTAGTTCTGTGAAGTAAGCAACCCGGAAGAAGTTCCTCGTTGAGTCTTTCCATTTCGCCTGTTGCACAAGCTTCGTTGCGAAGTGCTTCAAGCTGTTCTTCTGAACCGTCAATCCAAACTACGCTGTCAGGCTTAACAAGAGCAATCTGCTCGTCAACCCAGCTGAGGATTGTTTTATTATTTGTAAGTGCCATATTAAAAATTCTCCTTTCAGAATTCTTTCCAATTTAGAACAGTATATATTATAATCAATTATTTGTAAAATTTCAACTTTAATTTACATAATAAATATAAATAATTTGTTAAAATTTTGTTGTTTGTCACAAATCGTTATGAATAAACACAAAATTAACCGTCAACAACTAATTATATAACATAAAGAAAGGTGATTTTATGAAAGATTTATGGTCTGAAAGCGGCAAACTTTTTCACACTTTTGTATCAATAAGTGTAGTTATTGTCAGCGCTATACTTATTGCTATGGGGGTTTTTGCAGCAAAAAACAATACAGCGATGATTGAATCGGGCTTGTCCCCTGCCATGATTTATGCCGAAAGAGAAAACCAACAGATATCTGTACACATAGGTGAAAAATTATTTGAAAGCGATGATCAGAAAGCTATCCCTTTAAATGAGATACTTAAATATGCACCTGCCCCTTTGTGCAGTATATACAATATATATAGTGATATTATAAACCTTGTCAAATAAAATATTTATGATGCAAAAACGGCAACCGAGTCAACCTCGATTGCCGTTTGAAATTAATATTCGATTACGCCTTCATAAACTTTGTTTGCATCACCGAGAAGATAAATCTTTTCTCCATCGTATCTTACAGTTACATCGCCGCCGCGCATTTTAACCGTAATATCTTCATTCATGTTGCAAAGTCCGTTTTCGATAGCTGCAACAACTGTTGCACAAGCACCTGTACCACATCCAAGGCTTTCACCGTTGACAGCACGCTCATAGCAACGCATTTTGATTGTGTTTTTATTGACAACCCTTGCAAGCTCTGTGTTGATATATTCAGGAAGGATGCCTGAGTTTCTCATTGTGTCACCTAACTCGTTCATATCAACATCTTCAATTTTGTCACCAAAAATTACACAGTGTGAGTTGCAGACTGTTACGCAGTTGATTTTGTATTCTTTGCCGTCAATGGTAACAGGATAATCTATAACTTTATCTGCTTCAATATTGACAGGGATATTTTTGGGATCAAAATCAGGTGCACCAAGATTTACTCTTGCAGAGCGTACCTCACCATTGTAAGAATAAAGCTTAACATCAATAACACCGCTTGCTGTTTCAAGCTTCATCTCTTTCTTAGGCACAAGACCCTGGTCATAAAGATATTTAGCAGCGCATCTGATACTGTTAGCAGCCATAAGTGTAACTGTACCGTCTGTGTTGAAAACTCTCATTTTTGCATCAGCAACATCAGATTTTTCAAGGAATACAGAACCGTCACCGCCGATACCGTAGTTTCTGTCAATAAAGTTGATTGTAAGTGATTCAGGAGAATCAATTTCACCGTCAAAATTGTTGAAATAGATATCGTCATTACCTGAAGCCTGCATCTTTGTGAATGCAATACGCTTCTTTGTTTCTCTCATATTGTTGATATTAACAAGCTCTGTATTCTTCTGTGTGAAGCGGCTTGCGATAATATCAGCAAGAGCATTAGCTGTATCAAGTGAAGTAAGGCAAGTGATTGAAAGCTGAACAGCTCTTCTGTGAAGTCTGATAAAGTTTTCAATAGCCTTCTGCTTTGTTGAGCCTGTATAAACGATATAGTTAACTGCACCTGTTTCAAGAAGCTGAAGCATATCATCACCGTTGTTGATGCTGCTTACAACCTCAACGTCAACGCCAAGGCTTCTGATAGCGTTAGCAGTGCCGTCAGTTGCATAAATTTTGAGACCCACATCACTGAATTTCTTTGCAAGCGGAATAACCTCGTCCTTATCTTTATCCTGAACAGTAATAAGAACACCGCCGTTGTGATGCATATGGTGATATGTGCTTCTTTCGCAAAGTTTGAAACCTGCTGAAACAAGACCCTTGAACAATGCCTCATTAAGAGATCTTGCAAGGCCGAGAACCTCACCTGTTGATTTCATCTGTGGGCCAAGCTCTGAGTTAACATCGCTGAGCTTTTCAAATGAGAATACAGGAACTTTGATTGCAAAGTAAGGAGGTGTTTTATAAAGACCTGTACCATAGCCTAAATCTTTAAGGCTATGACCTACCATTACCTTTGTTGCAAGCTCAACCATAGGAACATTGGTAACTTTACTGATGTAAGGGATTGTTCTTGAAGCACGAGGGTTAACCTCGATAACATAAAGGTCATTCTGGTAGAAGAGATACTGAATATTAACAAGTCCCTTTGTACCAAGTGAAAGAGCAAGGTTTGTTGAACATTCAACAACTTTTTCAATCATTGTATCGGTAAGTGTGAATGGAGGGTAAACTGCAATTGAGTCACCGCTATGAACACCTGCGCGTTCAATATGCTCCATAATACCGGGGATAAGAATATCTTTACCGTCAGAAATTACGTCAACCTCAAGCTCTTTGCCCATCATATATTTATCAACAAGAACAGGGTTTTCAATTTTCTGAGAAAGGATTATATCCATATACTGTCTTACATCGTTCTCATTATAAGCAATAGTCATGTTCTGCCCGCCGATAACATAAGAAGGACGAAGAAGAACAGGATAGCCTAATGTTGCAGCTGCTGCAAGTGCACTGTCAACATCCATTATAGTCTGACCTTTTGGTCTGCGGATATTGAATGATTCAAGAAGTGCATCAAAACGTTCTCTGTCTTCAGCGATATCAATACCTTCAGCTGATGTACCGAGAATCTGAATACCGCTTTCATCAAGGAATTTTGTAAGCTTAATAGCGGTCTGACCGCCAAAAGCTACAACAACACCGATCGGATTTTCAACCTTGATGACGTTCATAACATCTTCTTCACTCAATGGCTCAAAATAAAGTCTGTCAGCAGTGTCAAAGTCTGTTGAAACTGTTTCAGGGTTGTTGTTGATGATAACAACCTCATAACCTAACTCTTTAAGAGTCCATACACAGTGAACTGATGAGTAGTCGAACTCAATACCCTGGCCGATTCTGATAGGACCTGAACCGAGAACGATAATCTTCTTTTTATCAGATTTAGGAAGGGCTCGTGATTCACAATGATTATCATAAGTTGAGTAGAAATACGGAGTCTGAGCAGCAAACTCAGCAGCACAGGTGTCAACCATTTTGTAAACTGCATCCCTTGTTTCTTCAGGAAGCTTACCTGCAAGACGCTTGATAGCCTCATCTGTATAACCGTATTTTTTACCTTTGATATAATAATCTTCATCAAGATTGCCTGATTCAAGCATCTTTTCATAATTAACAAGATTAAGAAGCTTTGATAAGAACCATTTATCAATTCTTGTAATTTCATTGATTTTATCAATGCTTACGCCCTCTTTAAGTGCTCTGAAAACAGTGAACAAACGAAGGTCATCGCAAACGCCGAGACGTTCAACAACATCCATATTTTCAGGGAATTTTTTATAATTGAGGGTGTCAAGTGAGATTTCAGCACCTCTTACGGCTTTCATAATTGCCATTTCAAAAGAAGGGGCAATAGCCATAACTTCACCGGTAGCTTTCATCTGTGTGCCTAATTTACGGTTTGCCTGAACAAACTTTTCAAAAGGCCATTTAGGAAATTTAACAACGACATAGTCAATAGTAGGCTCAAAGCAAGCACATGTTTCACCGGTGATGTCGTTGCGGATTTCATCAAGTGTATAACCGAGAGCAATTTTTGAAGTAACTTTTGCAATAGGGAAACCTGTTGCCTTACTTGCAAGAGCTGATGAACGGGATACACGAGGGTTAACTTCAATAACTGCATATTCAAAGCTGTCAGGATTCAAGGCAAACTGACAGTTACAGCCGCCTTCAATACCAAGCTCTGTGATAATATCAAGTGATGCCTTACGAAGCATCTGATACTCTTTGTTTGAAAGTGTAACAGCAGGGGCAATAACAATACTGTCACCTGTATGAACACCAACAGGGTCAACGTTTTCCATAGAGCAGATTGCGATTGCATTACCAACGCTGTCGCGCATAACCTCAAACTCTACTTCTTTCCAGCCGTAGATGTATTTTTCAACAAGAACCTGTGTGATAGGTGAAAGAAGAAGTCCGTTTTTAGCGATAACTTTAAGCTCGTCCACATTGTAAGCAACACCGCCGCCTGCACCGCCCAATGTGAAAGCAGGACGGATGATAACAGGGTATCCGATTTTTTCAGCGATTGCGATTGAATCTTCAAGAGTTTCTGCAATATCCGAAGGGATACAAGGCTGACCGATTTTAACCATTGTATCACGGAACATCTGACGGTCTTCAGCTTTGTCGATAGCTTCATAGTTTGTACCAAGGAGTTTAACACCCATTTTATCAAGGTAGCCACTCTTTGAAAGCTGCATAGCGATTGTAAGACCTGTCTGTCCGCCTAAGCCTGCAAGCAAACTGTCAGGACGTTCTTTTTCAATGATACGCATTACTGTATCTTCTGTAAGTGGTTCAAGATAAATCTCATCTGCAAGAGCCTTATCTGTCATAATTGTAGCAGGGTTAGAGTTAACAAGAACAACATCAAGACCTGCATCTTTAAGAACACGGCAAGCCTGGGCACCTGCATAGTCAAACTCTGCAGCCTGACCGATAACGATAGGACCTGAGCCGATAACCAATACTTTTTTAATATCTTTATTTAACGGCATTGTTCTTACCTCCCATCATTTCTACAAATTTATCAAATAAAAATTCTGTATCCATAGGACCTGAACCTGTTTCAGGATGGAACTGAACTGAAAAAGCTTTTTTGTCTGTATATTTTACACCCTCACAAGTGCCGTCATTTGCATTTACAAATGCCTGTTCAACACCCTGAGGAAGGCTGTCAGCCACAACTGCATAGCCGTGATTCTGGCTTGTGATGTATGTCTGACCGATTTCAAGATTTTTAACCGGCTGATTAGCGCCACGATGGCCGTATTTAAGCTTCTCTGTTTTTGCACCTGCTGCAAGAGCCATTATCTGATGACCTAAGCCGATACCAAACATAGGAACCTTACCCATAAGAGCTTTAACCTGCTCAACAGTACCTGTTTCATCAGCAGGGTTACCGGGGCCTTCTGTGAGCATAACACCGTCAGGATTATATTTGAGAATTTCGTCTGCAGAGGTGTTATAAGGAACAGCAACAACCTTACAGCCTCTCTTGTTAAGCTGCTTTACGATGTCACTCTTTTCACCTAAATCAATAACTGCAACAGTGTACTCTTCGTCACCTTTAGCTTCAAAAGTTTCTGTTTCACCTTTTGACACTGATTTAACAGCCTCTTTAATTTTATAATTCTTGATTTCGGCTAAAACATCATCGGTAACTTCATCAACAATTTTTGCATTCATTACACCGTTTTCACGTATAATCTGTGTAATCTCTCTTGTATCAAGTCCGCAGATGCCGACAATATTCTCTTTTTTAAGGTATTCATCAATATCAGAATCCATTCTGAAGTTAGACGGTGTGTCACACCATTCTCTGACTACTACACCTTTAACAAAACTCTTTTTACCCTCGGTGTCTTCGTTAATCATACCGTAGTTACCAAGAAGCGGGAAGGTCTGA
Source organism: Acutalibacteraceae bacterium (assembly GCA_045126895.1). Lineage (GTDB taxonomy): Bacteria > Bacillota > Clostridia > Oscillospirales > Acutalibacteraceae > CAG-488. The sequence goes on along the minus strand of JBGVPE010000031.1, from coordinate 6,188 downwards.
ACAACAATCTGACCATAGTAGCAAGGGTCTGTCAATGTTTCAATGTAACCTACCATACCTGTTGTGAAAACAAGCTCACCAAGTGCTTCACCGTCAGCACCGAAGCGCTGGCCTTCAAAGACCTGACCGTTTTCAAGAACAATAAAAGCTTTTTTCATATCAATCATTCCTTTATAAAAATCCTGAACTGCGTTAATCTGCCATTAATTTAACCATAATTGCTTTCTGAACATGCAGACGGTTTTCTGTCTGATCAAAAATCTCATTTGCATGTTGCTCAAAAACATTCTTTGTAATCTCTTCTTCTTTATGAGCAGGAAGACAGTGAAGAACAATAGCATCGCTTTTGGCAACCTTCATAACCTCATCGTTAATCTGATAACCTTCAAAAGCTATACGTCTTTCTTTTATTTCATCTTCCATACCCATCGATGCCCATACATCTGTGTAAAGGACATCTGCATTCTCTGCGGCTTCTTTAACATTAGTGGTTATATGAAGATTGCCTGTTGACAGTGCCCATTTAACCACTTCATCATCAGGCATATATTCTTCAGGGCAAGCAACGCTTACCTTCATGCCTGTTTTAATACCGCCGACAATAATTGAGTTAGCTACATTATTACCATCCCCGATGTAACATAGCTTTTTATTTTCAAAAGAACCTTTGTATTCCCTGATTGTCTGCAAATCCGCCATAGTCTGACAAGGGTGAGAATAATCAGAAAGACCGTTTATAACAGGTACCGAAGAATACTTAGCAAGAGTTTCTACCTCTTCGTGTTCAAAAGTTCTTATCACAATACCGTCAAGGTAACGTGAGAGAACCCTTGCCGTGTCTTCAATAGGCTCACCTCTGCCCATCTGGGTATTTGTTGAGCTTAAGAACAAAGCTGTTCCCCCAAGCTCATACATACCTACTTCAAAAGATACTCTGGTTCTTGTTGATGACTTAGTAAAAATCATGCCTAAGGACTTACCCTTAAGAAGCTGATGCGGAATATTGTTACGTTTTTTCTGTTTAAGCTCATCAGCTAAATCAAGAATTGAGATTATCTCTTCACAAGATAAGTCTGACATCTTTAAAAAGTGCTGCATCAATTTTCACCTCTTTAAAAAGGTATAAATCTATTCAAAATATTATACTATTTTAATCAGGTTATTGTCAATGATTTTTTGGGTGTTTTTGCGATATTAAAAGAGTGAACATACATAAATATTCACTTTTATTTTGTGTGCTTTTTACCAAAAACAGTATTTAATAAATATAAAAATTATCCGTAGACATTCCAAAACAGCGTACACCGGTTAAAGTGTACGCTGTTTTTTAATAATTATTCAGCGTCAGGAGCGTAGAGAGCCTGAAGTTTAACAAGATGTTCATATCTTGCCATAGCTGTAGTTTCTGCTTCACTGAAGAGTTTTTCTGCTCTTTCAGGGAATGCACGAAGAAGAGAAGCATAACGGCTTTCATTCTTGATGAATTCCTGATAACCCGGAGCCGGAGCTTTGCTGTCAAGAACAAATGGGTTTTTACCCTCTGCTTTGAGAGCAGGGTTATATCTGAAGAGATTCCAATAGCCACAATCAACAGCTTTCTTCATTTCTGACTGGCAGTTCATCATTCCGCCGCCTTTGATACCGTGCATTTCGCATGGTGAGTAGCAGATGATGATAGAAGGACCATTGTAAGCTTCAGCTTCTTTGATTGCTTTGAGAGTCTGATTCTGGTCAGCACCCATAGCGATCTGTGCAACATAAACATAGCCGTAGCTCATAGCAATTTCTGAAAGGCTCTTCTTAGCGATAGCCTTACCTGAAGCTGCGAACTGAGCAACCTGACCGATGTTAGATGCTTTAGAAGCCTGTCCGCCTGTGTTTGAGTAAACCTCTGTATCAAATACCATGATGTTTACATCTTCGCCTGATGCGAGAACATGGTCAACACCGCCGAAGCCGATGTCGTATGCCCAACCGTCACCACCAAAGATCCAAACAGATTTCTTTGAAAGGTATTCTTTGTTTTCAAGGATAGATGCGCAAAGATCGCAACCTGAAACTTTTTCAAGTTCAGCAACAAGAGCATCAGTAGCAGCAGCATTCTTATCGCCATTGTCTACTGTGTCAAGGTATGCAGCAGCTGCAGCTTTGAGCTCATCAGATGCTTTGTCAGATTCAACGATATTGCCGACTTTAGCAATAAGGTTGTCGCGGATAGCTTTCTGACCGAGGAACATACCGAAGCCGTGCTCAGCGTTATCTTCAAACAATGAGTTAGCCCATGCAGGACCCTGACCCTTGCTGTTTACAGTATATGGTGATGTAGCAGCAGGACCACCCCAGATTGAAGAACAACCTGTTGCGTTAGAGATATACATACGGTCACCGAAGAGCTGTGTTACAAGGCGTGCATAAGCTGTTTCAGCACAACCTGCGCAAGAACCTGAGAACTCAAGTAAAGGTTTCTTGTACTGGCTGTTGATAACAGTCATGTTAGCTGTTGTTTCAGCTTTTTCGGTTACGTTAGCTACACAGTAATCAAATACTGCCTGCTGATCATCCTGAGATTCACGAGCAACCATCTTAAGTGAGTTTGTAGGACAAACGCCGATACAAACACCGCAACCCATACAATCCATAGGTGAAACTGCAAGAGTGTATGTGTAGTTTGTCTTAACGATAGGTTTAGCAGCAGTTTTCATATTTGCAGGAGCAGCTGCAACTTCCTCTTCGCTGAGAGCGAACGGACGGATTGTAGCATGTGGGCAAACAAATGAACATTTATTACATTTTGCACATGATGTAGGATCCCATTCAGGAACGAGAACTGCAACTGCACGTTTTTCGTAAGCAGATGCACCATGTTCGAAAGTACCGTCTGCATGGTCAACAAAAGCAGAAACAGGAAGAGAGTCACCGTCCATCTTAGAAACAGGTTTCATGATGCCGTCAACCATCTTAACGAGTTTTGCAGGACCCTGAGCTGCATCTTCAGCTACATCATCACAAGCATCTGCCCAAGCTGCAGGAACTTCAACTTTAGCAAAAGCAGAAACACCGGCATCGATAGCCTTGTGGTTCATATCAACAACATCCTGACCTTTTTTGAGGTAAGATCTTGTTGCAGCGTCTTTCATATACTGAACAGCTTCTTCAATAGGCATAACCTTTGCAAGTGCGAAGAAAGCAGCCTGAAGGATTGTGTTAGTGCGTTTACCCATACCGATCTGAGCAGCAAGGTCAATAGCATTAACTGTGTAAAGCTGAATGTTGTTTTTAGCAATATAACGTTTTGCTTCAGCAGGCATGTGTTTGTCAAGCTCTTCTGCTGACCACTGGCAGTTGATAAGGAATACGCCGCCCGGTTTAACGTCATTAACCATTTTGTAACCCTTGATTACATATGATGGGTTATGGCAAGCAACGAAGTCAGCTTTGTTGATATAGTAAGGGCTCTTGATCTGCTTGTCACCAAAGCGAAGGTGAGAAACAGTGATACCGCCTGTTTTCTTTGAGTCATACTGGAAGTATGCCTGAACAAATTTATCAGTATGGTCACCGATGATTTTGATTGAGTTCTTGTTAGCACCTACTGTACCGTCACCGCCAAGACCCCAGAATTTGCACTCGATTGTGCCTTCTGCAGCTGTGTTTGGAGCTTCAGTCTCTGCAAGAGAAAGATGTGTAACGTCATCGTTGATACCGATTGTGAACTGCTTTTTAGGAGCATCTTTCTTAAGTTCATCATAAATTGCAAAGATGCTTGATGGTGGTGTGTCTTTTGAACCGAGACCGTAACGACCGCCAAATACCTGAGCTGTTCTGCCTGTAGCTGCAAGAGCTGCAACAACATCAAGGAAGAGAGGTTCACCAAGTGAGCCGGGTTCCTTAGTTCTGTCAAGAACAGCAATCTTTTTAACAGTTGAAGGAATAGCTTCAACAAGTTTCTCAGCTGAGAAAGGACGATAAAGACGAACTTTAACAAGACCAACTTTTTCGCCTCTTGCGGTGAGGTAATCGATAACTTCTTCTGCTACGTCACAGATTGAACCCATAGCAACGATGATGTTCTCTGCATCAGGAGCACCGTAGTAGTTGAAGAGTTTGTAGTCTGTGCCGAGTTTAGCGTTAACTTTATCCATATATTCTTCAACAATACCGGGAACTGCATCGTAATATTCATTACATGCTTCTCTGTGCTGGAAGAAGATATCACCGTTTTCGTGTGAACCACGCATAACAGGACGATCAGGATTAAGAGCACGTTTACGGAATGCGTCAACAGCATCCATATCGCACATTTCTTTAAGATCTTCATAATCCCAGATAGAAATCTTCTGGAGTTCATGAGATGTGCGGAAACCATCAAAGAAGTTGATGAAAGGAACACGGCTCTTGATTGATGCAAGGTGAGCAACAGCACCGAGGTCCATAACTTCCTGAGTGTTTGTTTCAGCAAGCATTGCAAAACCTGTCTGACGGCATGCATAAACGTCAGAATGGTCGCCGAAAATGTTAAGTGCATGAGAAGCAACACAACGAGCTGAAACGTGGAAAACTGAAGGTAAAAGTTCACCTGCAATCTTATACATGTTAGGGATCATAAGAAGAAGACCCTGAGAAGCTGTATAAGTTGTTGTGAGTGCGCCGGCTGCGAGTGAGCCGTGAACTGTACCTGCAGCACCTGCTTCAGACTGCATCTCTGCAACCTTAACAGTTGTACCGAAGATGTTTTTCACACCCTGTGCAGACCACTGGTCAACATAGTCAGCCATTGGGCTTGATGGGGTGATTGGGTAAATACCTGCAACTTCTGTGAATGCATAAGACACATAAGCAGCAGCGTTATTACCGTCCATGGTTTTCATTTTTCTTGCCATTTTTGATTATCCTCCTTCATAGTATATATCAGTAATAGCATTATTTTATACCACCAATGATAATACCACTTTTAATCCCAGTTGTAAACATCAAAAAACAATTTTTTTGTCAAAATTTTAACTAATTCAGGAAAATCTTTTGTGAAAAAGAAATAATCGCCATTATCAGTTTAAATATATATGGATTTTTACTTGATTTTAACTCACCGTCTGTTATACTATAAATACAAGAAATAAGGAGGGATTTTATGGAATCAAGCCTTAAATTAAAAATGGATAACAATAAAACTGTTCTGGCAATACGTAAGTTCTTTATGTCAAAAGCCTGCGTTTTCTTTCAGTTTGTTGCAGCTGTTGCAATTATCATAATAAGATATAACGGTGACAATATGCCTATTGCTTACGGTATAGCGGGTTTTGCCGTTCTTCTTTCGGCAATACTTGTTTTTTGTGATGATATAATAGCTACGCTGCCAACCTTTATGATGGTATGTATCATTTCTATCAAATGCTATGATTCATTCAATATGTTTATAAAATTCTGGTGGATCCTGATACCTCTGGTTTTTTCATTTGTTTTTCATTTTGTAGTATACCGTAAAAAAATACAATTCGGCAAGCTGACAATCCCGTATGTGATAATGTCTTTTGTTATTACGCTGGGCGGCGTCGGTATCATATCTGCTGATGACTATTTTAACGGTGCATCACTTTATCATACCTTTGGTTTAGGCTTCGGTATGCTCCTGATTTACATATTACTCAGCACTCACCTTCATACAAGCCGTGATTACAGCCTGAGAATGAGAGTGTCTTATATCATGATGGTTGCAGGTGCACTTTGCTCATTCATGGTATTTTTTCAGTATTTCATGTATCGCGATATAGTATTGAGTGAATATCGTATTATTTATATGCAGTGGAGAAACAACGTTTCAACTATACTGATGCTTGTGATGCCGTTTTCGTTTTATATTTCAACGAGAAAGTACCCTTACTTTTTCCTGGGTCTTATTGAGTATGCAGCATTACTGCTCTCAGGCTCACGAGGCGGCGCAATGTTCGGCACAATTGAACTTGCACTTTGTCTTATAGTTCTTATTTATACAGATAAGAAAAACAGAGCAAAAAACCTGACAATCATAACAATGTGTACCGTTGTTGTGTGTACATTTGCACGAAACATTCTGGAATTTTTTATGCCCACTGTTGAAAGGTTCCTTGCAGGTGACAGTGTAAGAAGCAATCTTATAGAAAGAGCGTTCAGCGATTTCAAGGCTAATGTAATATTCGGCAGGGGTCTGGGTT